>NZ_JBIVBS010000032.1:0-60042 GCF_044746205.1 Streptomyces sp. NPDC086549 | reverse complement strand
ACCCGCACAGCCTGGCAACGACACGCCGCCCGGCACGGCATCCGGACGGCGCGTCACATCACAACAGGGCAAACGTTCCCTGATGCGGCACTAGAAGCAATTCCCGCCTGGAGGTGAACACGCACAGCGAACAGGAGCAGCGGCTGGTGCCCTTGGAGTCCCCGGCGCCGGGATAGGAGTCGGCCGCGGGCGGCCACGCCCATCTCTGTCGCGTCGGTGACGAGCCTGGTGCGCATACGGTCGGCGATCGACCCGCCCACGACCCGCCTCGAGCAGATGTCGATCACCGTGGCGAGCCAGAGCCATGAGGCTCCGACGGCTATGTAAGTGATATCTTCGCGCCCGCTCTCAGCATCAACACACGGGGCACCAAAGGCACCGCGGTGTTCGGCGTGAACCTCGCGGAACTCAGCCGTCGTACGCCTCCCCCAGCCCGGCGTTCGACACAGGCCTGAACGGTGGCCAAGTGCCGGTAGCAACCAGAGCGGGAGACACCCAGCACCCGACAGACCCACTTGCCGCGGAAGCCGACGCGATCACCGGAGACGAAGCCCCAGCGGCAAAGACTCACTTCACCTCCCGAGCGAAACAGACAGCCGCCCCGCGCAGGAGCCCACACTCCAACTGCCACTCCCTCTCCACCTTCAGCAGCCGGACGTTCCCGGCCCGCAGCCGGACCAGCTCCTCGGCAGCACCCCCACCAACGTCGCAGTCCCCGGGCACCGCCAGGGACTCGCCCTTGCAGACCCACGTCCCCAACAACTCGGCCGTGACACCGAGATCACCAGCCACCACCGCAAACATGCGCTCACCACCCGCGGCCCGATACACCGCGACAGCAACTTTCCAGAACTCCTCCAGATACGGAGACTTGCGCCCCACCTGGACATCCCTCCCTGGACCATCAAGATCCACTGTCAGGATGTCCGCTCCAAAGGATCAGCCTCACGGAGTCACTGCTCCGGCGCGGCGGACCCCGATTTCACGTAAAGGTGACGCGCATTCCGCCCTTGACCAGGACTTCGAGCACCAGGACGACCAGGTCGTACGGTTCGCCCTCCGGTGTCAGGACGTGGGACAAGTGCTCGCGCGCGGTCGCGGCGTCACGCCAGAGAAGGGTTGCGGGGGCGGTGTAGCCGAAGTTGCCGCGCAGACAGTCCACGAGGGCGTCCACGCAGCCGCCGAAGTAGCCGCCCGGCCCGTTGACGGCCTCGCCGAGTGCCAAGAAGAGACTCGGCTCGTCGGTGATGTGGCGACCGTCCAACTCGTACACGTGCCCGGCCGGTTGGCCCTGGTGCTTGAACCGGCAGCCCCGCTCGCGGACGAGCTCGAGCCACGCCTCGCGCTGCCGGGTATCCAGGCCAGCCCAGACGCCGGGGGTCTCCGGCAGGCCGGCGAGCCAGCGGTCCCAGATGGGACGGGCATATCCAGCTACGGGTCCGTGGAGCTCTTCGTCGAGTTCCAGGTCGATCAGATCCGGCCCGTGGGAGGAGGGGCGCCACGCACGAACCCTGGGCCGCAGCAGCCGCTCGGTGAGCGGTTCGCCGTTGTCGTCCCGTATCTCCAGCCAGGCCTCGTCCAGGTCCAGCGCGCGCCGGGTGCCCGTCGCCAGCGCCCGCCGCAGTCGATCGCCCGGGGCAAGGCCCCGCAGGATGAGCGGGGGCGTGGCCTGCTCGTCGGGCAGGACGCGGGCGAACTCCCGGCACGAGCCCAGCCACCGGTACCCGTCGTGGAGACGGACCAGAGCCCGGTGTCCCTCCGGCGGGCTCATGTAGTCGTCCATGCCGGTGAGCACGAGAGCATCCGTTCGCGGATGCTGTCCGAGGCTTTCCGCGTCCTCCAGCAGCCACGCGTCGAGCGTGCTGTCTTCAGGTACCAGCCATACCCGGCTGCCGACCCAGCCGCGCACCTCGGCTCCGTCCGGAACCCAACCGAACAGTTCGTACGTCCCGCGCTTGGGTTCCCTGAAGAGTCCGTCCACCTCGGCACAGACGCCCCAGACGTGGCCGCGCTCCGACTCCGTCAGCGCGTACCGTCCCTGTCCACGAGGGCCCCTGTCTTCATACACGGTGGGAATCATGCCTGGACCAGGAGAAGACCGCGAAGCCCTTTTCACGGTCAGTGGGGGCGACTCTCGTAGCCGGAGCCATGGACCAGTGCGAGCACGATGTGCTCGAAGACCGTACGGTCGGCAATCCTGCGCCGATGACAGCCCAGCGGGTCGTCCGTGACGAACTCTCCCCGGGCGGGCAGAAGTGCTCCGAACTGGTTCCAAGGGGGTTCGAGGAGGCGTGACCGCACCGCGGGCACGTCCGTCTTTCGTGATCACTGAGCGTAGAAAACCCCTGATCACCTGGACCCGTGCCCGCGGTACATCCACCCCACCCCCATCGCCTAGAAGCGGCTGCCTATTGCCGGTCGGCCTAAGGAAATGATCACGAAGTAGCCCCCTGGGGCTGCCGACGGAATTCGCTGACCTGCGCAAACAGGATCTGCATCGTATGGACTTCCCGTGCTGGGGTGTGAAGGTGTCCAGGTGAATTTCCATCCGCTGGCGAGTATCAGGCGGGCGAAGGCGCGGCCCGTTTCGGCCACGGGCTCACCCGACCGCCCGTACGTGTCGGCGGGGCACCGGTAATCGGGCGTGGTGAGGTGATGCGGGCGGCGGGAGCCGGGCCGGGATCGTCGATTTGAGGAGCGTCCATGTCTGGCGTGTACGGCGTGCTCAGATCCGTTGCCGTGGCGGCTGGTGCCGCCTGCGCGCTCCTGGGTCCGGCATTGGCTCCGGCCGTCTCCGTAGCCGTAGCGGCAGCCGCACCCCATCCGGTACGTGCAGAGGCCATGGACGTGCGAAGCGGGGAAGAGGGCAGAGACGGCACCTTGATCACCCGCCTGCACACACCCCCCACCGGCACATCCATCGCGTCACCGGCCCGGGACACCCTCTATGCCTGCAAAGGCGGGACCCTCACCCGGCCCGACCGCCCCTGGATCGACACGCACGGTGTGATCGACGTGCTCAAGCGCCCCTTCGTGTCGGGGACCATGCACTGGCACCAGGCGCTGCGGGTATGGACGACGGCAACCAAGAGACACTTCATGGGCAACGGCCTCCCGGACCATCCCACCGGGCGCTTCCCCGTCCAGAAGGGCACTCCCGCCTACAAGTACTACGCGGAGATTCCCTCGCCCGGGTACCCCAACGCCGCCGCGATCCCGATCAAGCCGTGGAACCTCGACGTCACGGTTCCCCGCAACCCGACCGTCGCGGCGCAGCCCACGTGCATCGACCAGCTCACGACGGGGATGGCTCTGGCAGGCGGCACCTTCCACCTCGAGGTGGCGACCGACGCCGAGGACCGCCCGGTCGACCCGAACGCGGCCCTGCCCCTCGACCGCTGCTGGGGGCACCCGTACGAGACCCAGTACCACTACCACGGCCCCTCGCAGACCTGCTTCGGCTTCGGCAAGGCGTCGGGACGGCCGCAGCAAGGCGCTGCCGGGCACTCACCGCTCGTGGGGTACGCCATCGACGGCTTCGGAATCTACGGGCCGCGCGGCGAGGACGGAAGGATCGTCAGGAACAAGGACCTGGATGTGTGCCACGGCCACATGCACACGATCATGTGGGACGGCAAGAAGGTCGTCATGTATCACTACCACCTCAACGGGGAGTATCCGTACTCGATCGGATGCTTCCGGGGGACACCGGTGACGGTCCACGGGTCCGGGCACGGCTGGTGCCACCAGTGGGACCGCGGCTCGCCCCCGAGGGCGGTAGGCACGCGCAGGCGGCACTGAGGCGGAGACTGGGGTACTAACCACCCACAGCGATCGGAGATCCCCGCCAGGTTCCCAATCTGGGAACCCACCTCGGCGGGCACACCGTCGGACACGAGGTGGTCACCCCGACCGCTGACCCGCAATCGGCATTCCGTCACCTGACGAGCCGCATTGCGTCGGTAGCTTCCCCAGACCTGCCCTAGCCGCGCCCTAGCCGTCCATCGAATGCGATGCGGCGACGGTGAAGGCGACCAGCTCCTGGCGGGCGGTCGCCGTCTGCGGCGGCGTGGAAGGCTCGGCGAGTACGAGGGCGGCGCTCATAACGGTCAGCAGGAGGGTGGTCGCGGGCAATTCAGCGCAGTGCTGGAGGGCAGCTCCTCACCGTCGAAGGCGACGCGTTACCGAAACGCCGAAGGCGCCGGGCCTTGCTCACTGGCCCCGACGCCTCCGCGACCCTCCGTCGCGGCCGTCCGTCGCGGCCGTCCAACCGACCGGCCGGATGCCGTGGCCGGGCAAGCCCACTCACGAGCCGGGGGCATCCGGGTGTACCACCTCCGGCTCCGTCTGGGGCGCCAGTGGCGGAGGGAACAAGAAATCCTCGTAAAGACTCAGTGCAAACACCACAGCCAGGAGCATCACTGGCACAAGCAGGCCCAGCACGACGACCATCACGCCTCCCGGGGCACAGTAGTGATCACGGGAACGGCAGCGGATCCGCCTCCAGCTTGCGCCGAACGGGGGAACACGGCACGCCGGGTTCGACAGAGCGATAGGCCATTCGGGTTACACACCCGGCGTCACATACGCCCCATGAACGCCGGCTCGCTGGATGCCAGGACACGCTGCACCTGCTCCCGCCACCGGGTGTACTGCCAACCCGCACCAGGTCCCTGTGCTGCCACGCCTGTCCAACGAGTCGCGGCTGGCAAGCGACGTACCCGGACGGGCCGAGTCTGCCGCGGTACGGCACCAGGTCACGGAAAGTGAGGGGCCAGGACCCACGCCCGGACGATCACTCCCGCAACAGCGGCCCCGGGTATCGACTCATGGCCTCGCGCTCAGCGCACACGGCTCATGCGAGGACACGACTGCGTCCACGGCAAGGCCATGCAGCGAAAGCCCCGACGGGATCAGGTTCTGATCGGCGGGAGCCGCACCGGGCACAGCTGCGGCCCGTGACGGCAAGTGGCTCCACGACGCGGCCGAGACCCAGGGCTACGCCGCCATCGAGGCGTACCGGGAAGCGCTGCACGACTTCGCCAGCGGGCTGAACCGACGCCACATCTGCTGCGGCGCGCCGTCCTGTCGGGGCTGAGCCAAACCGTCTGACCTGCAACGTCCGGATGCATACGGGGGTGCTCAGAACGCTGGCTCCGACGGCACCGAGACGGTCTGCTGACGTCATGCGACATCGACCGCACGCCCAACTCAAACCAAGATCACCAAGTGGGCGCCGATCACCACTCCCGTGGACGTGCACCAGTTTCCCCGCCGAGGAATCGGAAACCCGGATCATGCCTCCCCATGTCGTTGCGGGGTGGACAAACATGCAAGTCACCGGGAGGGCCGATGAGCCTGTTCCTGCTCCTCATCATCGTGGCGATCGTCCTGGGGATCATCGGGGTCGCCGTCCACGGTCTCTTCTACCTCCTGCTCATCGGCGTCGTCGTTCTGCTCGCCGACCTCGCCTACGGAGCAATGCGCTTCCACCGCGGTGGCAGGCGGCACCGTCTCCTCCACTGACCCGACTACTGCCCCGCAGGGCATGGGAGAACGTGGTGGCCCTCATCGACGCCGGCCACCCCGTCGGCTTGCAGCCCGACAGCTACTACCTGGACTACTTCGGGGCGAAGGTGCACTTCGGCGGTCATGTCGTCGCCATGTACGGCTACGACGACCACGACGCCTACCTGGTGGACACCGACCAGCAAGGCGGAGCGGTATCCACCAGCCTCACCAGCCTCGCCCAGGCCAGGGCCGCGCGCGGCCTGATGACCGCCAGGCACCGGTCCTTCACCCTGACGACTCCGAGGAACCGGCCCTCCCCGCGGAGCCAGATCATTCCCGCCATCACCGCCTGCGCCGACACCTTCCTCAACCCGCCCATCGCCAGCCTCGGCCACCGAGGCATCCAGAAGGCCGGCAGGCTGGTAGGCACATGGCTCCAACGCACCGACAATCCGCAGCGGGACCTGCCGCAGGCCGCCCTCTTGATGGAGAAGGCCGGCACCGGCGGCGCCCTGTTCCGTAACCTCTACCGCGACTTCCTCGCCGAATGCACCCAACAGCTCGACAGCAGCCACCTGCGCACCGGTCTCAGGTTGTACAGCGAGGCAGCGACCCTGTGGACGGAAGTCGCAGCACTGATCACACAGGCCGGCGAATCAGGCGATGCGCAGTACCTCGTACGGGCAGGCACCGTCCTCAGCGATCTTTCACGCATGGAGCGCGAGGCCATGCAGGCGCTGAGCCGCCTGGGGAGCAAAGCCCCGAACACGATCCAGCGTGTTGCCGAAACTCACCGACATTCCGGCAGCTGAGTAGCCCCACTCGTTCCCGGAACTCACCGTCACCTGTTGCTGCTACTCACCGGCACAATCAGCCACCAGGTCGGGCCGCACGGGGTGGTATTCCAGTTCGCCACGGGTTCCCCAGTCGGCACTGAAGCGCTGTCCGTGCCAGGGGTGCTCGGGGTCGGCCGATGCAGGTGCGGTGCGAGGTCGCCGCGTACGGCGGTGGGCAGGTGCGTGCTGCGTGCGATCAGCCACTGGCTGCCGACCGCATCGTAGCGAGCCAGCAGCAGCGTGGCCGGAGACGACAGGGCCCGGTCACCCTGCAGACCAGCCCCTCGGCGGTCGTGCAGGAGCACTGACGAAGAGTCGGCATTGAATGTGTGCAGTACCAGGTGAGCCATCGGGCCTGGCGGCGGTTGAGAATCGTGTCAGTTCGTGATGCGGCGGGCCAGGACTGCGGCCTGGGCTCGGTCGCGACAGCCGGTCTCGGCGAGTAGGCGGCTGACGTGGCTCTTCACGGTGTGTTCGGAGACGACGAGGTGGGCGGCGATTTCGGCCTTGCTCAGTCCTTCGCCGATGAGGGTGAGGACCTCGCGTTCTCGGTCGGTCAGGGTGGCGAGGCGTTCGAGGGCAGCGGGGTCAATGCGGTCGGCCTGACGGTGGGCGGCGTAGCTGCGGATGAGCCGCCCGGCGACCCGGGGGCTGAGGGCACCGTCGCCGGCTGCGGTGGCGATGACGGCGAGGTCGGGCTGGGTCTCGGCCATCAGTCGCACGCCGTCGCGTACGACGCGTTCGTCGTTGGCGATGACCACGCGGACGGGTGATCGGTCAGTCGGCGGTAAGGGGCTCACCTCCGGCGCGCCGTGTTGGGGACTGTGGCGGTGACGCGGAAACGTCTGCCGGGGGCGGGGCCTCAGTGAGGTCGCCGCCGAGTGCGGTGAATCGCTCACGCAGGCCGGTCAGGTACATCACGGCCGGGCCGTCGTACGACGACGTGTGCGACGCTCGCCACGCGAGGTCCCAGGCCTTCGCCCCCGCCGAGAACCGGCAGCAGGATGTCCCGCACGTACGGCAGCGGGGTCGGCCAGGTAAGGGCCACATCCGCGTGTTCCGCCGCCGGTCGGGCCTCCCTCCCTGGAGCACGCCCAGCCCCAGCTCCGTCTCTGGGAAGTCGCCCAGCGTGGGGTCGAGCCGGGCCGCGGCGGTGGCATCCGCTTCCCGCGCCTCACCCGGCGTGTTCCTGCGCAGCCGGGAGACCGTGGTGATGTAGTCCCGCGCGGCCTTCAACGGGCTGTCTTAGTGTGTGTCGTTCATCGCCCGCTGGAACGCCGGTGTACCGGTGCCGAAGACAGCGGTGAGTGGCTTGTCGGACAGGGCGGCCGGCGGCCGTGCCGCCATCGCTGCCTGGTAGGGGTGAGCCAGCGGCATGAGGGACAACCCCACGCCCAGGGATGGGCTGATGCCCTGTCCGAGTAGGTAGCCAGCGTCTGGTGGGTGTCCAGGTTGAGGGACTGCCCCATCCAGAGCCGATCGGCCTGCCTGGCGGCGAGCCTGGCGAAGGGAGCGAGTTGCCGGGGGCGACCAGGTGGGTGCCGGCGACGGAGTCCTGCACGCTCGCGGCCGTGACCAGCACCGCAAGCAGTAGTCCATAGGGGTCGGTGACGATGCTCCGCTTGCGGTCGACGATCTTCTTCGCCACGTCCGTACCCTGGCCGGCGACCGGGACGCTGGTGGAGATCTTCACGCTCTGCGCGTCGATCACGCATGCGGACGGCTCAGCACGCTTGCCCTCCTGCTGCCGTAACGGCCTGCGCAGCACGCCGGTGAGCTGGACGAACACACCGCCCTTCTGCCACTTGGCGGGGGCCGTCCGCGACGCTCGAAGCGCCAGCACAATTCAACCCGTCGCGGCCGAGCCCTCACCGTCGCCCCGGCGTGCCTGTCGGACGTGTTCCGTGCGTGCCGCTTCCAGCAGCGTACGCCAGGACACCACGGTCGGCCGGCGCCGCAGCAGGGCACGCCGCTCCCGCTCCGTCATACCGCCCCAGACCCCGTGCTCGATCCGGTTGTCGAGGGCATAGGCAAGGCACTCGGTCCGCACCACGCACCCGGTACAGACGGCCTTCGCCCTGCCCTGCGCAGCGCCCTCGACGAACAGCTCGTCCGGATCAGCCGCACGGCAGGCCGCGTGCTCGCTCCACTCCTCATCCGTGCCCACCCCGATGCCGTCCTCTCCCCGAACCGGTCCGCCGCGCTCCCCCACGTGCGGGACACGCATTCGAGACCGTACGACAACCACGCCCCGACGGGGAACATCGTCACCCCGGCGACCATCCCATCGGGTGACAGCCCGCCTTGGCCTGCGCCGGGGCCACCTGGACGGCCCGCCAGTCATGCCGGTTCGTCGCGTAACTCGACGGTATCGAGGTCGTCGATGTGGCCTGGGCGGATTGAGTACGGCACAAGCCGCCCGCCTCAACTCCCCCATGGTGGACGGCCCGTGCCGTCGGTGTGCGGAGTTCAGGGTCGGCGACGGCGCACCGTAGGCACCCTGGGCCGCCAGCCGACACCGGCGTGGCGCCGGCGGCGGGATTCGAACCCCCGTTACCCGCTTGATAGATAACTCAGGGGTCCAACTCGTCGAGCTGCGACGGTGAGTTCGACGGGGAAGGAAAAACCTGGGACTGATCCTTGCGGCTGCGCGGGTACCACTCTCGAGCCAAGCGCTGGGAGAGCTCGTGCCAGTCCATGCGGAGCAGGTCGGCCGCGGCGGGGAACACCGGACCGAACACTGCACCGTCCCCCTACGGCTGGGCGGTCTCCAGGCCCTGGAGGTTCTTGTCCACGGCGTCGCCGAGCTGCTTCTGCATGATCTCGGTGGCGTACTTCCGCACCGTCTTGTCGTCCACGCCCTGGCACGCATCAGGCCGGCCTTCGGACTTGGCCTTGTCACCGGCGGCCATCGCGTCTTTGAACTGCTTCTCCATGGCAGCCTTACAGGCGGCAGGGTTGGCCTTGGAGTCGTCGCTGCCACTGCAGGCGGTGAGGGCTGCTACGAGGGCGAGCAGGACGGTGCAGGCGGCTGTACGGGCTTTCATGTTCCCCCCAGTGGTTGCTGATCCTGAGGAAGATCATGCGGGCTTTCGGGGGCGCTGTGCGGTGCCTGTGGCTGTGTTGTGACACGGCGAGCCCCGCCGGGGGCCGTACTGCGGCTCGCCGGGAGTCGCGTGTGGGCATCGGGGTGCCCGGAGGGCCGGGCCTGGCACCAGCAGTCGCCCTGGACCGGGCGACTATGCCGACCAGGCTCACGCTCTGACTGCCTCGCTGTCCAGCGAGGGCATCGCGGCCAAGGTGGCCGGGAACGGCTCCGCAGTCACGATCGACGGCCAGATCGGCATCACGGCTGATATCTCGGCAGTCCACTGGCCCCCGCTGTCGCCACAGCCGGGGCCCGTACTCGTGCGAGGAGAGAAAGTTGACAGCCGAACAGAAACGGCAGAAGTCCACTGTCGCCGACTGGTGGTGGGTCGCGGCAGCCGTCCTGGGCTCGGGGGCCATCGCGCTTGCCAACTTTGGAGGAAATTCCGGGAAGCGTGCCGCGTGGGCGCTGTATCCGGCGGCGTGGTTGCCGACGATCACTGGCGTGATCTGGTGCCGCAGGAATAGCCGGTCGGACAAATTACGCGACGTCCGACAGATCGGCGCCTTCCTGATAGTCACTGGCGGCGTGCTCGCCCTCTTGCACCGCGACGGCCTGCAGTTCTAGAACCTGGAGGATCTGTATGAGCGCTATCCATGCCAGGAGGAGCAGAAGCAGCGCACGCAAGCCGTTCATCGCCGCCTATTTTGCAAACGCACTGCTCCCCTCTTCGGGGTTGGCTGTGTCCTGGAAGGCCGGGTCCTTGCCGCTTCGGGCGCTATCGGGCTGCCGTGGTGGTCGCTGCCGAACTGCGGCCCCTGCACGACCCGGCAGCCGTCCACCTCGGCGCGGACGACGGCTCGCTGTAGCAGCGGACCGGGCGGCGTCCTCGTACCTCGCCGTCAAGCGACCGGCGAGCAACGGCTTCATGTGCGCTCGGTGGCAGCGGCGCAGACACCATCAGCCGCAGCCCCGCGCCGGCGGCGGCCGGTAGCGTCCCGATTTTGTCGGTGCTCCCGGTGTGCCCGACGGCACCGGAGAGCCGGGGAGTGCCGTCGGCGGTACTGCTCAGCAGGGCGGTGGCGAGGGCCACTGCGGTGAGCGGGGCGTCCGCGAAGGCCGTCGCTGGTCTCCTGTGCTTCAAGGCATGCCTTTCCGGAGGATGTGGGAGGTCAGGACCGGGCGACGGTGGTGTCCACGGGGTGGAGGGCGCCGGCGCGCACCTCGTGCTGCCGAGTGGCCGTAGCGGAGCCCGGCAGAGCGAGTGCGTCCAGCAGGCGTGCAGTCGCCCGGACACGGGACGCCAGGCGAAGGGCGAGGTAGCCGACCATGCCGCCGAGCGTGTTGACGATGAGATCGGTGACGTCCGCGGAACGGGCGTTGTGGCACATGATGAACATGAGGAGCTGAGTCAGCTCGATCGACAAGCTGACTGCCGCCGCGACGACGGTGACCCGGGCCAGCGAGCCGGCCTTGGCGGACATCAGCGGGAGCAGCATGCCGAGGGGGACCGTCAGCAGCACGTTGGCCGCGATGCTGGGGTCGGGGCTGAGCATCGGGACGTAGTTGACCTGGCTGGTCCAGGGCTGCATGTCGGCGTACTTGCCGGTGGTCACGACGATCGGGAAGACCGTCAGTGCCAGTACTGCGGCCGTGTAACCGGCCGTCAGCAGACGGGTCACCGCGTGGCTCCCGGTCCAGCCGGGCCTGCCCTGTCGCGCCCGCAGGACGACGACCAGACCGGACGCGGCAGGTGACAAACAGTGAGTCTTCGCCATCTTCGAACATGCAGGTCGGAGGCTCTGGCGTGGCGCGCGCTCGGGATACTCATGCTGATCTCGGGCGGGAGTCTGCGGTCTTGATCATCCGTCATGTCATCGGTCGAGGCTGTCACATTTGAGTCATTGAACCCAACCCAGCCAGCCGGGTTGTTAATGTCAAACAGCCGCTCGCGGCGGCGCGGCCCGAAGGGCACATCGGCCCCCAGCGTCATCTCCCGGTGCGGTACGCTCTCGCGGCCCACGGTCGGCGACGGTGTCCGCGAGGGACGCAGCCAGGTCTCCGTTGTATGTAGTGTGCGGAAATGACAAGAAGCGAGCGACTCGCGGACCAGTTGGACCGGCACTGGCACAAGAACCTGCGGCCGCGGCTGCACGGTCTTGCCGATGAGGAGTACTTCTGGGAACCGGTGCGCGGCTGCTGGAGCATCCGCCCACGTGGCACGTCGACCACACCGATGTCGGCAGGTTCGGGGGAATGGACGATGGACTCCGCGTCCCCTGACCCGGTGCCGGCGCCGGCGCCGGTGACCACGATTGCCTGGCGGCTGGCGCACATCATCGTCTCCTGCCTGGGCTATCGGGTCGGATGGCACTTCGGCGGCCAGGACCTCGACTCCCAGACATTCGCCTACGCGGGGACCGCTGACGAGGCGCTAAAGCAGCTCGATGAGATGTACGGGAGATGGAACGCGGGGGTCCGCGAGCTCTCGGACGCTGACCTGGAGAATCCGCCCACGGTGGGTCCCGAGCGGTTTCCCATGGAGGGCATCGTCCTGCACGTCAACAGGGAGCTGATCCATCACGGCGCCGAGATTTCCCTGCTGCGCGACCTCTACCGCTGGCAGGACGGAGCCGTACCGCGCCGAATATGACTTTCCGGTAACCGGCGATCGAGCTTCCGAAACCTATGTGGCCTCCGTGACGCTCCGTGGCTGCGAGCTTCAGTGAAGCTGCGCCCTCTTGAAGTAGCTGGTCAGGGTGGTGGCGTGAGGGTCGTTCGGGGTGGTCATGCTGGTGTTGGGCGGAGGTCTCGGGTGTAGATCATCTGTCAGCGGGCTCCTTCGAGGTCGTCAGGACGAACAGGGGGCGCAGCAGGCCGGTCGCACGGGCGGGATCGGTGCGGAGCTCGGTGAGGATCCGCCAGTTCTTGAGATGGGCGAAGCCGTGCTCGACCGAGGCGCGTGCGGGGGCGAGCGCCCGGTTCGCTTCCTTTTCGCTGGTGGTGAGCTTGCGGGCGCGGGTGGCCTTGAAGCCGGTGACGACCACGGGGTCATCCGGGTCGTCGTCCGGGCCGAGGAAGCCGAGATCGGCCAGGGCGCCGAGGCCGGCGGCGCGTAGGTGGGACAGGGTGCGGTCACGGCGGGCGGCGGTGATGTCGTGAGTGCGGCCGGGCCGAGCCGCGGAGATCCAGATCATCCGGCCCCGTTCGTCGGTCAGGGCGAGGACGTGCAGGCCGTGGCAGTGGTGTTTGCCGGAGTAGTTCGGCCGGTTCGCCGTCCCGGTGCGGCGCTGGGTGGGGATCAGGGTGCCGTCGATCAGGACGACCTCGCCGCCCCGCCGGGCGATCTTCTTCAGGGCGCGGTCCAGCCGTGGGGCCTTGGCGGCCAGCAAGGTGATCTGCTCGTCGCGCCAGCGCCGGATGGTGGTGGCGGAGACGTCGTTGCCGCCGGCCATGTCGGCCAGGCGCTGATCGTGCCGCAGCACGGCCAGCACGATGGTCGCGATCCTCCCGGCCGGCAGTGCCCGCCACCTGGACCGTATCGGCTTCAGGTGTCCGCGCAGCAGATCGGCGAGGTAGTTCACGGTGCGCGTGGACAGCGGCAGGCGGCACTGGTAGACCAGGGACACGGTGTCCCCGGCATGCTTATTGGTTATTCAACGAGGCCACCGGCTCCCTCCGGGCCCGCGACGTGTGCGAAGCCCTTGACCACGAAACACTCCCGAAGAACATCGAGGGCATCCGCGCCGAGCTGAAAAGCCTGGTCAAACTCGGCCTCCTCGCCGAGGACGAACGTCGCCAGCTTCACCCGGAAGCAGTAACCGACCCAGCACCGTGATGAACAGTCCTGACTCTGTCTCACCGGCGAACGACACACCCCACGAACCGCCTCCTGATGGGTCGGATATGGCAGGTGCCGAGCGTCACTGCGCACCGCTTGATGGCGAACGAAAGCGGGCCACGATCTGGTGTGCGTACTGATCCTCCGGACCGAAGTCCTGGCCCGCTCGATGGGCCTCTTGGGCCCGATTTGTCTCGCCCAGCAGCCGAACAAGGACGTACAGAGCGTCACGGTCACCATCTTTGGCGCGGCTGCGCAGAACCGCCTCCATCCTCTGATGAGGAACTGCTGACCGGGATGGGTGCCGCCCCAGTCCCGCTGTCGTCGCCAGCCCGCCGGAGGACTCCGAGGAATCAGCCCAGTGGTCCGTCGCCGCTACGCCCGAACTTGCTCAGGACCGGCCCGGGCGGGGAGAACTGAGTGGTGCAGATCCGCTGCGGATCTACGGGCTTGACCTTTGGGATCTGGCAGGACGAGGCGGGCACACCGTTTGGCTCTGACGGGATCTTGTGGGGTCGCCTGTCTGGGCTGAGCATCCCGCGGGTGGGACCCCTCACCGAGTGACCGGCAGCGTCTGTGGTTCGGCGCCGGAACACTCGGCATCGGCATGCGTTGGGTATCGGTGAGAGCAGCCGGAGGGGCGGGGCGCCTGGAGGCGCGTACGCTGCCCGGCGCCCTGGCTTCGCTCCCGGCCGGCTGCTCATGGCGCGGCTTCGTCGTGGATGACGCCGAGGTCTGGGCAGGGGTACAGGAGGTGGGAGCCGGAGCGTACGGGCTCTGGGGCTGCGGCAAGGTGCGCGTCTGCAGGGGCACGCCCGTCAGTGTGTTCGACAGCCTGATGCCGCGGATGGCGCGTCGGTCCGACCGGGTGGAGCCGCATCGCAGAGCGCGGTCCTTCGTGCTGGGTCTGCTGGCGGAGCGCCACGGAAGAACTAATGGACGTTCGCCGAGCTCCTTCGATCTGCTCGGCTACACGCTGGTCTGGGTGGTGGAACTCGCCCGGGGCTCGCGTGTACTGGGCGGGCGGGTACGGCTTCGCTGGGTGAAGCTGGGGGCGTGAACATCCGTAGCGAGCGCCCGGTGAGTGCTGAGCAGATCTCCGCAGCGTTGGCCGCCCTGGCGGCTGGGCCGGAAGTGGATCCACAGAAGCGATCCGAGGGGCCGCAGGAAGAAGACCGCCTGCACCTGCTGGGCACTCTGCTGGCGAAGACGGAACTCGAGATCACCGTGGCAACCCGGCTGACCGAGGAAGGGGAGATCGAAGACGTCCTTGAGACGTTGCTCGGCTGGAAGGAGCAGCTAGGAGCGGATCCCGGCCTCGCGGTCAACGTCCTGACGAACCGGCTGCAGCGAACCGCAGTGCAGGTCTCAGAACCCGAGGCGGGAGAACTGCCACCCGGCAAGGAGGCCGCCTTCGCCGCCGTCATGACGGCGGTGTACACCCTCGGCGCCCAGCTGCACGCCGAACGCGGCGACACGGAGGGAACCCGACACGCTCTGAGTGGGGCGGAAGAAGCCCTCATCGACATCCTGCAAGGCATCCATGACCTGCGCGTCGCCATCGGCGACGCGGCCGAACCGCAGGACGAAGCCGACAGCTGACAGCTGACAGCTGACAGCTGACACATCAGCCGCTGGACGGCAGCACAGCGCCGCGACGGGAGGGCTCCGATCAGCACCAGCGCCTGGCCGAATGGCGGCGCATGGTTCACCACAGCCATGCGTTGGAGTGCCGCAGTCGGGACAGGGCGCGCGCGTCGCGGCGCGCGGCCGCGTTGCCGATGCGGTTCTGCCGGGCGCGGGCCGACGGGACCGCCCTGCGGCGAAGTGACGGCACCCGGCCGCACGGAGCCGCATGCGCTGCTCGCCCACCTCCTTACTTCCTTCTGCCGATCCGTCTTCGGCTTCCGGGGCCTCTTCCAGAAAGGCACCAGGGCGGCGGCCTGTACGCGGCAGGTCATGTCCTCGAAGTGGTCGAGGTGGGCGCGGAGCGGGCGCATCACCTCGGCGGGCAGGTCCTGGCCCCCTCCGGGGGTTCCGGCGCCCTGGGGACGTCGTGGCGGGTGATGGTGAAGTCGTCCGGCAGTCCCGTGGTTTCGTAGGCGAGAGCGGGCAACCTTTATCGACGTTTTTGGGCAGCACTTGGCGATCAGACCGCTCGAAAATGTCGATGAGAACTGGCAACGCTGGTGCATGCTCGCCTTCGTTGGGTGACCTGTTCCGACATCACCTGTTGATGATCTTCACTGGTACGGTCCGATCATGCCGCGCCTAGTGGAAGTTCCCGGGTACGTACGCCTCTGGACCGCCTCGGCTGTGTCCGCTGTCGGTTCCCAGGTCACGGGGCTGGCCTTGCAGATCCTCACCGTTGTGGCGTTGGGCGCGTCCGCCACGGAGCTCGGCATCGTCAACGCAGCCCGCTGGGTTCCCTATCTGCTCTTCGGACTCGTGGCCGGGGTCGTCGTGGACCGCCGCCGGCGCAAGCCTTGAGGTGCCTTTGCGCTTGTGGCCGTGCCCCAGCCGCTGACCGCCGGCCGAGCGACAGGGGCGAGCAGGGTCAGAGCGTGGCGCAGCCGACCGAGACCGGAAAACGGACCGACCAGCGGTTGGAGATCACGTCGTATGCCTGGGCGTAGCCGTTCACCGGTCGGCCGTACTTGGAGCAGTCGGTCAGAGTGGTCTCCTTGCCGAAGCTGCCGCCGGCGAAGCGGGCGTGCCTGGTGGCGTTGACGGTGCCGGACCACAGGACGCGGTTGTCGCTGTTGCGGCGGATGGAGAGGCGGACCTGGCCGAAATTGTAGTGGTCGCCGTTGAGCTGGATACACGACATGTCCTCGTCGCTCCTGGCCTCGCAGGTATCGCCGTTGCACTGCCTTTCAGGGGCCCACCGGGACTTCCACAGCCGGGTGGACACCCGCCTGTCGTAGGCCTGGATGTTGTCGTTGCGGACCTGGTCCCGGATCCGCGGTTCGACGCACACCAGGTCGCCTGCGTATGCCTCGCGCCAGACATAGCCGGTGGCGCAGGCGTTGGGCCCGTTGCCGCCATTGCCGGCCGAGCGACGGGCGGCGGTCTGGGTGTTGTCGTTGCGGGCCTGCTCCCGGACCTGCCGTTCGACACAGACGTGGTCGGTGGGTCGGGCCTCGCGCCAGACGCATCCCTCCCGGCAGGTGTCGGGCCCGTAGTCCCTGGCCAGGCTCCGGATGTCCGAGCCGCCATCTGGTGCGGCTGCAGGTGTCCCGGCCGCGGCGGTGCCGTCGCTGATCTGGTCCTTGGTGCTGCTCTTGGCCTCGCTGTTCTGCTTGGCAGGCGTACTGGGTGAGCCGGGTGAGGCGTCCTCCGCGGTCGGCGCGGCACAGGCCGACCCGGTGGCCGCGAGGATGCCGACGAGAACCACTGCGGCCGCTCGGGTCCTGACCCGGTGCAGGGTGGTGCGAGGAGTGGTGTTGTCGGTTGTAGGGCTGCCGTACTGGATCTCGCTGCCGTACTGGATCTCGCTGCGGTGCAAGAATCCCCCTGAACCCTCTGAGCTTGCTCTTTCACTCAGTGAGATCGGCTCTCACCAAGGGGCGTTGGAAAAGGACCTGGCGAATTCCACGGTCAGGCCGCGGGCGCGGCGGCCGTCGTCGTTGGGACTCTTTGAAAATGGCTCTGCCCGCGATTCCGTGAATGATCTTGGTGCTGTGGCAGGCTGCCACCGAATCGATCTCACCTCTCGACCGCGCTGCCGAAGTGGCACGCCGTCTGCCCCGCCGTCGGCCCGATGTCTCCCCCGTCACGATGTGACGTGCAGGCGGCTCGACGCCTTGTGAGTTCAGGAGCGGCGGCGCGAGCGAGCGCCGGATTAGCGATGAGGCGCGTGTCTTCGGCAGGATGGGCGCATGACCGAGATCCGCACACCCCGTCTCCTCCTCCGCAGCTGGCACGACGACGACCTCGCACCGATGGCGGACATCAACGCGGACCCACGGGTCATGCATTGGATCGACGACGGCTCGGTCCGCGACCTGGAACACACGGCCGAGGACATCGAGCGGTGGGAGGAGGAGTGGGACGAGGAGGGCTTCGGACTCTTCGCGGTAGAGCTGCTGGCCTCGGGCGAACTGATCGGCTTCACGGGACTGTCCGTGCCCGAGTTCCTGCCGGAGGTGATGCCCGCCGTGGCGATCAGCTGGCGGCTCGGCTCACAGTTCTGGGGCCAGGGATACGCGTCCGAAGCCGCGCACGCCACGCTGGAGTTCGCGCTCCAGGACCGCTGCCTGGACCGAGTCATCAGCATCAACCGGGTGGGGGACAACGCCTCCGAGAACGTCATCCGCAAGCTCGGCATGGTGCCCGAGCGGGAGACGGCACACCCGGTGTACGGCTACCCGCTGCGCGTCCACGCCATCGATCTCACCGAGTTCCAGGCATGAACCGGCCGAGCCGTCGATCATCACAAGACCGCCGACCACCGTCTCTACGCCCCTACGCCCCTGAACGCATTGATCGCGACGGTACGGACACCCAGGGACGGATGGTGTCTTCCTGTCGTTGACCTGCGCTTTCACAGAACTGCGGCCAGAGCCTCGAAGACGGCCCATGAGACAGCCGAGCACAGTTCACCGATCGTCACTGAGGAGAAGGATCCGTGAGAGCGTTGCCCCCCGTCACCGGCCGTGATGAGTTCGATGCCCTGGTCGTCAGGACCGAGTACCACGACGAACAGGCTTGGCAGGACGTGACGGCGGCGCTGATGGAGCCCTGGGGAGACGGGCAGTACGAGGCGCACCTCCACTTCATCGACGATCCGGCCTGGGCAGGGGCGACCGTTGACGAGGTGCTGGCTGCGGTCTGCGGCGACGACAACCTGGCCGTTGTCTTTCTTGCCGACCGTACAACCATGCAGGCCGAAAGCCACGCGCTGCTGGCGGTCACCACGCTGACGCGTGAGGAGTGCGTGGACGAAGAGGACTACGAACAGCTCATCGAGTTCGGTCGCGAGTTCCGCACCATCCCCGCAGGGGTCCACGACGTCCACGCGAACCTGAGCATCGGCAACCTGGGCTTCGAGGAGTACGCAGCATGGGCTCACGATGATCCCGAGGGTCTCTACCAGTCCTTCTGAACGGGCTCACGGAACTGC
The DNA here is from genome assembly GCF_044746205.1 of Streptomyces sp. NPDC086549. NCBI lineage: Bacteria > Bacillati > Actinomycetota > Actinomycetes > Kitasatosporales > Streptomycetaceae > Streptomyces > Streptomyces sp. NPDC086549. Next base: position 41,641 of record NZ_JBIVBS010000032.1, on the reverse strand, counting down.
GGCCAGAGCCCTTTCCTGAATCCCCATCAGCGGCGAGGCCATGATCGTCGTCGACGGGCGTATCAGCTTCGCACGGTGGCCTGGGGTCCCGGGTAGCCAGGCAGCCGCTCTCGGTGACGCCGACCCCGAGGGTGAGGCGCACTCGAGGCAGCGATGAGGACGTCCGTCACCCCTGGGCATGACGCGGCCGTCAGAATGCACGCCTGTGCAGGGGTAACGGCCGTGGGACTGGTAGGCCCGCATGTTGAGGTGTCGCGTATTCTCCAGCGGTTTCCAGCTTGGTCACCCTCAGTGGTCGGTGGTGCCTGCTGATCACTCTGCGCCGTCGTGGCCGGGACCGTAGGGCGGGATCGTCCAGCGCATCGTTGTCTGGCCCGTGGAGCCAGGCTGAAGAGCCACGGGATAGACCTGTCCGAAGCGGCGCTCGCCGCGATGTCTCATCGAGTGGTCGCCGCTGTCCCAGTTGATTCCCAGAACGGGGCAGTCGGCGACCTTGATGGCGCCGATCCGAAGCGGGTGGGTCCAACTGGCGCGGTTGAAGCGGTGGAAGTCGGTGTGCTCATCGACTGCAACCATGACGCCCCGGTCCTGTTCGTCGCCTTTCCAGTCGTTGAGGGCGTCACCGAGCTTCTTGGCGTCGTCGAGCGGGAGGTCGAGCCACCCTCGCACTTGACTGCCGTGTCGCAAGATCAGGTCTCCGCCGAACTGACGATGGGCGGCCTCCGCGTAGGCTCCCCAGTAGACGACATCGGCAAGGCCGTCGGTTGATGGGTGGCCGTCTCCGGTCCAGGAGTCCAGGGCAAGCGCATCACCGAGCACCATGCCGCAGCGGTCGACCGGTAGGTCGCCAAGGAGGACCGGCTCGTCCCCTGCGGTGCCGGCCCATGGCAGACCGAGATCGATTTCAAGGACTTCGATGGTTGGTCCTCCATCGAAGGGCGACGTCGCCGTGCTGGCCCGCACCATCAAGGGCTGGTCACCGGCAGCGCGAACCACGGCCATTTCGCACATCCAGTCGTGGACGTGTCCGCCGCCGATTGATGCCGCAGCACTTGCGCGCTCGGATAGTGGTTGGCCCAGCTGCGGCCAGTAGTCGATCCACGACGCCATCCCCAGGACGAGGACTCCCGACGGCGCCGTCACGACTCCCAGGTCAATGTCACTCCCAGTCATGCGGCGATTGAACCTTCCCTCTGCTTTCAGGATCAAGGTCCAGCCGGGTCAGCGCCTGCGGTCACCCAGGGCATACCGGCTCCAGGTTCCGCCGGCTTCGGTGACCAGGCGGGTGGCGGTCTTGTCGTGATAGCCGAGTGCTTTCGCGATGACCGGCGCCGGGGCTCGGACGACGAGCTGGCGGATTGCGGAGGTCCTTCCGCGCTGAGGAGGGACGCCGATCCCACGCAGGTGGACTTGGAGGCTGACCGGGTTCATGGGCTGTCCGGGCTGACGGCCGGGGAAGAGCCACTGCGAGCTCCTGCTGCTGGCGTAGGGCAGGTGCGGGCGAGACCGCATGTAGGCCCGCATCAGGGCGGCGACGGGCTGCGGCAGCGGTGACGGCGGGTCTCCGAGCCGGACGGTGACGGTGGTCTCGTCGTCGTTGATGTCGTCGATGGTGAGGCGGACGATGCGGCTGACGGGTTGTGCGTAGGGCACGGACGCGGTCGCTGGAGCCCTGCTGGATGAGGCGGGCCAGCTGGACCTGCGTCCGGCTGTGGATCCACTGGTGGAGCAGCCGTGCGCTCAACGTCGCGCCCCGTGCCGCTAACCCGATCGCTGTCTCTGGCAACCTGTCCCCCTCGATGCTGCTTGTGGAGCCCGGTGCGCCCGTCACATCAAGGGAGTGCTGGCAGGGTCGGAAACCGTGGCATCGGGCTGGTGTGATGTGCGTCTCGTGCCGTCGGTGGGCCGTTATGGCGGCAGATGCTGTTCGTGGGCCTGGCTCAGCTCCACCGCCTGGTCGTCGTTCACGGCCGGGGTTGTTGTCGGCGTAGCCGCGTCGGAAGCCGTACGCGGGGCTGTGCCGACTGTGGCACACCCCCTCTCGCCGTCTCAGGCGCCGGTCCTCTTAGCGCGGGCGGCCAGAGCGTCGCACAGGATGCTGTCGGGCGTACGTGCCATGCGGAGTAGTTCCCGCATCACTTCGGCCTTGTCCCAGCGGATGCCGGTCTGTGCCCGCAGCTCCAAAATCCACTGGTCGACCTCCCGGGACTCGCCCGGGTCGAAGCGGACTGTCGTCGGAATGGCGCCTTCTGTCTTCGGGGCGCGCCGCGGGGCCGTGTCGTACCTCGTCGTCATGCCCGGTCCAACGAGCCAGCCGTGCGATTGGACGTGCGGCACCCTCGCCGTCAAGCCGTTCACCCCGCGCTCGGAACGCGACCGCCGCTGGATGATTGCTTCCAAGGTGCGGGGTGTGTGGGCTTGAACCCGACGTAGCGGAATGTTCTGGCGTTGCCGTTGCGCTGTCGGTTCGGCATCAGCGTGTGTAGAGACCGTCGAGGCGGCCGCGAGCCAGGGCCGGGCCACTCACGGTGGCGAGCACCGCCCTGGGCTTGGCTGTGTCCAGCGGTGCGTCGCCTTCTGCCGAGGTGATGGCGGTGGGCAGGGCGAACAGCTGGAAGACGTACCGGTGCGGGCCATGTCCCTTGATCGGTTCGGGGCCCAGGTAGCCTCGCCCCATTCCTGAGCGCAGTACCCGCACTCCCTGGGCCGGACTGCCTGCGTTCAAGGCTCCGGTGGGCAGCGTGACGAGTTCGGGTTCGAGCAGGGCAACACAGTGGACGAACGGGGTGCGGGTGGGAGAGTCGATGTCCTCCACGGCCAGCAGCAGTTGGGCGGTGCTTTGCGGCGTGCCGGTCCAATCCAGAGCGGGAGAGCGGTTCTCGCCGCCGGCGCGCCTGCCGACGTGAGCCTTGGGGATGACACTCTCGTGTTCGAAATCGGTGCTGTGCAGTTCCAGCACCTCGGGACCGGACAGGGCAGGGAGGTTCCAGGTCAGATGAGCTTCGCCGGCGCGCTTGTTCTTCAGGAGGGTACCCAGAAACGTCATGGTATGTCCTTGTCTGTTGCACGTATGGATAAGTCGGCTGGGCGCGTTACACGTTGAGCTGGCGATGTCCGTTTCCGGCTGCGCGGATGCGGTTGCGGCCGGTTCGCGCACCTCGCGGGCGACGGCCGGCCATAGGACGGCGGGAAGGCCGTGGCCCGACGCCGGGGAAGATCACCAGCTAGGCCCGTCGACGGCGCAAGCGGTGGCCTGGGCCGCGAAGACGCGCAGGGTCGGGTCCTGCCGGCCGTCCAGCATCAGGTCAGCCTGCCTCATTGCGCTCCGGCAGTCGCCAATGCCGAGGAAGGGCTTTGTGGCCGCCGTGTGGACCTCGATGCCGGTCAGGTCAGCCCTCACCAGCGGACGGCCGTGAAGTCGATCGGCCTGGGCCCCAGCAGTCGCGTGCGTTCGGCTAGTGCTCGCAGCCGCCGGGACATCTCGTCGGCGGTCAGGCGGTGACGGTCTCCGTGGCCTGGCAGGATCCATTCGAATCGCAGCCGTCCGGCCGTCCTGGCCAAGGATGCGGCCAACTCCTCGATGGAGCACCAGGTCACGCTCTCTGCGACTTCCGGATCACCGGTGGTGCGTGACCAGTAGAAGCTGTCTCCGCTGAAGCAGTACCGGTCATCCGCGAGGTAGAGCACGCTGCCCCGGGTATGGCCCGGCAGCGGATGGGCGATGACGCCCTCGCCGATCTCCACAGGTTCCAAGCCCCGGATCACCTGGTCCGCGTCCGGTGCTGCGTCGAGATCGCCCTCGTGGATCCATAGCCGGGCGCCGAAATGGTCCGCGTAGCGGCAGCCGTGTGCGGCGTGGTCCCGGTGCGTGAGCAGCACATCGGTGACGAGGCCTGAAGCTGCGTAACGCTCGGCGAGTTCACGGCTCCAGCGCGGTGTGTCGATCAACATGACCGTGCCGGACGACCGCAAAAACAGATACGAGTTGGCCCCGGCGGTGTGCCTCGAGTTATGTCCACACATCAGTACGCCGTTGTCCAGGGGCATCGGAAAAGGGTCGAGCGCCTGGTCCGGCTGCCCGGACGCCGGGCGGATCGAGCGTGTGGGACAAGCGAAGGCGGCCGCGTGGAGTCGTCGCGTCTCCGCCGCGTCGTTCGGCTGGCGCAGGATCTTCGACCGTCCGCCGGTCTCGCCGATCAGGCCGGGCGCGAGCTGTCGGGCGGCATCGCAGTTGATGCAGCGGTCGTCCACGTACCAGCCGTCCATGGCAGGACTCCTCCCAAGGAGCACGACCCGAACCAGGGCCGTCATGAGGCCCTCCAGTCCGCAGCAGCAATGCATTGGGTACAGTAGCTGCACAGCTAAGTATCTGAATCGCGAAGATAAATGGTGCCTCGCATGCCCGTCAAACCGCAGGATGACCATGACGAACTGGCCGACCGGATCATTGCGTCCATGACAGACCTCGCCGGAGCCCTGGGACGCCTGAACGACCTGATCGCCCAGCAACTCGGCATCGCGCAGACCGACCTGCTCTGCCTGCACGTACTCAACCGCGCCGGAGCCTCCACCGCCGGCGCACTCAGCTCTCAACTCGGGCGTACCACTGGCGCGGTCACGCACATGATCGACCGCCTCGAAAAGGCGGGATACGTCAGACGTAAACCGGACCCGCAGGACCGCCGACGCGTACTCGTGGAAGCCTCGGCACCAGGACTCGAACGGATCGCTTCGTTCTACGAAGGGATGGACGCCCGCAGCCGCCGATTGATGGCCGCCTTCTCCGGCGACCAACTCACGACGATCCACACCTTCCTTCTGGGCTGTCACGAAAGCGCCGTCGAAGAGTGTGATCACCTGATTCGGTAGCGAGGTCCCGCCTCGCACTCCATGTTCCTTAGAACTCCTGACAAAGTGAGAGTTTCTTCGGTCGGCGCCAGCAGATGAAGCTGCAGGCCAGGCTGAGGAAGGCTTCGTGGATGTCGTCGCGGATTGCCCAGCGGATGCGTGACCGGCGGAACCAGTGCAGCAGCGCGAAGCTCTGCTCAACGACCCACCGGTGGACGCCCAGTCCTGAGCCGTGGTCGGTGCCGCGACGGGCGATGACGAGGGTGATCCCAAGGGCCCGGACCTGCTTGCGGTACTTGTCGTGGTCGTAGCCGCGGTCGGCATGGAGCGCGACCGGTCGCTGTCGGGGCCGCCCTCGACCAGTCCAGCACACCGGCGGCGTTCAGCTCAGCCAGGAGCGACTCGTGCAGACGCTGCCGGACACCCGCGTCGTTCCAGTCACGCAGGCGTCGCCAGCACGTCATGCCGGAACCGAAGCCCAGCTCCTGCGGCAGGAACTCCCACGGAATGCCGGTGTACAGCACGAACAAGATGCCCGACAGCACCTTCCGGTCGTCCAGACGCTTCCGGCCCGGGTGATCCGTGCGGCGCGACACAACCGGCAGCAACGGCTCGATCCGTGCCCACAGTTCATCCCGGCAAGCGCTGGGTTGTCGAGCGTACGCACTCGTGGATGAACGGCTACGGCAAGCTCCGGTGCTGCACAGAGAAGAGCGGCAGCGTCGTGGACTTCTACCTCCACCTCGTCGCCGCTCTCGTCACACTCCGCATGCTGATCCGCCGGGCAACGGGCCGCTACCGTCGGGACGGCCGTCCCGCCACCCGACGCCTCAAGTGATCCATTTCCGGTCGGTCGTACATGGCCTCCGCACAGCGAGACAGGTCCTACCGGATGGACGGAACCACCGGCCCCCGGGCGATCAGGACGTCGGCTTTGTGGCGCCAGCCGAGGGAGGAGTAGAGGCGCTGGCCTTCCTCGCTGGCAATGAGAAGACCAGTACGGGCGCCCTGGGACACAGCGGCCTCCGCCAGAGCGCTCATCATGGCGCGGCCCAGGCCGCGTCGGCGGTGCGCTGCGTCCGTCTCGATGCGATCGGCGATCGCATCACCGCCGACCACGGCAATGGAGCCGCGCGCTACCACCTCTCCGGAGGGGGCATGGAGGGAGACGACCGTGACTGGTCCCTCCGTGCGCACCTCGCGCTCGTACGGCGCGGCAGGCGCGTGCTGCGGGTGCTCGGCCAGATCGGCCGTCATGAACCACTCGGACCGGTGGAGCAACTCCAGTCCGGCGGCGCCGACGATGGCTTCGACTGTGCCTGGGCGCAGCGTAGGCACTGTGAGCCAGGTGATCTGCCGCGCGGCGGCGACGGCTGTCGCCAGCCGTGCCAAGGACTCGGGCTCCTCGTCCGCACGCAGGGCGAACACCTCGACCTCGCGGCCGGGTTGGTCGCACTTGGACCGCAGGCCGTCCCCGGCGGGCTCGACCGGCTCGGCCTCGGGCAGGGAGCGGGCGACGGTCCAGCCGTCCAGCCAACGTCGTATCAGCCCTGATTCGATCTTCGTCATCCGGCGATTAGAGCATGACCGAAACCGGTGGGCCGGCGAACAACCGCCCACCGCTGCTCGCCGCCGCCAAACGACGCCGCCCTCCATTTGCCGGTCGATCTTATGCCCCCTGTGTTGAAAACAGCCGACAGGGATCAGCAGCTCAACTAGGTCCTGTCTCGGCGATCTCAATTATGAGTGGTCGAGTCACCGGGTAGCCGCCTAGGATCTACCCCCGTGATCGCTGATCTGCAGTGCGTCGTACTTGACTGCTCCGACCCCGGTGAACTCGCCGAGTTCTACCAGTCGCTCCTTGGCGGCACCGTCAACCGGCCGGATCGGCGATGGGCGCTCAGCAAGGACTGGGCCACGTTGCACACGGCATCCGGCCTCGTCCTGGCCTTCCAGCGGGTAGCGGAGTACCAGCCGCCGCTGTGGCCGGACCAGAGCCGGCCACAGCAGTTCCACCTGGATTTCGGTGTCGCCGACCTGGAGCGCGCTCAAGAACAGGTGTTGGCCCAGGGCGCCAGAGTGCTGGACGACGGTGCGGACGGACGGAGTTGGCGGATATACAGCGACCCCGCAGGTCATCCGTTCTGCCTGGTCCGTCACTGAAGAAGAGGCCGCGAGAGGCGACGCTCAGCGTCATGAGGACCGGAGCCAGATAAGGAGTGCGGCAGCGGTGACCGTACCCAGGAAGACGTATCCGCGCTTGTCACAGCGCGTGGCCACGGCTCTGAATTGCTTGAGCTTGCTCACCGCTCGCTCGACGGTGTTGCGCTTCTTACCGCACCAGGTCGAAGCCTGGGGGCCTTCTACCCGGCGAGCCCTTGCGTAGATGGGCGCTCCGGCTGTCGCTCTTCTCCGGAATCACGTGCCGGATCCCGCCGCGTCGCAGGTGGGCACGGATCATGCCGTTGCTGTAGGCGCGGTCTGCGCTGACGCTACGAGGAGTCCGGCGAGGTCTGCCGAGCCCGGCGCGAGGGACGCGGATCTTGTCCAGCACGGGTTCGAACTGGGTGCAGTCGGCCCGTTGACCTGGCGTGATAACGAGTGACAGTGGGCGGCACTTGCCGTCCGCAGCAAGGCGGATCTTGGTGGTCAGCCCGCCCCGGGACCGGCCGAGGGACTCGTCCACCGGATTGCTTCCTGAAGCACCTCCCGCACGCGCAAGTGCGCGCGCACGGGAATCGATCTTGCCATGCCCCCTTTTGACTCGGTCGGCAGTGCCAGCAGGGCCTTGGGAGTTCCAGCGGCGTGCCGCTGGGCCCGGATGGACGTGGAGTCGACGTTGATGTCCCAGTCGATGTCCCGGTCGATGTCCCCGGTCGATGTCCCCGGCCGCGTCAGCGACGGCCTGGACATCCTGGAGCAGCTTCTCCCAGGTACCGTCGGCAGACCACAGCTGGTGCCGCTTGTGGACGGTCTGCCACGCGCCGAAGCATTCGGGCAGCTTGCACCCCTGGCAACCGGTGCTGAGCCGGCGAATGATCCCGTTGATCACCTGGCGGTGATCTCGCCACCGGCCGCACCGGTTGTTGCTCTTCGGCAGCAGTGGCTCCAGCACCGCCCATTCCTCGTCAGTCAGATCCCCGCTGCTGAGCATGATCTGACCAACGACTCACCTGATCGAAGAGACACCGCCTAACAGTGAGTAGCTGTCGCGCCCGAAAAACTCGGCCACACCCAGTTCTTCATGACCCACCCGGAAGCACCGGTCAGCGCGCTGGGCGTCGGTATTCGCGCCACATCCTCACCGAGGGCTGAGACTGTCCGCTTCTTGGCCCAGACTGGCCACTGTTACCCGGGGAACTGCAAGGTGTGGCTTGACACGGCACCGGAGCGAGGGTGGGCAGGATCCATGGATACCGAAGGCTCCCACGCGGTGCTGATGGCGATTTTCCAATCTCCGCACCCGATTCTCAGGGATGGGGCGAACCTGCTCTGTTGATCTACCCGCTCGCCTGCGACCTTGGCTGTCGCGCTGGCTCGGGACGTTTTCGCCCGGGACGGGCTGCAGGCCCCACACGCCAACCCAGTTGGAACCGTACCCGGCCGCCAGCGGTCTCTGTCTGGGGAGGAGTTGCCACGTGGACGCCAACACTGTGACCGCCATCTGCGCGACCGCCATCGCCACCGCCTCATTCGGTGTGTCGATCCAGCAAGGTCGTATCGCTCGGCAGCACAACCGTCACTCTGTGGCCCCCGTCTTGGAGATCTGGACAAAACAGCGTCTGGGAGGTCGGACCGGGATCAGCCTGGCCAACCATGGCTTGGGGCCCGCATTCGTGACTCGCTCGAACGTATGGCTCGACGGCGTCCACCTTGGGAACTGGGGCGGAGCGGGGCTGGAGGCTATCCGCAACGCCGTCCGGGAGCGCCCGGCAGCCATGGGCATGACTCGACGTCCCTGGGCGATACCAGCAGGTACCTCACGCTTCCTGCTCCACGTCGAAAATTACGACTCCCAGCGGAACGGAGATCTCTGGCACTTGATCAGGCATCGGCTCGCCGTTGAGATCACCTACGAATCGATCTACGGCGAGAGCTACATGGTCTCGCGCCACCCAGAGGACGGCCCGCCCTTGTAAAGTCACCCGAGCGGCCGGCCATCCGTCGCTGGGGCCCAGTTTGATGTGTCCGGTGTTGCCAGGCTCATGCCCAACTCTGCGACAAAACATGGGACTTGGGAAAGGCTTGGTCAGGCCGAGGCAAGGGCTGGGCAGGTCACTCTTTGTTCACTCCACGGGACACCCTGACAATGGATCTTGATGGTCCAGGGGGGATGTCCAGGTACGCGGCGGTGGCCGCGAATCTCGGGATCACCGGGGAGACGCTGCGCACGTGGGTCCGCAAGGACACCGTTCGATCCGCACCCAAGCCGTCAGACAGCAGCGTGCAGAGTCCAGCCGAGGAGCCGGCCAGGCTGCGAGCCGAGAACCAGCGGCTGCTGAAGGCAGAGAAGCAATGCCAGTTGGAGCGGGAGATCCTGCGCCGGGCAGCCGCCTATTTCGCTCGGGAGGTGAAGTGAGCCCCCGCCGCTGGGACTTCATCTCCGACAACTGTGCCGACTTCGACGTGAAGCGGATACGCCAGGTCCGGTCCTTGGTGTCTCCCCGCTCTGGCCATTACCGGTAGCAGGCCACCACGCAGGCCCGCGCCGCGCATCAGGCCGAGCAGTCGCCGTGGTCGCCGAGATCCGCGAGATCCGTGCCAAACACCACAACGCCTACAGCGCCCCGCGCATCCATGCCGAACTCCGCTCGCGAGGTCGGAAGATCAACCGCAAGCATGTCACGCGCCTGATGCGCGTCAAACAGATGGAGCTGTCGGCACACGCCCAGTTCACGATCGAGACCGGCGTCCCGGTCTACTTCGCCGACCCGCACAGTCCCTGGCAGCGCGGCACCAACGAGAACACGAACGGCCTGTTGCGCCAATACTTCCCGAAGGGCACTGACCTTTCCCGGTGGGTGGCGGAGGACATCGAGGCGGTCGCTGCCACCCTCAACAGCCGCCCTCGCAAGAGCCTCGGTTGGAAGACACCCGCCGAAGCTCTCAACGACCATCTACTATCGATCACATAAGCCGGTGTTGCATCCACTGAACCGTTCCGATTCCATCCCGACCCGGGCGGCCTCGTCTCCTGGGGATATGACTATTCGGGCGACGAGCACTTCTTCTGGCCGTGCGCCCCGGAGCCGGATCGTTGGAAGGTCGTCACCAACATCAACGGAGCCAACCCCGAGGTCTTCGACGGATCGTTCACCGACTTCGTTCTCTCGTTCGTCAAGCGCCTGCGCGACGTGGATCCGCATCACGGCATCGATCCGGACGCCTTGGAGTTCCCTGAGCAGGAGGATCTCGACGAACTGACAGCGCTCGGTGAGATCGGTCCGGTCAACCCGAGCTTCGAGCCGTTCTGATCTGTCTCAGGCGGCCCAGTTCCCGCGGGAGAAGTCGCTGCGGGCCTTCGAGTTCGACGCCAACCCAAACATCGACGCAGCCGTCATCCACACCCTCGCCACCTGCGGTCGGCGACGAACCCGGTTCAAGGGGACGGCCGGCCCGGAACGCGTTGCGGTCGGCCGGATCGAGGGGGATGTCCCCACCTTCCCGGGGTGGGCGGTAGCGGTGGGGTAGCGCGGCGGGCCAGGGCACAGGCGCGGTCGCGGAAGCGGCGATCGGTGAGTCGGCCAACGGCAACGCCCTATGGCTCGGCCCTGGTATCACGTTGGGCGCCCACTATCTGGTGATGACCTATTGCGGCCGTCGTCCGCCGGTACCGGAGTCCTCTTCGCAGCCGTCAACGAGTGCTCGTGCCCAGGACATCCAGAGCACCCTTCAGTCCGGAGAAGCAGGCGTGCTCGTGCCGGCATGGGGACCGTAGGGTCGAGCGCAGTTGCCGAGCCCGACCCTGGGCTTGTCGAAATACCGCGGCCGGCCGTCGGTCGAGATGTCACGGCCAGCCGTCGCCGACGGGCCCGCCTTTCACGGGAGGGCGGGCCCGCCCGCGTTCAGGGCCGGTGCCGTACGAAGCTGAGGTAGGCGAACCCCTCGCCCGCGCGTGGCGCCCGGGTCCAGGACCGGGTGGTGAAGGTACGCAGCCTGCCTTGGGTCAGCGCGAAGCGGGGAAGCGAGAGCCCGAGTTCGGTCTGCATCGCCTCCAACACACGCAGTTCACAGTCCAGTTCACTGTCCTCCGGGCGGAACAACCGTGCGGGGTCCAGGGCCTCGGGTATCTCGCCGGAGCGCTGGATCTCCGTACCCCGCACGGTGAACGCGTAGAGTTCCTCGCCCTGTTCGGCCACCGACAGGTGGAACGCGGCCGGATGGCCGCCCAGGGACGAGCTCCTCGGGTCGCTCCACACCACCACCGCGCGGCCGGATGAGGAGGCTGCCGCAGCGGGGGAAAGGAACAGCTTGCTCAGGTGGCGGTGGGAGTGGCCGTCGAAGGCGAAGGCCCACCCGTCTGCGGTGCGGCCGACGGCCACCACAGCCCGGTCCTCCCAGAGTTCCACGCCCTCTCGCTCGTGGGGCTTGGGTGCCTGCCACGACGCCATGCGCGGATCCGTGGGCGCGCTAAGTTCGGCGCTCTCCTCGCCGATCAGCGCGGGCAGGCGGGCGGGGTCTATCCCCTCGACCCAGACACAGCGGTACCCGTCGAGCGGCTGCCCGTTCGCCGCAGGCTCCGTCAGCCAGGCGAGGCCCGGCGGGTCGAGATCGGGCACCCGCTCGGGAGCGGGTCCCGTCTCCCCGGCGCGCGGTGTCGCGAGGATTTCCCGCCCACGCTCCGGGGTGATCAGCGGACCCAGGACCGGATCGGCGAGCAGGCCGATCGGGGCGATCAGCAAGGGCCCGGGCGCCTCCCACAGTGGAAGCGCGTCCCGCAGCACCCGCCACGCGGCGTCGGTCGCCCCCCAGCGGGCCGCGTTCCGGGCCTCGGCGACGGCCCGGCCCCATGGACCCGGGGGCGCGTAGCGGTGGGTGCCGTCCCGCATCGTGCTCAGTACGACCTCGGCGGTCTTCCGGGCGGCTCCGCGAGCGGTCATCATCCTCAGCCAGTGGTCGTCCCCGCCCAGCCGCCATCCGCTGCGTGCCAGCTCCATGGCTTCCACGGGCAGAATCTCGGGCAAGTAGCGCCGGTCGGCGACCAGGTAGCCGTAACCCCGGGGGCTGCGCGGCGCCAGCAGATGCCGGAGCTGGTTCAGCAGGTCGGCACTCCGTGGCCGTCCGAAGGACAGCGCCTCCTCGAGCAGGGGCAGGGCCTCCTCGTACCGTCCGCGCAGGGCCAGCAGGCGGCCCTCCTCCACATGGGCGTCCTGGGCGCGCGTGGTCGCGTTCAGGAAGTCGGGCCTCTGCACCCGGTCGCCGTGGAAGCTGCGGTACATCGCCTCCATGTACGCGCGGAACGACGGGTAACGGTCCGGCAGTTCACCGCTCCAGCCCTTGTAGACGTACAGTGCCCACTCGCCGTCCTGGTCGCTGTCGCCCGGGTCGAGCAGGGCGTACGACATGTCGGAGTCCGTCTCCAGCCGTAGCGCCCGCTGCCACATCCCGGCCAGCAGGCTGTCCTCCTCACGCGGGTTGTCGCCCAGATTCTGCTCATAAAGCGAGGTCATGTCGTGCGGATCCTGGAACCAGTCGATGTCCGCAGCGCCGCCGAGCTGATAGATCCCGGCCGTCTGTTCCACGTGCCACCCGTCGCTCACGGCCAGGAACTCCCGGTACGAGGGCGGCAGCCGCCGCCCCAGCCGCTGCTCGGCCGCGACGATCGCCGCCTCGTCCGCCCCGGGCCTGCCCAGGGGGACGACGGTCTGCCCGCCGTCCTCGTCCTCGTCCTCGTTCACGCGCGGAACCCACTCTTCCTGCCAACGTCCCAGAAACGCATGCCAGTTGAAAGACTCGTCGCTCATGGCCGGATGGTGTCATCCGGCACCGACAACGGCGCCCCGCCCCTTCCCCGGCGTAGGACGATCCCGCTCGCAGGCTTCTCCTCGACCAGCTGCAGCGAATACATCAACGCCTTCGCGGCGACCGGGTCGTCCATGACGCCTGCCGCCTCCCACACAGCGCCTTCCGCAGTGGCGGGAACATCCGGCGCCAGTGGTTGGAGTACGACGACCGCGGCACCGTGCGCACCCGAACCCTGCAGCGGGCCTCGTTCGCGGCCGCCTCGGCCGCCGGCGCCTTCAGCGCCTCCCCCGACTACTTTCTTGGACGACGCCGGCGGCTCCGACGTGTGGATGGTCGCCGAGAACGGCCGGGTGATCCGTCGGTACGCCGCCGAGGGCGACGCCGTATGGGAGGGCGACCCGCTGCCGTGGGAGACCCTCGCGGTCGACGACCCTGACTTCGACCCCGAGTACGACGAAGCCCCGTCCAACGCGGGCACCACGGGCGCCCGGTCCGCCTGCGGGTACCTCTCGGTCGACCCCGGCGAGGTCGGCCCGGACACGCAGGTGCGCGGCCACGGCTGGCTGGCCCTCACCGCACCCGGCGTCGGCCACGGCGCGTTCCCCGGGACGCTCCGCCTCTGAGGCTCACCGCCGGCGGTCCCGGGACCAGCCCGGCCGCCGCTCCCCTCGACGCCTCCGGAGCCCCCGGGCCCCGAACCCTGACTCGCGGCCCGCGCCCAGTCGCGTCACGCCGGCCCATACGCCGGCCGACCTGCGATCAAGCGTGGGCCCGTTGCGCCCCAGCAGCGCAACGGGGCCGTCCCGCTGCCCTGCTGACCGCAGCCGGCCGCACATCAACGAGCGGCCCCGTCCTCGGCTGCGACCTCCTCCAGCAGGTCCGCGACACCGAGCACACCTTGTACGCGAAGGACCGTGACCACAGCTCCGCCCCGGTCCGAGGCGGGGACTCGTCCCTTCTCCGGCGCCGGCACGAGCTGGGCGTAGTCCCCGCGTCGGCCGGGGGTGACGATCAGGGACAGCGGTCGGCAGCGCCCGTCGGCGCTCAGGTGGATATTGCTGGTGAAGCCGCCCCGCGAGAAGAGGAAGCGGTTCGGGTGGTCGTCCGCCTTGGGATCGGCCCGGGCGAGGCGTGCTCGTCCGGTTCGCCTGCGATACCCCATCTACAGTCGGATGATCTTATAGTCGCGATTGCTGATGTGTTGTCAGCCGCCGCCTGACCTGCGGCGTAACAACTACCACGGGGGAAGACCCATCATGAAGCGTGCGCTCGCATGCCTCGGCGCCCTGACCGCTCTCACCGCCGGCCTCGTCATCAACAGCCCGTCGGCCCAGGCCGCTTCTGGGTGCAACACCACAACCAAGCACTACGACACGCACGGTTACTACACCGACGTCCCGACCGTTGGACTTCGCGGTACGAACTTCTGTACGCTGCGCCGCGGTGCGTCGGGCGACGCCGTTTACGTGCTCCAAGTCACCTTGAACTACTGCTACGGCAAGGACACCGGCGGCTTCGACGGTGTCTTCGGCGCAAAGACGGAGTCGGCGCTGAAGCAGGTCCAGAGTTCCCTGCACCTCTCCGCCGACGGTGTCTACGGCCCCAACACCCGTGACGCCCTGGAATGGCAGTGGCGCGCGATGAACGGCTCCCAGCTGTGCGACAAGCTCTCCGTGCGCGGCCCGCTGCGCGACTCCTGACACCCCGCCCGGAATCCCGCACGATGGCCCGCCACCAGAGGTGGCGGGCCATCGCCTTGCCTGGGTGCAGTTCAGGCCCGGTTGCGGATGCAGCGGCGTCTACCCTCCCGGTCAGGATGCTGAGCGCGGCGCGTTGTTCCGGCACGTGGGTGATGGACGGATCGGGTCAGTCCCACTGCTCGTCCGCGAGCGAGCTGACCGGCTGCGGCTTGCCGATGACGGCCAGGGCGATGAAGAAGCTGATCTGGCCGATCGCGATGGTGAGGGTGGCCAGCGCCTTCTCGTCGTAGTGCTTGGCCACCTCCGCGTACAGTTCGTCGGAAACGCGCTCCTTGCCGTGCGGCGCGGGCTGGAGGGTGGCCTCCACCAGGGCGAGCGCGGCTCGTTCGGCGTCGCTGAAGTACGGGGCATCCTGCCAGGACGAGACAGCGGTGATGCGCTCCTCCGCCACTCCGGCCTTGCGCAGGAAGCCGGTGTTCAGCACCGTCAGGTAGGTGTTGCCGACGATCTGCCCGGCACGCAGGTGGACGAGGCTCATCGTGGTGCGCGGCACCGAGCGGTTGCCCGTGGCCCGGAAAAGAGCCGCGCTGATGTCGTTCAGCTCCGGCACGAACTCGGCCGGGTTCGGCATCCGGGAGATCGAGGTGTTCGTCATGACTGCACTCCTTCGCATCGGCGTGGTAGGCGACGTCACTGCACTGACGGACCGAATCACCAGGATGTGACAGGGACCCGAAAACTTCTTTTCCCGGCGCGCTCCGGACCCGGTGACGACGCTGGAGGCCAGGCGCCAGGCGACAGCTTCGAGCGAAGGGTCACCTTCCGGCGCCACAGCCAGGCTGAACTCACCGACGAACAACGGCACGCGCAGTGGGTGGAGCGGGAAGGCGCGGACCGGGACCCGGCCGGTGCCGTGCGGAGCGCGGAGCGCGGAGCGCGGATGCAGCGAACAGATCGCCGACGTCGGCGAGACGGACGGAGCCCATGGTCGTGAAGCAGGGCGTGCGGGTCCCGAACACCCGGGCCAGGCGGGGCAAGTTCACGGACGTGCAGCGGGCCGCGCTCGCCCAGCTCGGCATCGAATGGACACACAAAACCATCCATACATCCGATCCATTGCTCCGGATTCACCAACACGGAGGCCGTATCCTCTACCTGAAACCCCGTACAGCCCGTTGACAGCGCCAAGCGTTGACTGTCAGGTTGACCCCATTCATCGGATGTCTCAGTCTCCCCGCGGGCATGCTCGCGGCTGGACGGATACCGGAGCGGTCATGAAATGCATGGCGTCGACGCGTAAGATCCTCGGTTCTTTACTCGCATTCGGACTGGTCGGCGCGGGAGCGCTGGGTGTGGCGGCAAGTCCGGCTCGGGCCGCCACCGCATCGGTGCTGTGGGCAGCGCCGGACGGCCACGGTGCGGCGTGCACATCGAGGAACCCCTGTTCCCTGACCACCGCGCAGGCCGAAGTACGCGCTGTTGAGCACGGCCGGACCCCGGTGAGCCCCAGGGTCGAACTCCTCGGCGGCACGTACCGGTTGAGCAAGACGTGGAAGTTCGGCGCGGAGGACTCCGGCAGCCCCGGGCGCCCCGTGGTGTGGGAGGCTGCGCCCGGCGCCCACCCGGTCATCTCCGGCGCCTCCAGGGTCACCGGCTGGCACGAGGTGGGAAGTACCGGTGTGTGGGCCGCACACGTGCCTCACGGCAGCGCCACCCGTCAGCTCTACGTGGCCGACAGGCAAGCCCCCATCGCCCAGGCCACCCCGGCGGCCCTGCACTTCACGGGCAACTGGGCCGGGTCGGCCACAGGGTACGACCTGTCCAACGACGCCGCGGCCCTGGCCTGGTTCGCACGGCTCACGCCCGCGCAACTGGCGCAGGTCGAGTTCGACTATCCCGCGGGCAACGGCGCGTGGACCGACTCCAAGTGCGGGGTCGCACGGCTGTCCGGCAGCACGCTGGTCATGGACCAGCCCTGCTGGACCAACGTCACCGACATCGCGCCGTTCAGCCAGGGCACCGGCGGCCTGCCGTCGATGTCCACCTCACAGCTGCCGGCCACGGTCCAGGGCGCCCGCAGTCTTCTGACGAGCGGTCAGTGGTCCCTGGACAGCTCCACCGACACGCTCTACTACACGCCCAAGAGCGGTCAGCGGATCACCGGCCTGGACGTCGAACTGCCCCGGCTGGAGAAGCTGGTGCAAGGTGCCGGCAGCCTGGCCAAACCCCTGCACGACATCACCTTCGCGGGCCTCCAGTTCTCGTACGCCACCTGGAACGCACCCTCGTCACCGGCGGGCTTCGCCGACGTACAGAGCAATCTGCACAGGACCGGCGCCAACAACCAGGGGCTGTGCTCCTTCTCCGCCCCCGCCGGCAGCTGCCCGTGGGGCGCACTCACCCAGCCCCTCGCGAACGTCGCCTTCACCGGGGCCAGTCATGTCAGGGTCACCGGCAACCGATTCGTCAACCTCGGGGGCGCCGGCCTGAGTTTCATGTACGGGGGATCGCACAACGTCATCGACGGCAACGAGTTCACCGGGATCGCCTCCACCGCGCTGTCGCTCGGCTGCACGTACGACCCTACTCCCACTGCCGTCCCGGCCTCGGTGATCAAGGACAATTGCACCCCTGACACGAAGACCGTGCAGGCGGACCACGTCGGGACGAACGAGATCCTGGATCACACCACGGTCTCGAACAACGTGATACACGCCGCAGGCACGGACTACCGCTCGGCCTGCGGCATCACGCTGTTGTTCAGCCGCCACACCACGATCACGCACAACGAGCTCTACGACCTGCCGTACACCGGGATCACCGCGGGTGTCATCCAGGGCCACGTCGACGATGCCGACCATCCGCAGAACTCGACCAACATCAACGCCGACAACACGATCAGCAACAACCTGATCTTCAACGTCATGCAGGTCCTCGACGACGGCGGCGCGATCTACATGGAGGGCCACCAGGCGCAGTACGTGTACCAGGCCGACGGCACCATCGACACGACGGCCACCCTGGCCCACGGCCTGCACGTCACCGGCAACGTCGTCTACAACGACGGCTCGCGCTTCAACGCGTTCTACGACGACGCCGGTTCGGAGTGGATCAGCTTCAGCGGCAACGTCGAGTTCCACCCGCTGGCAGCACTCGGTGCCCAGGGCGGCTGCTCGGCCACCGGCCACTTCTGGGTGACCGGCAACTACTTCTCCGACCCCGCGGGCAGCTACTTCTGCACACTGCCGATCGACTCCCACGTCAACGACAACACCACCATCCCCGCGTCCCCGGGCCCGGGTGACATCCCCCTCTCTCTCCTCGCCCATGCGGGCGTCGCCGACGGGCACCGGTCGCCGGCGGGCGACCTCCCCCTCCAAGCGAGCTACATCTCCGCGCCCACGCCCGTCGCTGCCGGCTCCTCGACCGAACGGGTTCTCATCGCCGGTGCCGGCTTCTCGCGCAGCACCCCGGTGTACTTCGGCGACCGGCGCGCGACCGAAGTCCAGTGGATCTCCTCCGGCTTCCTGATCGCCACGGTACCTACCGGAGCCGACGGCACGGACGTCACCGTCGGCACCTACGTACCCCGTCCGGTCATCACCGCCCCCACGGGCGGCACCACCGGCCTGACGGACACCTTCACGGTGCGCGGCACAGCGGTGGCCGGCCACGCCGTCGCGGTCACCGACAGCACGAACCAAGCAGGCTGCACGGCAACCGCTGCACCCGACGGCACCTGGTCGTGCACGCTCACCGACTCCTCCCCCGGCCAGCAGACCCTGACCGCCACACAGTCCGACAAGAACGGAGCCACGTCGAAGCCGTCAGCAGCCGTCCTGGTCTACGTGGGCACCCCGCCGGCCGCAGCACGCCTCAACGACACCGATCCTTCGATCGTCTACAACACCTGGGACTACCTGGGAAGCCGAGGCTACGGCGACCACGACGACGACGTGCACTACGCGACGACCGACGGCAGCAGCATCACGTACACGTTCATCGGCACCGGGATCAAGACGTTCGGTGAGGAGTTCACCGACCAGGGCAACATCGGCGTGTCGATCGACGGCAGACCCGCCACCGTCGTCGACACCGTGCCTGCCGACGGAGCGCGCCACACCGATGTCGCCGTCTACACCAGCGCCACCCTCACCGCCGGCGTCCACACCATTGTGGTGACCAAGCTCTCGGGCACCTACGCCACCTTCGACGGCTTCGAAATCGACAACCCCACCACCCGGTAACCACTCAACGCGCCACCCACGAGCGGGGCTCACGACCCCCTGGAACCCGGGTACGACGGCAGGCCTCCGTGCGGTGGAAGGACCCCACCGCACGGAGGCTGCCCCGCCTTTCCTCAGCTCAGCGCCTCATGCCCGCACCTTGGTGTCCGTTTCCAGGACTTGGCAGGGGGCGATGGGCGGGCACTGTGTGCCAGTGTCGCCAGGAAGCCCACGCGGGCGGGGCGGCCGGGGCCGCACGCCAGCCGGCGGGCTGGTTCCGGAGCTCGTGCCCCGGAACCAGCCCGCCGCCGTCAGCGCCTGCCGTGTCTCACTTGCCGAAGCCGTAGGCGAACAGGTGGTCGGTGCCCGTGGAGCCCGTCACCGGAAGCGTGATCGACGCCACCTGCTTGGATGCGTCGAGTGGGACCTTCGTGGCAAAGACGTAGGTCTTCACGTTGTCCCGGCCTCCGCTCGCGGTGTTGCGGTAGGCCGTCGTGATGGCCGTCGTGTCACCCGGAAGCGGCTTGCTCCCACCTCCGTTGAGCGTCCAGTCCGAGAAACCGACTGTCGCCTGGGAGGTGGTGCCGTCGGTGTAGGTGACGGTCAGCGTGCCCGAGACCCCGCTGCCGTCGGTCGGCGCGTTGACCGCCGCGCCCAGCAGGCCCAGCGACGCACCCGACGTACCGGCCGGCATCGGGATGGTCTGGCCGGCCATCTCCAGGTTGTCCAGTTGACCGGACGTCACCGTCGGCCAGGTGTAGGAGATGCCGTCGGCCGTGACGGTGGAGCCGCTCGTGACACCCGCCGCCGACAGCGCGTTGTGCGAGTACGCCCAACCGCCGCCGTCGAAACCGACCGAGAAGCCGGCGCCGTCGGGATAGATGCCCTCGTTGGTGTCGTAGGGCCACAGCGCACCGGCCTTGGCCACGGCCACGCGGAGGGTCGCAGCGCTCAGCGCCGCGCCGCTTGCGTGGTCGGTCAGCGCAAAAGTGACCGGGAACGTTCCCTCAGTCGAGCCCGCCGTCACATGGACCTTCGCCTCGGCGCTTCCCGAAGCGGGCACCGGCACCGAGCCGGACGCCGTGTCCAGCGTGATGCCGGAGGGCGCCGTCGCCTTCCAGTCGACCGTGACGGCCTTGCTGCCGAGGTTGGTCAGATTCAGTGTGCCGTCACCGGATCCGCCCGGCTGGAGGACGAGGCCATCGCTGGAGGGGCCGGTCGCGGCAAGCACCCGGTCGCCGCCCGTGGTGTCCGACGGCGGTACCGCGGACGGGTCGGACGCCCAGGACTTGTCGGGCTGGGTGCCGAGCGTGAAGTCGAGCGTGCCCGCGCCCTCGAACTGCTGGTACGTAAGCCAGGAGGTCTTCCACTCCTTGCCCTTGACGTCCAGCGACTGTACGTACGGCGCGTCGGGCGCGGCCTGTGGTGCCTTGATCTGCACCGCCTTGCCGCCTGCGAAGGCCACCTTGGCAATCGGGAACGCCGGGCTGCCGAGCACCAGGGTGTCCGTGCCCGGGGTCTCCGGGTACATGCCGAGCGCGGACCAGACGTACCAGGAGCTCATCGCGCCGAGGTCGTCGTTGCCGAACGAGCCGACCGGAGCGTTGAAGTACAGGTTCTGCTGGGCTTTGCGGACGGCTGCCTGGGTCTTCCACGGCTGGCCCGTGTAGTCGTATTCCCAGGGGATCTCCACGCTGGGCTCGTTGCTCAGGTCGGCGTCGGTGTTGCCGGGGTGCGTGATGTTGTCGAGCAGGCTGTCCAGGAAGGACGAGTACGCCTGGTCACCGCCGCGCGCCTGGATGAGCTGCCGCAGGTTGAACGGGACCATCGGCGTGTACTGGGCCGACGTGCCCTCCACGAAGCCGTTGGAGGTACCCGGGGTGAAACCGCCCGCGAACTGGCCGCTCTTGTTCTTGCCCTGCATGTAGCCGGTCTGCGGGTCGAAGACGTTCATCCAGTCCTGTGCGCGAGTGGCGAACTTCTTGTAGACGGCCGTCCTGCCCAGCGACTTCGCGAAGGCGGCGACGGCGTAGTCGGCGGAGTCGTACTCCAGTTGGGTGGAGACGGGGCCGTAGAAGTTGCAGCAGCCGTAGTCGTTCTCGTCCAGCGGGAGGTAGCCCTTCGCGTCCCGCACCGACTCGCCGGGGCGGTCGTTGTTCGGGACGGCGGCCTCGTGCTGCAGGGCGGCGAGCGCCTTGCTCGTGTCGAAGCCCCGAGCCCCGAAGGCGTATGCGTCGGCGATGATGCCGGCGGCCGGGTCACCGACCATCACGTAGCTCTCGCCGTTGTTCGAGGCCCACTTGGGCAACAGGCCCGTCTGGTCGAACCCGTTGAGCATGGAGGTGACGACGTCGCTGGTGACCTTGGGCTCGACCATGGCCATGAGCTGGGTCTGGGAGCGGTAGGTGTCCCATCCCGAGTAGTTGGCGTACTGGGCCTGTTGCCCCTTGGCCAGCTTGTGGATCTGGTTGTCCATGCCCATGTACTGGCCGTTGTCGTCCGAGAAGACGTTCGGGTGCAGCAGCGCGTGGTAGAGAGCGCTGTAGAACTGCACCTGCTGGTCCGAGGAGCCTCCGCCGATCCGGATCTTGTTCAGCACCGCGTTCCAGGCGTCATGGTTCGCCTGCTCGACGGCGTCGAAGTCCCAATTCTTGATCTCGGTGGTGAGATTGCCCGCCGCTCCTGCGTCACTCGTGTATGAGATGCCGACCTTCGCGCGCACCGTCGGGTTGGAGGAAGTGTCGAAGGTCAGGTACATGCCGTTCGCACCTGTCGTCGGGGGCTCGACGGCCGTGCCCGCCGAGGTCTTGCCGGCGGCGGACGCCTGGGGCACAGTGCCGGTGCTCGGTGCCGGAGACGGGCTGACGGAGGGCGTGCCGCTGCCGCTCCCGTGCACGGTCGGGGACGGCGCCGCGGGAACGGTGAAGTGCTTCTCCTTGAGCGGTTTCGACGGGTGCGCCTGTAGAGCCTGCTGCCGGACCTTGCCCGCCTTGAGCGATGTCGCGCTGGGGTTGATGGTGCTGCCGACCCAGGTGCCACTCGCGGTGAACGGCTGGTCGAACTTGATGTCGAAGTGCAGCGTGTAGCGGTTGCTCGCGCCGCAGAAGTGACCGCTGTCGATCGCGCCGCTGATCTCCTTCTTGTTCACCACCCGGACACGGGTCCCGTCCACCTGCGTGGCGCCACCGCTGAGCTTGAACAGCAGGTTCGCCTGCCGGCCCGCGGGGAAGGTGAAGGTGCCCAGCCCGGCACGAGTGGCGTCGGTCAACTGGGTCTTGACCCCGTTCGCGTCGGTCACCTTGTAGTAGCCGATGCCCGCCTTCTCGTCGTCGTGGCTGAAGCCGACAGACGCATCGCCGAGGCTGCCGGACAGCGCGCCGGTGACCGGCAGGACGGGCAGGTCGCCGGCGACGCCGCAGCCGGGTCCTGAGACGTGGGTGAGACTGAAGCCGGAGATCTTGTTGTCGTTGTACTCGTAGCCGCCGCCCGAGGGGCGGTCGGGTGTCGTGTCGGGACCCCACTGCACCATGCCGGCGGGCATGTCGGGGCCGGGGAAGGTGTCCACCGCACCGGAGGTACCGATGAGCGGGTTGACGAGGGACGCGGGGTCCTTCACGAAGGCCGGCGTTGTGGCACTCGCGGCATGGGCGCCCCCGATCGCGGGGAGCGGGAGCACGGCCATGCCCATGACGGACACCACGGCCAGGCGTTGACGGAATCTCTTTCGGTTGAGTGGCGCAGCTGAACCTCGGGGTCGGACCATCGGTTGCCTCCGCAGCGATACGCGCTTCGCACATGAGGTGCTGGCGTGCCGAAAAACGAGGAACGCCAGCGACAGGCAACGCTGCCGGTCGCTCGGAACGGCCTGACAACGTTGCCATGCACGGGTGTTGAGTGAAACGCGTGTGCTTATGGCATGTCAACGAGGCCAACAGGACTTTGTGAGCGCGAAGTTCACAGACTTGCACTGTCGGCGCCACTGTTCCGTGCTGCGCGCTGCGCGCTGCGCCAGATCCGATGGGCGGCCCCTGATCCCTCACACATCCGGCGCTCGCCCCCGGCTCGGCCCCGCGTGCGGACCTCCGCGGTCGAGGGCGCAGACCCGCCCCCTCCGCCGGACCAGCTACGAGCCGCCCCGAACCTCAGGGGATTGGCGATCCCTCAGCGGCTGCTTCCCCACCGCCGCCACGAGGGCGCACCGCCCAAGACACGTACGAGAGCCAGGCTTCTCCCATCACGCCGGAACGTCATCCACGACCTGTCCCGCCACGCCCGACCCGACCGCACGCCCCTCCGTCAGCATTCACCCATTCGCAAACGCATCGATCCAAAGACACATCGCCCGAGGCATTCAAGCAGGAACATTGATGGATAGAAGGTATGAACACCACTTTCCCCGACCTATGTCAACTCTTCGGCGCTTTACCACGCCAAGAGTCACCCGATGGGCAGGGACGGGCGCGGGAGGGGGCCGGGCGCGCCACGCGCGCCGTGCATCTGCGCCGGGACCGCTCCGACGCCTACGGATGTCCCGTGACTCGGTGACATCTTTGTGAACTTCCACATGCACGAGCCGATCTCATTTGACTTGCGTGTGACACCAGCCGAAGACGGCGAAGAACGCTGGAGCGGCAACCTCCTCGCCCTCCCGGATCGAGCCTCAGCAGCGCTGACGCGGTACCGAAGAATGTCGAAGGTGAAAGCAGTTGTCGGCCACTACAGTTGAGCCGACGATCGAGACACGGGGGCAGTGATGACTGGTCAGTGGGAGACACTCGGCGAGGCAAGCGGCATCGAGGCGTACGTGCACCGCCCGACGGGTGAACTGCGGGGCGCCGTGGTGGTTTGCTCCGAGCTGTATGGAATCAACGCCTACGTAAGAGAGACCTGCGCGGAGTTGGCGGCGGCCGGCTACACCGCGCTGGCGCCCGACTACTACTGGCGCAATGCTCGCCGCACCCAGCTCGGTTACTCCGCCGAGGAGCGCGAGGACGGCCTGGTGCTGATGCGCGCGCTGGACCGGGACGAGCTGGTCGCTGACGCTTCCGCGGCGCTGGGGGCGGCACGCGCCGAAGCAGGCGAGCGGGGCGTGGCG
Organism: Streptomyces sp. NPDC086549; assembly: GCF_044746205.1. Taxonomy (NCBI): domain Bacteria; kingdom Bacillati; phylum Actinomycetota; class Actinomycetes; order Kitasatosporales; family Streptomycetaceae; genus Streptomyces; species Streptomyces sp. NPDC086549. The sequence continues at coordinate 17,807 of NZ_JBIVBS010000032.1, read as the reverse complement.
TTCCTCGGCCTGAGCATGGGCGGCCACATCGCGCTGCGGGCGGCGACCGAGCTGAGCTTCGAGTTGGCCGCGGTCTTCTACCCTGGGTGGCTGCTGAACAGCGGTTTCCCGTTGGTCGGTCCCGTGCCCCCGCTGGAGACCAGCGAGCGGATCGCCGCGGGTGGCGCGTTCGTGCTGGGCTTTCGCGGCGAGCTGGACCACATCATTCCGGCCGAGGAATGGGAGCAGGCCGAGCAGCGACTCGGCAAGGCCGAGGTACCGCACGAGCTGGTGACCTACCCGGGTGCCCGCCACGGCTTCGCCTGCGCCGACCGCCCAGCTGACTACGACCCGCAGGCCGGCGCCGACGCCTGGCGGAAGGTGTACGCCGCCTTGGCATCACACCTGTAGGTTCGCACCCGCACGAGGTGGACAGTCCGGCTGGTGGTCAGGACGACGACGAGGGCCAGGAGGCGTAGCTGGACCACCGGCGCACCGGGCACACGGGGCGAACAAGCCATCGAGCCGGACATACCGCTCAACAGGCAGGTGCGGACCGGGAGGTTCGCCGGGACTACCGGGTGGTGATCGCCAACGAGACGCCGACGTCCTGCTGTTGGGACCCGAGCACGCCGCGCGCCGCGCTGATGGGTTTTGATCTCGGCGAAGACGGACTCGGCCTCCCGGCGTTCGCGGTGGAGGGCGGTCAGCTACCGGGCCGGATACCGTCGGGCGTCCAGCAGGGTGGGACCAGGCGATAGCCGCCGACTGCACCCTCACTGACCCGGTCCGTGAGCATGGCAACCAGCAACCAGTATCCCGGGGGCGTCCACCCGCCTTCGCTCTGAGCACCCCGCCCGTCAAAGATCTTCGACAGAGCCGAAAAGCTGCCGTCACGCAGCAGCTTGCCCGAGAGGTGTCGCGCGCAGGAGGTTCAGGAGCGTGTCCTTGGCGACCCGGATCTTCAACGCTGCAGCCGGACGAGCGCCTGGGCGACCCGCCAGACACAGCGCGATCGGTTCAAGCGCGCTTCGCAGCAGCGCGGTGCAGCGGGCATGAGGGCTGGTCAGCCCGGGAACCTGCTCCGCGAACGTCACGGCCGGGCAGAGGGAGTTGAGGTATTTGAACCGGCACACGGCCAACTCGATCACTCCGAACGCGCCATCCAACGGAGCGTCGGCCAGCCGACGGGCGTAGCGACCGTGCACTCACCACGACGGCATCCCGCGCCTCGCGCATCTCGCCGGGAGTGTCTGACAGGACGTACGCAACGCGATCGTCCACAGATGTCCCGCCTGGCAGCCCTCCGGCCGGCCGGGTAGGACTGAGGCTGGCCGCGGACAACAGTTTTTGCATTGCCGTGACGCGCAGTGAAGCAGTAACGTTGATCATGTGACTGCCGGGTCGGCCATAGGCCATACACGAGTGAGGCACCCGGCCTCGGCGTGAGCACGAGGCGGGCAAGAGCCCCGCCTCTCCTCCGTGTCTTCCCTCCCAGCGCCCACACGCGGCGCTCCACAGCGGATCCAAGAACTCGGAGACACGTCCACGCATGCCACATGCCCAGCAGCACCAGCATGAACCCGAACTGCCGTCCACCGTCCAGCTGAACCACGCCGCCGTCTACGCTACGGACCGGCAGTTGTCGGCCGAGTTCATCGCCGCAATCCTGGGTCTGAAGGTCGGCGCCCCCTTCGGGCCGTTCTTGCCCGTCGACTTGGGCAACGGTGTGACACTCGATTACTACGAGAAGCGCGACGAGCCGATCCAGCCACAGCACTACGCGTTCCTCGTGCCCGACAAGCAATTCGACACCATGATCGCCCGCCTGGAGAGGGGCGGGGTCACCTACTACGCCGACCCGCACCACTCCGAGCCCGGCCAGATCAATCGCCTCTTCGGCGGTCGCGGCGCCTACTTCGACGACCCGAACGGCCACAACATGGAGATCATGACTCGGCCATATGCCCGCCCGTAACAGGGCGCCGAGCGGGGTCAGGTCCTCCCCGCCCTGCGACTCCCCAGCACCCCGCCCGAACCAACTCCCGGGTATGCGAGGTAGCTGGGGAGCCGCTTGGCCTCGGTGTCCGCTCGCACTCAGCGGGCCGAATTCGCCAACAGTGCCGCTCGATTGCCGGGGACGGGGCACCATTAGCCGGTCATCCCCCGCAAGGGCGCCCCGAACATCAAGGGCCTGGGCACACTCCGCTACGTCGTGGAGCAGACCTTCGCCCTACTCCATCAGTTCAAGCGCCTCGCCGTCCGCTGGGAACGCCGCACCTAACTCCACGACGCCTTCGGCTCGTTGGCTTCCAGCCTCATCTGCTGGAGACGCCCCAAGAAAGCCCACGTGTGATTCTTTCACGCACTCATAGACCGCTACGCCTGGAAGGACGCGACCTGGTCCGGCACCAAGAAATCTGAAGCACAGTCCGGGCACGCCGTGCGGCCGAACAGATGGGTCAGATGGTCTGCGGCCGCTGGCTGCCCGGCCCTGACGGCCAGACCGTGCAGCCGAGATGCTAGCGGCGGCAGGTCCTCGGGGGCTGCCGGGCGGATCCCGGTGAGCATGGGTCCCTCGCGGCCGACAACCCGAAAGCGCGCGTTCGGGTCCCGCCGGCGGGTGCCTGGCGGCTTGCGGGAGAGGTCGATCTCCAAGCTCAGTGCGCAGGAGGGGCACACCACGGGGTGCTCCTCGCGGCGCAGGCTGCGCCTCCATACTGGCACCCCCTCGAAAGCCAAGAGGTGCTCCAGCCAGTACAAAAAGTCATCTTCATCGCCCTCGAAGGGCCGTGCCATCGTGTGGTTCCGGGTCAGCTGGTGCAGTTCGTTGATCGCAGCCGGGTAGCGTGCCTGGACGTAACCAGGCTCTCGGAGTTGCTGTTCCTCGACGACGATGCGGCCGGCCAGCGCAAGGGCCTGCCAGCGGCCGCCCGGTTTGCGACCAGTGGCGATTTCCGTCAGAACGGGCAGGGCGGCAAAGCTGGCCTCGTACACCGACCCCTGGTGGTAGAGAGAAGCCCACAGCTCCTCCCACGCCACGTCAGCCACCTCTGGATCACCGATCTCGTCAAAGAGCCGTGGTAGGTCGGATGCGGATCCATAGGCGTGCTTCAGACGGGACCAGTCCAGGGGCATGCCCGCAATCATCCCAGCCGCATCCGACCTGCACCTCGTGCCTCATCAATCCCACCAACAGGATCGTGTTACGACTTCATAGGGTCGCCGACCCCAGAATCTGCCACGGCAGGGTTTTACTTATGGCCCCTAAAATTATCCAAGATGGAGACTGGAAATACCCTGATCAGGCCGGCAATTGGGGATGATCGACGACTCGGGGGTTCGACTTGCCTGAATACAGAAATCACCGAAGAGTAGATCTGGTAACAGCCCGATCGCTGCTCCCTCGGACGGCCAGGCCGGCGTGGAATATGGGATCGCCGAGCGCGCCGACGTCGTCCACAGGGAATATGGCGGGCCCGTCGGGGTGACCGACTCCGAGTCTCGCCCCCACCCCAGAGCTGCGTATCGCATCAAGGCCGCTGAGTCCTCCCAGGCAGCCGTCATTCCTGGCATCTCTGCTGATGTGAGCGTGACATTTGACGACAACACCTGGGGGGATATCCCCATACCGATCCTATGGTGCGCCGGATCGCGCCCCGTTGGGGGGCGAAACTAGCGTCCAGCCATGACTTCGACTCTGCGAAAACGCATCGCCATGGCGGTCGGTGTCGCTACCCTGCTCGCCGCCGAGGTGGCCACCGCCGTCGCCCAGCCCGCCGGTCACTCCCCTGTGGAGCAGTTGCGCCAGGACACCGAGGCGATCCACGCGCTCGGTATCAGCGGTGTGCAGGCCCGCGTGATCGCGCCTGACGGTCGGCAGTCGGTCGCCACCAGCGGCACCGCCGACCTGAACACCGGCCGCCCGGTCCCTTCCGACGGCTACTTCCGCATGGCCAGCACGTCCAAGACGCTGGTCGCCACCGTGGTCCTCCAACTGGAGGCGGAGGACAGGCTGTCCCTGGACGACACGGTCAACCACTGGCTGCCGGGAGTGGTGCAGGGCAACGGCAACGACGGCAGCCGGATCACCATCCGCCAACTGCTTCAGCACACCAGCGGCATCCACGACGACCTGCCCGGATACAACACGCCGAAGGAGTACTACCGGCAGCGCCACGACGTCTATGGCCCCGAGCAGTTGGTTGCCCGCGCCATGGCCCACGCGCCCGACTTCCCGCCCGGCGAGCACTGGACGTACTCCAACACCGGCTACGTCCTGCTCGACCTGATCATCCAGAAGGCCACCGGTCAACCTGCCCACCAGGAGATCCAAGACCGCATCCTGCGCCCGCTCGGCCTCGATCAGACCCGATGGACGGGCACCTCACCCACCCTGCCCCGGCCGCACGCCCAGGCCTACCAGCTCTTCGGCCCCGGTTCCCGGGTGGACGTCACCGACCAGATACCGGTGGACAACGAGAACCTCTCGTGGGTCACAACCACACGGGACGAGAACACCTTCCTCCGCGCACTGCTCGCGGGCCGCCTGCTACCGACGCGGCAGTTGGCCGAAATGAAGCAGACCGTCCCCGTGAGCGCCGAGGTCCAACAGCTGTGGCCCGGCGGCCGATACGGGCTCGGACTGGCCGAACGCCCCCTGAGCTGCGGAGGAACCTACTGGAGCCACGAGGGTGGAGACGGCGGCTACATCACCCTCAACGGCGTCACCGACGACGGCAGGCGAAGCGCCGTGGTCTCCATGTCCGAGGCACGCGGCGACACCTGGGAGCACATACTGGACCAGGAGAACACCGCCAGCACCCTGATCGACCACGCACTGTGCACCAGGGGCCCCAGCACCCCGTGAGCGGAGGCGCCGTAGCGGTGGCCAGTGGGCGGTGACCTCGGCGCGGTGATCGACATCTGCTCGAGGAAGGTGGTGGGCTGGTCGATCAACGACCACATGCGCACCTCACTGGTCACCGACTCCATCGAGATGGCCGTGGCCACCTGTGGCGGCCGGGTCCACGGCATCGTTCTCCACGCCGACAAGGGCGTGCAGCACAGTGCGGCCGCCTTCGCCGAGATGTGCCGGCGGCACGGCATCCGGCGCAGCACGGCCCGGATCGGCCCAAGTCATGACAATGCCGTCGCCGAGTCGTTGTTCCAAGGCCTCAAGCGCGAGTTGCACCACGGAAGGCGCTGGACTTCGAAAGCACAGACTCGGCTGGAGCTGTTCCGCCGGCTGTCGTACCGCAACCGGCGCCGTCGGCATTACGCGCCCGGCTACCTCACACCGGCCGAGTGCGAACAGCAACGGATCACGTCACGTACGCTGCACTCGTCACATGAAACCCGGCGTCCACGCCCCGGGACCAACCTCAACCGTCATCGACACCCGCTCCGGATGCGAAGGCGCTCGGGCCGGACGGGAGACAGATGTGGCGCTCGACGCCGACATCGACGCACTGCGCGACCTCCGCCTCGACAAGCCGAGCGGTCGTTCGCAATCCGGCTGATCGCAGTCGAGGGTATAGACCTCGCCGGCTGATCCCCGGGCTCGACGAGTCTGGGTTTGGTCGTCGTGGGGCAACTCTTTGAGCCTGATCGTGCGGTCCTGGCTTGTCGCGTGGTCAAGCCGATGGTTGGTGCCGTCGCGGTAGTTGCGCGGGAATCGCGAGGCACACAGGAGCCATCTCCTGTCCGTTCGCGAACCACATCAGGCCGGGGTGCGAGTACGAATCACCCCGAGGATTTGACCGCCGACGGGAGTTGAGATGCGCGGGCGGTGTTCTGGCGACGGGTTCGGTAGCGGCCCGGCGTCGTTCCGATGATGTTGGTGAACGCTGAGATGAAGCTGCTGGGGTTGGCCCATCCGCAGGCGTAGGCGGTTTGGGTGGTGTCGTGGCCGTCGGCAAGGAGCACGAGCGCGTGGTAGATGCGTAGCTGCGTGCGCCACTCATAGAAGGTCATGCCGAGTTCGTTGCGGAACAGTCGGCTGAGGGTTCGGGTGCTGGCTCCGATCGTCTTCCCGAGTTCGGCCAGCGTGGCGTTGTCTGCCGGCTTCTCGTACAGCATCCGGGCAATGGCTTGCAGTCGGTCGTCCCGTGGGTCCGGCAGGTGCAGTGGCTGTTCGTGTGCTTCGCGGAGTTCATCGACGAGGACGCGAAGGAGGCGAGAGCGCGCGGAGCGGCTGTAGTCGGGCGCGGTGTCGTCGTAGTTGCGGGAACCGGTCAGGGCGAGCAGGACCTCGCGGGCGAGGTCGGAGGCCAGGAACACGGCGGGATGGTCTGGTACGAGCCTGGCGAGGGATGGCGCGAGAAAGACGATCCGCATGTCGGTGTCGCCGTGGGCGCGGTGGTGGTGCGTGAACCCGACGGGGGTCCAGGCGACCCGGTTGGCGGGAACGATCGACGTGCCGCGCTCGGTATGAACTGTCAAGACACCGCCGGCTGCGTATACCAGGTGTCCCCGTGCGTGCGACTGCACTGCGCTTGTTTCGCCGGATGGCCAGAGGTGGCGCCCGCCCGACGGCCACATATGCGACGTCACACCGGCGTTCTGGCGAGGTTGGCGGCGAACAGGCATCAGTTGGCATCGTAGCGTTAGCCAGCCACACCTGGATCTGGTGACACTGCCTCCATGCGGAGTGGTCTTCAGTCGCGCAGAGCGCCCGACCGAACCACAGGTCATCAAGGCAGCGTGCCTCGATGCCGCGACTTGAGAGAGGGAGAAACGCATGGCGACGTTCGTCCTCGTGCCCGGCGGCTGGCACGGCTCCTGGTCGTTCGAGGCGGTGGTTCCGCTGCTGGAACGTGCCGGGCATGCCGTTCACGCCCTGACCCTGACCGGTCTGCGACCGGACGACGACAACGCGACGGTCGCGACGGCCAACCTCGACACGCACGCCGACGACGTATTGCGGCTCCTCGATCGCTCCCACATAACCAGCGCGACACTGGTCGGCCACAGCTACGGCGGCATGGTGATCGCCGCCGCCGCCGATCGCGCTGCCGGCCGGATCTCACGACTGGTGCATCTCGACGCCTACGTACCACGCGACGGCGAGTCGTGCTGGTCGTCAACGACCGAGCGCTACCGGGAAGCATTTACTGCCGGCGCTGCGAGCACCGGCTATGCCGTCCGACCACCGGACGGCGGCGATCCCCGCCGCCGTCCCCATCCCCTCGCCTCGTTCCTGCAAACGATCCGGCTCACAGGCACACTCGCCCGGGTCCCCCGTCGGGAGTTCATCTACTGCTCGGGATGGGAGGACCGGACGCCGTTCGCTGAACTCCGCACCCGGCTCCAAGCCGATCCCGAGTGGCAGGTCCACGACCTGCCAACCGGCCACGACGCAATGCATGAGGCGCCGGAGGCGGTCGCCGCACTACTGCTGGGCGAATGCCCCGCGGATGCGTCGACGCTCAGACGACAGGCTTGCCATTGACGGCCGTACAAGCGCAGTTGATCCGGCCTTCAATCATTCATGCCGTCGTCTGGGGCCACGGCGATCCCGGCGGGCCACGGGCCACTCACTCCGCGCGGACGGCCGGGCTCGGGACACCGAGCCACGCCGCGGCAAGTGCGGCAGCCGCCGGCGTGGTGTCGTCCCGGACGAGGGCCCGGACGTGCCAGCTGTCCGCGAGCAGGTGGCGGAAGGTGGCGCCGCCCTGGTTCCCGGTCGCGCCGGTGACCAGGACCGTCTTGCCGCGAAGAGTCTTGGAGGAGTTCATGTCTCGGCTCCTGTCGTCGTCGGGATGCGGTTGGAAGACCCGCGAGCAAAAAACGCCTTGCCGTGCGGGTCCGGCAGTTGAAGAAGCACCTCTCCCAGGCACTCGGCGAGGCCGCCTCGGCCGAGTCCGGCCTGGGGGCGCCAGCCGACATCGACCAGCTCCAGCAACGCATCACGATGCTGGAACAGAACCTCGCCGACATCCAAGGTCAACTCGATGAGCGTGCAGATGAGCTGGAGGCTGCCCGAGCGGCCGACCGAGAGCTGACCCGAGCCCTGAACCAGCGTCCCTGAACGTACTCTCCACGGATATACACTCAGAGTATATCTCGGGTGTATGGTACCTCTCATGAGTGTTCCTCTCACCCTGTTGGGGCTGTTGGAGCGGGAGCCGAGCCACGGCTACGACCTCAAGCGTGACTACGACGCCTTCTTCGGCCGAGGCAAGCCACTGCCGTACGGTCAGGTCTACACAACTCTTGGCCGGTTGGCGCGGGACGGGAAGGTGGTGGCCGGCGAGGCGGAGCCCGGGGTCGGCCCCGAACGCAAGCGCTACGTGATCACCGAGGCCGGGGCGACGGAGTTCGAGACCTGGCTCACCGAGCCGGTGGCCCCCGAGCCCAATCTGCAGACCGTGCTGTTCACCAAAGTCGTACTGGCCCTGATGCTCGGCAGGGACGCCCAGCAGTACCTCGACACCCAACGCGCCGCGCACCTGCAGCGGATGCACGAACTGACCCAACTGCGCCGCACCGGCACGCTCGTCGACGCCCTGCTCGCCGACCACGGCCTGTTCCACCTGGAGGCCGACCTGCACTGGATCGAGCTGACCGCGGCCCGGATGGACGCGCTCACCGAGGCGGTGCGCGCATGACCGCCCTCGTCGAGGCCCGCGATCTCACCCTGTCCTTCGGTGAGACCCCTGCCCTGCGCGGTGCCAGCCTGGCCGTCGAGGCCGGCGAGGTGATCGCCGTGATGGGCCCGAGCGGCTCGGGAAAGTCCACCCTGCTGCACTGCTTGGCCGGCATACTCACCCCCGACTCGGGCGAGGTGCACTTCGACGGACGCCGTATCGACACCATGAACGAGGCGGACCGCAGCGCGTTGCGCCGCGACACCTTCGGGTTCGTCTTCCAGTTCGGCCAGCTCGTCCCCGAGTTGACCGCCGAGGAGAACGTCGCCCTGCCGCTGTTGTTCTCCGGCATGCGCCGCGCGGCCGCGCTCGCCGAGGCCCGGCCCTGGTTCGCCCGGCTGGGCCTGGACGGCCTGGAGCAGCGCCGCTCCGGGGAGTTGTCGGGCGGTCAGGCGCAGCGGGTGGCACTGGCCCGCGGCCTGGTGGCCCGGCCCAAGGTGCTGTTCGCCGACGAGCCGACCGGAGCGCTGGACTCGCTGACCGGCGAGCAGGTGATGGAGCTGATGGTGGACGCGGCCCACGACGAGGGCGTCTCCGTCGTCCTGGTGACCCACGAGCCCCGGGTCGCCGCGTACGCCGACCGGAAGGCCATGGTCCGGGACGGAAAGGCCAGCCTGCTCACGACCGGACGGATCGCATCATGATCGCCTTTGCCCTCCGCCTGGCGGTCAGCGGCGGCCGGGAGGCGGTCGCCCGACTGGTCATGATCGCCAGCGCGGTGGCCATCGGGGTCGCGCTGCTGCTGTCGACCTTCGCCGGCATGAACGCCGTCGACCGGTCGAACCAGCGGCAGTTATGGCTCGACACCGGCGCCGCGAGCCGTACCGAGCAGACGTCGGTGGCCCCCCTGTGGTGGCGGCCGCACGGCGACTACTACGACGGCACGTCGCTCACCGAGGTCGACGTCGCCTCGACCGGCCCGGACTCGCCCGTCCCGCCCGGCCTCGCGCACCTGCCGGCGCCCGGCGAGTACTACGCCTCCCCCGCGCTGGCCCGGCTGATCCGCGACACCCCGGCCGACCAACTGGGCGACCGCTTCCCCGGCCGACTCGCCGGCACGATCGGTGACGCCGCTCTGCCCTCCCCGGACTCGCTGATCGCCGTCATCGGTCGCACCCCGGCCCAGATCAAGAGCGAGCCCCAGGCGAGAGCCGTCACCACCATCGCCACCGCCCTGCCGCCCGCCTGTGACAGCGCCTGCTACGGCGAGGGCATGCACGGTGACGCCATGACGCTCGTCCTCTCCGTGGTGGCCGGCGCGCTGATCTTCCCGGTGCTGATCTTCATCGGCACCGCCACCCGCCTGTCCGCCGCCACCCGCGAGCAGCGATACGCGGCGATGCGGCTGGTCGGCGCCACTCCCCGGCAGGTGTCGGTGATCTCGGCGGTCGAGTCCACGCTGGCAGCGGCCGCCGGGACGGTGGTCGGCTTCGGGCTCTACGCCGCACTGCGCCCGCTGGTCGCCACCATCCCGTTCTCCGGACAGCGGTACTTCCTCTCGGATCTGACGCTCAGCGCGCCTCAGGCCCTCGGCGTCGGCCTCGGCGTGCCGGTGGCGGCGGCGATCGCGGCGCGGCTGGCGCTGCGCCGGGTTACCGTCTCCCCGCTCGGCGTGACCCGCCGGGTGACCCCACGCCCACCGCGCGCCTGGCGGCTGATCCCACTGCTGGCGGGCCTGGCCGAGCTGGCGTACTTCGTCGGCCGCCGCCCGGCGACCGGGAACGGCCAGGCCGCTGCCTACCTCCCCGGCTTCCTGGTGGTGATGCTGGGCCTGGTCATCGCCGGGCCGTGGCTGACCATGACCGTCGCCCGGGCGGTGGCCCGGCGCACCCGCCGCCCGGCCGCCCTGATCGCGGTGCGTCGGCTCGCCGACGACCCGAAGGCCGGCTTCCGCGCGGTGAGCGGCCTCGTCCTGGCCCTGTTCGTGACCACCGCGACGGTCAGCATCATCGGCACCATCAACCACTACCGCGGCACGCTCGACGGTGACCGGCAGACCCGGACGGTGATCGAGGACGGTGACTTCGGCGAGGCGCCGCTGGCCGGGGGCGTCCCGGCGCGACTGATCGCCGAGGTGCGGGCGATCCCAGGCGTCCGGGGCCTGGCCGTCGTCCACACCAACCCCGACGGCGTCGGCAGGGACCCGGCCCGTCCTGGCCCGGCTACGCCGGCACTTGTGACCTGCTCGGACCTGGCGCAGATCCCGATGGTCGGCCGCTGTCCGGCCGGGGCGGGCGTCGCGGCCGTCGACTCCTTCGCCTTCGTCCGCCTGCAGTCGCAGCCGAGTCACCAGTGGCCCCCTGCCGCGATCAGCACAGCCGCCGTCGCCAAGCTGCCCACACAGCAGGTCTATGTAGCCACCGACGGGTCGACGGCATCGATGGAGCGCGTGCGGACGCTGCTCTCCGCCGCCTACCCGCGCCACCAGGCCCGCGCGGTCGGCGACTACGGCACTGGCCTCCAGCAGGAGCTGGCCAGTTGGCGGCAGCTGGCCAACGTAGTGCTGCTGACCACACTGCCGATCGCCGGTTGCAGCCTGGCTGTGAGTGTCGTCGCGGGCCTGTCCGACCGCAGGCGGCCGTTCGCGATCCTGCGGCTCACCGGCGCGCCGCTGCGGCTGCTGCAGCGCGTGGTCGGCCTGGAGAGCGCGCTGCCACTGCTGGCCGTCTCCGCGATCGCGATCGGCACCGGCTTCGCCGCGTCGGCGATGTTCCTGACCTCGCAGATGCACTACGACCTGATCTCGCCCGACGCGGCGTACTACGCACTGGTCGCGGGTGGACTGGGCGCAGCGCTCGGGATCATCGCCTCCACCCTGCCCCTGCTCAAACGCATCACCGGCCCCGAAAGCGCCCGCAACGGCTGACGCGCCAGCGGCCCGCCGCGGCCCTGGACGATCGAACGCCGTCCGGGGCACCGCCGTGTCAGCTGTCCGCAGCGGACTGCGGATTCGGCCCGATCAAGCCGTTGACCTGCAATGAACATGCTCAAAGCATTCAAGGGGCCCTGTCAGAGCCCTTCTGATCGTCATCACAAGATCGCCAACAACCAGAGACCCAAGAAAAGGCGGGCTGGGTCGGCTACCCAACGCAGGGCGTGGCCCGGTTCTGTCCGAGAAGCCCAGGGAGAGTCCGTGACAAGCACGCCGTTCATGAGCCAAGATCCGATGACGCGCCGTCGCATACTCGGGGCCGCGCTCGCAGTCGGGGTCGCCGTGCCGGTCGGCCTCGCCCACCCCGCGTCGGCGGCTCCGACCACGCCGGGCCCGGTGCAGCTCACCCTCCCGGTGCCCACCGGACCGTACCCGGTGGGCACGGTGTCGCTGCACCTCGTCGACGGTTCACGTCCGGATCCCGTGGCCGGCCCCGGGCATCACCGCGAGTTGATGGCCTCCGTCTGGTACCCCGCCCGGCGCGTCGAACGGTATGCACTGGCCCGCTGGACGTCCCCCGCCGTGACCCGAGCGCTCCTCGCGACGGCGGGGGGATTCCCTGCCGACGTCGCGGTGGCGCCGCTCACGGCCGGCCACGAGGGTGCCCCGGTGCTGCGTACCGGCGGACGACTGCCCGTCGTCGTGTTCTCGCACGCCGCGCACGATCACCGGTCGGACACCACCATCGTGGTGCAGGAGCTTGCCAGCCACGGGTATGTGGTGGTGACGGTGGATCACACGTACGACGCGTTCAGCGAGTTCCCCGACGGCCGGCTCACGGTCCCGCTCGGCCGACCCGCCCTGACACCACCGGACTTCGCCACGGACATCCGGTTCGTCCTCGACTGCATCGAGGGCCTCGCGGCCGGGCGTAATCCCGACGCCGAACAGCGGCCGCTGCCGGCCGACCTGCCAGGCGCCCTCGATCTCCACCGCATCGGCATGTTCGGCTGGTCGAAAGGTGCGACGGCGACGGCTTTCGTGATGAGCGAGGACCGGCGCGTCCGGGCCGGGCTGAGCTTCGACGGGCCGATGCAGCCGGTGATCGCCACCGACCTGGACCGGCCGTTCATGATGATGACCGCCGAGTTCACCCGGGCCGCGCAGCCGAGCGTCGCCGAGTTCTGGTCCCACCTGCGGGGATGGCGGCTCAACATCCAGGCCGAGGGCGCGGTGCACTCGTCGTACGCCGACGTCCAGTTCCTGATCCCGCAGCTGGCACAGGCCGTCGGGATGAGCGACGCGGACCTGCAGGAGTGGATCGGCACCCTCGATCCGGCCCGGGCGGTGCGGATCCAGCAGGCGTACCCGCTCGCGTTCTTCGATCTACACCTGCGGCACCGCCCGGGGCATCTGCTCGACGGCCCGAGCTCAGCCTTTCCGGAGGTGAAGTTCATCCCGTGACGCGACGACCGCGCGCGGCTGTGCGGTACCGACGGAGACTTCCAGGAATTGCCGTGTCCGGCCGGCCGCGGCTTCCGCAAGGACGGCCACCCGCACAGCCCCTCCGTCGCCCGGTCGGCGCTCCTGCCACTCGCCGTCGTTCTCCTCAGGTCGAGCGTTCGCGCAGCGGCTGGCGGCCGGTCTCCTGCGGGCGGAGGAACGCGTAACGGCCGAGTCGATGTGGTCGAACCTCACCGATGCCGTTCGGGGAGCCGGGCCGTCCCCCCACGCCCCCACACACGCCCCTGCGCGCCCGGGCCCTGCGCGCCATCAACCACGCACTGCCCGCCCACCGACCGCTATTGGGTCAGGCCGGCTCTGCACCGGTCAGGGACAGCCATGTCTCCTCGTCAACGGCACCGGTGGCGGACAGCCCCCGCCGACGCTGGAAGTCCCGCACCATCTGCTGGGTGGCGGCGGTGTACGCCCCGGTGATGTCGGAGGGCTGCCCGGCGCGGTGCAGAAGGTCCTGGACCGCCTCCACCTGCGGGCCCGTGTCCCCCGGGGCCACAGGGAGGACCAGCATCCGCCAGGTGTCCTTGCCGACCTTGCCGTCCGGCTGCAGACCATTCTTCTTCTGGAACGCGATGACATGTGCTCGGGTCTCCGGGCCGAAAATGCCGTCCGTGCGCAGGTGCCGGCCCCGAGCCTTCAGCAGTCGCTGGACAGTCCATGCCAGGGAGGACGTCTCTCCCTTGCGCACCAGCGGCCAGACCGTAGCGCTCGGCCGGGCCGGTGCGGCCGCCGGCTTCACCGTGCGGCCGCTGTCCAGCATGTCGCGGCCGGCACCCCAGACAGCGATTACGACACCTGCCGCCACCGCCGCAACCAGAAAGACACGCCGTACGCCACGGCCGTTCGGCAGCCAGCCGTTTCGCACCGGCGCCGACCCTGCCCCGGCGGGCCGCTGATCAGAGCGGGTGTCGCGAGCGAGCGCGAGAGCCTTCTCCAACTCCTCGGGCGGTGCGCCGAACGCCTCGTGCAGGGCCCGCACGGCGTCGGCGGGCGCCGTCAGCGGGTGAGCCGGACTGAGATACCGCGACAAGGTCGTCTGGGTGACGCCGATGAGCCGGGCGAGCGCCGCCTGGGTCGGTTTTCGCCCTCCCTCCCGAACGGAGTTCTCCCACCACCTCCGCAGCAGCGCCGACAGTTCCCGGCCCGCCGGGTCCGCCGACCCCTCCGGCAACGCCTCGGCCATGTGCCCCTCCCGCGATTCACTGGCGTGCGTAGCCGCACGCCAAAGGCCTGCATGAGTGCATGCATGATTCCGCATCAGGCGGATGGCCAAAGCCGCACGGGCATGGCGTCGCGGTGCCGCATGGTGGTTCCGGGCGGCCCGGGCCGCCCGGTCTCCGCAGCTCCCGCAGGGCTGCCACGACACACATTGTCGTCCCCCAGGACGAGGGGCACGGAACCGTAGAAACCCCCGAAGGAGTGATCACTCATGTCCAAGAGCTCGCCCAGCCGTGTCCGGGCCACCCTGATCAGTGCCGGCGCCCTCGCCGCACTGGCGACCGGTCTCATTGCCGCCCCTTCACATGCCGTTGCCCCGGCCGACCCCACCCCGGGCCGCAAAGGAACCACTCCCGCGCACCACACGGCCCCCCGGATCGATGCCCACACCACGCTCAAGTTCATCCGCAATAGGTCCAATCCGCGGCACTCACTGCTTCAGGTGGTGCGTTACGGGCGGGTCGCGGCCGAGTTCCGCGCTGGATCCGGAGCCGGGCTCGGGGAAAAGAACGATGCGGGCCGTAACGAATGCGCCTCGGGCAAGGGGTGGCTGCCGAAGGGCACTTACACCGTCGGCCCCCTCCACACCCGCTACAACGGTCGTCTCATCAAGGGCTACGCCATCCCTCTCAGCACCCAGGCCTGCTCCGACAAGACGGCGCGCAACCAACTGTTCATCCACAGCGAGATGACCCGCAACGGCGGCCAGGCGCCGGCGGTGCGCGGCAAGGACGTAGCCCAGCGCTGGGACGCGGACTACGACTACGAGAGCGCCGGCTGCATCAAGCTCGCCCCCAACGACATCAAGAAGCTCTTCCGCAACCTCGACCGGTACCCGCACCCGACCAAGCTCACCGTCGTCTGACCCTGCTCCTGCCCATACCAGGCCGCGGGAACGGGCACGCCCCCATCAGCGTGCCCGCTCCCACACGAGGCCAGCCTGCCCGCCGAGCCGGATGCTGGGTTCGGCGGGCACCGGCACACGCACCGGCAGGTCAGTGCCAATTGGCCGTCGCAACGGTGGTGTCCGCACCACCGTCGTAACCGTCAGATGGTAAAGACGGCGGTCATACCGGGCGTGGTCAACGCAGTCACGGGCGCAGTCGAGCGCCGGGCAGCTCCTGGTCGCAGGCGGGCCGCGGACGGCAGGAGGTCGCTGTCCTGGGGCAGCAGCCAGAGCACGGCACCGGCCGCTGTCGGGGGCAGCTGGTCGGCCCGGCGCGTCACGTCGGCGGCCACTGCGCGGGCGTGGCCGGTCAGTTGCGGCCCGATCTGCCCCAGCTCGCACGGCGCCAGGTCCAGGGTCTTCCACGCGAGGACGGCGGTGACGAGCGCCTTGTACGGGGCGCGGTCGAGGGGGAGTTCCGCCTCGACCAGCCCCTTCGGGCGCCCTGTCTTCCCTAGGTTGCGGGGAAGACAGGGCACCAGGCGTGCCCACTGCCCGTCGGTCAGCAGGCGCAGGCGCCGGCTCGTGGTCACCGGGGCTGATAGGCGGTGGCCAGCACAGAGACAGTGACCCTGTCGGGCAGGAGGCCGTCATCGCTCAGGTCTGCACGGCTCAAGTGGCGTGCACTCGGCGTCATCCCCACCAAGTCCAGGGCTTCCAGCCCGACCAGGGCCATGGGGTATTCCACCTCTTCTGTAACGACGGCCTCCAAGTAGGGGTCCAGCGCCCGGTGTAGGCGTTGTTCCTTGGCCGGGTCGATGGTGACCACCGCAGGCACCCGGCCGCGTAGCTCGGCGAGGTGCCGCCCAGTCGGACGGACCACGATCAGCCGACCAGCCGGGCGGAGTACCCGGTGGAACTCAGCTGGATTGCGCGGGGCGAACACGTCCAACACCACGTCGGCCACCGCGTCGGCCAGCGGGAAGGGACGGAAGACGTCCCAGGTCGCCGCAGCGGCTCGTTCATGGGCTCGGGCTGCGGAGCGCAGCGCGCCCACCGACGTGTCCAGGCCCAGACCTCGGGCGCCGGGCAGCTGGTCGAGAACGCCGGCCAGGTAGTAGCCCGTGCCGCACCCGACGTCCACGACCGTGCCCCGCTCAGGCACGGAGCCGGCCGCCAGGCGGGCCACGACTTTGCGGATGGGCGCGTACCTGCCGGTGGCCAGGAAGCGGTCCCGAGCCTGGACCATGGCGGCGTCGTCGCCGCTGGTGGCGCGGTTGCCCGTCAGGAGGCTGGCGTAGCTGTGGCGGGCGATATCGAAGCTATGGTCCGCCGGGCAGCACAGCGCACCGCGGTCGGGGTACAGGCGGCGCGTGCGGCACGTCGGGCAACGCAGCAGGTCGAGGGAGAGCGCGAGGGCAGGGGGAAGCAACACGGGCACGAGGCACTCCTGGCAAGGACGAAGGGAAGGGACCGTGCCTGCACGCACACACAAAGGGTCACTGCCTCGGGAAGGAACGGGCAGTGCCGGGAACGTAGTTCACGCAGCAGGCACACCAAGGAGGGCGATGCCGTCCGGCATCGCCCTCATCGCCTTCCGATCACAGGAAGCAGCAGTGCGGGGTGCTCATGAATGCCACGCCATGAGTTTACGAGCCTCGACAAAGCCCTTCATGCCCACCGAAGTTGAGAGACACGACCTAAAGCCCATGCCGTGACTCTGTTGGCGATCTTGTGAGGGGTGCTGACGCGACGTCTGTTCTGCGGTTCGCTGGAGTGAGGCGGGGTGGTGTCTCGGGGAGGGGCCCGGGGATGTCGTTGCGGCCGAGGAGTTATCAGCGGATTCCGACGCGGACGGTGCTGACAGCGTGGGCGGCGTGTCCGAAGGGAGCGCCGGCGATGCTGATGCGGGACCGGTTGGACGTGGTGTTCGAGGACGAGGACTTCGCGGAACTGTACCCGCGTGATGGGCGCCCTGGTCTGTCGCCTGGGCAGTTGGCGCTGGTCAGTGTGTTGCAGTTCGCGGAGAACCTGTCCGACCGCGCTGCCGCAAATGCGGTCCGCACTCGGACGACTGGAAATATGCCCTCGGCATGGAGTTGGACGATCCCGGGTTCGATCACTCGGTGCTGTGCGAGTTCCGGGCCCGGCTGGCCGAGGGGGATGCGGCCGACCGGCTGCTGCATGTGATGCTGAACCGGCTGGTCGAAGCCGGGCTGCTCAAGGCCGGAGGCCGCCAGCGCACCGATGCCACACACGTGCTCGCCGCCGTCCGCAGGCTCAGCCGCCTGGAGTTGGCCGGCGAGAGCCTGCGGGCTGCACTCGAGCAACTCGCCCAAGCAGCCCCGGACTGGCTGCTGCCGCTGGTGGAGCCGGAGTGGGACAAGCGCTACGGACGCAAGGTCGAGATCGGCAAGGTCCCTGGCGGGAAAGCCGGAGTCATCGCCCTGGCCGAGGCTTTCGGCCGGGACGGATGCAAAGTCCTGGCCGCCGCCTGGGCGCCCACCGCCCCGCCCCGGCTGCGCGCGTTGCCGCAGGTGGAGATCCTGCGCCGGGTGTGGGTGCACCACTACTACTGGGATGCACGCGGACGCCTGCGCTGGCGCGACGGCCACGCTCTGCCTCCGGCGTCGCTGCGGTTCGACTCCCCGTACGACACCGACGCGCACTACTGCGTCAAGCG
>NZ_JBIVBS010000031.1:0-60644 GCF_044746205.1 Streptomyces sp. NPDC086549 | reverse complement strand
GTTACATTCCGAACCCGGAAGCTAAGCCTCACAGCGCCGATGGTACTGCAGGGGGGACCCTGTGGGAGAGTAGGACGCCGCCGAACAAATTTTGAGAAAGAGCCCCAACTCCGGTTGAAAAACCGAGAGTTGGGGCTTTTTCGCGTTCACGCCACGGGTCCGTCATCTGGTGCGAGGCGGACACCGGGCTGGTCCATGCCTCACAACCGTCGCCGTGGCGAGGCCATCTGGTTCACCATGGGGTGTGCGATTCGATTCCGTTCCCATGCCGGCGACCGTCGAGGCCAGACCTCGTGACAGCCGTGGCTACCCGGTTCCCGCCATCACCCCGTGGGAGGGCGACGAGCCTCAGTTCGCGCTCACCGACTACGGGCGCAGCGCCGAGTGCGCGCGACAGCGGCTGTGTTCGGTCTGCAACACCCTGATGCCCAGAGGACCGGTGTGGCGGGTGGTCGGTGCCGCGGAGAGTGCTGCGATCGGCGAGGCGCTCGCCGCCGGGCGGCCGTACCGCAACATGGCGGCGACCCTGGAGGCTCCGGGGCACCGCGCGTGCATGCTCTACGCCTCGATGGTCTGCCCGTATCTGGCCCGCCCCAACGCTCGGCGGGGGCTGACAGCACAAAGCCCGGACGACATGACCGCGCATGTCGTCCGGGGCGCTGTTCGTGGGGAGATGGGTGCCGTGGTGGGGTACGGCGACTACGAGTTCGCCGTCACCAAGGCCCAGGTCCTGTTCCGTTTTCTCGATGTGGTCGAGTACCTGCCGCATGACACGGCCGACCAGCACCTGCCGGAGCTCCAGGCTGAACTCGCCCGCTCCGGCGGCCGGTTGGGCGGCAGTCAGCCGCGGTAGGCGGGCAGGCCGGTGTGCTTGGAGACCTTGACGGGCTTGCCGAAGCCGTGGGCGGTCTTCGTGATGGTGTACGTACCGGTCGGGGTGCGGAAGGCGACGGTCTTGCCGTTGGGCGACCAGGTGGGCTCGGTGTAGTCGGTGGTGGCGTTGGGGGTGACGTCCTTGACGACGGGGGTGGAGCCGCCGAAGTCCTCGACGAAGAGGTGGTCGTGCCCGTGGACGGAGCGGACGAAGACGACTTCCTCGTTGTCGGGGGAGAGAGCGGGTTCGGAACCCTTGGTCAGCGCGCCGCCCTGCTGCCGCAGGTAGTCGTCGCGGATGTAGACCTCGCCGGTGTGGGTGTTCTCGTAGACGGCCGTGCCGTAGCTGCCACCGACGTTCGGCCAGGTGTTGTTGGTCTGGGGGACGCCGCCGTCTCCCGGGTCGCCGTTCAGGCTGATCTTGGCCGGCCTACCGTGGTTGCTGGTGGCCTTGATGCCCTCCAGGACGGTGCTGCCGTGGATCTTGGCCGAGAAGATGAGGTTGTTCTTCGCGGGGATCTGGTTCGTCCGGTCGGCGGCGGTCACCTGCCAGGTGGGGTGGGACCAGGTCTGCCCGCCCGGGTTGGCGGCGACGATGACGCGGTGGCTGCCGTCGGGGTTGGAGACGACGAGGTCGCCGTGCCCGTTGATGAAGGCGGCCTTGCTGCCGCTGGGGTTCCAGGCCAGGTCACGGACGGTGGTGCCGAAGTCGATCGACTTGCCGTTGACCACGACGTGGCGGGTGCCGTCGCTGATGGTGAGTCCCCTGGGCACGGTGACCGCCTGAGCGGACGCGGCTGCGGCGACCATCGCGGCGCTGCCCTTGGCATCGCCGCCGGAGGACGGAGCGGCCGTCGCGGTGGCGGCGGCGCCGCACAGGGTGAGCAGTGCGGCGGCACCCGCGGTGGTGACGGCTGCGGTGCTCCGACGGTTACGAGCGGACATCTACGTTCCCCCAGGATGTGGATGATGCTGCGACGAGAGTTTCGCGGGAACCGCCCGCCGTCCCCGGGACCTGAACCGGTCCGCTCGGCCTGCCGCCCTTCGCGATGAGAGAAGTCTTCCAACAGGGGGTGACGGAGCTGTGCGCTCGCTGTCACAGATGTGCAATAGCGTGTCAGATGAGCTGCTGACATCTCAGTCGTTCGGTGTCCCTGCGTGTCCCGCGCCGGGACCTGCGGGGATCTGGCGGTGTGTGAGCTGATCCGGGACATGAAGCGGGCGCCGAGACTTCCGGGATCACGCAGTGCGTGGCCGTTGGCGCGATGTCACCCTTGCGCTTGCGGCACACGGAGCGTGGCCGTCGGGGGGATCGCGGAGGCGGGCGAGCGCAGTGGGGGACTTTCTGGGGGCGGTCACGGCCTATCCGACCGTGGTCTTCACCTTCGCCCTTGTCGTGGTGGCGGCCTACTGGCTGCTGGTGCTCCTGGGAGGCGCGCACTTTCCCGGGGCACGCGGGGGACATCACGGCCATGGAGCCGGCGGCGCAGGCCATCACGGCCATGGGCACGGCGGGGGGCACGGGCATGGGCACGGCGGGGGGCGCCATGGCCACGGGGGGCTGCAGCGGGTGCTGGGCCTGGGCGGGGTGCCGATCACCGTGGCGGTGTCGCTCGTGGTCGCCTTCGCCTGGTTCAGCGCGCTGACCGGCCGGGTGGTGCTCGGCAGTGGGGATCACGGGGCCCTGCTGCCGGCCGCCCTGGTCGGCGGGTGGGCGGGCGCACGCCTGCTGGCGTGGCCGCTGCGGCGGCTGACGCCCGCCCCCGCCCCGCCGCCGTCGCGCCGGGACTTCGTCGGTCTCGGCTGCGTGATCCGCACCGGGCGGGTCGGCCCCGACTTCGGGCAGGCCGAGGTGCACGCCGTCGACGGATCCTCCGCGACCGTGCAGGTCCGGCAGAGCCACGACGACGCGGCCGGACCGGGCGGCGCAGCACTGCGCGCCGGGTCGTCGGCACTCATCTACGACTACGACGCCGAGGGCGAGTTCTTCTGGGTCATGCCCGCCCCGTCGGCCACCGGCTGACACCGGCCACCGGCTGACACCGGCCACCGGCTGACGGGGCCTCGCTCTCCGTCCGCCACAGGCGTTCAGCACGTCGTTCGTTCGTTTCACCCACTCATCCACGGCAAGGTCGTCCAAGGGATCCGCCATGTCTGTCGTCACCATCGGAATCGGTGTGCTCGTCGCCGTCCTGCTGCTCATCGGCCTGGGCATGCTGCTGCTCTTCGGCCGGCTGTTCCGCAAGGTGGTCCAGGGCGAGGCCCTGATCGTCTCCAGGCCCAAGAGCGTCGACGTCACCTTCACCGGGGCCCTGGTCCTGCCCATGCTGCACCGCGCGGAGGTCATGGACATCTCGGTGAAGACCATCGAGATCTCCCGGACCGGCCGGGAGGGCATGATCTGCAAGGACAACATCCGCGCCGACATCCAGATCACGTTCTTCGTCCGGGTCAACAAGACGGTGGAGGACGTCATCAAGGTGGCCCAGGCCATCGGGACCGAGCGGGCCAGCCATCAGGAGACCCTGCAGAACCTGTTCAGCGCGAAGTTCGCCGAGGCGCTGCGGACGGTCGGCAAGCAGCTCGACTTCGCCGACCTCTACACCAAGCGCGAGGAGTTCAGGGACCGGATCGTCGCGGCCATCGGCACCGATCTGAACGGCTACCACCTGGAGGACGCGGCGATCGACCACTTGGAGCAGACCCCGCTGGAGCAGCTCGACGCCTCCAACATCCTGGACGCCCAGGGCATCCGGAAGATCACCGAGCTGACGGCGCTGGAGCACATCCGCACCAACGACTTCCAGCGCAACGAGGAGATGGAGATCACCCGCCAGAACGTCGACGCGCGCGAGGCCGTGCTGGAGCTGGAACGGCGGCGCGCGGAGGCGGAGATCCGGCAGCGCAAGGGGATCGAGACCCTGAGGGCCCAGGAGGAGGCGGCCACCGCGCAGGTCCAGGAGGAGGAGCGGCTCAAGGCGCACGGCGCGCTGCTGCGGACGGAGGAACTCCTCGGCGTCCAGCGGGAGAACCAGATGCGGGAGATCGCGGTCGCCGAGAAGAACCGGGAGCGGGTCCTCGCGGTGGAGGGCGAGCGCATCGAGAAGGACCGGCTGCTGGAGGTCGTCAACCGGGAGCGGGAGGTGGAGCTCGCCAGGGCGGAGAAGGAGAAGCAGGTCGAGGTCGAGCGCCGGGGCGTGGCCGACGTGGTGCGCGAGCGGGTCGCGGTGGAGCGCACGGTCGCGGAGCAGGAGGAGGAGATCAAGCGGGTCCGGGTCGTCCAGGAGGCCGAGCGCACCCGGCAGACGGTCATCATCGCCGCTGAGGCGGAGGCACAGGAACAGCTGGTCAAGGACATCAAGGCGGCCGAGGCCGCCGAGCAGGCCGCGCATCTGCGGGCCAGGGAACAGCTGGTGCTGGCCGAGGCCGGGCAGAAGAGCGCGGAGCTGGAGGCCGCCGCCAAGGTGCGCCGGGCGGAGGGCGATCGCGCCATGGCCGGGGCGGCCGGCCTGGCACAGGCCGAGGTGGCGGAGCGCCAGGCCCTGGCCGAGGCGGCCGGTGTGCGAGCCCGGCTGGAGGGCGAGGCGGCCGGCCTGAAGGAGAAGGCGGACGCCATCGAGAAGGTCGGGCTGGCCGAGGCCGCCGTGGCTCAGAGCAAGGCGAACGCGGAGGCGGCGGGCATCCGGGAGCGGCTGCTGGGCGAGGCCGCCGGCCTCAAGGAGAAGGCGGCGGCGATGGCCGCGCTGGACGAGGTGTCCCGGACGCACGAGGAGTTCCGGCTGCGGCTGGCCGCCGACAAGGAGGTCCGGATGGCCGCGCTGGAGGTCCAGCGGACGGTGGCCGAGGCACAGGCGGCCGTGCTGGCCGCCGGACTGGAGAGCGCGGACATCGACATCGTGGGCGGCGACAGCGTGTTCCTGGAGCGGCTGGTCGGCGCGGTGTCCTTCGGCAAGTCGATCGACGGCGCGGTCCAGGGCTCGGAGACGGTACAGGCCCTCGGCGCGGAATGGCTCAGCGGCGAGAAGAGCTTCAGCGGCGACGCGACGGAGGTGCTGCGCGGCCTGGCGGCCGGCGGCCCGTGGAACCTGGCGCTGCTCCTGAAGCTGCTGGGCGGTCAGGCCGACGGCAACACCGTCTCGGTCGACCCGGTACAGCTCGCCAACGGTACGGCGAAGTAGCGCGACAACAACCGCGCCCCAAAGGGGCGCGGGGAACTGCGCGACCAGCCACAACGGCGCCGCAGACGATCAACGGCAGCAAGCAGGAACGGGGAACGACCATGGGCGTCGAGGACGGCACCTACCAGATCCTGCGGGCCCGCCTCGCCGACCGCGCGGCGGAACTGGGCCGACGGGCCGCCGAGCTGAACGCCCGCCGGCAGGAGGCGTTCGGCTCCCGCCCGCTGACGCTCGCGGGCACGGCCCGGCCGCGTACCGGAGGCGCCGGCACCGCCCGCGGCATCGTCGCCGTACGCCCCGACGTCCTCCTGCTGGGGACCTCCGCGCCCGACCTCGACGCGGGACTGCTGTCGCTGCACGCCCTGGACGGCTCGGCGCTGGGTCCGGAGCGGGCCCCCGGCCTGCTGGACGACGAGCGTTTCCGCCGCGACCTGGCCGAACTGCTGCGCTACTACCGCGACGCCCGCCTCGCCGACCTGGTGCGCACGGCGTCGAGGCGGTTGCTCGCGGTGTTCCGCACCGGTGAGAACGACGGTGATCTACGGGTCCTGAGCTGGCAGTTGGGGGCGGACCGGGTCGAGTACCTGGGCAACCACGGGGAACGTGACCTGCCGCAGCAGTCCGCTTCCGAGCTGCCGTGGCGGACGACCGGACGCGAGGACCACGCCGACGGGCGGATCCTGATCGAGGGCGGCGAGGGCGCGGTCTCGGTCGCCACCACCGGCGGCAGCCTCACCGTCCACGCCGTGCCCGGCGACCGGCCGCTGTTCAGGGAGCCGGTCGACGAGCCGCTGCAGAGTCTGGCGGACGCCACGGTCGCCTACGCGGTGACCGGCCCCCTGCTGCTCCTGCGCATCCGCCCCTACAACGAACCGGCCGACCGCTACCTGGTCGTCAACACCCGCACCGGCTCGGTGCGCCGCCAGGACTCGGTCGGCCGCGGCGCCCGGCTGCTGCCCGCCGAGCAGGGCCTGATCTTCCCCGGCGGCTACGAGCTGGCGGACGGCAGCCACCGGACCTTCCGTATCGACGGCGGCAACGGCAGCGACACCGGTACGGCGGACGCCACGGTCGCCGACACCGCCGCGGACGGCCTGCACTTCGACGCCGTACTCCCCGCCCCCAACGGCGAGGACCTCCTCTACGTCCTGCGCCGCCCCGGCCGCGCCCAGGTCCTGCTGCTGCCCTGGAACACCGTCCGCCGCGAGGCAGCGAGCGCCCTGCACGCAGCCGCGCACACCCTCCTCCCCGACGGCACCCTCGTCCTGCTCAGAGCGGACCGCGAGCCGGTGCGCACGCACGAACTCCAGCTGTGGCAGACCCCCTTCCAGTCCGCCGAGTACGCCGCCGCCCAGGCGGTCGGCGACGGCCCCCTGGAGCGGATCGGCAACGCCGACCTGGTGCACGGCATCGCCGAATGCCTCGACGTGGTCCGTACGGCGACCGCCGCCGCGCCGGATAACCCGGCCACGGCCGCCCCGGAGCTGATCCTCGACGTCTGCGCCAAGGCGGCGGACCGCCACTACTGGCTCGCCGACACCGGCCTGCTCGAACCGCTGGCCGAACTGCGGGCTGCCGCTGAGCAGTTGGCCGCCGAGCAGGCCAGGATCCGGCAGCTCGCCGCCCGTGCGGCGCGGGAGCTGGACCGGGCGCGCGAGGAGGCCGCCGGGCTGATCCGCCGTTCCCACGGCGAACCGCCCGCCGACGCGGACGCCTGGACCGCGCTGCTCGCCGAACTCCGCCGGGCCCAGGGCCGTAGCCGCACCCTGCGCGACCTGCCCCAGCTCGACCCGGCCGCGCTGGACCGGGTCGAGGCGGACCTGGCCGACGAGCTCACGACGGCGACCGAGCGGGCCTTCGCGTTCTTCGCCGGTCCCGACGCCTTCGCCGCCCCCCTCGCCGCCGCCCTGCGCGCCGCCGAGGACGCCGCCTCGGTCGCCACCGCCGCCGAGGCCGAGCGGCTCACCGACGGTCTCACCGAGCAGGCGGACGCCCTGGCCACCGTCACCGACCTGGTCACCGGCGCGGTCGCCGCCGATCCGAGCGCGACGACGGCCGTGCTGCTGGCCATCGGCGAGGTGCTGGCGGCGGTCAACCGCGCCCGCGCGGTCCTCGCGAACCGCCGCCGGGTCCTGCTGGACGCCGAGCACCGCGCCGCCCACGCCGCCGAGTCGGCCCTGCTCGCCCAGGCGACGACCGCCGCCCTGGCCGCCGCCGGCTCCCCGGCCGCCTGCGACGACCAACTCGCCCGTCTGCTGCTGCGGTTGGACGCACTGGAGGCCCGTTTCGCCGAGGCC
The DNA here is from genome assembly GCF_044746205.1 of Streptomyces sp. NPDC086549. Taxonomy (NCBI): domain Bacteria; kingdom Bacillati; phylum Actinomycetota; class Actinomycetes; order Kitasatosporales; family Streptomycetaceae; genus Streptomyces; species Streptomyces sp. NPDC086549. The sequence continues at coordinate 53,296 of NZ_JBIVBS010000031.1, read as the reverse complement.
GAGGACCTCGCCGCCGACCTGGCGCTGCGCCGCGAGGAGATCCGGCAGGCGTTCGCCGCCCGGCGCCAGACCCTGCTGGACGAGGCCGCCGCCCGCGCCGACCGGGTGGCCGCCTCCGCGCTACGGGCCCTTCAGGCGCTGCGCCGCAGGCTCGCCGGGCTCGGCTCGGCGGCCGACATCCACGCCGCGCAGGCCGCCGACCAGATGGCGACGCGCGTCCGTGCCGCCGCCGGGGAGCTGCGCGACCTCGACGACCAGGTGCGCGCCCAGGAACTGGAGGACGGCCTGCTCGACGCCGTCCGCAGCGCCCTGCGCGAGCTGCGCGACCGGGCCGATCTGACCGAGGACGGCGGGGCCGCCGTACGGCTGGGACGGCACCGTTTCGCCGTCCGCCGGGAACCGGTGGAACTCACCCTGCAGCCGGACGGCGACGGGCTGGCCTTCGCCGTCACCGGCACCGGCTACCGGCGGTCCGCCCACCTCCCCGAGCTGCTGGCCGGGCGCGAGTTCTGGACGCAGCCCCTGGTCAGCGAGTCACCGGCGCTCTACCGAGCCGAGTACCTGGCCGCCGCGCTGCTGCCCACGGCCACCGCCGACGAGCCGCTGCTCGACCAGGTCCGCCGCGCGGCCGAGAGCGCCTACGACGAGGGCTACGAGCGCGGCGTCCACGACCACGACGCCACCGTCATCCTCGGCGCGCTGCTGCGGCTGCGGACCGGTGCCGGGCTGCTGGAGCACCCCGCCGAGGTACGCGCCACCGCCCAGCTGTTCTGGGCCCATGCCGCGACCGACGACCGGCGCGCCGCCTGGCAGCGCCGCGCCCGCTCCCTGGCGCTGGCCCGCGCCCACTTCGGACCCGACGGTGCCGCACCGGCGACGGCCTGGTCCGAGCTGGCGGCCGAACTCTCGGACGCGGTGGCCGCGTTCACCGCCTCCGCCGGGCTCCCTCCGGCACCGCGGGCGGGCGAGTACCTGGTGGCCGAACTCGCCGATCCGCGCGAGGGTTTCGCCACCGGTGCCGCCGCGCGCACCCTCCTCGACGGCTTCCGCCACACGGACGCCGCCCCCGCCCTCACCGCGGACCTGGACGCGCTCGGCGCCGACCTGCCCGCGCGCCGCCAACTCGCCGACGCCTGGCTGGGGTCGTATGCGGCCGTCCACTCGGAGGGTGAGGGCGTGCCGGAGGCCGTGGCCCACCTGTGCACACCCGACCTGCCGCGCTACGAGATCGCCGGTGCCGTCCAGGAGACCGTCGACGGCCTCCTCGGCGTCCACCCCCGCGTCCGCGACGGCCGGTTGACCGTGCGCGTCGACGAACTTCCGCACCATGCGAAGGAGTTCCGGGAGCAGCGGGCACCGGCGTTCCGCGCCTTCCAGCGGCGGCGCGCGGACGTCCTGGCCGCCGAGCGGGCCCGGCTGCGTCTGGACGACCACCGTCCCCGCCCGCTCGCCGGCTTCGTCCGCAACCAGCTCATCGACCGGGTCTACCTCCCCCTCGTCGGCGACAACCTGGCCAAGCAGCTGGGCACCCTCGACCCCACAGGACCGGCCGACCGCAGCGGCCTGCTCCTGCTCCTGTCCCCGCCCGGCTACGGCAAGACGACCCTGCTGGAGTACGTCGCCGACCGGCTCGGCCTGCTCATGGTCCGCGTCGACGGCCCCGCGCTCGGCACCGGCACCACCTCGCTCGACCCGGACCGCGCCCCCGACGCGGCCGCCCGGCGCGAGGTGGAGAAGATCGTGTTCGCCCTGGAGGCGGGCAGCAACGTCCTGCTGTACCTGGACGACATCCAGCACGTCGGCGCCGAACTGCTGCAGAAGTTCATCCCGTTGTGCGACGCGCAGCGCCGGATCGAAGCCGTCGCCGACGGCGTCGCCCGAAGCTTCGACCTGCGCGGGCGCCGCTTCGCCGTCTGCCTCGCGGGAAACCCGTACACCGCGAACGGGCAGCGCTTCCAGATCCCCGACATGCTCGCCAACCGTGCCGACGTCTGGAACCTCGGCGAGGTGCTCAGCGGCCACGACGACCTGTTCGCGCTCTCCTTCCTGGAGAACGCCCTCGCCGCCAACCCCGTCCTGGCCCCGCTCGCCGGAGCCGACCCGGCCGACCTGCGCCTGCTGGTCGCCCTCGCCGACGGCGACCCGGGCGCCCAGGCCGACCAACTCAACCATCCCGTAACGGACTTGGACCGAGTGCTGGCCACGCTCACCCGGCTGCGCGGCGTCCAGCGGACCGTCCTGGCCGTCAACCGCGCCTACATCGCCTCCGCCGCCCAGGAGGACGCCGACCGCCTGGAACCGCCGTTCCTGCTCCAGGGCTCGTACCGCACCATGGCGCAGCTCGCCGCCCGGATCGACCCCGTCCAGAGCGAGGCCGAGGTCGAGACCCTGCTCGACGACCACTATCTCGCCGAGGCACGGACCCTCGGCAGCGCCGCGGAGGCCAACCTGCTCAAACTCGCCCGGCTTCGCGACCGGGCCACACCCGAACAGACCGCCCGCTGGCAGGCGTTGTGCGCCGCCTACCCTTCCGCGGCCTATCCGTCCGCCGCCTACCCGTCCGCCGGCTGACCCTGGTCCGGCCACCCCAGCAGCCGCGCGCCGAACACCGCCGTCTCCAGGGTGTAGCGCTGCAACGCGTCGTCCGGATCCAGGCCCGTCAGTCGTACGACGTGTGCGATGCGGTACGCCAACGCGCGCACGCTCAGCCCGAGCCGCCGCGCCGCCTCCGCCGCGACGTAGCGCGAATCGGCGTAGGCGATCAGCGTCTCCAGCAGCGGCCGGGCCCCGCCGCGCGCCGTCCGCAACGGGCCCAGCACCCCGTGCACCAGATTCACCAGGGCCTCCCGGTCCCGCAGCAGCACCGGCAGGACCAGCAGCTCGGCCGCGTACAACAACGGTCCACGCAATTCCAGTTGGGCCGCTTGCTCCAGCGCCGACCGGGCCTCCTCGTAGGAGTTCACGACCCCGCCGGGCCCGCTGTGCGGACGGCCCACCACGACCCGTCGGCCTTGTGTCAGCTCCGCGAACGCCTTGACCGCCGCGGCCTCGCCCGGGCCGGACGGCACGATGCACACCAGCCGCCCGTGCTTCACCGCCAGCAGGATCTCCTGCTCACCGAATCGGCCGAGCAGCCGCCGCTCCAGCGCCCGTACCAGCGGATCCTCCAGGTCGTAGCCGTCGCCCTCGGCGACCGCGACGACATGCGCGCACGCCAGGTTGAGCCCGAAACGCTCGGCGTGCTCGGCCAGTCGCCCCACGTCGCTGCGGCTGCTCAGCAGGTCCGCCACGAACTCCCGCCGCCCGGCCTCCTCCCGGCGCAGCCGCTCCCGGTACGCCCGCCCGTGCCCGTCGGCGAGCGCGGCCACCGCCGCCCGCAGCGCCGTCATCGACGCGGCGTCGACCGGCTGCCCCTCCCAGACCCTTCCGGTCACGGCCAGCCGCTCGTCGACCAGTTCGGCGAGCCCCCGCCCCTCCTCGGCGGCCCGGTCGCCGTACTCGCGCAGCGACTCCAGCTCCGCGCGCCGCAGCCGCCGCCCGCTTCTCGCCACGTCCTCCAGCAGCCGCGCCCAGGCATCGTCGTCGGACGAAGCAGACATACCCGTGGCCGCTCCGGCAGTAGCCAACTCCCGTTTCCTCCCCCGCACACCGCACCTGCGATCCGCCAGCGTACGACGAGCCGCGCGCACCCGACATGGGAGGTCGCGTTTCATCCGCGGTGAGGCACCGCGCGCAACCGTCCTGAGGAAGGCGGGAAGGCGGGGAGGCAGGAAGGCGACAGTGCTCAGCGCGGCCAGCACGCCGACCTGGCCGGGAGTGGTGTCGAGCGCGGACACGGTGATGAGCGGGACGGCGACGTAGGCAGTGCTGGTGGAGAGCGTGGATTACGCAACGGCACAGGGGTTCGTGGCCGCCGGCCTCGGGATCAGCCTCATCCCGGCCATGGGACTGGCGAGCCGCCACCCCGCCGTCGTGGTACGCAGAGTGCGCAGCCGGAACCGGTCAGGGCCATTCATGCAGCGGTGCAGGACACATCGCCGGCCAGGCCCGCGCTCCACGCGCTGCTCACGGCCCTCCGGGACGTGGCCCTGCAGTTGATCAAGCCCGGCAGCTTCCGCAGGTGGTCCGGGAGGACGTCGGGACGCTCCTACCAGGACACGATGATCCGCGTCGGCCAGTCCGCGGAGAAAGGGCGCGGAACCCCCAAATTGGACTAGACAACAAACAAACCCCAGGCCGCTGGCCTGGGGTTTCATTCTGGAGCGGGTGACGAGAATCGAACTCGCGCTCTCAGCTTGGGAAGCGACGGCGCTTGCGGGGTTGCATGGCAGGTGACCTGCGCGGATGCGCCGTCCCCAATACGGTTGCGCGGGTCTGGTCGTACCGATGTTGACCGCGCTTGTCCGCTCGTACGGGCACGTCGTGGGCACAGCCTCGGCACCCGACGGACCGGGCGCATGCGTAAGCGAGCGGTGCGCTCGAATCCGTTTGGTCGGCCGTTCAGCTCCGGAGATCTTCGCGCGTGCACAGGCCTTCTGGCGACGTACACCCGTGCCGCAGTCGGCTGTCGCGTCTCCCCGGAACGGTCGACGCCTGGCTCTGGCTCACTTGTCGGCTTCGGGGCCGTGCCACTGGAGGGCCTGGCCGGTGACGGCGGCGATGCACTCGAAGTCGCGGGGCGGATGCGGCGATCGGCGTCGGGCCTGAGGATCCGCTTCAAGTCCCGGACGGCGACAGCGGGAGACGGGCGACGAGGCGGGCGCCGTGCGGGTGGGGTTCGACGCGGAGAGTGCCGTGGTGCTGATGGACGATGTCGCGGGCAATGGCCAGCCCGAGGCCGGCTCCGCCGAGGTCCCGGCTGCGGGCGTCGTCCAGGCGGGTGAAGCGCTCGAAGATCCGCTCACGGTCGGCATCGGGAATGCCGGGTCCGTCGTCGGTCACCTCCAGTACGGCCAGGCCGGCGTCCAGGTCGGTGCGCAGCGCCAGTTCGATGCGGCGATCGGCATGCCGTTGGGCGTTGTCGAGGAGGTTGGTGAGGAGCCTGATGAGCCAGCCGCGGTTGCCCTCGACAGTGAGGCCGGGTTGCAGCCTGGTGTCGATGGCGAGCCGGTCGTCGTGGCGTGCGGCAACGGCCGTACGGCAGAGTTCGGCCATGTCCAGCGGCACGCGGCTCACCGGCTCGGCCGCGTCCAGACGGGCGAGGAGCAGCAGGTCGGAGGCGAGGTCCTGGAGCCGGACGGTGTCCTCCCGGGCGTCGCTGACCAGGTCCGGCCACAGGGCCGGGTCCGGATGGGCGAGGGCGACCTCCAACTGGGTGCGCAGGACGGTGATGGGGCTGCGCAGTTCGTGCGAGGCGTCGGCGATGAACCGGCGCTGGCGCACGACGGCGTCTTCCAGGCGGTCGAGGGTGGCGTTCATGGTGCGGGCGAGGCGGGCGACTTCGTCCTGGGCGGCCGGTACCGGGACGCGGCGGTGCAGAGCGTGTCCGGTGATCTCGGCGACCTCGGAGCGGATGGCTTCCACCGGACGCAGGGCCCGGCCGGTCACCCACCAGGTGACCAGGGCGACCGTGGCCAGCAGCAGCGGCGTGCCGATGCCCAGCGCGGCCTTGGTGATCTCGTCGGCCGCGTCCGCGTCCCGCAGCGACGTGCCCGCATACACGGTGACCACGCCGCCAGGGGTCTGGGCGGTGACGGCGACGATCCGCTGGCGGTGTCCTTCGCCGAACGGTTCGCCGGACCAGGTGGCGCGCAGCTTGCCCTCATGGGGGCGCAGGCCGGCGACGGCCGGGCGGCCGACGAGGTTCTGGCTGGCGGCCACCACGCGCCCGCTGCTGTCGACCACCTGGATGAAGTCGGCACCGTGGGTGAGGGCCAGCAGGTCGGGCAGCTTGCCCTGGGCGGCCAGCTGACCGACGGCGTCCGCCTGCGCGGTGGCTGCGTCGTTGGCGTTGCGCTGGAGGTCGGCGTGCAGAAGGGCGAACAGCGCGAAGGAGGCTGCGGTCAGTGCGAGGGCGACGACCGCGGTCGCCCCGAGCGTCGCCCGGGCCCGCACCGATCCCGGCCACGGGTGTCGTACGAGCCTCACGGCGGCCGAGCGCAGGCGCCGGATCGCTGCCGGTATCTCGCCGGCGCGGCGGACGAGTCGTCTAGCCACCGTCGACCGCCAGCCGGTATCCAGCGCCGCGGACGGTCTCCAGGGCGCAGCGCCCGAAGGAGGTGTCGATCTTGCGGCGTACGGCGCTGACGTGGACCTCGACGAGATTGAGTTCCGCCTCGAAGGCCGAGTCCCAGACATGTTCGAGGATCTCGCGCTTGGACACCACCTCGCCGGCGCGGCGGGCCAGGTACTCCAGAATGGCGAACTCCCGTGCGGTGAGCCGGACTTCGATGCCGCCACGGACGCATGTGCGGCGGGCCGGATCGATCACCAGGTCACCGAGCCGGACTGCCGGAGGGACCCGGTGGCCGGTACGACGGTGGAGGGCGCGGAGCCGGGCGACCAGGACGACGTAGGAGAACGGCTTGGACAGAAAGTCGTCGGCACCGGTGTCCAGCGCCTCGGCCTCGTCGTACTCCCCGTCCTTGGCAGTGAGCATCAGGATCGGTGTGTCGCTCCCGGCCGAGCGCAGCCTGGCGCAGACCCGGTAGCCGTTGAGGCCGGGCAGCATGATGTCGAGCACGATCACGTCGTAGCTGTGCTCCAGGGCGAGCCACAGTCCCTGGTTCCCGTCGTGGGCGACATCGACGGTGAACCCCTCTGCCATGAGACCTCGCCGCAGAGCTGCGGCCAGCCGCTTCTCGTCCTCGACCACCAGTACGCGCACGGCATACAGCCTCGCACGCCGGACCGGCGGTGGCTGAAGACGCCTTCAGCCACCTTCAGCCTGGCTTCAGCAACGGCATTCCAAGCTGATCGCAGCCGCCGGCACCGGGCCGGTCGAAGCGATCAGGAGCCCGAGCATGTCCCAACCCGAAGCCCCGAAGCAGCCCGAGTCGACGCCGGACTCACCGGTCGCGGAGCCGAAGTCGACCAAGTCGGCCAAGACCTTCCGGGCGCGTCTCCCGCGGGTGAGCCGGCGTCGTGGGGCCGCCCTCGGCGTCGTGGTTCTCCTCGCGGGCGCAGCCGCGACCGGCGTCGCTGCGGTCGTCCACCACGACCACGGCGAAAAGGGCGACCACGGCCAGTTTGCGGCAGAGCACAGGCGGGCAGGCGGGGACGACGGCCGGCAGCGCGCGTACGGGCAGGCACGAGGCGGTCGCGGCGGCCATGACGACGAATTCAAGCCCGGTACCGACAGCCAGGGCAACCGGAGCAGCCAGAGCGGTCAGGTCACTGAAGGGACCCTCGCGCCCGCGCCGCTGCCGGCGGTTTCGGCCGAGGCGGCGATCGAGGCGGCCGGCAAGGCGGTCTCCGGTGGCAAGGCGGACGCGCTGCGCGTGATCGCAGAGCAGGGTGGCGGAAGCGCGTGGGAGGTCGAGGTGCTGGGCACCGACGGCGTCCGACACCTGGTCACCATCGACGGTGCCACCGGCACGGTGACCGGCAACACCGTCGCGCCGGCCACCTCGAACACGGCGAGCTGACGGCCCAGCCCCGGCCCGAGGATGCGGCGCGACCCACCCTCGGCTCGGGGGTGCACCGCCTCGGCGCCGTCGGCGGGCAGCGGCATGGGTCGACCCAGCGCGCCCCAGAGGTTCACAGCTGGCCCGTCCGGAAGGAAACCCATGAAGTCGCCGCTCGCGTCCAAGCCGGAGACGGCGCGCGAAGCACGGTGTGGGGCACGGGGCACGGTGCGTACGGTGCGGACGGCGACCGACCAGGACGACGCACGGCGGACCCCGGCCGTTCCCGGTCCAACCGCTGCCTTCGCCCGCTTCGTCCTGTGCGGCGGCGGTGCCGGGGTTGCCTCCAGTGCCGCTGTGTCGCTGTGCGCCGCCCTGATGCCCTGGCCGGTGGCGAACGCGCTGATCACTGTTGCCTCCACCTTCCTCTGTACGGAGCTCCACGCACGCTTCACCTTCGGGGCCGGGCGCCGCGCCGGATGGCGCCGGCACTGGCAGTCCGCGGGGTCGGCCGCGGCCGCCTACGCGGTGACCTGCGCCGCGATGGCCGTTCTGCACATGGTGCGGCCGTCACCGGGGATCTTTTCCGAGCAGGCCGTCTACCTCAGCGCCGCCGGGCTCGCCGGAACCGGACGTTTCCTGGTGCTGCGCCTGTTCGTCTTCGCCGATTCCGCCCATGACAGAACCCGGATCGCGGTGCCGCGGCTCAAGGGCGTCGTACCCGCCGTGCTGCACCAGGGAATCCGCGGCGTGGCCCCCGGCGACGCCGCCTTCAGCGGCGGGCCCGATCCGGAACAAGGCGTCAGAAATCACCCCCGGAAGCGAGCGTGAGCGTGCTGGTGAGAGAGAAAAGGGCGGGAAACCCATCTGGCGCGAATCTGGCACACGGCGACTGACCGCCAGACACAACGACAAGGCCCAGGTCTCTGACCTGGGCCTCAAATATGGAGCGGGTGACGAGAATGCGGCACCCGCCTACCGGTCTAGACAACAAAGAACCCCCGGGTCCACGACCTGGGGGTTTCTGCCGGAGCGGGTGACGAGAATCGAACTCGCGCTCTCAGCTTGGGAAGCGACGGCGCTTGGGCCGGTGCGGAGGCGCTGACCTGCGAAGACGCGCTTTCTCCTCAGGTTCGAAGTGGGCGGGACGTACCGCTGCCGACCCTTGTTGTCCGTACTCGAGGGCACGCGGAGGGCACGGAGTCATCGGTGGGGGTGGTGCGAGGTGTGCGCGGCCCTTGCCGAGTCGCAGCCGGCCGTTCTGGAGGTGCCCGTCCAGTGGGCGGTTGCGCGCACATGCGGAGCGCCGTGGGCACGGCTCGGTCAGGCCACACCGGTGGTCGCCGCGCAGCCTGGCGGCGACCACCGGGCGGAGCGGGCCGTACCGGCCTCGTGCGGCTTGCGGCTCATTGCCGAACCGCCGGCCCCAACGGGACACGGTTCGCGCGTCCGGTCCGCTCACAGTCCGGGTGCCACATCCTCGGTTTTCCAACCCGCAAACGGCGCATGACCTGTCGTCGCCCCGGAACAGCGTCACCAACCGAACGCATCCTCGTCGGCTCGTGTGTCCAGGGCCGGGATGACTGGGCGTGCCTCGTGGCAGGTGAAGCCGAGGCGGGTCAGTGCCCGGCGCATCTCGCCCGTCGTGAAGTCCCGGCGGTTCAGCCTGGTGATCACTTCCCCGACCTGCATCACGGGGTAGACGCGACGGCCGATGGTCACGGACACGCCGGTGACGGGTTCGGGCGTGATGCCGCTCATCGACTGCTCGACCTCGCTCTTGATCAGGTCGAAGGGGAAATGGGCGATGACACAGCGCATGGAAGCCTCCACAGGGGTGGGGAAGAACACCGGAGAGGCCGGCCGACCGCAGGACGGTGGTCGGACGGCGGTCAGGGCGTGAGAGCGAGGACGCCCAGGGCGTAGCCGTGCTCGTCGATCACGGGGGACACGTGCAGGGCCCGGACCCGCATGGCGGCTTCCGCCTCGCTGAGTACGGCCATGGACGAGGTGAACGGTCCGCGGTCGAGCGGGATGTCCCGCAGCCGCGTCCGGTCGCGGTACCACGAGCCGCCGCGGTGCGCGGTGAGCTGGGCCCGGGTGACCAGTCCCGCGCACCGCCCGTCCTCGTCCTGGAGGAGCAGGTGCGGGACGCGTGCACCGATGAGCACGGAGAGAGCCACGTCGACGGCCATGTGGTCGTCCACCTGCGGTCCGGGAGCGTGCATGGCATCGCTGGCGGTCAGACCGGTGCCGTCGGGGGCGTTGTCGGCGTCGTCGGTCTGTTGTGTTCCGGACGGATACTGCGGCAAGGGCTTCTCCTCTTCGTCGGGACGGGCGGGACGGGCGACGGATCTGCCTGACTGCTGGGAGTGCATCCCCGTACGTGGGCTACGGGGTGTTCCTCGGGGCGGAGCGACGGGCTCGGGCGGCGGCTCGACCGCTTCCGCCACGGCTGGCGGCTCCGCCCCCGCGATTCCGGCCGGCGGATCCCTTGCTTTCGCGTCTGCCCTCGCGTCGTCCGTCGGCCGGTGCGGTGAGGGTGACGGGCACACCGGAGGGGGTCCGGGCGCCTGTGATGCGCTGCAGTTCGGCCTCGCCCGGACGGATCTGCGCGGTACGCGCAGTGACGCCGGCGTCGGCCATCAGACGGTCCACCGCGCGGCGCTGGTGCGGCAGGACGAGGGTGACGACGGTGCCGGACTCGCCGGCGCGTGCGGTACGGCCGCCGCGGTGCAGGTAGTCCTTGTGGTCGCCGGGAGGGTCGACGTTCACGACGAGGTCGAGGCCCGCGACGTGGATGCCGCGGGCGGCGACGTTGGTAGCCACCAGGGCTGTGACGTGGCCGTCCTTGAACTGGGCGAGCGTCCGGTTGCGCTGCTGCTGGGACTTGCCGCCGTGCAGGGCCGAGGCATGTACCCCGACTGACAGCAGGCGCTGGGCGAGCCGGTCCACCGCGTGCTTGGTGTCCAGGAACATGATCACGCGTCCGTCGCGGGCGGCGATCTCGGTCGCCGCGGTGTCCTTGTCGGCGTCGCGCACGTGCAGCAGATGGTGCTCCATGGTGGTGACGGCTCCCGCGGACGGGTCGACCGAGTGCACCACGGGGTCGTGGAGGTAGCGGCGCACCAGGAGGTCGATGTTGCGGTCCAGCGTGGCCGAGAACAGCAACCGCTGTCCGCGGGAGGGTACTTGGTCGAGCAGTGCGGTCACCTGTGGCATGAAGCCCATGTCGGCCATCTGGTCGGCTTCGTCCAGGACGGTGACGGCGACCTGGTCCAGCCGGCAGGCTCCCCGCTCGATGAGGTCCTGGAGTCGGCCCGGCGTGGCGACGACGACTTCGGCTCCGCCGCGCAGGGCGCTCGCCTGACGGCCGACCGACATGCCGCCCACCACGGTGGCGAGCCGGAGCCGCAGGGCGCGGGCGTAGGGGGTGAGCGCGTCGGTGACTTGCTGGGCCAGTTCCCGGGTGGGGACGAGGACGAGGGCGAGCGGCTGCTTGGGCTGGGCCCGCTGCCCGTCGAGGCGGGCCAGTACCGGCAGGCCGAAGCCGAGCGTCTTGCCCGAGCCCGTACGCCCCCGTCCCAGGACGTCCCGGCCCGCCAGCGCGTTTGGCAGCGTGGCCGCCTGGATCGGGAAGGGAACGGTCATGCCCTCGACGCGGAGTGCGGCCAGCAGCCGTTCGGGCATGTCCAGTTCGGCGAACGTCTCGACCGCGGGCAGCGGCTCGGTGAGAGTGACCGGCAGGGCGAACTCCTGTCGGCGTGCGGCGGGGCGTGCTCGTTGGCCGCTCTTGTGCCGGGGGCCCGGACCGGAATTTCGACGGTGTGGTTCCTGCGCCCGGAAGCGGCTGGAACTGCTGGAACGAGCGGAACGGGTGCGGTCCACGATGGAGCCTTCCTCGATGCGGCACGTATCGAGGAATTCCTTGAGGGGGAATCACAGGACTGAGCCGAGTGAAATCCGAAGACCTTGGGTTGACGTTCCTTGCGTTCCTTACGGCCTTACGGGAGTAGAAAAAATGGGCTGGGACCCGCACCCCAAGAGCGCGGGCCCCAGCCACATGGTGCGCGAGCCGGTGGCTCGCGACGTTCGCGTCAGCGTCAGGCGGCAACGATGTTCTCGGCCTGCGGGCCCTTCTGGCCCTGCGTGACGTCGAAGCTAACCTTCTGGCCTTCCTGAAGCTCGCGGAAACCGCCGTTGCTGATGATGTTCGAGTAGTGGGCGAACACGTCAGCGCCGCCGCCGTCCTGCTCGATGAAGCCGAAGCCCTTTTCCGCGTTGAACCACTTCACGGTGCCAGATGCCATATTGAATCTCCCTTGGGGGGCAGTGTCGGACTCCGCACTTTGCGGAGCCGAGTCGCCGCGATGATCACCCCTCCGGAAAGATCCGGAAAGCTCTGCAAAGAAAAAAAATCCCTGGCAACCAAAACTGCAACTGCTATTACGCTAACACGGTCAGGTGGAAGCGGTCACGTGTTTTTCGGGATCGCCCGCTAATTCTCATCCCGCTGAAGACTGTGTATCTGTATTGGTGAGACTAGGTATCCGCGCCGCGCTCCTCCAGCTTCCGACGCATTTCCCGGTTCAAACGGAGGGCGTCGTCGAGCTGGTTCTCCAGGATGATGATGCGGCACGCGGCCTCGACGGGGGTGCCCTGGTCGACCAGCTCCCGGGCGCGGGCGGCGATGCGCAACTGACGCCGGGAGTACCGGCGGTGACCGCCCTCCGAACGCAGAGGAGTGATCAGCCCGGCTTCGCCGACGGCCCGGAGGAAAGCGGGGGTGGTGCCGAGAACGTCGGCGGCCCGCCCCATGGTGTAGGCGGGATAGTCGTCGTCGTCGAGGTTACCGGCGGCAGGGGCGTTCTCGGCGGGCATGGCACCTTCGTCTTCGGGGGCGCGGCGAGGGACCCGGGCGTGCGTGGCACCTGGGCTCCGAAGGAATCAGCGCCATCTGCCTCGTGCGACAACCCTAACGCCGACAGGCATGGAGTTGTGGTCTCGCCGTGACAGATCTCCTTCCACGCGCAGCCCGACGAGCCGCCGCAGTTTCCCCCTACCCGTACCGCCGGACGGGCCGAACCCGCGCACTCAGCTCGCGAAGTGGCCCTGCTCTGGCGTCAGCCCGACTGCGGACATGAGCGTTTCGGCGGCCCGCTCGGTGGCCTCCGGTGGCACGACCAGCAGATCCCGGCGCCCATGGGCAGGGGCCATCAGAACGATGGTGCTCGGAGTGCGCGCCGCCGTGGTGGTCCTGCGCAGCCGGACGGCCTGGTTGCAGACGAGCATGCGACCCGGCGCGTCGGCCCACGCCGTGCCGTTCACCAGGACACTGACGATCTGGCCCCAGGCACGGGGCAGACCGGAGAGCAGTGGCGGGAGTTCCGCCAGGAGATCGAAGGTACGCGGCCACCAGGCCCCGTCGATACGGCGTGGCACGGTGCTCTCGGGGGCGAGGTACAGGCGGAGGAGGGGCGGGGCCGGTGGCAGGGGGCGTAGTCGGTTGCTCATGAGGTGTCCTGTCGAGTGGTTCGGCGCGGTACGTCGTCCTCGGCCGGATGGTGCGCCTCGGCGGCCAGGAGCGCGCTCGCGGTGGCGGAGTGCGGAGTCGGACGTTCGTCCCTCCCAGGCGTCCTGTGCGTTCGCGTAGGCGGGGAAACGGTCGAGCAGGCCAGTGGCGGAAGACCAGGTCGGTCGTGTGGTCGTCGTGGACGATGCGCATCCAGCCGCCCCGAGCGCGGCAGTTGGACCACGCCTCGCACAGTGGCGTCAGGATGCTGGAGTCGGTGAAGGTCACCTCGCTCAGGTCCACGATGCAGGAGGAGCCGTCCGGGCCGGGCCGCGCGGGCCTCGGCCAGGGCGCGGACCAGTGGTGCCACGGTCCGCGTGTCCAGTTCGCCACGCGCGCGGACGATGCGGCACTGCTCGAAGAGCGCAGGCGCTTCGTCTTGAGTGGGCAACGGCTCGCGCGAGGACGGTGGTTGAGGCCGGTCGATGGTCCCTGCCGTGGGCTCCCAGGGGCCCCGTCCCTCATTCCGCCTCCCCGGTCGCGCCTACCGGGCCCTCCCCCAGTGCCTGAACGGCCTGGGGGGACCCGCAGGCGAGCACCAGCATGCGCGCGGCGGTCAGCGGGTTCTCGGGGTCGGCGGCGGTGGCCAGCAGCCGGGCGGCTGTTCCGGCGGGCTCCTCGGGCGGGACGACCAGGAGCACCCAGCGTCCAACGGTGCCGCAGTCCAGAGTGATGACGTGCGCGTCGCTTCCGGGTCCGGCCGGCTCCACGGCGATCACCCGGCCGGGCGCCATGACCGTGCGCGGCGCGTCGGGCCATTCGGCGGGGTCCACGGTGACCCGTATCGCGGCCCCCGGGTCCGGCTCCAACGAGCCGACGAGCGAGGGGAGTTCGAGTTCCAGCGCGCCGCTGCGCGGCCACCAGGCCCCGTCCAACGGGCCGTGGCTGACGTCCGGGGTGAGGGCCAGGCGGGGCAGGGGCATGCGGTATGTGTGCGCGTCGGCACCGAACGCGACTTCGGCCGGCGTAGTGCTGGGTTCCATCGTGCGGTCCCGTCCCGGGAGCCGTAGGACGACTGCCCGTTCCGTCCGTCGCCGGGAACGGCACCGCCGGAAGCGCTGCGCGAGAAGCTCTCGGTGCGGTCAGGCTACTCCTGGTCGAGAAGAAGCGGACGGGTCAGTCGTCCGGCTCTGTCTTCTCCTGTTCCTCTTCTTCCAGCTCCTCCATCAGGCAGATACCCTCATGTGTCAGCGAGACGGCCGCGGGGGTCCGGTGCGACGTCCAGTCCACGCTGATCAGGCCCTCGTCAGCCAGATAGGCGCAGGCGGCGGAGAGGTCCTCGTCGGGCAGGCCCAGCTCGGCGCGGAGCGCCGCTCCGCTGACCTCGGGGCGATTGAGTTCGACGGCCCCGTACAGGGATCGCAGGACCGCCTCCCGGTTGTTCTTGCGTTCGCGGAGTTTCGTCATGGCTGTCGTTCTCCGGGGTGACGGCCGCGCGGGGACGGACGCGACGGCGGATCCTCGTGGCCTCACGGACCCGGGTCATACCTCGTCGGCGTGTGCGTGCGCCTGTTCTGTCGAACCGCTGGTCGCGAGCCAGGACCGTGCGGGTTCCGCGGTGTGCGTGGTGTCGAGGGTGAGATGGAGCCGGGTCCCTCCTTCGCGGCCGGCGGGGTAGCTGCGCTGCTCGGTCGAGTCGAAGCAGCGCCGGAGCACTGCGGCGACGCGACGGGCGACCTCCGGCGTCGCGGCGACGATGCGGACCTCGGCGTGGCTCTCGGGGGGCAAGGGCTCGTGCTCCATACGGACCTCCTGGCAGGCGACGGGTACGAACCATGCTTCCGGTCGCTGCCCGACACGCCGGGCGACGGTGCGGGGGCTGCGTCGCGTTTCCACGGCGGCCCCCTTTTGAAGGGTATGCCGGGTAAGGGCGGCTGTGCGTCCCATGACCGGCCGACCGGCCACCTGCCGGTCGCCCGGCCGAGCCCGTTGGCCACGCGAGCCGGCCTGGGCCGGGAGAACAGCGACCGCCGGGGCGCAGTCGCCGAGGCGGGCCCGGCCGGGAGTACCGTGGAGACACCGAGGGCACGGCGCGCACCGCCTCAGGCATCGGTGCCGTTCTCGGGGATCGACGACGCCGGGGCGGCTTTCGTCCGCGTGGGGCAGGGTTGGTCATGACCGCGCAGGTGTTCCTCCCGACGACCTTGACCCTCCCCGCGCTCCGGCCCGCACGGGGCAGGCCGCGTACCCGCATACCAGGCCCGCCGAAGGCGGGGCGCAGATCCTCGCCCCAGGTCGCAGAACGCGTCCGCCCGCTGACGCGTGGTCAGGTCGCGGACCGTCTGCAGGAGCTGGGCGACCTGTACGCGGAGACCTCCGGTGGCGATCCATGGGCGTGGAACCAGGCGCGTGTCGCCTTCCTGCGCCATCTCACGGCCGACGCACGACGACCGGGGTTCTCGCTGCTGATCGCGGAGACCACCGCCCTGACCGGATACGCCTACGGCTTCCCCACGGGTGGCGCGGGTCCGTGGTGGGCGGGCTTCGACGGACACGTTCGGGGGACTCTGCTCCGCCGCGCCGGCTCCGGGCGGCTCTTCGTCGTCTCCGGGATCGTCGTCCCGCCTCGCGTGCGCCGGGAGTACCGGGACCATGTCTGGAACCTCGCCCGGCGCCTGCAGCGGCGATTGCTCGCCGACCACGGCGCTGCGCTCGGCGTCGCGCTGGTGGACGTCCGGGACGACAGGACCGCTGAGACGATGCGGTCCTGGGGCTGGCGGTACGCCGACGACACCCTCCAGGCCGTGCCGCCCGGTCCGTTCCGCATTCTGGTGCTGGCTCCGGGGGCGTGAGCGGCCACCCCGTCATGCATCACGCCTCCGCACCGGTCAGGGCACGGGCAGGCGCAGGGCGAGGAGGGCGATGTCGTCGGTGCTGCCCGGGGGCATCCGGGCGGACAGCTGGTCGCACAGGGTGTCCAGCGGTTCGTGGGCGAGGGCGAGGGCATGGCGGCGCAGTCGGTCGAGTTCGGTGTCCAGGTCGCTGCCGGGAACTTCGACCAACCCGTCGGTGTAGAGCAGGAGCGTGGACCCCGGCGGCAGGGCGTGGGCGGCGCTCGGCCGATGACCGCCGGCGCCCAGGTGGGTTCCGAGGATGAGTCCCTGCCCGGCTTCGAGGTACTGCGCGTTCCCGTCGGGGCTCAGCAGCAGGGGCGGCGGGTGCCCGGCACTGGTCCAGCGCAGTGTCCAGGGGCCGGTGTCCGGACCTTCCACCCGGGCCAGGACGAGGGTGGCCATCCGCACGGTGGTGATGGCGTGCATGGCGTCGTCGAGGCGGTCCACGACGGCGCCGGTCGGCCCGGTGTGGTCCCAGGCGAGGGAGCGAAGGATGCCGTGCAGCTGCGCCATGCCGGCCGCTGCGGTCAGATCGTGGCCCAGGACGTCGCCGATGACCAGGGCGAGCGTGCCGTCCCTCAGGGTGAACGCGTCGTACCAGTCGCCACCGACCTGGGAGCCGGGCGGAGCGGGCTGGTACCGGGCGGCCAGCTGGAACCGGCCGTGCTCGGGCAGCGGGGGAAGGAGGTTGCGCTGCATGGCCTCGGCGACCGCGCGCTGCCGGCCGAACCGGCGGGCGTTGTCGATGACCAGGCCGACCCGGCGGCCGATGTCGCTCACCACGTCCAGATCGCCGGTGTCGAAGGGCCGTGCCGGGTCGGTGCGCACCAGCGTCAGCGCACCGGTGACCTGCCGTCCGCTGCCCAGCGGCACCGTGATGACGGATGACGCGCCGGTTGCTCCGAGGAAGGCGCTGTGGACGGTGGCCAGCGGGGAGCCGGGCGGTGCGTCCAGGTCCGCCCGGTCCTGCAGGACGGGGCCGCCTCCGTTCAGTACCTGGACCAGGGGCGAGTGGGCCGCCTTCCCGGCCGGGGGCAGATTGCCACGCCAGTCCTCCTGCCCGGCGTCACGGCCCTCGGGGCCGGTCACGGCAACTCGGTGCACCTGACGGGAGCCGACCCGGAGGTCCACCGCGGCCCAGTCGGCGAGGCGGGGAACCAGGAGCCGGCTCAACCGGGCGAGGGCCTCGTCCACCTCCAGGGTCTGACCGAGTACGTCGGTGATCTCCGCGACGAGTGTCAACCGCTCGGTGAGACTCTCCAGAGCGCTCGTATGAGCGGCTCGTTCCGCCTGTTCCGCCCGCTCTGACTGCTCCGCACGTTCCGCCTGTTCCGCGCGTTCCGCACGTTCCCTACGGACACGGAGGTCCGCCGCGGTCTCGACGGTCAGCACGACCATGCTCTCGCAGACGCCGTCGTCCGTCAGAGGCGTGGCCGACCAGGAGATCGGGATCAGCCGTCCGTCGCCCCGCAGGCACCTGTCGTCGTCCCCGCGAGCCGACCGCCCCTCGGCCAGTGCCCGCAGCAGCGGACACCGCTCTCGCGGGATGCGGGCGCCTCCCGGATCCCGATGGCACAGGTCATGCAGGTCCTGCCCGTACATCACCGCTGCCGCGCGCCCCAGCAGCCGCTCGGCGGCCGGGTTGACCGCGACGATCCGCCCCGCCGGGTCGATCACGGTCACAGCCGTGCCCAGCTGCTCGACCACCTGCTGCCACAGACCCGGCTCCGCTGCCGGCGGCAGCCACGCCCGCTCGTCATCGGGCCTCACGCCGTCCACCACGCCGCCGCCCTTTCCTGCACAGACCGCACCGCCTCCGGGGCCCCGGCCGCCGGGGTCCCGAAGACGCTGGTGCCTCGATGGTCCCCCGGCGAGTACCCGGCCGCACGGTCGGCACGGCGGCGCCTCCACGACACCGCTGTACGGCTCGCCCTCGCCGCAGCGGTCGGCAAGGAGGCCCCACGCGCCGAGGACAGGCTCTGACCAGTCGCTCCCGAGCCAGGAAAACAGCTGGTCACACGCATACTTTCGGGCTCGGGAGCGGAGCAGCCTGAAGCCACCGGGAGTTGTTCGCACACCGACTCCTACGCGGGTGTCGTTCCCCGGTGATCAACAACATCGGGCTGTCGCAGACGAGCCCGAGGGCAGGTCCGCGCCATGAACGTGACCATCGGCCGTCGAACCTGCCGCGGCACATCGGCTTGCCAGGGTGGCCGTCCGCCCTCCGGCCGGTCCGACCCGCCCCACCACGACAGCGACCGCTGATGACATCGACTTCGGCACGACTGGGGATGGTGAGGGACGGCACGTCATGGCACCACTGCGCGAGCGGAAGACGTACCGCAAGAAGATCATGCAGGCTGTGTACGAAGCCGCCGAAGGCAATCGGCCCCTTGAGGTCGGCCCGGTGAGGGCTGGGGGCGCCGGACGGGCGGGAACCGGCCCAGCTCCATCCCGTCGCTCCCACGACAGCCGACGCTGTCGTCACCCCCACCGCGGGACTTCCGGCCCGCACTCTCGTGTGGCCACCACAAGGCGCTCCGGGTGGCCCGAGTCCACGCGATCAGCTGGAACCGGAGCTGCCGGCCGCCTCGTCCGCGGCACGACGGTACTCGGCGTTGATGCGCTGAGCTTCCTCGAGCTGGTCCTCGAGGATGACGATGCGGCAGGCGGCCTCGATCGGAGTGCCCCTGTCGACGAGCTCGCGGGCGCGAGCGGCGATCCGCAGTTGATAGCGGGAGTACCGGCGATGCCCGCCCTCCGAGCGGAGCGGAGTGATCAGACGAGCCTCGCCGATGGCTCGAAGGAAGCCCGGGGTGGTGCCGAGCATCTCGGCTGCCCGGCCCATCGTGTAGGCGGGGTAGTCGTCATCGTCCAGAAAATCACTAAGAGGGTTGTCCGCTGTCATGTCACCTCGCTGTGCAACGCGTCGAGGGGCCTTGGTGCCGTACGGCACCAAGGCCCCGAAGGAAATTCAACACCATCTGTCGGCCCTACTGCTGTGCCGACCTTCTGTTTCCGCTACCCGGCCCGGCAGAGGGCGGGGTAGCGGGGAATCGCAGCTGCTTGACCGGGGACCACCATCCATTCCGGGGTCTTGCGGTACCCGGGCCGAGTGCTACTCGGGCCGGGCGATCCTGATGGCGTCTGCTCCTCCGCTCTTCTCTGAACCAACCACTGGATGAATCGGCACTGCGGTACTGCTGCGGCAGCTCCTCGACATGCGAGCCGCCCAGTGCGGCTCCCAGCGCCGTCGCCGTTCTGGGAAACCTTGGCTTCGAGGCTCGAGAGCCGCACTGACCTGCGAACTTCGTGTACAGCTACCCGCCAGTTCGTTTCTGCCGGGTCTCGTTCGACCGTGTTCTACGACAGGAAGCGTAACCATGCCGCGAGGTAATGTCTACTCTGGCAAGAGTAGATTTCACCCCTATGGCAGAGGAGGAATCCTGCCACCTGCGACGATGACCTCCCCCTGGGTCGTCGCGCGCGGCTCCACGACGGATGGGGCCCCTCGCCGCTCGGTCAAGAACCGCCTCCCGCCGTCCGCGAAGCTGCTTCACCCCCCGCGGGGCGGGCCCGAGACAGGCAGCTGAATAGGATCAGCTCTCATGTCGAACCCTGATGAACTGCTTGTCGCTCTCTCCGCCGCGGTGGAGTCCGAGCAAAGCAATCAGATGTCGCTGACCGTGGTCGTCGGCGGCGCCGTCATCACCGGCCGGCTGGCTCCCGAGGCCGTGTGGAGGGAGCGGGTGGCGGAGGTCCTGAAGGGATCGGACCGCCTCGGCCCGTTCTCCGACGTCTTCACCGGCGGCCCGCGAGGGCGACGGCCCGGCCGCGGCGGAGATCCCACGCATCTGCACTTCCATCTCGCGCGGATCCTGCAGGGCAGCCTCGGTATCCCGGAGACGGGCGGCATGTACCGAGTCGCGATCAAGGACGTCAGCGCATGGACCGTGGGTGATTTCAGCTACTTCGACCGGTGAGACGCTGTCCCCGCCCCGCTGCTCGGCCAAGAGTCGCCAGAGTCTCCGAGCGGACGAGGACACAGCGGTGGGGGCTCTGTCGACGCGCGTCGACAGAGCCCCCACCGGAATCTTGAGGGCGGTTACCCGCCCGTCCTCATACGCCCACAGGGCAGGTGCCGTCGAGCAGTGCCGACGGGGTCCGGAGCGGAAGGGGAACGCTCACGGGCGCGGCCTCGGGGCCGTCGTGGCAGGTGAAGCCGAGGCGCGCCATGGCCCGGGTGACTTCGCCGACGGTGAAGTCACGGCGGTCCTGTCCCGTGGTGACCTGGCCCACCTGCTTGACGGGGTAGCGGCGGCGGCCGATGGTCACGGACGCGCCCGTGACCAGCTCGGGCTTGACGCCCTTCATCGAGGCCAGCACCCCGATCTTGGTCAGGTCGAACGGGTACTGGGCGATGACACAACGCATGATGCCTCCCAGGCATGACGGAGAGGAACTGACCCGGGCGGGGTGGATCAGCCGCGGACGGGAACAGGCCGGAGCCGGCTGCCGAGGACGTCCCGCAGACGGATGCGGTCCGTGTACGTGGAACTGGCACGGAGAACGGCGAGCCGGGCCAGAGTGATCGAACCCGTGCTCTGGTCGTCGCCGTCGCACACAGTCAGGTACTCGACACGTGCACCCGCCATGACGGCCAGAGCCACCTCGACGGTCATGTCGTCACAGACCCGAGGCCCGTACGCTTCCATGCCGTCGACCACGGTCGTCGATGCGGGGTCCGCCACGCGGCCCTGCGTCTGAGTGGGCGTCAAAAGTGCCTCCTGCGGTGCGGGTTGGTCGGCTTGGTGGCCATTGCGGCCTGGGGAGACCGCTGCGGCTCCGGGGTCGTGCAGGGCCTAGGCCGCCGAGTCGATGGCGGTGCGCCGCTGTGCCCTGCGGCGCACCGCCGCGCCGGCGGGCCGCCCCTGGCCGGTGCGGCCCTGACGGCCACGGGACGGGGAAGACGTGCGGCGGGGACGCTCCACGGCCGGAGCGGTGATGACGACCGGGACACCGGACGGCGCCTGGGCGCCGGTGATGCGGCTCAGCTCCGCCTCACCCGAGCGCACCGGAGTGATGCGCGGGGTGATACCGGCCGAGGCCATCAGCCGGCTCATGCCGCGGCGCTGGCCGGGTGTCACCAGGGTGACGACGCTGCCGGACTCCCCCGCACGGGCCGTACGACCGCCACGGTGCAGGTAGTCCTTGTGGTCGCCGGGCGGATCCACGTTGACGACCAGGTCGAGGTTGTCGACGTGGATGCCGCGGGCCGCGACGTTGGTGGCGACCAGCACCGTGACGTGACCGTCCTTGAACTGAGCCAGGGTCCGGGTGCGCTGCGGCTGGGACCTGCCACCGTGCAGGGCGGCGGCGCGGATGCCGCTGCTGAGGAGGTGCTCGGTCAACCGGTCCACGGCGTGCTTGGTGTCCAGGAACATGATGACCCGGCCGTCCCGTGCCGCGATCTCGGTGGTCGTCCGGTGCTTGTCCGCGTCGTGCACGTGGAGTACGTGGTGCTCCATCGTGGTGACGGCACCGGCCGACGGGTCGACGGAGTGGACCACCGGGTCGGTCAGGTAGCGACGGACCAACAGGTCCACGTTACGGTCCAGGGTCGCCGAGAAGAGCATCCGCTGGCCCTCCGGCCGCACCTGGTCGAGCAGGGCGGTGACCTGGGGCATGAAGCCCATGTCGGTCATCTGGTCGGCCTCGTCCAGGACAGTGACGGCGACGTCCCGAAGTCGGCAGTCGCCCCGGTCGATCAGGTCCTTGAGCCGCCCCGGTGTCGCGACGACGACCTCGGCCCCGGCCCGCAGCGCACTCGCCTGCCTGCCGATCGACATTCCGCCGACCACGGTGGCCAGCCGCAGCCGGACGGCGCGGGCATACGGGGTGAGCGCGTCGGTGACCTGCTGGGCGAGTTCACGGGTGGGTACGAGGATCAGGGCCAGCGGCTCCCGTGGTTCGGCGCGCCGGCCTGCCGTGCGGGCCATTACCGCGAGGCCGAAGGCGAGCGTCTTGCCCGACCCGGTGCGGCCACGACCGAGTACGTCACGGCCGGCCAGGGAGTTCGGCAGGGTCGCCGCCTGGATGGGGAACGGTACGGTCACGCCCTCGTGGCCGAGCGCGGCCAGCAACGGCGTCGGCATGGCGAGATCGGCGAACGTCTCGACGGCGGGCAACGCCGGTGTGGTCGTCTTCGGCGGTGCGAACTCACCCTGTGCGGCCCGCCGATTTCCGTTGCCCTTGGAGCGGCTCTGAACACCGGAGCGGCCGACAGCAGCACTTCCTCCGAAGCGGTCGTATGTGCGAGTCGTGCGTGTGCGAGTTGTGCGTGCACGGTTCATGCGGAACCTTCCTCGACGTGGGCGCGTATCAAGGAATTTCCGCAGTAAAAAGAACGGCGCAGAGAATCGCGAGAACGAGCCGAAAAAAACAGGGCTGAATCGCCCTGAAAATGAAGCGAGCTGGGGCCCGCACCCCAAGGTGCGGGCCCCAGCTGCGAAGTATGCGTCAGTGCCGACGCGTCAGGCGGGAACGATGTTCTCGGCCGTCGGGCCCTTCTGGCCCTGCGCGATGTCGAACGAAACCTTCTGACCTTCCAGCAGCTCACGGAAGCCCTGGGCGGCGATGTTGGAGTAGTGGGCGAAGACGTCGGCGCCGCCGCCGTCCTGCTCGATGAAACCGAAGCCCTTTTCCGCGTTGAACCACTTCACGGTGCCAGTAGCCATTTTGTTTCTCCTTCGGAGACGGTGTCAGGAATACGCTCTGTGCGCTTTCCGTGTCGCCGTGATGATCAGCCGCCGGAAAACCATTCTGGCAACCACACCTGCAACTGATACTGACAGTAGCACGGCGTGAGCGACCCCACGCGGTGAACAATTCCTGGCCGTCTCCCACCTCAGGAATATTTCTCGTGCGCCGTGTCGATTTCTCACTTCGCGACCACAGGAATTGCTCTCCCGGGCCGCACTGTTGCCGTCGAGTCTGTCCGGTCGCAGCGCCGTGACCTCCTTCGACGGCTTGGGCGCGGCTGCCGTCGCCATCAGCTGACGACATGCCGACGAACGCGCCGAGACCCCAGCAGCGAGAGGAAGGCCACACGGCGGTTCCGGCGGGGCGACCGCGGCGGTCTTGCGGCCCGCGGGCCGATCGAGCTCCGCACTTGGACGCGATTCTCACCCTCGACCGGTGCGGCTTCCGGGCTGTCTGCCCGCTGGGCCGCCACAAGGCATTCCGGGTGCTGCCCGACGATCCGCCACTTTGACGGAGTGACCTGGTACTGAAGTCCCATCCACAGACGGGACCTGGTCAGCGGTCGCCTTCAGGCGCAGGGGCACGTGACTCGGCCTCACCGAGGGAACGGCAGGCCGAAGGCCAGGACATGCGAACGCTTGCCAAGTCGGCCACGAAACCTCAGGCCATCGGCGCCCTTTGGCAAACGTGAGCGGTGGCTGCGTGGCATCCGCCAAGCACTCGTGCCCTCCCCGTGCCCGATCTTCGTGTGCTCGACGGGTCGGCGTCCGGGGGGCTCCAGCAACACACAGACCCCAGGTCACTGACCTGGGGTCTCATCATGGAGCGGGTGACGAGAATCGAACTCGCGCTCTCAGCTTGGGAAGCGACGGCGCTTGAGCGGTCTCTAAGCCTGTGACCTGCGCAGATGGCTTCTCGCTGAGGTAGTTGTGAGGGGCGGATCGCACCGCTGTTGACCGTGATTGTCCGCTCTTACGGGCACACCATGGGCACGGTTTGGAAGAACGGCCGGAAGAGCGCGTGCACGAACGGGCTCTGCGCCTGGCTTGGCTGGTGGGGATGTCCACCTTGGGGCGGCTTCGCGCGTGCATACACCTTCCGGCGCAATGCGCCCCTGCTACGCGGAAGAGTGAGCCGCTGCAGCTCGGCCGTTGGCGGCCACCATCAGGTCGACGGTCTGGCGCTGCGGTGCTGTCCTCACTTGGTACGGATCTCCTGGACCCGCAAGCGCGGCCGTCGGTCGACGCGTCTGGGTAGTCATAAGGATGCTGGTCAGTGGCCGCCATTGAGCGTCCTGTCGGCGCTGATGTCGGCCGGGACGGCGTGCGACCTCTCCTAGCCGGCGCGTTCGGCCGTCCAGGTGATGTGCGGGGGCTGGACTCGTGCGCACAGAGGACCGCCCTGTGCGTCGGTCAGGCCGAGGCGTCCGACCAACATTCCCTCACGTGTGGCGGCGGCGAGTACGTCGGCGGGGATGACGTCAAGCATCAGCTTGGCGCGGCGGAACATCGTGAAGGTGCCCGACTCGTCGACCGTGCCCCACGACAGGTAAATGAACCGATAGCCCAGACGGTCCTGCACGTAGGGGCCTTTGACCTCGATGCCGGACGGAGAGACGCTCGTGGTGCACTCCAGGGTCCAGGTCGCGGACCGCGCGTCACCGGGCTGCGGTGCGAGGAGTTCGGCCGGACGGTCGCGGCGTTGCACGGCGACATGGACGTTGCGGTACTCAGGAACTTTGCCGTCGACGGGAGCCGGGCAGGTGAGGCCGGGCAAATCGACGGCGTCGATGCGGATGCGCATGCCGGCCATCATCCCGCCAACGTCCTGGCCGGGGCCAGCCGGCCGCGAACTGGGTCGGGCCCGGGCAGCGGTGACCTCGTAACTGAGTGCGGCCAGACCCTCAACGGCGGCCTCCTCGCCCCTCCCGCCGACCCGTTCGTGGACCACGCTCGATGGGGAGTGGTCCGCGAAGACACATAAGCCCAGGTCGATGACCTGGGCCTTCGTCATGGAGCGGGTGACGAGAATCGAACTCGCGCTCTCCGCTTGGGAAGGGACGGCGCTTCGCTGCCGGGCGGCCGCTGACCTGCTCTTAGGTCTTTGGGGGTGGCGCCCCGAAGCGCAGGATCACACCGCTGTTGACCGTGGTCGACCGCCCGTACGGGCACGCTGTGGACACGGCTTCGCAGAGCGGCGGCAGGAGACGTGCGCGAGCGGGCTTGAGATACGAATCGGCTGGTCCGAAGAGGCAGCCCGGAACGCCTTGGCGAGTGCGAGTGCCTAAGGCACCCGGCCAAGAGGCATGCCAGTCAAGCAAGCTGTCGCGCGTCGGCGGTGCAGCCGACACTTGTTCTCCCTGCTGCGATGGCCGGAAGCGGTCGACCGGTGGGCCTGGCTGATCACCGCCGCCCGCACACAGCTCCGACTCGCCCGCCCTCCCCTGGCCAAGGACCTGCACCACCCGTGGGAGAGCCGGCCGTCCCCGGCCGGCTCTCCCAGCCCGGGTCCGCCGGACGTTTCGGAACCTCCGCCAGCACATGCCCTGTCCCGCCGAAGCATCCCCGACAGCGTCAGGCAGTGAAAAAGTTTCCGGCTCGCGGCAACCTTTGCGGTGCCTGTGACCACAAGGAGTCGGATCCGGCCAGTCCCGGTGGCCGCGATCCGCTTTTCCTCCGTGAACGGTATGCAAGGAGAGCACCTCCTCATGAAGAACCCCACGCGCGGCGAGCGCCGCGGGCGTCACCGCCGTCGCTGGACTGCCACCGCTGTGCTGCTCGGCGCGCCCCTCGCCGTCGTGCCGTATCTCCTGTTCGTACAGGAGGACTCGCAGGCCGCGACGGTCGACGGCAATGCCTACTACGAGCTGGTTTCCGTGCGCAGCGGAAAGGTGCTGGACGTCAACGGCTTCTCCACCGCCGACGGCACCCGGATGCAGCAGTGGACCGACCAGCACACCGCCAACCAGCAGTGGAAGCTGAAGCCCATCGGGGACGGCTACTACGAGCTGGTGAACCGCAACAGCGGCAAGGTCCTGGGCATAGCGGGCAATTCAACCGCTCGGTCGGCCGCCGCTGAGCAGCAGACCGAAAGCTCCTCCCCTTCCCAGCAATGGCGGATCGACGATGTGAGCGGTTCCGACGCCGTCACCCTCACCTCCCGCAGGAGCGGCCAGGTCCTGGACGTCTCCGGAGGCTCCTCGGCCAACGGGGCGGCCATCATCCAGTATCCCGGCCTGGGAAGCACCAACCAGCAGTGGAAGCTGGTGAAGATGGCCGACCCCTTGGCGGGTGGAGCCGGCAGCGCGGACGCCAAGCCTGCGTCCGGACCGTATGCGTGGAAGAACGCCCAGGTGGTGGGCGGCGGTTACGTCACCGGACTGGTGTTCAACCAGAAGGAGAAGGGCCTGCTGTACGCGCGCACCGACATGGGCGGCGCCTACCGCTGGGACACCGGGGCGGAGCAGTGGATCCCGCTGACCGACTGGCTCGGTGAGAAGGACTGGAACCTGCTGGGCATCGACTCGCTGGCCACCGACTCCGTCGACCCCAGCCGGCTCTACCTCTCGACGGGCACCTACACCAACGAGTGGGCCGGCAACGGCGCGATCCTGCGCTCCACCGACCGGGGCCGCACCTTCCAGCGCACCGATCTGCCGTTCAAGCTGGGCGGCAACGAACCCGGCCGCGGGGCGGGCGAGCGGCTCGTGATCGACCCCGCGGACCACGGCACCCTGCTGCTGGGCACCCGCAAGAACGGCCTGTGGCGCAGCACCGATTACGGCGCGACATGGAGTCAGGTCTCCTCGTTTCCCGTCAAGGACGGGGCGAGCAGCGGCGCGGGCATCTCCTTCCTGACGTACGGCCCGGCCGGCAGTAACACGGTCTACGTCGGCGTCAACGACAAGGACACCTCCCTGTACCGCTCCACCGACGGCGGCAGCACCTGGCAAGCCGTCTCCGGGCGGCCCACCGGCCAGATGCCGCAGCACGGTGTCGTCTCCGGTGACGGTTCGCTGTACCTGACGTACAGCAACGACATCGGCCCCAACGACGCGACGGCGGGCTCGGTGTGGAAGTACACGCCGTCCGGCGGCGCGTGGAAGAACATCTCTCCCTCGCAGGGCAGTTACGGGTTCTCCGGTCTGGCCGTCGACCCGCAGAAGCCCTCCACGGTGATGGTCACCACCCTCGACCGCTGGTGGCCCGAGGACGAGATCTACCGCACCACCGACGGCGGCACGACCTGGAAGGCGCTGGCCGACGCCTCGCAGCGCGATGCCTCCGGCGCTCCGTACGTCGGCACCCACACCGGGCACTGGATGACCGCGCTGGCCATCGACCCCTTCAACTCCGGGCATGTGCTGTACGGCACCGGCAACGGCATCTGGCGCAGCAAGGACGCCAACGCCTCCGACAGCGGTGGCACCAGCCACTGGGCTGCCTCCGGGGCCCGCGGGCTGGAGGAGACCTCGCTGGCGGACGCGATCGCCCCGCCCGGCGGCGCCACCGTCATCACCTCCATGGGCGACCAGGGCGGCTTCCGCCACGACTCCCTGACCGAGGTGCCCGGCGGACGGATGAAGAACCCGCTGATAAGCAGCAGCACCGACATCGACTTCGCCCAGTCCAACCCCTCGGTGATGGTCCGTGTCGGCACCGGCGGCGCGCAGGACGGCGCCTACTCCACCGACGGCGGCAGCACTTGGAACGGCTTCACGGCCGAACCCGTCCCCAGCGCGAACAGCGGCCATGTCGCCCTCTCGGCGGACGGCTCCACCATCGTCTGGGCCGAATCAGGTCAGGCCCCTTACCGCTCGACCGACAAGGGAGCGCACTGGTCGAAGGTCAGCGGCCTGGGCACCGACGCCGTCGTCGTCGCCGACCGCTCCTCGGCCAGCACCTTCTACGCACTGACCAACGGCACACTCAACGCCAGCACCGACGGCGGCGCGACCTTCACCCCCCGCGCCACCAACCTCCCCTCCGGCCGGCTCACCGCCGTCCCCGGCATCAACGGCGACCTGTGGATCGCCGCCGGCGACAGGGGGCTGCTGCACTCCACCGACGGCGGCCGCACCTTCACCACACTCAGCACGGTGAAGTCCGCCTCCGCCCTCGGCTTCGGCAAGGCCGCACCGGGCGCCGATTACCAGGCTCTGTACCTGATCGGCACCGTCAAGGACGTCACCGGAGTCTTCCGCTCCACCGACAAGGGCGCCACCTGGCTCCGCATCAACGACGACGCCCACCAGTGGGGCGCCATCGGAAGCCTCGGCGTCATCACCGGCGACCCCGACACCTTCGGGCGCGTCTACATCGGCACCAACGGACGCGGTCTGCAGTACGGCGACCCGTCCTGACCCCGACACCCGAGCGGGGCCGCAGGCACAACAGCCTGCGGCCCCGAGTATCCGCAGCGGCGTCGTAGTGCGTCGCGCCGGACCCACAGTGAAAGTCCACGAAAGAAGAAACCCAAGCGCCGTGCGGCTGGGGTTTCTTCGAGGCGGTGAGTGTCGGTCCGCAGGTGGAGCTGCCCACGCCGTGAACCGCTCGTCTCCGCGCCGGCAGAACGCACCCGATCACGAGCACGATCACCGGGGGCCGGGTAGGTCAGTGCTTCAGGGTGAGGACGCCTGGTCGGTACGGCAGTCGGTCGTAGGGAGTGTTCGCCGGTGCGGTGGGGGACTTGCCCTGGTAGAGGAACTGCAGGTGGCAGGGGTCGACGGTCATGGTCTGGTCGGGGTTGTTGCGGACCAGGTCGCCGTGGCTGATGTCGTTGTGAGCTGTACTGAGATTTGTGGAGTCCCCGGCCTGCCCCGAGTTGCGTGGAGTCGGGACAGCTCAACCCGGTCAGACACTGGACCTCATGGCACCGCACATCACACTCGCCATGCTCGCCCCGGCCTTCTGGCCGCCTTGCCGGCGGCGCCGACCAGGACCGGCCCACCGGCCCACTCCACCCCAGCTGCACCAACACACCTGTCCCAGTGACCGTCCCGGAGATCCGCCACCTTCTCGCCGCCGTCTTCACCGCTCCGGTCACGTTCACAGCCAGGCTGCTGCACTGGTCCAACTGGAGCAGATAACACCAGGCCACAGCCCGGCGCTGCCACTACCAACGACGATCCGCCGACGAACTCGCCAGACAGATCATGAAACCGCACTGGAGTACTGGGGAGGAGCGTCGGCAGGGCCGGAGTCGCTGAGTCTGTCCGTCGCCTGTATGACGGCCAGGAGTTGCCGGGCCGCCGGCCCATCGCGCGGGGAGTGCGGGGCCGGGCGGCACCGGTCGGCGGTCAGGCTCCGGGGTGCAGGCCGAGCCAGCCCGGTGAGGGGTCGCCCTTCACCTCACCGAAGTACAGGGCGAAGGTCTGCTTCCAGCGCTCGATCGCCGCGCGGTCGGCCATGAAGCGAGGGAAGCCGTCGAGGTTGCCGTTGGGGTACTCCCAGACGGGCTTCAGCCCGGTCGGCGGGGTGACATCGGTGCGGACGACCAGCCGTTGGCGGCGGCCTTCTGCTGCTCGACGGAGAGCCGCCAGTTCAGGTACAGCTTGGCGGCGGTGGGGTTCTTGGCCTGCTTGAGGATCGCGGCCCGCTGTCCCCAGGACATGAACGGCGCCTGCTCGGGCAGCACCCACTTGACCGGCCCGGTGGACAGCGGCGCGCCGGAGCCGCCGATGCCGATGGCCTTCTGGCCGCTGGTGACAGCCGCGCTCGGGGTGTAGCTGCCGCGGGCGAACTGAAGGTCCTGGGTGGCCAGTCGAGCGAGCCAGTCCCAGCCGTACTTCTCCACGTAGAGGGTGTAGAGGTAGAGGACCGCGTCGTCGTCGTGCGGGTAGGAGGAGGCGATCTTCCCCTTCCAGCGGGCGTCGGCCAGGTCGAGCTGTCCTTGGCGAGGACCAGCGTGCCGGTGCCGGACACGCGAAGGGCTTCTTCACCGCTGATCACGCCGGTGTACGTGTGGGTTCCCTGCGGGACGCGCACGACCGCGTTGCCGGTCAGGACGACATCACGGTTCGCCAGGACGGCCGAGGTGATGTCGCCGTCTGCGGCGACCGCGCTGCCCACCGCAACCACCGGTGTGACGGCTCCCGCGACGAGAGCCGACGCCAGGACAAGGTGCCAAGATCGCTTCATCGAGTCAGGGTGCTTCCTGAAGTGCTGGTGATCCTTACGGACGTGAAGACCGGTGGCCGGCCACCGGGATCTCAAAAACCCGGCCCACCTGGCACACGGAAGGCATCGGGTCCTGGGGAACGGTTCCCTTTCGTGCCGTGCACCGGTCGCCGGGAAAACAGCGTCGGGGGCGGCAACCTTCTCGTCCTCCGCGGCAACTGGGAACCGGAAGGCCGACTCGAACAACCGGATGGACGGGCATGAGGGCAACGAAGCACGCCGCGCCGCAACCGTGGCGCAGGCGCGGACTGGTCACGGGCATTCCCTTGGCGCCGCTGGTCGTCGACGGCACCGCCGTACAGCCGGACGTCGCGCAGCCGACCGGCGTCCGGTTCCCCCGGCCTTGACCAGCCCGCCGGTCGGCCTTCACCGCGCCGCAACCTTGCACGACCGCCGTTCGAATCCCGGGCCCGGCACTGCTAGGCTGCGCCCCCCGTTGTTGTTAAACACGCAACCAATGCGCACATCATGGCAAGGAGAGGGCGACCGGGGGATGGTCCTCGATGACGCGTCCGCGGAGTTCCACGAATTCTTCGAACGCCACTACGCCGAACTCGCCCGTCTGGCACACCTCCTGACCGGCGAGTCCGACGCGGCGGACGACCTCGCGGCGGATGCCCTGGTCGCCCTGTGGCAGCGCTGGGACCGGTTGCGGCAGGCCGACCACCCGCTCGCCTACGCCCGCGGTGTGGTGGCCAACCTGGCGCGGGGACGGATCCGCAGCACAGTCCGGGAGCGACGCCGGATCACGCTGTTCCGGTCCCGCAGTCCGGAGAAGGTGGAGGGGCCGGACACGGCGGCCGTGCTGGACGTCCGCGCGGCGCTCGCCCGGCTGCCGTACCGCAAGCGCGCCTGCGTGGTGCTGAGACACGCCCTCGACCTGTCGGAGAAGGAGACGGCGGCAGCGCTGGGCATATCGGTCGGAACGGTGAAGAGCCAGACCTCGAAGGGAATGGCCGAGCTGGAAAAGCTACTGGGCGCACACGCGGCCGGGGACCTGGTGCCAGGGAGGAGGAACTGGTGAACGAGGAGATCGACCGTCGGCTGCGCGAGGCCGCCGAGGCCCACCGGCCCGACCGCGCGCGGATGCTGGCCCGGGTGGAACGCGGCATGGCCGGCCCCGCCGTCCGTCACCGCGCGCGACCGTTCGCGCGGTCCGGGACCAGGGTCGCCCTCGCCGGGCTCGCCGCCGGCGGCATCCTGACGACCGGCGGCCTCGCCGTCGCCGCCATCGTCGCCACCCCGCCGCCGACGCCCACCGTGACCACGCCTGCCACCCCGTCCCCGACCGTCAGCTCCCCGCACCCGACATCGGCCCGCCCCACCCCGGTCGCGCCGCCCCCGGTCACCAGCCCGGGCAGTTCGCGCCCGACTCCGTCGGCCACCAGCCCCTCGCCGACCGCCGACGAGAGCCAGAACGGGCCGCTGTGGTCGGCCGGCTCGTTGGATCCGAAGAGCACCGTCTACTGGACCCAGAGCAACCTCGTCCTCAAGACGACCCAGCCGCTCACCTCGCTCACGGTCGAGATCCGCATCGTGCAGACCGGCGGGGCGAAGAGCACCGGGACCTGGCAGACCCTGCCGGGTGATGACTTCACCGTCACCGTCCAGGAGGCCGGCGGCGCGCTGGTCTACCGCTGGGTCCTCAAGCCGGGCCTGACCGTGCCGGCCGGGAACCATGAGTTCGCCGCGCAGTTCAACAACGGCGCGGGCGCGCACAGTGCCGCGGGCGACGGCTACCGCGTCGACGCGCGGGGTTCGGGCGGCTCCGCGTCGGTCCGGGGAGGGTTCGTCCCGACACGGTGAACGCCGCTGAGCGGCAGGGCGACGGCGGCGGCCGTGAGAATGATTCCCTTGATCGCGGCAACCTTTGTGTGCGTGGCGGCAACTGGCAGGTGACCGGGACCGGATCAAGTCCCGCTGTGCCAGAAGGACATGCCGTTGTCAGATCAGAACCGCTCTCATCGTCGCCGCCCGGCGACCCGCCGCGTGATCGCCGCCTCCGTGGTCCTCGCCGCCGCGGGCGCCGCCGTACCACTGGTCGCCCTGGCCGCACGCACGCCGGAGGCCGCCGCACCGGCCACGGCCGCCGACGCGGCGGCCGGCAGCGGCCGTTACTTCGGCACGGCAGTGGCCGCGGGCAGGCTCGGCGACTCCACGTACTCCGCCGTTCTCGACCGGGAATTCAAGATGATCACCCCGGAGAACGAGATGAAGTGGGACGCCATCGAACCCTCCCGCGGGTCGTTCACCTTCGCCGCCGCCGACTCGATCGTCAGCCACGCCTCCGCGCACGGCCAGCGCCTGCGCGGCCACACCCTGGTGTGGCACTCCCAACTGCCGGGCTGGGTCAAGTCCATCACCGACGCCGGCACCCTGCGCACGGTGATGAAGAACCACATCACCCAGGAGATGACCCACTACAAGGGCAAGATCTACGCCTGGGACGTGGTCAACGAGGCCTTCGCCGACGGCGGCAGCGGCCGGCACCGCAGCTCCGTGTTCCAGGACGTGCTGGGCGACGGCTTCATCGAGGAGGCCTTCCGCACCGCCCGGGCCGCCGACCCCTCCGCCAAGCTCTGCTACAACGACTACAACATCGAGAACTGGTCCGACGCCAAGACCCAGGGCGTCTACCAGATGGTCAAGGACTTCAAGTCCCGCGGTGTGCCCGTCGACTGCGTCGGCTTCCAGAGCCACTTCGGCGCCGGCGGCCCACCGGCGAGCTTCCAGACCACCCTGTCCAACTTCGCCGCGCTCGGCGTGGACGTCCAGATCACCGAGCTCGACATCGCCCAGGCGTCCGCCACCGCGTACACCAACGCCGTCCAGGCGTGCGTGAACGTCGCTCGCTGCACGGGCATCACGGTGTGGGGCATCCGCGACAGCGACTCCTGGCGCACCGGTGAGAACGCGCTGCTGTTCGACGCGGGCGGCAACAGGAAGCCCGCCTACAGCGCCGTACTCACCGCCTTGGGCAGCACCGGGAGTACCGGCAGTACCGGCAGTGGCGGCAGTGGCGGCAGTGGCGGCACACAGGCCGGGGACATCACCTCCGGCACCGTCTACACGCTCTCCAACGCGGCCGCCGGACGCGTTCTCGACGAGCCCGCGGGACAGAACGACAACGGCACCCCGCTCCAGGTGTGGGACGCCAGCGGCGCCTCCAACCAGCAGTGGCGGGCGGGCCGGAACAGCGACGGCTCCTACACCCTGACCAACATCGCCAGCGGCCGGGTGGTGGACGAGCCGGCCAACCGGACGGCCAACGGGACGAGGTTGACGGTCTGGGACACCAACGGCGGTGCCCACCAGCACTGGAAGGCCCACCGGAACAGCGACGGCTCCTACACGCTGACCAACGTCGCCAGCGGCCGGGCGCTGGAGCTCCCCGGCGGTCGGACCGCCAACGGCACTCCCGTCCAGATCTGGGACACCAACGGCGGCGGCGCCAACCAGCGCTGGAACTTCCAGCCGACCGCGGCGCCGAAGAACGACACCTGTGCTCTTCCGTCGACCTACCGATGGACCTCGACGGACGCGCTGGCGCAGCCGGCGAACGGGTGGGCCTCGCTGAAGGACTTCACCACCGTGACCTACAACGGCAAGCACCTGGTCTACGGGTCGAACTACTCGGGATCGTCCTACGGCTCGATGGCGTTCAGCCCCTTCACGAACTGGTCGGACATGGCGTCGGCCCGCCAGACCGGCATGAGCGAGAAGGCGGTGGCGCCGACGCTGTTCTACTTCGCGCCCAAGAAAATCTGGGTGCTGGCGTACCAGTGGGGTCCGTGGCCCTTCAGCTACCGCACCTCCAGCGACCCCACCGACCCGGGCGGCTGGTCCGCGCCGCAGCAGCTGTTCACCGGCAGCATCCCCCGCACCGACTCCGCCACCGGCCCGATCGACCAGACCCTGATCGCCGACGACAAGAACATGTACCTGTTCTTCGCCGGTGACAACGGCAAGATCTACAAGTCGAGCATGCCGATCGGCAACTTCCCGAGCAGCTTCGGCTCGTCGTACACCACGGTCATGACCGACACGGTGAAGAACCTGTTCGAGGCACCGCAGGTCTACAAGGTCCAGGGCCAGAACCAGTACCTCATGATCGTCGAGGCGCGCGGTGCGAGCGAGCAGCGTTACTTCCGCTCCTTCACCGCCACCAGCCTGGACGGTCCGTGGACCCCGCAGGCCGCCACCGAGTCCAACCCCTTCGCGGGCAAGGCCAACAGCGGCGCCACCTGGACCAACGACATCAGCCACGGCGACCTGGTCCGCAACAACCCCGACCAGACCATGACCATCGACCCCTGCAACCTGCAGTTCCTCTACCAGGGCAAGACCCCGAACACCCCGCCGGGCACCTCCTACGACAACCTGCCGTACCGCCCCGGCATCCTCACCTTGAAGCGCTGACCCGCCTCCTGGAGTCTCCAGCCCGACGAAGATGACGAAAGGCGCCCCCATCGAAGAGATGGGGGCGCCTTTCGTGTTGAGTGCTGCGCCGCTACTTAAGCGCTGTACCACCCGAGTTGTGATAGGCGATCGTCTTGTTGATCAGGTTTCCGCCGTCGGACTCGACCGTGGTCTGTTCGTCCTGCCCTGCACCGAAGAACAGGCCGGCGACGTGGGCGTTCGCGACCTGGTCCATGTGGGCGAAGAACCAGTCCACCTTGTCGTCCTTGTAGTGGTTGCGGGTGTTGTTCTGCGCCATGTTGCCCAAGGGGATCTGCCACAGGACCACCGGCTTGCCCACGGACTCGGCCATCGTCTTGTAGAACTTCAGCGCGGCGGCGGCCTTCTGGTCGTTCCAGAAGTGGTCACTGCCGCCGTGGGCCGGCTGCGCGTACCAGCCCGCGTCGCGGTCCGACACATCGGTGGCCAGGAAGTCGGCGTTCTTCGCTCCGAAGCTCGCGTAGTCCTTGACGCACGCCTGGGTGTTGGTCTCCCAGTCGAAGCAGGAAAGGTGCATTCCCACGGCGGTGTTCGGCGCGTACTTGTGTGCCATCGAGATCAGGCACTGGGCGAGTCCGGTGGCGCTGTTCTCCTGCGTTCCGCAGTCCTTCGGATTCGCGCCCGAGACCTGTGCGGGAACCTGGTGCGGATTGCCGAGCGAGCGGACGAAGCCCCAGAAGTCGGGCTCGAGGTCGATCGCGTCGTGTGACGTGCCGATCTTCTGGAGGAAGAAACGGTAGTCGTTCAGGTACCGGGTGAGCAGGTCGAGCCGGTTGATGGCCTTGACCTCGCCCGGACCGTCGCCCTCGCCTGCCGCGTCCCCGAGGTCGCGCAACGAGTACCAGGTCCAGAGCATCTTCTGCGGACGCGCGCTGCCCTTGTACTTCGCCTGGGCCACCACGTCGTCCCGCCAGGTCACGTACGTGCCGGGCGCCGTGGTGCTGCCGTTCCAGCAGCCCCACCAGCCCGACCACCCGTCCTGGCATTTCGCTGCCGTGTAGTAGTCCGACGAGGGCGCGGGCTGGCTGTGCACATAGGCGTAGCGCACGTCGAACGGCGCGGCGGCCGCCGAGGCGTCGGACATCGAGCCGCCGATGAGCACGGTGTCACTGCCCATGAACCGCTTGGCCGAACTACTGCTTCCACCCGCGGGCGACGAAGACGAAGGCGAAGGCGACGGCGAAGACGCCGGTCGCGTGTCGCTCGGAGTCGGGCTTGCGGGAGCGCCGCTGCCCGGCGCGGTGGGCGTACCGCCGCCGCCGACACTTCCGGCCGGGACGAGTTGCCACTGCTGATCGGCGCCGCCCCGGTCGCGGTTCTGGACGACGCCGCCCCCGTCGGCCTTGGCGGCGTTGCGGACACCGACAGCCATGCCACTGAAGCGATTGACCAAACGCACGTAGCCGTTGGACGACTTGGCCAGCTTGAACTGCTGATTGCTGCCGTTCAGGTCTTTCCACTGCACGAGGGCGGAGCCGGCGGTCTTTGACCAGCCGAGGTCGTCCAGCACCTTGCCGGAGGTCCGGTTCTTCAGCCGGTAGTACCCGTCACCCGCGTCGATGAACTGCCACTGCTGGTTGGCCCCGCCGTGGCGCGCCCATTGCACCACCGCCGCGCCGTCGTTCTTGGCGGAGCCGCGGTCGTCCAGCACCTTGCCGCTGTTGCGGTTGACCAGCACGTACCACTTCTTCAGATCCAGGGTTTTCTGGTCCGCCGAAGCCTGGCTGACCACGACAGCCGAGCCGGCCACGACCACCATGGCGAGACCCCCCCAGAGTCCCCGACGCGCGAGCAACCGACGACCACGATGCCTCGGACGACCACCGCGCGTGGGTGGACCGGGGACATGTCTGTGCTCTCGTTCCAGGGACATGCCTGTGCTCTCTTTCAGCCGTTGCATCTGACCGGACCACTTGGCCGGACAACGCTGAGTGGTCCGAGAGGCCGAAAAGGTTGCCGCGAAGAGCCACAGAATTTTTTTCGCCTTGACCGCTTCCCGTTCGCTGCGGAGTGCGGCACGGCTGACGTCGGCGGTGGCGAACGCCTGATGGCCGCTCCCGGCCCTCGCTCGCAGGCGAGTTCACGGGCCAGGGCCACGACGGAGGGTTCGGCGGGCAGTTCCCAGGTGGCGACCTGGCTGGTGCCAAAGGTCCTGGTCCGGGTCAGAAGGAGAGCGACGTCGTCCGTCTGGGGCTGAGGGAGTAGGTCGTGCAGGATCCGGTCGCAGGTCTCCTCCAATGGGCGGCCGGGTTCGGCGAGCCCGGAGCGCAGCAGCTCGCAGGCGTCGTCCAGGTCGCGGACCTGGGACTCGATCAGTCCGTCCGTGTACGGGGCCAGGACGCTGTTTTCGGCGACGTGGAACTCGGCGGCCTCGAAGGGCATGCCGCCCAGGCCCAGAGGCGGCCCGGCCGGCAGCTCCAGGAAGCGGACCGTGCCGTCGGGGGCGGCCGGGACCGGCGGCGGGTGGCCGGCTCTGGCCATGGCGCAGCGACCGGAGACGGGGTCGTACACCGCGTACAGGCAGGTGGCCCCGACTTCCCTGAGGGGCGGTCAGGGTGACCGTCGCGGCCACGCCCACGCGGCGGTAGCCGCAGACGTGGCCGACCACGTCTCCCACCACGAACGCCACCCTGGCACCCGACAGGGGGATCACATCGAACCAGTCACCACCGGTGTGGGCGGGCAGACAGCGGGAGGCGACCTCGATGGCGGGGTGCTCCAGTGCGGGGTGTGGCGGGAGGATGGTCCGCTGCAGCGCGAGCGCGGTTACCCGTTTCTGGCCGTAGCGGCGGGCATTGTCGACGAGCACCGCCGCACGGGCGCGGAGTTCCTCGGCCAGCCGCAGGTCGTCCTCGTCCAAGGGGTCCGGGGTGCGGTGGCGGAAGAACAGGGCCAGTCCCAGGGGCACCCCGCGTTCCCGCAGCGGCACTGTCATGACGGAGTGGATTCCGGCGCGCCGCTCAGATCTCGGGTGACCGCGGCCACGAACGAGGCAGAGGCGTTCAACGCGTTCTGCGACTGGGTCCGCTTCGGGCAGCGCGGCACGGTTGCCGCCGACGACCCCGACGAGCAGGAGAAGGACGTGAAGTTCACCTCGTTGCCGGCGAACCTGGTCATCTTCCACAACACCCTCGACATCGCCGACGCGGTGCGTCAGATACAGACCGAGGGCCCCAACGTATGGCCAGGTTGCTTGCCGCCGACGGTGGCCCACGTCCAACACCGAAGTGCGGGGGCCTGGATTCGCAGCGGTGTGCGCGACGGTTCCATGACCGGTGGGCGTGGTTCGGTGTCAGAGGGTTCGGGCCGCAGCGGCGTCGCGGAGGAGTCCGGCGAAGGTCAGGGCGGCGGGGGTGAGCGAGTGGTCGGCCATGCGAACCAGGAGGATGCGGCGGACGGGGGCCGGCGGCTGGAGGGGCAGGACGTTCACGCCGGGTCGGATGCCCTCCAGGGCCAGGGTGGGAGCAAGGGCGACGCCGATGCCGGCGGCGACCATGGCCTGGGCCTCCTGGTAGTCGTGGGCCTCGTAGGCGATGTGGGGCTCGAAGCCGACGGCGCGGCAGCCGCGCACGAGGGCTCCGGCCACCGGGTGATGCTCGGCGCGGGTGATCCAGGAGTCGTCTGCGAAGTCGGCGAGTGAGGCGGCGTCGCGGCCGGCGAGTGGATGGTGGTCGCTGACGAGAAGGGCCGGCGGGTCATCGAGGAGTGGGGTGATGACGATGTCCTCCCGGTCGATTCGGCTCCAGTCGTAGTCCCACATGAGGGACATCTCGATCTCCCGGTTCTCCAGCATCGTCCACAGCCCGGCGATGCGGGCGCTGCGGACGGTCAGCCGTACGTCGGGGTGGGCGTCCCGGAAGGCGATCACGGCCTGTGGGAGGAGCGAGGCACCGACGGTGGGGAAGGTGCCGATGCGCAGGGTGCCCGCGCGCAGGCCGACGTAGTCGGCGAGTTCGTTTTCCGCGGCCTGCAGTTCGCGTTCGATCCGTTGCCCTCGTTCGGCCAGCGCCCGTCCGGCGTCGGTGAGGGTGACGCCCCGGGCATGGCGTTCCAGCAGAGGCTGTCCTGCCTCCGCTTCCAGGCGGCTGACCTGCTGCGATACCGCTGACGGGGTGTAGTTGAGGGCGCGGGCTGTCGCGGTCACCGAGCCGCGCCGGGCGACCTCCGTGAACAACAGGATGCGCCGGACGTCGAGCATGCCGCCACCTCCAGCGTTCACTTCAGCTTAATAGCTATCCAGTTTTCCGAGATTGTACTTCACGCTGCCGTAACCCACCGTGGAGGACACCACGCACGGCGAGACCGTCGGTGGGCTTCCCCTTCCCTGGCTGTGAGGAGTCGGTTGTGCTGCGTCTGCAGGGCGAGATGATCCGCGGAGGAACCAGCAAGTGCTGGATCTTCGACCACCGCGAGCGCGAAGGTCACGGGCCGTGCGGCGGTCAGGCCGAGGACGCGCATGATCCCGGCCTGGTCTCCGCTGGGGACGGCCATCCAGTAGTTCCAGCAGGCCCACAGCGGTTCGGGGCGATCGTCTCGGAGCTTGATGCGGATGAGTCGCTCGATCGCGGCCATGTCGGCGCGCGACAGCGCCGGTTCGCCACCGAGTTCGGCGAGTACGGTCAACGCCCGCGCCCGCTGCCGGCCCGGCCCCCGCTCCCGGACGTGCCGGAGCAGCGGAAGCACGTGCTCGCCTGTTCGGATCAGAGTGTCCTGGGCCTGCCGCGCGACCTGTTGGTCCGGGTCGCCGAGCAGCGGCAGCAGGACGGCGGCCGACTGGCCGGCCTCGCCGCAGTGCTCGATCCCACGGACGGCCTGACGGCGCACGAGCGGCGCGGGGTGGGCGAGGGCTGCGGTGTAACGGTCGAGAACGGCCACGCCGAGCTGGGAGAACGCGAAGCCGACTCGCTTGCGGGACTCCTCGGTGGACGCGGAGACGAGCCCCTGGAGCAGACCGTCGAACCCTGCCTCCCCGATCCGCCCGAGTACGGCGGTGATCGGCCGCCAGTCCACCGGGGACTCCGCGTCCATCACCTCCCGCACCAACTGCTCCACCCCGTCGGCGCCGAACGTGACCAACGCGTCTGCTGCTGCCTCGTACCGGTCTGACCTGCCGAGGTCCCGTATCAGGTCGGCATTCACCACGTGCCCCTCCAGCAAGGTCGACCCGGCTTCAGAGCGTCATGATTCCGCAGGGGTCTGACATTGGCTGAGCGGTCCCGCTACTCGTACGTGCCCCGGGCAGGCCGTTCGTCCAGGAATGCCGCTCTGTGATGCGGTCGTGGTGTGCCACCTACCGGACTGGACAACGAACAAGGCCCAGGTCTCGGACCTGGGCCTCAATTCTGGAGCGGGTGACGAGAATCGAACTCGCGCTCTCAGCTTGGGAAGCTGATGTTCTACCATTAAACTACACCCGCGTAAGACGCCGATCGGATTCGGTGTCCGAATGCTCGCTCACTGTACCCCATTGCGGACCCCCGGCGCTCAGGCCTGGGGGTCTGAGTGTGTTTCAGAGGGGGGATCCGGCTGCGGGCGGCCGGAGTTGGGGCGTACGGTGGCGGGGTGGGACAGGGCCCGGATGGGGCCGGAGTGCCGCCTGGAGAGTCGTCCCTTTGATCCCGTAATGTGCTTTTGGCGCCAGGGCAGTAAGCCGGGCGCGGCTCTTGGGGAAGGGACTCTAGGACTTGATGGAACGCACCGTTGTCCGCTGTGCCGATGGGCACGTGTTCAGCACCGCTTCGTTCCCGATGCAGCAGGCCGAGCGGCTCGGCCCCGGTCGGCTCCTCCGGTGTCCACGGTGTGCCCGGCTGCGCAGTGTCGTGCCGGTAGCTCTTGAGAAGCGGTAGCCGACGGTAGCTGGCGGTAGGGCAGCGGTAGCCGACGGTATCCGGCGGCGGATTGCCGCAGTACCGTCAGCAGTACGGTCATCGGCGCGCGGAGTCGTCACGATTGTCACGGCTCCGCGCGCCTTGCGTATCCTCAGGACGTGCTTCTCTCAGACAAGGACATCCGGGCCGAGATCGACGCCGGGCGGGTACGGATCGATCCCTACGACGAATCCATGGTGCAGCCGTCGAGCATCGACGTGCGGCTGGACCGTTACTTCCGGGTGTTCGAGAACCACCGGTACCCGCACATCGACCCCTCGATCGAGCAGGCCGACCTCACGCGGCTCGTGGAGCCGGAGGGCGACGAGCCGTTCATCCTCCACCCCGGGGAGTTCGTGCTGGCCTCCACGTACGAGGTCGTCACGCTGCCCGATGATCTCGCCTCGCGGCTGGAGGGCAAGTCCTCCCTCGGGCGGCTCGGGCTCGTCACCCACTCGACCGCCGGGTTCATCGACCCCGGGTTCTCCGGGCACGTCACCCTTGAGCTGTCCAATCTCGCCACCCTGCCGATCAAGCTGTGGCCCGGCATGAAGATCGGGCAGCTGTGCATGTTCCGGCTGACCTCCCCGGCCGAGCACCCCTACGGCAGCGAGCGCTACGGCTCCCGGTACCAGGGGCAGCGCGGGCCCACCGCCTCGCGGTCCTTCCTCAACTTCCATCGGACGCAGGTGTGAGTGCCGTGAGCGACCTGCGCGAGAACCTGACCTACGAGCGGTTCGGTGTCGCGATTCGCGAGCTGGCCCAGACGATCGCCGATGACGGGTACGAGCCCGACATCGTGCTCAGCATCGCGCGGGGCGGGGTGTTCGTCGCGGGCGGGCTGGCGTACGCGCTGGACTGCAAGAACATTCATCTTGTGAATGTGGAGTTTTATACCGGTGTGGGGCAGACGCTTGAAATGCCCGTGATGTTGTCTCCTGTCCCCAATGCGATCGATTTCACCGACAAGAAGGTGCTGATCGCGGACGACGTCGCCGACACCGGGAAGACGCTGAAGCTCGTGCACGACTTCTGCCTCGACCACGTGGCCGAGGTGCGCTCCGCGGTGATCTACGAGAAGTCGCAGAGCCTCGTCAAGTGCGAGTACGTGTGGAAGCGCACCGATGACTGGGTGAATTTCCCCTGGAGCGTCGAACCGCCTGTCATCAAGCGTGCCGGGCAGGTTCTCGACGCCTGACGGCCGGCCCCGCGGCGCGCTGCCCGCCGGGAGCCAGACGTCGGCGCGCTGCCTGCCGGAAGCCGGAAGCCGGAAGCCGGAAGCCGGAAGCCGGAAGCCGGACTCAAGACGCGAAAGAGCCCCCGGCGCCTCAGTGCGCCGGGGGCTCTTTCGCGTCGGTGACCTGCTAGAACGTGCCCAGCTTCACGATCGACAGCAACGCGATCAGCTGGATCGCCGACGCGCCCAGCGCCTTCGGCCACGGCAGGTCGTGGGAGCGGCTGACCATCATGGTCAGCAGGGCGCCCCCGGCGACCCAGGTCGCCCAGCCCAGCAGCTGTACGAAGCCCGCGTCGCCGCCGAAGAACATGGCGAAGACCAGGCGGGGCGCGTCCGTGATGGACATGATCAGCATGGACAGGCCCACCGTGGGCTGCCAGGCGCCGTCACCGCCGAGCTGGCGGGCCATGGTGTGGGTCACCACGCCCAGGATGAAGGAGCTGATCACCATCGCGACGGACGTCGTCAGGACGATCGGGACCGCGTTGGAGAGCGTGGCGTTTATCGCGTCCGAACGGGCTCCGTCGAAGCCGAAGACGGCGAGGAGGCCGTAGAGGAACGTCACGATGAGGGCGGGGCCCCACATCGTGTAGTCCCGCATCCGGAGGAAGGTCTGGGCGGGGGCGAAGACTATGCCCCGCAGCAGCTCCTTCCAGTGCAGGGGCGGGCCGACGGGGCCTGCCGGGGCAGCCGGGGCGGACGAGCCCGCGCGGTAGGTTCCGCTCTGGCTGTACGGGTCCTCGCCGACCGAGAACGCCTGGGTGTGGCCCGGGTTGTTGGCCGCGTACGGGTCCGGGGCGCCGCCCTGGCCCGGGTGGCCGCCGTAGTCGTCGCCGAAGTACTCCGGCCCGTCGCCGCCCTGGCCGCCCGGGTAGCCGCCGTTCGCCTGCTGCCACTGGGCGCCGCCGCCGCGCTGCGTACTCCGCGGTCGCTGCTGCGGGTAGGGCTGCGGCGCCGACGGGTAGCCGTACGGCTGTCCCTGCGGCGCCTGTGCGCCGTACGACGGTCCCTGCGGGGCCTGCTGTCCTTGCGGGGCGCGGTCGTCCCGGCCGCCACGTCCGATCCTGAATCCAGCCACGTCTTCGAACGTACCTGGTCCGGGCGAGTCACGTGCCGGGCCCGGCCCTCCGGACCCGGCTTTGCTGCCGAGCTGTGACATCCCCTAAGGGACGCCTAAGGGGATGTCAGAAACCCGACCGGTCGAGAAGAGCTACGGCGGCTCAGTCGGCGAAGAGGGCGCCGAACTGGGGGGTGCCCGTCGTCGAGACACCGACGGAGCCGGGCGCGACGGTGTGGGCGCCGGTCGTGACGATCTTCGTGCCGTTGGACGGCAGGTACATGACCTGGCCGTCGCCGCCGTTCTCGTACGAGCCCACCAGCAGGTCGGCCTTCCCGTCGCCGTTGACGTCGTCGAGCTTGACGTCCGCGCCGAACAGGTCGTTCTTCTCGTCGTCGCCGGGGACACCCGCCGTGCTCTGGGCGAAGGACTGCGCGCCGGAGGCGGTGTTCACGCCGGACGCGGAGCCGTACAGGACGGTGACCTGGCCGGTGTTGGAGACGCCGCCGATGTCCTCGTTCGGGGTGGAGATGACCAGGTCCTGGTAGCCGTCGCCGTTGACGTCGCCCAGGTCGAGGTCCCAGCCGAAGCCGTCGGCCTTCTCCGAGGTGCCGGGGACACTGCCGGTGTCCTGGGTGATGCCGGTGGTGCCCGCAGGGCCGGAGGCGGAGCCGTAGGTGATGTTCACCTTTCCGCCCTTGGCCGAGTCCGGGATGGTGGTGCCGTCGCCGGTGGTGGCGTCCCAGGAGGCGCCGCTGACGATGTCCCCGAAGCCGTCGCCGTTGATGTCGCCGACGCCGGTGACTATGCCGGTCTTGAGCTTCTTGGCGGAGGCGACGCTCAGGCCGTTCGCGGTGCCGGGCACCCAGTAGTTGGTGTTCCAGCCGTGGGAGGTGGCCGTCTCGAAGCCGTCGACGATCAGGTCGGTGCGGCCGTCGCCGTTGATGTCACCGGCAGTGAGGTGCATCGGGCCGTACGGGAAGTCGCTGGTGCCCGTGTGGATCGGCGGCTTGATGGTGTACCGCCCGCCGGGCGTGCCGCTGCTGCTGAAGCCGCCCTTGTAGACGTAGATGGTGCTGGCCGAGCTGCCGACGGCCAGGTCGGCCTTGCCGTCGCCGTCGAAGTCGCCGGCGGCCAGGTCCCTGCCCCAGTAGTCGTGGGAGCCGGTGGCCGGGTCGGGGACGTCGATCCCCTTGCCGGTGAGGCCGTTCGCGGAACCCCAGAGGATGGCGAGGGCGCCACCGTTGGTGTCGGTGCCGACCTTCTCGCTCGGGGAGCCGACGGCGAGGTCGTCGTAGCCGTCGCCGTTGAAGTCGGCGTACGCCAGCCCGTCGCCGAACATGTCGCCGTCCTCGGCGGTGCCCGGGACGCCGGCGGTGTTCTGGCTGATGGTGGTGTGCTTGGCGTAGGTCACGCCGGAGTTGGTGCCGTAGAGCGCGACGACCTGACCGGCGTTCTTGTGGCCGTTGACGTAGGCGGTGGCCGCCGAGGTGACGACGTCGCCGATGCCGTCGCCGTTGAAGTCGGCCTGCGCGA
This sequence comes from Streptomyces sp. NPDC086549, assembly GCF_044746205.1. Lineage (NCBI taxonomy): Bacteria > Bacillati > Actinomycetota > Actinomycetes > Kitasatosporales > Streptomycetaceae > Streptomyces > Streptomyces sp. NPDC086549. The sequence goes on along the minus strand of NZ_JBIVBS010000031.1, from coordinate 9,230 downwards.
CCTTGACGGAGTCCGCGGCCGTCGCCGTCGCGGCCGAGAACGTGAGAAGACCGCCCGTCAGCGCGGCCGCGGTGGCCGTCGCGAGGGCGAGTCGCGGGAATGTGTGCATGCGGGTTCTCCTGCGGCATGCGGGGGATACCTGGCGTGGCATCCACAGTCGGTGGTGTCCGGACCGCCCGTGTTCGCCGGGAGTCGTGCCTCGGGTCATGGAGCGGTCGGCGATCAGGAGACCAGCGCCAAGAGGCAAGGGTTGTACGTGAGTTCGGCAATTCTTCTGAGACGGCTGTGCGGGGTGGGGCCGTCGGGAACGCACGCGTTCCGGACCGGCTGACACCCCCGGGTCCCCCGAGCCACGTGGGTGAGCACGGCGGCGACCGCCACCGCCACCGCCACCGCCACCGCCACCGCCACCGCCACCGCCACCGCACCCGCGACCGCGACCGCGACCGCGGGAGCGTTCCTGGTCGACGGCTCCCCGGCGAGCAGCGGGAGGAGCGCGACCAGGGTCTGCAGGGACGTCCGCAGGGTGCGGCGCATCGCGTCACTCATCGGACGGCCTCCTCAGCCGGTGCGCGGTACGCGTAGCAGGTCCCAGCTCGCGTGGCCCGGGATGCCGTCGGCGGCCGGGCCGGTGCAGCCGAGGGTGCGCTGCCAGGCGGCGTACGAGCGGACGTCCGCCTCGCCCCACACCGGGCCGGGGCCGACGGCGTAGCGGCCGCGGCCCTCGGCGACGAGGCGCCGGCCCACCGTCGTGATCAGCGGGCTGCGGCGACCGGCGACGAAGCAGGCGGCGCCGGGGAACGGTTCGTACGGCGTCGGGCCAGGCGCCGGTCGCAGGCCGAGGCGGGCGTCGATCCGGGTGCGCATGCCCGGCATCGAGAAGGGCGGGTCGATCTTCCGTCGCGTCCACTCCTTGTGCCCGGTCACGCTTGCCTCGCTCCAGCCGTGGGCGCGGCACAGAGCGGCCGACAGCCGCTCCACCGCGTCGAGTTGGGCCGTGGGGTACGGGTCGCGGCCGGTGCCGAGGTTCTCGATCTCGAAGCCGTAGAAGTGGGCATTGCCGTCGACGGCGTCGGCGCCCGAGGCGGGCGGTGGGGTCTTCTCGACGACCGCGGCGACCGCGGCGACCGCGGCGACCGCGGCGACCGCGGCGGCCAGGACCGTGGTGGAGCCGGAACCGGCGTGGTTGGTACGGCCCCAGCCGCAACGGGTGCGCTGATGTGCCACTGGCCAAGGCTGGGGCCAGGACCGGCCCGGCCGATGCAGCCGGAGCCGGTCACAGTGGAGGGGGCGGCCCGACGGATCAGGGCTTGAGGACGAGCTTGCCCGTGGTCCGGCCGGTCTCCAGAAGACGGTGGGCCTCGACCGCCTCGGCGAGGGGCAGCGGCTGGGTGGCTGGTGTGCGCACCTCGCCCGAAGCGACCCAACCCACCAGGCGTTGCAGCGCCTTGCCCGTCTCCGGCAGCCGCCGCTCGAACCAGACACCCAGGTTGAAGCCGATCAGGGACTGACTGGGAGCCGGGTCGTACAGCAGCGAAGCCAGCACGGCCGGGTCCAGGCCCTCAGTGGTGCCACTGACCGAGCCCAGGACGACCAGACGCCCGAACGGTGCCAGGGCACGCAGCGTCTGCTCCAGGCGGGCCGGGCCCGACATCTCCAGCGCGACGTCCACTCCGACCCCGCCCGTCAGTTCCCGCACCTTCTCCGGCCAGTCGTCCCGGGTGTAGTCGACGGCGTGGTCGGCCCCGAGCTCGAGGGCGATCTGACGCTTGGCCGGAGTGCTGGCGCCCGCGATAGCAGTGCCGGCGCCCAGGAGCTTCGCGATCTGCACCGCGTACTGGCCGACCCCTCCGGCCGCGGCCGGGATGAACACGCTCTGGCCCTTTCGGAGTCCGATGAGCTCGGTGAGGATGACGGTCGCCGCCAGTCCGGATACGACGATCCCGGCCGCGGCGTCGGAGTCGAGCCCCTCAGGGATCGGGATCACTGCGGCGGCGTAGGCGAGCGCCAGCTCCGCGTATCCGCCGGAGCCGTCGGCACCGACGCTGCCGAACACCTTGGTGCCGACCGCCGGGCCGTCCACACCGGGCCCAAGGGCGACGACGGTGCCCGCCACCTCGGCGCCCGGCACGAACGGCGATGGCGTGGCCACCGGGTAGACGTCACCGCGGCGGCGTAGGACGTCGGAGAAGTTGACCGCGGCGGACTCCACACGGATCAGCACCTGCCCCGGCCCCGGCTCCGGGTCGGGGAGCTCCACCAGCCGGAGCACCTCGGGGCCGCCCTGCTCGGTCATCTGGATTGCCTTCATCGCTCTACCTCACGTCAGTTAAGTTAGCTGAGTTAGCTGTCTGAGACAGGAGAATGCCTGCGATCGTGGATCTATTCCGTCGAGTCGAGGGGTTTCAGGCGGAAAGGCGAGTGAGACGCCGAGATGAGACAACGAGATGAGACACCGAGCTGCAGCACTTCGGTGACCTTTATGTGTCCGAGACAGTTAAATGGTCGAGCGGCTGCCGGCCCGGCTCGGTGACCGATCCGACTTGGAGATCAGCTGATGGGTACGTCCACGTCCCCCGTGTTCACCCCCGCCCCGCTCGGCGACCGCTTCGTCGTCCTTGCCGAGCCGCGCGAAGAGGGACTGATCCGGCACCTGGGCATCAGCAACGTTTCACCGGCGAACAACTCGCCGAGGCCCGTTCGATCGCGCCGGTCGTCTCTGGTCGTCGCCGTTCAGAACCGCTTCGGAGTCCTGGAGCAAGGCGATGTCGCGCTGGTCGACGAGTGCAACATGAGCGCCGCGCGCATCACCCTCGATCAGGACGACACGGCGCTCCTGGCTCGCCGGTGGCTCTCCATCGCGCGGTGGAGTCCGTCGGCCGTCGCAAATCGGTCTGAAGCCGCAGCGCAGTAGGATGATCCATGACTTCACGACGGCCCGGACGGGGCGGCGTCCCCTCCGCCACCGCTGCCGGCAGCGGCCCCATCAGCAACGCTCTGATCCGGGTGACGCGACTGCACGTCGTGCAGGCACGGCAGTTGTTCCGGGCCGTCGGGCTGCACCCCGGTCACGAACTGCTCCTGATGCATCTGTGGGACACCGGACCTCAGCGGCAGGCGGACCTCGCCGTGCTCTTCGACACGGACTCGGCTGCCATGACCCGCACTGTGCAACGCCTTGAGCGGACCGGGTTCGTCCGCCGACGCCCCGACCCGAACGACGGGCGAGCCACGCTGGTGGAGACCACCGCCGCCGGCAACGCACTGCGGCGCTCGGTGGAGCAGTTGTGGGCGCAACTCGAAGCGATCACAACCGCCGGCATGACCCCCGTACAGCAAAAGGCACTGTTGGAAGGGCTCGAACAGGTCGAGCACAACCTGGCCGCCGGTCACGGTTCCCAAGAGGGCTAGACAGCCGCTCACGCCCTCCTGATCACCCTTGCGGCAGGATGGGGACATGAGCGTAGTCAAGATCAACGTACTCACCGTTCCCGCTGAGCAGCGAGAGACGCTGGAGAAGCGGTTCGCCCATCGAGCCCACGCCGTGGAGAGCTCTGACGGCTTCGAGTGGTTCGAACTTCTTCGCCCGGTCGAAGGCACCGACAGCTACCTCGTCTATACGCGGTGGCGCGACGAGGAGTCGTTCCAGGCGTGGATGGAGGGGCCCATGAAGGCGGCGCACCAGGGTGGTGGGGAGGGCGGCGAGAAGCCGAAGCCTGCCGCCTCGGGCTCGACATTGTGGTCCTTCGAGGTCGTCCAACAGGCCGAGCCCAAGAACGCATAGTCCATTCCTCGCGAATCGTCCCGCCTAAAGGTCTCTTCGACGGCAACTGAGTTACAACCTTCTCCACCGAGTTCAAGTGCCCGCGCAAGCGCGGGCTGGCCCCTGGGGCCCGACCCCTCTGCGCCTTCGGCGCCGGGGTCGGCCCCTGGGGCCGCAGCGAGCTACGGCCCATGAGTAGAGACCTGGACACGGAGTGCCCCGGTCAGAACATGCCTCCGGCGGGGGCGCTCAGGCTCCGAGATGGCGGGGGCGGCGTTCGCGAGTGCCGGCCGAGTGTGGCGTGCGCGGGGTGCTCCCATCCCGTCTGCCGTCGACCCAGGCAGAGCCGAGCAGACGCGGCCCCTGGCGTCCAGGTCGTTCGTACAGTGGCGCGCTCCACCTGGACGCCAGGAACCACGCCCGCTCCACGGTGTGTGGGTCGACGGCAGACGGGATGGGAGCTGGGGCGGGTCGCGGGTAGGGGCAGTTGCGAAGGCTCCGGCCGGTGTTTTGCCAGGTCAGGCCGCACCCGCATACTCGATCTTGCGATACGGTGCGGATTCGCGTGACGACCTTCGGGAGGGGCAGTGCAGTTTCTGATCAACCGTGTCGCTCCTTGCGTGACGCCGGCCCTCCTGAGTCTTGCCTGTCTCTGTCTTGCTGGCTGTAACCCGGATCCGACCGATCCCGAGAACGTCGCCCCGATCACCCTGACGAACACCACATCCCACGCCCTGCGTGTCTTCTGGTGTGCCGGCGATGGAGAGAACGAGTGCTCGGAGCAAGACAGCCTCGGACGAATTGCCGCGGGTGGTACTCGCCACGTACAGATTTCGTCCTACGAAGTACTGCTGCGGATCACGCCCGCCTCAGGCCCAGAGGGATACGTCTGCAGCGATAACACTTCAGGCAGTTGGATAGTTCTGAGCCCGTCGTATCCCTCGGTGAAGTCTGCGTACGACCACTGCTCCGACGGATCGTCTCCAAGCACGACGGGCTGAGCGTCACACGCAAGCTTGTTAGGGCGGCGATCGGTCCTGGACCTTCGCAGTACAGCAGCGAGGTACAGCAACCATCGCGACCGGACCCAACCGCCAGCAGCCCTGCATGACCGTCTGACCAGCCGAGCAGACCCCAGCGACCGTCCCGCCCATAGTTCGCATCGAGAGGCACCCCGTGACACCCTCGCTCGGGCTGTCTCTGGGCCGTTCGGTGATGACCGGCTCCAGGATCCGGGCAGCGACGCTTGACTGGGGCATTGAAACTCCAGCCCAAAGCCGTTCCATCGACCTCGAATTGGTACCGGCTCACGGGGGTGAGGCCGGTTCAGCACCCCGTGACGGCGATCTATGCGAAGTCGAGGAGGTAGCGCACCAGAACGCGGACCGCGTTATCCGAGGGCCGACGCGAGGCCGCCCACAAGGAAGCATGCGAGGGATGTGATGGGCCCCAACCACTCCGGCAGCCCGAGCGTGCTGCGCTTCTCGAAGCCATGTCCGGCCCTTGGGACGGCGGCGTCGCGGCGGCGCAGCAACTCCTGCGCGACGGTGTCCCGCTTGGCCTTGCCTGTCAGAGGGGCGGCGTCGAGTGCGGCCACCGACAGGCGGCCGTACCCCGACACGACAAGGGTGAGGGCGGTCCGCCCCTCCAGTGCCGTGATCAGGTGGTAGGGGACAAGGCAGTACGTGAATATGTTGTTCACCCGGAGGCGGTCCTGCTCGAACGATACGTAAGGGTTCAGGAGCAGCCGCCAGACCATGTACATGCCGAACAGTGTGGGAGCCAGCGGGATCAGGCGCGTCATCCACGAGCCGGTCTCGGTCGCGTCCTCCTGGACCAACACCTGCAAGGCCACCATCGCTGCCTGTCCTGCGACGGCCAGCACCACCTTGGGGGTTCTCCTGATCCTCACCACTGAGCCGGATCCTTCGTCGTGTCCATTCGGACAGTCCTGCCCCGCCCCCGGGAATCGGGCGGGGCGAGAAACCTACTAGGTACTGTCCGGCGGGTCATCCTCGCAGCCTCCGCGCGGGACCCTCTGACCCCGCCCGCAGCCCACGTGCCCCCTGCGTGCCCGATTCGGTAGTACCAGCCGGGAAGCAGCAGGGAGCCACGGTAATTGGTCCAGGAATACACATCAGCGCCCTGCCAGGTCAGCCGTGATCCGCATGCGCGATCTTCCAAACTGGTGCTCCAGAACACGGGCAACGGCGCTTCACTGGGTCATCAGACTCCACCGACCTGCTGGACTGTGCGCAGGATGATTGGGCGCTAGTTCGAGGCCATATCCGATGCCCGCATTACGACAGTCGGGCTACGGACCTTCTCACCAGCGACCCAACAAGCGGAAGTGGTCCCCCTGAAGGGTTGCAGACCATTCATACGAGTTCGAAGCTCGGCCGTTTGTGCAGTCGACAATGTCCACGAGCGAGCCTGCAAAGCGGCGCACCAAGACCGAGTCATCATGCAGCTAACGGCTGGTAAATCGAAGCCGCGCACAGCCCGGCGGCCGTACCCCGAGCTCTGGACTTTCCAAGCGTGAGACGCAGCATCCAGGAGACGCCGATGAACAGCGCCCCAGACGAGTGCACCCATATTCCCGAAAGAAGCACGAACAAGGCATCGAAACAGGCGCGTCATGGCCGACGCGCATGGGTGGCTGGGGCCGTGGCTGCACTATGCACCGCACTGCTGCCCGCAGGCGCTCCGCAGGCGGTAGCAGCCCAGCGCCCACACCACTGCGCCGACCCCGCCTACGTGACCAACGCCAGCGACGACACCGTGTCCGTGATCGACACGCGAACCAACCAAGTGGTCGGCTCCCCCATCAACGTCGGCGACGGCCCGGTTGCGGTCGCGGAGGACGCGCCCCGCCGTCGCGCCTACGTGACCAACCAGAACGACGACACCGTGACGGTGATCGACACCCGCACCGACCAGGTGATCGGGTCCCCCATCAACGTCGGCGACAACCCGGTCGCGGTGGCAGTGGATCAGCCCCGGGCCCGCGCCTATGTGACCAACGCCAACGACGACACCGTGACGGTGATCAACACCCGCACCAACCAGGTGATCGGGTCCCCCATCAACGTCGGCGACAACCCGTTCGCGGTGGCAGTGGATCAGCCCCGGGCCCGCGCCTACGTGGCCAACGCCGACGCCGGCACCGTTTCGGTGATCGACACCCGCACCAACCAGGTGATCGGGTCCCCCATCAACGTCGGCGGCACGACCCTGTTCGCGGTGGCGGTGGACCAGCCCCGGGCCCGCGCCTACGTGACCAACTTCAACAACGACACCGTGTCCGTGATCAACACTACGACCAACCAGGTGATCGGGTCCCCCATCAACGTCGGCGACGGCCCGATCGGGGTGGCGGTGGACCAGCCCCGGGCCCGCGCCTACGTGACCAACTTCAACGACGACACCGTGTCCGTGATCAACACTACGACCAACCAGGTGATCGGGTCCCCCATCAACGTCGGCGACGGCCCGTACGGGGTGGCGGTGGACCAGCCCCGGGCCCGCGCCTACGTGGCGAACTTCAGCGCCGGCACCGTTTCGGCGATCAACACCCTCACCAACCAGGTGATCGGGACCCCCATCACCGTCGGCAACAACCCGATCGGAGTCGCCATCGTCGGCTGACCGCAGCAAATCCAACGAACCGCGCCCGCCAGAGCCTGATCAAGCTCTGGCGGATGGGCGCACCGAAGAAGCTGCTAACTGCCGGCAATCCACAGTCGAGCCGTCTCCGGCTCAGGACTCTTGACGCGTACGGCTCAGCATCCAGGAGATGCCCATGAACAGCAATCCAGACCAGAGCACCCCCAGCCCCGAAAGGCGCATGAACAAGGCATCGAAACAGCCACGTCACACGCGACGTGTGTGGGTGGCTGGGGCCTTGGCGGCACTATGCACCACGCTGCTCCCCGCAGGCATTTCGGAGGCGGCGGCAGCCCAGCATCCGCCGGTGTGCGATGACCCTGCCTACGTGGTCAATTTGAACGACGACAACGTGTCGGTGATCAACACGCAGACCAACCAGGTGGTCGGGTCTCCCATCGGCGTCGGCGACGCCCCGGTCGCAATCGCGGTGGACACGGCCCGCCGACGCGCCTACGTGGCCAACTCCGGCGACGACACCGTGTCCGTGATCGACACTGCAACCAACCAGGTGGTCGGGTCCCCCATCAACGTCGGCGACGACCCATTCGCCGTGGCAGTGGATCAGCCCCGGGCCCGCGCCTACGTGGCCAACGCCAACGACGACACCGTGACGGTGATCGACACCCGAACCAACCAGGTGGTGGGCTCGTCCATCCCTGTCGGCGACGGTCCGGATGGGATTGCGGTGGACACGGCCCGTCGGCGCGCCTACGTGGCCAACGGCTTCGACGGCACCGTGACCGTGATCAACACCGTGACCAACCAACCCGTCGGCTCCCCCATCGGCGTCGGCAGCGGTCCGGTGCGGGTGGCGGTGGATCAGCCCCGTGCCCGCGCCTACGTCACCAACATCAACGATGACAACGTGTCAGTGATCAACACTGTAACCAACCAGCTGGTCGGGTCGCCCGTCGGCGTCGGCGACGCCCCGATCGGGGTGGCGGTTGATCAGTCCCGTGCCCGCGCTTACGTGGCCAATGCCGGCGACGACACCGTGTCCGTGATCGACACCCGAACCAACCAGGTGGTCGGCTCCCCCATCGGCGTAGGGGACACCCCATTCGCGGTGGCGGTGGACCAACCCAGTGCCCGCGCCTACGTCACCAACTCCGGCGACGACAACGTGTCCGTGATCGACACGCGAACCAACCAGGTGGTCGGCTCCCCGATCGGCGTCGGTGACAATCCGGTCGCGATCGTAGTCTTCTAGCGCACGCAGCAGATCCAGGCGAATCGCACCCGGCAGAGCGTGATCAGGTTCTGCCGGGCGTGAGTACGGGAGGTGTCAGCTCGCGCCGGGAGGGCCGCATCGATCTCAACGTGAGGCACAGCAGCGGAGTGCTGCAACCACCGCAACCCCAGCCGATTGGCAAAGACCCCTGAAGACTGTCGGCGGTCTCTGAACCTGGACCCCTTTGGGGTCGGTGACTTTTGACCCCGTGTGTGCAGTTGTTCACCCGGTTGCCGCGCTCGGTGTGCGGCCGATGTCGCGGTCTTTGAGCCGGTAGGAGTCTCCCTTCAAGGAGAGCACATCGGCGTGATGGACGAGTCGGTCGATCATGGCGGCGGCGACGGTGTCGTCACCGAAGACCTCTCCCCAGCGTCCGAACGGTTTGTTGCTGGTCACGATCACGGACGCGCGTTCGTAGCGGCCGGAGATCAGCTGGAAGAACAGGTTCGCTGCCTCCGGTTCGAAAGGGATGTGTTGGGTCGGGGACGGGACGCCGTGCACCCTCTCGGGTGTCGGTTTTCCCATCCCCGCCCGCCGAACCGGACGTGCCCGTTGGCCGAGCATCCG
>NZ_JBIVBS010000030.1:0-63917 GCF_044746205.1 Streptomyces sp. NPDC086549 | reverse complement strand
CACCTGCTAATGATCACGTCCTAGACCAGCACGAGCGAGTCAATCTCCACCCACGCCAGAGACCCGACCTGCGAGTTCAAGATGAAACGATCTCACTGGGTGTCGCTGACGAACTAGTCTTCGGAGCATGGCCTTGCGACCTGATGAGTTCTATGACCACGCGCTTGCCGCTGCGGATGATGAGCGTCGGCTCCCGCTGGCGCGGATGACAGGGTGGGATATCAGCCCGTTCGAACCGGACGGATTGCGCGTCGCGCCGCTGCGTCCTCCGGTCCTGCCCGAGCCTGCGCGACACGGCGAGGATCCATCGAACTGTGAGGCGTGCCGGGACCGAGACGAAGGGATCTGGTTCAACGACAATTGGCGGCTGAGCCGGATCACGCGAGTTGGCGTGCCGCTGGTTCTCATGCTGCATCCGCGTGGCCACTATGACATGGCTGACCTGCCCGATGAGCTGGCAGCCGAGCTGGGGGTGTTGACCACCCACATCGTCCGCCACGTGCAGGCCGTGCCGCACATTTCGCGAGCCCACGTCTACCGCATCGGCGATGGAGGCGCACACCTGCACATCTGGTTCTTCGCCCGGCCCACGGGGCAGGCCCAGCTGTACGGATCGTGGATGCCCGTCTGGGATGATCTGCTGCCGGAATACCCGGCAGATGTTGCAGAGGCAGATGCGGCGATCGTGGCAGACATGTTGGTCGCCTCCTTCGGGGGACGTCGCTCGGCAGTCGGCGAATCGACGCACCACTGATCCGCCCAATCGCCCGCCGCCTGGGCTGGGGACGGCACACCGCCCAGCCGTACGCCTGCGCCGCCCACTGGCAGGACACAGCCATGGGCCGCAGACGCCAACTCCTCAGCAGGTTCGACCTGTTCAAGCCCAGCCCTTCCTGACGCAACGCTGGTCCGAGACCGACAGGAAGGTAACGATCCTCGATCTCCACCGAGAGATCACGGCCCGCGGCTTCCGCGGCCACTGCTCCACCGTCCGCGACTGGGCCCGGCGCGACGCGCCCCGGCCAAAGGGCTTCACTCCCGACCCGCCACGACCTTTGGTGCGGCAGGTGACCGGCTGGCTCATCCGGCACCTGGCCGCACCAACCAGGAGGGGAAGACTGCACCGCAAAGCCGTACTCGACCGCTGCCCCGAGCTGGCGTCCGCAGCCGAGCTGACCAGCTCGTTCGCGGAGACGCTCACCACACTCAGCGCTACCCGTCTGCCCGAGTGGATCACCGGGGCCGCGGATGCCAACCTCCCCGGCGCCAGCAGCTTCGCCGTCGGCCTGCACAGCGATCAAGATGCTCAAGCGGCAGATGTTCGGCCGCGCCGGCTTCACGTTGTTACGTAAACGGGTACTGCTCGCGTGAGCCGACTGGATGACTTCCGGCTACTTCAGAAGCCGGAAACCGGGCTGTTCGCTCCACTCACTGAGGAACGCCGCCGAGCCGTACGAGGCGGGCCACGGATCAGTCGTCGTTGCGACGATGCCCGGAAGGTCGGCGACGACCGGCACCTGGTCTTCTCGCAGTTCGGCGTTGGCGACGCCGCCGATCACGTCCATGACGGCGGCAGTCAACAGGGCTGTGACGACGTGGTCGACCGAACTGTTGCAGAACGCGATGACGTCGACCGCGTGGGTCGGGGTGAAGCCAATGAGAGGTCTCTGGTCGGCTTCGGCGGCGTGCTCGGCCTCGAAGATAGCCTCGTCACCGATACCGGGCCCGATGAGAGAGACCAGGATGGGCCGACGCCCGCCGACACCCGCGGTGTCCGTGATGCCGAGGCAGCGGTCCAAGTCGCCCGACGCGCCGACGACGGACAGGCTGACAGCATGGAGCGCACCCCGGCGCTCGTCCTCGACCCACGCATGCCGCGACCACTAGCAGGTCCTCCGGCCAATCTGCCAAGTCACGCACGCCCGTCGGTGGTTGCACCGCGCTCAGTGGTATCGGCAGCCAGAGGGACACGCCAAAGCGGTGGCACGGTGGCCGACAAGGGGCTTCTGGAGTGGGCGGCATGCCTCTGATACGGGCAATTGGCGCCGTGATCACCTAGGCGCATCAGGTCTTCTCATCCCAGTGGAACTGGATGTCACCGGGCCCGGCGCTGCGGCTGACGTCCCGGGTCGGGACGGTGTACAGCCGCTCTCAGCACTCGCGGGCGATGCGCTCGATCCGGACCATGCCCGGCGGGATGCCGCGGCACGTGTAGGCGTCATGGACGGCAGCCGGCCGAGACACCGCCGACACTCCCCAACTCCGTCGGGCGCCGGAGGCGGGATCGGCGGGGAGCACCGGCAAGTCGACCACCGCGATGACAGAGCCGAAGGCGCCTCCGCCGACGACAGCCTGTTCGCATCAGACCGCGCCCATGCCACCCCGTGGCGAGGCGAGGGCTCTCAGAGTCCTGGCCATCCGTCAATCCTCAACGACCAGTCGCCGAAGTCCACTTCGACGGACCTCGACGCCTGGTCGGTGAGGAAGCCGGGGTGCGGTAGGCGGGCGGCACGAAGTGCCCAGGCTAGGAGCCAGTGAACCGGGTGACTATTCCACCCAGGGATTCCCAGCCGGTAGTACTCGGGCCCCAGGTCTTCCCGTCCCACCACTTGTGGAACAGAGCGGAATCGGTACCCGTCAGGAAGAGATCGAGGCGGTTGGGTTCCCAGGAAACGGCGGCCGGGGCGCTTGTGCAGATTCCGCCGAGGGACTCCCAGCCTTTCACGCTCGGACCCCACGTATTTCCGTCCCACCACTTGTGGTGCAGAGCGGAATCAGTGCCGACCACGAACAGGTCGAGCCGGTTCGCGCCCCACGAAACCGCCGCGGGCTGACCCATGCAGATTCCGCCGAGGGACTCCCAGTCCTTTACGCTCGGACCCCACGCATTTCCGTCCCACCACTTGTGGTAGAGAGCGGAATCGGTACCGACCACGAACAGGTCGAGCCGGTTCGCGCCCCACGAAACCGCCACCGGGGCGCTCATGCAGATTCCGCCCAGGGATTCCCAGCTCTTCACGCCGGGCCCCCAACTGCTGCCGTCCCACCACTTGTGGTAGAGCGCCGAGTCCGTACCGATCACGAACAGATCAAGCCGGTCGGGCCCCCAGGACACAGCATCAGGCGGGCTGGTGCAGATTCCGCCGAGGGATTCCCAGCCTTTCACGCTCGGTCCCCAGGCGTTACCGTCCCACCACTTGTGGTAAAGCGCGGAATCCGTGCCGACCGTGAACACGTCGAGGCGGTCGTGGGCCCAGGCCAGGGATGTCGGCCGGGTCATGCAGATTCCGCCGAGGGATTCCCATTCCTTGACGCTCGGACCCCACGTATTTCCGTCCCACCACTTGTGGTAAAGAGCGGAGTCCGTGCCGATCCCGAAGACGTCCAGCCGGTCGGCCTCCCACGACACCGCGGGGCCCGAGGCCGGGGAAGGACCGTACATCGCATGCACGGCGGCGATGTCCTCAGTGCTCAAGCCCGTGCGCTGGCCGATCGCCGCGCCCTGCACGGTGGGCACGACAGTGTCCTGAGCGTTCTTGGAGAAGGCGTCGCGCGGGTAGTGCATGACCGATCCGTAGTCGTACGCACCGATGTCGTCGCCGTCCGAGATGTGCTGGTCGAAGTTGTGCTCGAATCCGGACTGGATGTTGGCCCAGACGATCGTCACGAACTTGTCGCGGTCCTCGCGGCTCTGTTCGTGCCAGAGCCCGACCGTGTGTCCGATCTCGTGGATGCAGTTGCCGGCCGTGCAACCGGTGCCGAGGGTGATTTCCTGTCGGCCGCCCTGACGCCCCACGTTCGACGAACATCCACCGCCCGGCACGAAGCGCACAAAGTCCGGATACTGGCCGGAATTCGCCGCCGTCCGTAGTGCGAAACGGATCCGGGTACGGGACTCCCAGTGCGCGATGGCGTCGGTGACCCGCTGCTGGTTGGGCAGGGCGCTGTCGATCTCGTACGGCACCAGACCATTGGGCCAGCGGAATTGGCGCCCGGTGATGATGACAGCCGACTCCGGAATCTTCCCCTCCGACTCCGCCTTGAGTTGCGCGGTACGCCGTTCCACTTCCGCGATCGTGCCGAGTACGATGTCTCCCTCGAAAATAGCGAGGCCATCGATCTCGACATATTGGACCGGCTTGGCCGTGAAGCTGACGCCGTCGATCAGTGCGGTCCCAACTTCGCTCGAGGCACGGAATTCACCATGGCCCACACCAGTAACACTGGACTCTGCTCCTGACACGCTCGCTCCCCCTGGTTTTCCACTCCCGCCCCCGCGGGAGGATGCTATTTTGTGGAAAATAGCGGTGAATATGCCTACACACAAGTCCTGGATGAGCGTATGCGAAACGTAGAAATCGCTGTCTCTCTCGCACCCGGTACCCCGGTGCCCGACGGTGCCGTGACTCTGCGCGCGCAACTCGAAGAGGTGACAGCCATCGATGCCCCGGCCCGTGTCATCTCCGTCGTCGTCACCCATGGCGTCCGCCTCACGGGCACCACCCGGCTCACCCTCTCCGTGCCACCGCCCGACCCCCATGCGCGCTACACCGTGCGCGTCCACGCCGACTTGAACGGCTCCGGCGTGATCACTCCCGGGGACCTCGTCTCCACCAGCAGCCACCCGGTACTGACCCAGGGACGACCGGACACAGCCGACGTGCAGTTGAAGCCCGCTTGAGACGGCGCTCCGGCGTGGCTGGGGATGGAGGTGATTGGCGTTGCCGTGCTCGGATCCTGCGTGTGAGGTGGAAGGCGCTCGACATGGCCTACTGACCTCTCCGTCACGTTGTCGGGGGTGACATCACTTGATCCCTGCGGTAGTTCGTGGCCGTGAGGTATGCGCAGGGTGGTGGTCTCACCCTCTGCAAGGCCAGGCCGCGCGGGAGCGGGTGCTCGCCACCGACGGCTTTGCGTTGGGCGAGAAGAACGCGGTGATAGCCAAAAGGCTGCGGGTCACTATGCGGCTGGTGGAACGATGGCGCCGATCCTGGCGTGGGGGAGGGCCCTGCGGCCGTCAGGCCCTGCGAAGCGACCGAAGGTCGACGACAGTGACTTCTCCGTGCTCGAGCCACTTCTGTTGGAAGGCGTGATGGCTCATGGCTGGGCAGATGAACGGTGGACGCTCTCGCGGGTGCGGCTCCTGATCGCGGAACAACTGGGGGTGTCGCTATCGGTCCGCGGGGTGTGGGCATTGCTGCGGCGGCACGGCTGGTCCTGTCAGCAGCCTGCACGGCGAGCCGTCGAACGGGACGATGCGACGGTGGCCGGCTGGGGCAAGGCGGTCTGGCCCCGCGCAAAGCCGCTGCGGGGGCGCTCGGACGATGGCTGGTCTTCGAGGACGAAGCCGCCGCCTCGATGACGTCGCACCGCTCACGCACCTGGGCACCCAAAGGGGGCACACCCACGGTGCGGTTCAATGGCGCCTTCAGCGGCCGCATCACCATGGCGGCGCTGGCCTGCTTCAAGTCCGGCGAACGGAGTCGGCTGATCTACCGGACCCGCGTCCAGGGCCACTACCGAGGTGACCACCGAGGTGACCCCCGAGGTTCATGGGGCAGGACCATCGAGACCTGCTGGTCCCGGCGCACATCCAGCTCGGCGGTCCCGTCGTGGTCGTCTGGGACCTCGATCCCGTTGAGGGCATCTGGTCGCTGCCTCGGCGGACCGTGACCGTCAACATGGTTTTCGCCGACCGCGCCCACCTCGTCAGAGCCGTCCGCAGCGGCATGTCGGGGGCGTTGCCTGCTGCTGGAGTACTGACGCCAGAGGCCGTCCGGAGGGTGAGCCGCGTCGCATAGGAGTGGGCCAGGCTTGCTATGCAACGAGTTGCATAGAAGGATCAGTGTCATGGCGCTCGAACACGCGATTTTGGTGTCGCTCTTGGAGAAGCCGGGTTCCGGCTATGAGCTGGCCCGGCGTTTCGAGCGGTCCATCGGCTACTTCTGGACCGCGACCCACCAACAGATCTATCGCGTGCTCAAGCGCATGGACAACGACGGTTGGGTCGACGTCCGGGACGTCCCGCAGCAGGGCCGGCCGGACAAGAAGGAGTACTCCGTCGCCGACCTCGGCCGGGCCGCGCTGTCCTCCTGGTTGCACGATCCGATCGAGCCGGAGAGCGTCCGCCACGACCTGGCCGTCAAGATCCGGGGCGCCGCCTTCGACGACCCGGCCGCTCTGATCCGGGAGGTGGAGCGACACCGGCAGGTGCACCGGGACCGGCTGGCGCACTACCTCGCCGGAGAGGCGCGGGACTTCACGTTGCCCGAAGCACGCAAGGCCGGTGCGCAGGCACCGCTCGACGCGGAGCGGGAGCTCCAGCACGTCGTACTGCGTGGCGGCATCGCCTATGAGCGGATGATGGTCGACTGGCTGGACGACGTGCTCGCCACACTGGCCCGGTTCGGTCCAGGCCGCTGACCTCCGCCGTACCCGCCGCCCACCCTCCCGATCCGGCCCGTCCAGTCGTCAGACGTCCCGATTCCCACCCGCCCACCAGCCGAAAGGCGACATCCCCATGGCTGACCAGCCGCTGTTCAACCCTCGCACCTACGATCCCGCGCACTTCGACCCCGAAACGCGCCGCTTGCTGCGTGCCACCGTCGACTGGTTCGAGGAGCGCGGGAAGGGACAGCTGATCGAGGACTACCGGACCCGCGCGTGGCTCGGCGACTTCCTCGCCTTCGCAGCGAAGGAGAACCTGTTCGCCACCTTCCTGACGCCGTCGTCCGCCGCGGGGGAGGGGGAGCCGGACAAGCGGTGGGACACCGCCCGGATCGCCGCGCTCAACGAGATTCTCGGCTTCTACGGGCTCGACTACTGGTACGCCTGGCAGGTCACGATCCTCGGCCTCGGCCCGGTCTGGCAGAGCGACAACGCCGCCGCCCGTGCCCGCGCCGCGGAACTCCTCACCCAGGGTGAGGTGTTCGCGTTCGGCCTGTCCGAGAAGGCCCACGGCGCCGACATCTACTCCACCGACATGCTGCTCGAGCCCGACGGCAACGGCGGCTTCCGCGCCACCGGCTCCAAGTACTACATCGGCAACGGCAACACCGCCGGACTCGTCTCCGTCTTCGGCCGCCGCACCGACATCGAGGGCCCCGAGGGCTACGTGTTCTTTGCCGCCGACAGCCGTCACCCGGCCTATCACCTGGTCAAGAACGTCGTCGACTCCTCGAAGTTCGTCAGCGAGTTCCGGCTGGAGGACTATCCCGTAGCAGCCGAGGACGTCCTGCACACCGGACGCGCCGCCTTCGACGCCGCCCTCAACACCGTCAACGTCGGCAAGTTCAACCTGTGCACCGCCTCGATCGGCATCTGCGAGCACGCGATGTACGAGGCCGTCACCCACGCCCACAACCGCGTCCTCTACGGCCGCCCCGTCACCAGCTTCCCGCACGTGCGGCGCGAGTTGACCGACGCGTATGTGAGGCTCGTCGGCATGAAGTCGTTCAGCGAGCGTGCTGTCGACTACTTCCGCTCCGCCGGCCCGGACGACCGCCGCTACCTGCTCTTCAACCCGATGACGAAGATGAAGGTGACCACCGAGGGTGAGAAGGTCATCGACCTGATGTGGGACGTCATCGCCGCCAAGGGCTTCGAGAAGGACAACTACTTCGGCCAGGCGGCCGTGGAGATCCGCGCTCTGCCGAAGCTCGAGGGCACAGTCCACGTCAACCTGGCTCTGATCCTGAAGTTCCTGCGCAGCCACCTCCTCGACCCGGCCGAGTACCCCGGCGTGCCGACCCGCCTCGACGCGGCCGACGACGACTTCCTGTTCCGGCAGGGGCCGGCCCGAGGCCTCGGCTCGGTGCGCTTCCACGACTGGCGACCCGCCTTCGACACGTACGCGCACCTGCCCAACGTGACCCGCTTCCGCGAACAGGCCGACGCGCTCTGCGAGTTTGTCGCCACGACCGCCCCCGACGCGGAGCAGAGCCGCGACCTCGACCTCGTCCTCGCGGTCGGGCAGCTCTTCGCCCTCGTCGTGCACGGGCAGCTCGTCCTGGAGCAGGCCGCCCTGACCGGACAAGACGAGGACGTGCTCGACGAACTCTTCGCCGTCCTCGTGCGGGACTTCTCCGCGCACGCCGTCGAATTGCACGGCAAGGACTCGGCGACCGAACAGCAGCAGGACTGGGCGCTGGGTGCGATTCGGCGGCCGGTCGTTGACGAGGCACGTACGGAGCGGGTCTGGGAGAGGGTCGAGGCGCTGTCCGGCGCGTACGAGATGGCTCCGTAGGGCGTCTACGCATCACCGGTGGTGAGCCGCGTGGGGCCGCCACCGGTAGGTCAAGGTTCGGCTCCGTGTCCATTCCCGTTGGCCATGTGGGCAACCCGTACGCGGGGTGTGCCCTGGTGGGTCTGCCGCCCCCCAGGGCACACGAAGGTGGCGACCCGTCGAGGTCTCCGCGCGGCAGGGCAATCGGAAGGAATCCTCCTCGCGGAAAGGCGTTGGCTGCCAGGCTCGGGATCGAGACGCGATGCGAGGTTCGCCCTGCACCCGAACCTCGCGCAAGAGAGCGCGGATGCAGCCGAAGGTGCCGATGGTCCGCCGGCCGATCGGGCTGCGCGTGCGCCAAGACCTCGGCGTCGGCTTCGAGGCTGGCCTCGCCCAGCTGGTCGGCTCGCAGGGGCACGCCGACTTGTACAACCGGCCTTCGACACCGCACTGTTGGCCGGTATTCGTCCGAACGATCAGGAGTCCCGGCTTGTCCTCGCATACCCCAGCTCCCACGCCCGCCCACGTCGTCGACCCCGTCGGCGGCTGCCCGCACGCTCTGAACGCCGACCTGCGGGCCCGGGGACCCGTTGCGGACATCGTCCTGCCCGGCGGGGTGCCCGCGGCGGTCGTCCTGGGGCACGACGCGCTCAAGGAGTTCCTCTCCCACCCCGACGTGGCCAAGGACGCGCGCCACTGCCCGGCCCTGAACGACGGCACGATCCCCGCGGACTGGCCGCTACGGGTCTTCGCCAACGCCCAGGGCATGCACACCGCCGACGGCGCCGATCACCGCCGACTGCGCTCCCTCGTCGGCAACGCCTTCACCGCCCGCCAGGTGGAGCGGCTACGGCCGCGCATCGAGGAGCTGACCGCCGGCCTCCTCGACGACCTCGGCCGGGCTGCCGCCGAGGACCCGGACGGCATCGCGGACCTGCGCACCCACTTCGCGCTCCCGCTCCCGATGAGCGTCATCTGCGAGCTGCTCGGCGTGGACGCCGAGCACCGCGGTCGGCTGCACGATCTCACCTACACGGTGATCATCGCCACCGACACCACCCCGGCGGAGGTGATGGCCGCCGTACGTGAGCTCGTCGAGCTGCTCGGCACGATCGCGGCCGCCCGCCGGGCCGCCCCCGGCGACGACCTGACCAGCGCCCTGATAGCCGCCCGCGAGGACGGTGGCGACCGGCTCAGCGAGGCCGAACTCATCGGCACGATGCGCCTGATGCTGGTCGCCGGCCACGAGACCACCCTCAACCTGATCAGCAATGCCGTACGGGCACTGTGCACCCACCGCGACCAGCTGGCGCTGGTTCTTGAGGGCAAGGCCACCTGGTCGGACGTGGTGGACGAGACGCTGCGCTGGGACGGCCCGGTCAGCTGGTTCCCCTTCCGTTACCCCACCCGCGACCTTGCCCTCGGCGGCACCGTGATCCCGCAGGGCACCCCGGTCCTGGCCGGCTACACCGCCGCCGGGCGCGACGAGGCCTTCCACGGCCCCGACGCCGACCGCTTCGACGTCACCCGGCCTGGCGCGGCCAGGCACCTCTCCTTCGGCCAGGGCGTGCACTACTGCGTGGGCGCTCCGCTCGCCCGCCTCGAAGCCACGATCGCCCTGGAACGGCTCTTCACCCGCTTCCCGGACCTCGACCTCGCCGTCCCCGAGGCCGAACTGCCCCGCCAGCGCAGCTTCATCGGCAACAGTGTCGAAGCGCTCCCGGTCCGCCCGGCCCGACGCTGAGGCGCGTTTCCCGCTGACCCCTTCCGGCCCGCGGCGGGCGGGAACAGTTCTGTGCTCAGCCAGCCCAGTGCGTCGGGGTACTTCCCGTTCCAGGTCTGGAAGTTGTGGCCGCCGACGAGGCGGACCGGGGTCTTGACGCACACCTCGCTCCCCGCCGCGGCCCGGACGAACGCCTCCAACTGCTTCGGCGGGCTGTCCCGGTCCCGCGCGGTGATGGCCAGGAACAGCCCGACGTCGGCCTTCCGTACTACCGGACCAGCCGCGTCGGGCTGTTGCGCCCCCGCACCACCGTATTCGGTGGCTCCCCATCGATCAGCCGTGTCAACAACGCTTCCGGTCAATACATCTAGGACGCACCGTCGCCGACGGCCTCGCCACAGCGCGGCTCGATGCGGTCGACTACCTGCTCGCTCCATGCCCGGATGACCGCCGCCTGCTCGGACGTGAGTGAGTCGAGGAAGTGGCGGCGGATGTTGCCGGCATGCACGAGGATGGCGCTCTGGGCGGCGCGGCGGCCATTGTCGGTCAGTCCGATCCCCGCGCGGCGACCGTCGACTCCGTACTGGGTGCGCTCCACGAATCCGCGGTTTTCCATGCGCGTCAACTGGTGTGAAACGCGGCCCTTGTCCCAGTCGAGCAACTCGGAGAGCTCACCGACGCGCATCTCGCGGCCGGAAGCCTGCCACAGCGTCACCAGCACGCTGAACTCGGCCTTCGAGATTCCACAGTCACGCTGCAGACCACGGTCGAGCTCCCTGGTGAGCAGGCGCTGCGCGCGCATCCAGGTATCCCAGAGTTCCCACTCCTCGGGTTCCAGCGTACGAGTCTCCGCCACGACGGGAAGCATACCGGGACCAGGGGAGTTGTCGCGTCAACTCGCCTGTCCTAGAGTTGACGTGACAACTCCTCAGGAAGTGGAACCATGGCACTCCGCATCGGCATCATCCTCGGCAGCACACGCCCCGGACGCCGGGGCGACCAGATCGCCTCCTGGGCCCTCGACGTCGCGCGCGCCCACGGCGGCGCCGACTACGAGCTGATCGACCTCGCCCACCATCGCCTCGGCAACCTCGACGAAGGCGGCAACCCGAACCTCCAGCAGTACGAGCACCCGCACACCCGCGACTGGTCCGCGCTGATCGACGGCTTCGACGGCTTCGTGTTTCTCGTCCCGGAGTACAACCACTCCTTCCCCGGCGCGCTCAAGAACGCACTCGACTACGTCTACCGGGAGTGGAACGACAAGGCCGCCGGCATCATCAGCTACGGAGGCTGGGCTGCCGGGGTCCGGGCCGCCGAGGCTCTCAGGCTTGTCCTCGCCGAGCTCCAGGTGGCCACGGTTCGCGCCCAGCCCGCCGTCCCGCTGATCCCCACGTTCTCGACGGGCGCCTTCGTCCCCGGGGAGGGCCTCGACGTCGCGGTCCGCGGCATGCTCGACCAGGTGCTCGCCTGGTCCGGCGCGTTGCACGGGCTGCGCGAGGCCAAGGCGGAGACGGTCACGGCTGCCTGAGGCCCTGTTCGTGATGCGGTACGACGCGGACCATCAGCCAGGCCAGGCCGCTCTCACCAAGGCCCTCACCCTGCTGGAGCGCATCCCCCTGAACGGGCTGCCACCGAGCGCGCCGAACCCTTGTGGCATCTCGGCTGGGTGTCGCCCGCACCGCCCCAGGACGCAGCAGTGCTCCGCCAGACCGGCAGCTACGGGGCTTCTGTCCGGGAGAGCTGACAAGCACCGTACTGGCTGCTGCCCGCCTGCCTGTAGTTGATAGGCGGGCAGCAGCCTCCCCGAAGAGCCGGCTGCGCGCGAAGGCATCTCTCTACGCGCGTTGGCCAGTAGCTCGGCGAACGCCGCCACAGCGGCACCTGCGAGCAGTTCTCGGGCTCGGCTTCTGGATGATCACCCGATGGCCGTATCTGCTCCCAGCCCTGCTCCTGTTCGCCTCGGGTGTGACGCGGCGTCATCGCCGGTGATCGGCAGGCACCTTGCGATTCACCGGTGCATGCGTGCCACCAGCAACTGCGATCGTTACCGGCCCCTTCCTCGGTTGGGTTGATAGTTGGGTCGATCTCGTTGCGGGTGAGCGGAATCAATCCATCCGGGGCGGGATGGCGGCGGATCAGCGCAGTCCGGCGAAGAGGTCGTTCTCGGGTACGGCCGCGCTGGTGGTGTCCTGGACGCGTACAAAGGTCTCGACGCCCATCAGCTCGGTGAACCTTTTCTGGCCCATCTTGAGGAAGAGGATGTTTTCGCCCTGGCTGGCGTGCGCGGCCAGCGCATCGAACTTCTGAGGGCCGAACGCGGTGGTGTCCACCCAGGTGGTGATCTCCTCGTCGGGGAGTCCGATCTCGGCCATCGCGGCGGCCTCGGCGGGATCCGGTTCCTGCCAGTCCGCGCCGAACTCGCGCATGGTCTCCCCGAACCGCTGCATCATTGAGCGGGGGGCCGTCGTCCAGTACACCTTCGGTGAGGGCTCGGTCATCGCCAGCGCCGCCATCGTGATGCGATGTGCCTGGATGTGGTCGGGGTGGCCGTAGAAACCGTTCTCGTCGTAGGTGACGACCACATCGGGTCGGTAGCGGCGCAAAAGTTCCGCGAGTCGGGCGGCGCCCTTCTCAACGGGTGTCTGCCAGAAGGATCCCGGGGCGTTGTTGGTCGGCCAGCCCATCATCCCGGAGTCGGCGTAGTCCAGCATCTCCAGATGGCTGACGTTCAGGATGCTGCAGCTTGCCTCGAGTTCCTGGCGCCGCATCAAGGCGACAGCCGCCGGATCGTGCCCGGGTTCGCCCGGCTTGACGCCACCCGGTCCGTCACCGCAACTGCCGTCGGTGCACGTCACGAGGACTGTGCGGATGCCCTCGGCCGCGTACCGTGCGAGGACACCTCCCGTTCCAGTGGCTTCGTCGTCGGGATGGGCGTGCACCGCCATGAGCGTCAAGTGCCGGTCATTCATGAAGCAATCCTCCTGTGTGAAAAGGCCTCGGTCCGAGTCTGCGGCAGGCGTATGGCGGGTCGCCCCGAAATTGGGTGATCGGGGTCGGTTGCGGGTCCGGGACAGGCGGTCGAGCGAGGCGAGCGTGCTGCGGGCTGCTTCAGGGCTGCTTCAGGGCTGATCTGAAGTCCTTGGTCCTCGGCGAGCCAGCCATGGGCGCGGACTTCCTCGATGCGTTCACCGAGGTCGCGGATGATCTCTTCCAGACTTCGACGCCGCTGGGGGTCGACGCGGAGCATCGGACAGCGGACGCAGCCGTGTTCGTGTGCGCAGGCGTCCCGTAGGAACGCCCGCACGTGCCCAGTTCGACCTTGCGCAACTCGAAGTGCTTTTGGAACTCGTCCCGTTCCTGTTCGGCAGGCTCTCGCTGGTCTGCGGCCCGGCCGGGCAGCGCGCCGGGTGTCGAGGGATGCCCAGTAGGACTTGATCAGCTCCTCCTGGAATACCGCTAATGGTGGAGTCGGGCATGGGAACTCGCTCGTAGCCGACCCCGGCGTCAGCCAGGGCCAGGGCGAAAGCGAACACCGTCCGCATCTCAAGAAGTTCCCCGTCGAGGTCAGCTGCCCGAATTCAGCGATCTTCCTGCGCCAGCGCGGAGCGTCGGCGGTCGCGCCGTCGAGTGCGGCCGCCATCGTCTCCAAGGCGTCCAGTCCGGACAGCCGGGTTCGCACCCGCAGAGGCTTCCAGGACCCGCACGGGGTGGTCGTCGGAGGCACCAGTGAGCCACCGCTGGAAGCGCGCGCCCGAGCCGGGCTTGACCAGCGCCGGCAGCGCATAGGCCATAGCCGGACCACGCTCGCCAAAAGACAGATGTGACTCCCGTGAAGTGCGTCGGCGTACGGGAGAATGATGCTGCGCGGGCCCCCGGATCGGGAGAGGATCGGTGAATCTTCGGTGGGCAGGCCGTCCGCGTGCGAGGGGCGGGTAGGTGCCGGGCGTGGGGTCCGCTTCTGGGCTGGGTCTTGCTCGGGGTGTACGGCTGAGACACCTCAGGCGTCTCAGCCGTCAAGCGGCAGCGGGCAGCGGTCTGCTTCAGTCGAACAACCTGGTGGTCAGACGCCTGCGTCCCGTTGGGGCCCACGATGCCGTCCACGCCCTCGGACAGGTGTCAGGTGCCACGTGCCGGAGCGCACAGCCTTGCCGACCGTGATCTTGAGCTGGATCTTGTACCAAGGTGCGGGAGCATCGTGACGCGGGTCGTCGGGTCGTAGGGTCGGGGGAAGACCGGGCGAAGAGCCTTCGGACCAGGTCAAGGTGGATGCCTGCCAACGGTGCGTCACCGCGTTGAGCCAGCTGAATGGTGAACCCGCGGTCGGTACCAGCGCCCCGCTTACCACGGCGTCGGTCAGGGGCCGGTGGATGACGTCGGTGACGAACCACGGAACCGGGTAGTCGCCGACTTCTCGGAACTCGGAAACTGCGGCCAGGAACGGCGTCCTTAGCCCGGCAGTCGGGTCGATCAGCTCGGGCATCCCGTCATCCTGCCGCCCTTCGGCCCTGGCCCCAGCTTTTCGGCCGACTGCCAGGTCCGCACAGAAGGCCTACTACAGCCGCACGCCTTTACCCGCTCGGCTTCGCATTCCTACGCCACCGTGTGCGGCACCCAGACGGCGGCGTGGAAAGGTCCGTTGACGGATACCGGGTCAGCGGGCGGAAGCGCTGCGCTGCCCGCGACGACGCCGTGGCAGTTGACCTGCGTCGCGGCGGAGTTGAGGCCGCCGAGGGAGGCCAGGTAGGTGTAGTCGCCGTTGTCGACGCGGGCGGCGAAGGCGAAGGAGTTGGGGGCGAAGTTGTCACCGACGATGAAGTTCCCGGTGATCTGCTTGACCTCCGTGACCCCGCGCCCGGAGCCGATCGTGGCAGTCGTGTGCGTCCTGAGGTCGAACGAGCTGGAGAGCATGCCGTCGCCGCCGACCACCGTGCTCCCGCTGATCAGCTCCGCGGTCAGGAAGTGCCACCCCAGATCCGTGCGGACGCCGGTGCGGAGATCGTAGGCGTAACCGGTGAGGCTGTTGCCGGCCGTTCGGGACTGACCGACCACGGTTGACCCGCTGATGTCGTTGGCCGTGCTGGAGCTTCCGCCGAGGGTGCCGAGATCGGTCATCGTCCGGGTGCGCAGGTCGTACGCGAACCCGTGCATGGTGGTGGCAGCCGTGTTCGGCAGGGAGGAGCTGCCCACGACGATCGCACCGCTGACGGCCGCCGCGCTGCTGTCGCCCGACGGGCCGGCGAGGCTGCCGAGATCGGTCATGGTCCGGTTGTGCAGGCTGTAGGCGAACGCGTGGGTGACCACGTCGCCGGACAGCGACGACGTCCCCACCACGGTGTCACCGTCGAGGCCGGTGATGTTGGTGCTGCTGCCGCCGAGAGTGCCGATGTCGACGAGCCGGCGGGTCCGGAGATTGTAGGCGAATCCATGAGCCGGGCCGCCGGTGGAGAGGTCTGACTCCCCGACGACGTAATCCCCCTCCACGCCGGTCGCGTGGCTGGAGTCCCCCAGCGTGCCGAGATCGGTCATGGTGTGTCTGCGCAGGTCGTATGCGAAGGCGTGTTCGGCGGCGTCGCCGCTTGTCAGTGAGCTCCCGACGACCGTGTTGCCGTCGATGGCGGTCGCCTTGCTGCGGGTACCGCCCAGGGTGCCGAGGTCCTGCACGGTGTACTGCACGGACCCCGCCGCCGACTCGGCCGACGATGTGTCAGCCCCGTACGCCGGACCGGCGCCCACGGCGAGCAGGCCCGCGCCCACCAGAATCCAGGCACGTAAACGTATGCGCATGATGCCCCCTGAAACGATCGATCGAAACGAGCACGGTTCGGCAGGCCGCTGCGCCCTCCCCAGGCACGGGCCGACCGGATGTTGCACAGCCATCACTTGTACATCAGTTCCGATCGGCCAAACAGTGGGCGGTCCGCCACAAATGAGACGTTCGTGACCGCCGCCAGGACACGGGACGCCAACCTCGCTCATGGTGGGAGGCTGCGGGGCTTGGTCGGGCCTGTGGTCAGCACCCGTGGCGCGGCCACTGTTGGCCTTCAGTCCAGGGCATCTGCCGGCTGCGCCGGACGAGGATGTGGCGCAGGTGATCACGCGGGAGGTGACGGATCCAGCACGCGCCGTTGACCATCGTGCACTTGTCGTCGGTGCGGTGCGCTCGGTGTTCCTGTCCTTGGTGAGAACTGGCCCTCGCCGTGCCGATGTCATGCACGGGACCCTTCGAGTCGAGGCTGCCCCGGGACTCAGGCGCAGGGTCAGAGCCCGGATCCCGGTGCGCACGGAAGCGCCGGAAGTCGACACCCTGCCGATCGGCAGGGGTGGACCGGCCGATTGGGGGGTGGACAAGACCAAGCAAATACAAAAGAATTCCCGGGGATAAGTATCGGATCAGCCGGTCAATTCATTCAGATCTGTTGCATCGGAGTCGGATCCTCAATCGGCACCTCCTTCGGAGGGAAACGATTTCGCGCCTTGCGTGGATCTTCGCGAATCGCAGCATTCCATCCATCCGGACAAGCCCGGAAATCTCAACGAATCTGCAGGTCAAAGGAATGATTAGGCTGTCGGGCAGGGTGCGTATACGCCACTCGGCGGCCGCGGGGTGAGAACCGTCACACTCTAAAAATAAACCGGACCCGTATATCCGTCGTCAGGCAGGTCAAGAACTTCTATTCATTGCTTCGTGAACCATGGACGGAGCCCGGAAAGGATTCTTCTTGACCACCACTCGATCCCCGATACCCAAGCGGCGCGGAACTCGGCGTCGGGCGGACATGGCCTTGTTTGGGGGAGTGCGCCCGCCGCTGGCAGCCCTGCTCGTTCTGCTGGCGCTTGTCGCGGGCATCACGGTCTTCGCCGTCGGGAGCGATGCCGAGCGAGGCGTTCCCGAGGCCGTGCTCAGCTCACAGCAGCACATCGCCGAGGACGGAGCGCTCGCGCTGCGGGCTGCAGTCGACGAGAGCGTCTCCGATCTGCGGGGAGCAGCGGCCGATTTCGGTGACTCCAAGGCCGTACCGGCAGACAAGTTGCTCACCTTGCTCGACCGGGCCTACCGCAAGTGGCGTGGTACCGCTGTCGTCGATATGTCCACCGGACGGCTGGTCGCCGCGCGGGGCGAAGACGTACCGCTGGGGAAGGTGGACCTCCGTGGGCTGCCGGCGAACCCGCCTCCGAGGCTGGTGCAGGACGACTCGGGCGTCACCCGGCTGCTGGTCTTCGCGACGCTGTCGCGAGTCGGTGGGCAGGAGTTGCTCGTCGCTTCCCAGAGCCTCAAGGTGCCGAGCATCACCGTGGGCAAGGATCACACTCTTCACGTGGTGGACCGTGATGGGGTGACCCTGACCTCGGCCGGGCCGGGGTCGGGTACGGACCGAGCCAAGGCGCTGGCGGGTGCCGCCGTCCGCGCGGCGGCGGGCAAGGGACCGTCGGACACCGCGGCTGCCGGGGGCTTCGACGGCCCGAGTGGCAGCCTCGTCGGGTCCGAGGAAGGCAGCAACCGTATCGCCGTCGGGTATGCCGGAGTGTCCGGGGGACTTGCCGCGCAAGCGAGTCCGAGCAGCTCGCTCGGGCTGACGGTCGTCACGGCGGTGCGAACCGACCGTGATTCGGCCGGGACTGGTGACCTGCGCCTCGCCCTCCTTGCCGCGGGTGCGTTGCTGACCCTGGCGGCAGGGGTTACCGCTGTCCTCAGGGTGTTGCTGCAGCGTCCTCTGCTGCGGTTGCATCTCGAAGCGCGCAGACTCGGTCAGGGCGACTTCGCGAATCCCGTCCGTGTGCCCCGCTTCGGGGAACCTGCCCGAATCGGTGCCGCGTTGGAGGCGCTACGACTTCAACTCAACGGTGACCGTGGGCAGTTGCAGGACACGGTGAAGAACGGACGGCGTAGGTACCCGGGTCTGCCCGGGCCGCGTGCCGGCCGGCGCCGACTCGGGCTGCGTACGATTCTGGTGGTCTGCCTGTTCGCTCTGCTTACCTGGTCCGCGTCGATGCTGATGACGCTGGGCAGGACATGGCCCCACACAGCCGCTGTCGTACCGCGCTTGCTCTCCGATGACCAGCGGCAGCGCACCGAGTCGGCCGCGGACCGCGTCCGCAGGGCAATCAACGAGGGGTACGCGGATCTCGCACATCTCGCCACCGTGATCGACAATGCCCGGCCGCAGGAGATGCGTAAGGTCCTCGACAGTTCCATGGAGCAGCACGGCCGGTACCGGGCCCTGTACGTCGTCGACGGCGCCGGCAAGATCCTCGTCCGCGTCGGGGAAGATCCTCGTACCACGACGAAGGTCCGCGTCACTCCCGGTGTCGTGCAGACGAACACCTCCGGCAAGGAACCGGTCATCGCTGCCGTCGCCGCCCAGTCGGCCCAAGGCGCGCGATCGAGGGCCGAACGTCACTATGTCGTGGGCGAGCTCAAGGTCGAGTACCTGGTCGGCCTCGTCACCCGGCCCGGTCTCGGCTCGGTCTGGCTGGTGGACTCCGCTCAGAGGGTCATCGCGTCCAACAAGGGTTTCGTGGCCTTCGGCCAAGTTCCCGACGCCCGGCTGCGGGCCCCGCTGGAGACCGCGCGCAACACCCAGGGTTCCAGTGAGCTGCTGCTCGGCTGGAGGAATCCGGCAGTGGCCGCCGTGGCGCCGTTCAAGGAGAACCTGGGTGTGGCGAGCGCACTGGACTGGCGGGTCGCCTCGATCAGACCGATGTTCTGGATCGGGCTGCCGGAGTACGAGGCTCAGCGGCGCATCATGCTCGTCGGTCTGCTGGGCCTCACCGCGGGCGTCCTCTGCTTCGGCTGGCTGCACATTGTTGTCGTACGTCCGCTGCGCGAGGTCACCCAGCGCGCGGAAGCGTTGGCAGGCGGAGACCGAAGGACGGTGGTCTACCCGCGCTACCACGACGAGGTGGGATCCGTTGCCCGCAGCCTCGAACTGATCAGACAGCGGCTCCCGCTCGCCGACGCGCCGTCCAAGCCAGGGTCCTCAGACGGGCCGGCCGCGTCCACGCCTGTGTCCGGGACCGGATCCTAGGAGCTGACCACTGTGCTCTTCCTGTACTGCGTCCTCGTGACGTGCTGCGCCGGCCTGCTCGCCGCGGGCGTTGTCGAGCAGCGCCGCCATGATGCGAATCTGGCCGACATACCCACCCGTGTGCTGGTCAACGGCATTCGCGGCAAGAGTTCCATCACCCGGCTGTGCGCGGGCGCCCTGCGGGGCAGCGGCCTGGTGACCGTCGCCAAGACCACGGGCACCGCGGCCCGGTTCATCCACCCCGACGCCACCGAGGAGCCCGTCCACCGGAAGTTCGGCATCGCCAACGTCGTGGAGCAGATCGGAATCGTCCGGCGGGCCGCCACATACCATCCGGATGTCCTGGTCATGGAGTGCATGGCCGTCATGCCCGCGCTCCAGGAGATCAACCAGACCAAGCTCATCCGGTCCACCATCGGCGTGCTGTGCAACGTCAGGGAGGATCACCTCGCCGAGATGGGACCGACCCTGGACGACGTGGCGCGCTCTCTGTGCCGTTCCCTGCCGGAGGGCGGCGTCTGTGTGACCGCGGAGAAGGATCGCTTCCACATCCTCCAGGAGGAGGCGGACGCCCGGGATTGCAGGCTGATCCGTGCCGATCCGGATTCGGTCACCGACGACGAGCTGCGCCGCTTCAGCTGGTACACCTTCAAGGAGAACGTGGCCATCGCGCTGGCGGTCGCCGAACTTCTGGGCGTCGACCGCGAGACCGCGCTGAAAGGCATGTACGCCGCGCCGCCGGACCCAGGTGTGCTCTCCGTCGAGCGGTACCGCACCCCCGATGGGAAGCGGCTGCGGTTCGCGAACGTCTTCGCCGCCAACGACCCCGAGTCGACACTGATGAACATCAACCAGCTGCTCGAACTGGGAGCCGTCCACCGCCCGCTGCACGTCGTCATCAACTGCCGTCCCGACCGCGTCGAGCGCAACGGGCAGATGGGCGCCCTGATCCCCGAGCTCGCCCCGGAGACGGTGTTCCTCATCGGCCATCCCACCAAGTCGGCCGCCGACGCCATACCCTCCCACTGGAGCGGGGACGTCGTCGACCTCGGCGGCGACCGCCGCGACCCCGACCGGCTGACCGCAGACCTGCTCGCGCACCTGGGCCCGGATTCCTCCCTCGTCGCCATCGGCAACATCCATGGACAGGGCGAACTCTTCCTGGAGCGGCTCACCGCACTCCCGCCCGAACACCCCGAACACCCCGATCACTCCGCCGGCACGAACGGAGCCCCCCACTCCGTCTCGCCCGGCTCTCGTCCCAACTCCCCCCACGGAGAGTCCCATTGATCCCCGCAGTGCTCACACCTCAGATCGCCGCCCTCGGCATCGCGCTCGGTCTGGTGTTCTCCCTCCTGTGCTACCTGACGACGAACCTCTCGCCGGGCGGAATGATCACCCCGGGCTGGCTCGCCCTCACCCTGGTCGAGGACCTGCGCCGTGCCGCCTTGGTCGCGGGGGCGGCAGGTCTGACGTATCTGCTGACCAGGCTGCTGCAGCGCTTCGTCATCCTGTACGGCAAGCGGCTGTTCGCTGCAGTTGTGCTCACCGGCGTCGTGCTCCAGGCCGGGCTGTCCCTGCTGCTCCAGCAGGAATTCCCGCTGCTGTTCGCCCACCAGGCTCTGGGGTTCATCGTTCCCGGGCTCATCGCCTATCAGCTCCAGCGGCAGCCCAAAGTGGCGACGGTTCTCTCCACCGGCACGGTCACCTTCGCCACCTACGTGATTCTGGCGTCCGGGCTGCTGCTGGGTGCCCTGCCCAAGACGTGAGCCGCCCCCATGACACGTGGCGACATCTCCCCCTCACCTGACCGGAGTTGATCAGTGAAGCGCTTCATACGGAGAATCCGGATGTTCCCGGTGTCCAAGAACGCCGCCCTGTTCCTGGTGACAGCCGTCATGCTTGCCGCGAGTTGCGTGCTGACCCTCCAGTTCAAGCATCGTACCGACCACCCATCGGCGTCGCAGGCCGTCGGCATCCGGGCCGGGAGCGGTCCGCTGGACTATGAGCGGATCGGCAACCCCGCCCGTACGGTGGCTCGCGACCGGCACGGCACGGTCATCGCCACATTCACCGACGGCGCCCGCACGGCCGTGCTGACAGGGCCGAGCAGGACCTTCATGGAGCCGAGAACGACGGACGCCAAGGTCGTCACCAACAGCTGGGTGCGGCTGCTGCCCAAGGCATGGGCCCGTGGTGCGGAGCAGAGCGACTGGTTCAAGGACTGGCTCAAGACCCGGCTCGGCAGCCGCGATCCCGACATCCTCGTCACGGCCTTCGACTATGTAGCGGGTGCCCCGGACCGGAGGAACGCAGCGGGACTGAGGTACAGCGGTCCCGCCCGATACGGGCCCAGGATCATTGACGATTCTGGCCGTGCCCGGCGAGGAAAGCGGCGCATGGGGTCGGACTTCTACGACTACTTGGGCGTCCCATGGACCTTCCCCGACGGAGTCGTCCGCCGCCCCGAGAAGGACCGCCGGCGTTCCATCGACTGCTCCGGCTATGTGCGGCTGGTCTACGGGTACCGGTCGGGGCTTCCGCTGAACAGCAGGAACAGTCCATCGGGCAGCGGGTTGCAGCGGACCGCCGACGGGATCGCCCATGGGCCGCTGGGCGTACAGGTGATTCCGCTCACCGACCGGCGTCCCGACGTCATCCAAGGGCTCCAGCCCGGCGATCTGGTCTTCTTCAGGACACGAAAGCTGTCCGGCGGCCGGATCGGCCATGTCGGCATCTACCTCGGTCTGGACACGGACGACCACCCACGCTTCATCTCCAGCCGGAAGATCGCCAACGGCCCCACGATGGGCGACAAGGGCGGTACCTCGCGGCTGGACGGTGAGGGCTACTACGCGCGGGGGCTGCGGGGAGCGAGGCGCCTCTGACGGGTCCGACGGCCGTACGGCTGATGAGAGCCGCCGCTCTGACGCAGACACCCCTCGACGTCGTCGTCGCTGAACTCGCCTGGAACGGCCTCGTGTTCCGCTCCAGGCGCTCGTCGCCGAGTTGAGCCCGACTGTCAGGGCCGGAGGCCGGATACCTCATCGATGACAGTACATACCCGGAGCCTGCCTGGTGATTCACTGAAAGGCGGCGATGAAGGCGCTGGGTTTGCGGTATCCGACTGCCCGGCCCGTCACCTTAAGCACCTCCCCGGAAACCAGGCCGCCACCGCTGCCCCGACCGTGACGACAAGCACCTACGTCCCGGCTGTCGACGGCATCGCTCCTGTACCCGCTGTCTCGCACCGCGCCAGTGGGGTCCGGTCAACGGCGGGAAGGACATCTTCACCGTGGCGGTCACGGCCGCCTACGCACGGGGCGGCCCGATGGTCTCGTACATCGACGACTGGGACACGTACCACCTCGGTCGGGGAGAGGGCCACTGCGGCACCAACCCCCTGCGCGACGTGTCGGCTCGCTGGTGGCAGCCGAAGACATGACCCGGCGCAGTGGACGGTCCGCGCCGCTCCGCCCCGCCTGGTGGCCGCGCCGGTGCCCCATGCAACGGGGGGTTGTCCGGCCGCCCCACGCGTCATCGTCGGGGCGTCGTGCCCGTCGGCAGGACGGTGGTGCCGGCCCGGCCCCGGCCCCCGGTGCCAGGTCGGCACCGAGGCCACTGACCGATGAAGGCGTACCGTGCGAAGACACGAAAGGTCACACCGGTCACCGGCAGGCCGAGCAGGAGCTTCCGCACACCTGCATCCTTCGCCCGGGGTTCCGTGTGAGTCCGAGGCATCCCGGCCCACGCCTCCCCGCAGGACCCGAAGACGTGGCTTGTCCTGCGAGTACGGTCCGTGCGATCGCCGATTGCGCAACAGCACGCGGTGCACGCGTGGAGTTACCGGCGTGAGCACCTCAGTCCTGGTCGATGGCGCCGTGCCCTGGCACGAGTGGCCACGACGCCGAGTTCCTTGGCGGCCTCGAACTGCTTCTTTCGGGGCGATGGTGTGCGCGTCAATCCGTTCGGGCCGGAATCCGCAGGCTCACCCGGTAGCCGCCCTCGGGCGTGGGTCCGGCTGTGAACATGCCCTGCAGGATCTCCGCACGCTCCCGGAGACCGATCAGGCCGTGCCGCGATCCCGGCAGCAGCAGAGACGGCCTGGTCGACGCGGTGTTGGTCACCGTGACACCGACGTCGTCGCCCTCGTGCCACAGTTGTATGTTCGCCTTTGCTCCGGGGGCGTGCTTGCGCACGTTTGTCAGCGCCTCTTGCACCGCGCGGTAGATCGCGCGTTGGGTCGGCGTGCCCGTGGGGTGGTGAAGGTCCCCTTGGAGTGAGGCGTCGATACCGCTGGAGGCAACGAGCGTCTTGAGGTCGGCGAGCGTGGGCTGGGGAGTGAGGTCGGTCGGGTCGCCGCCGGAAGCACGCAACAAGGTCACCATGGTGCGCAGTTCGTCGAGGGTGGCGACGCTCAGTGAGCGGATGCTGCGCGCGGCCCGCTGGGTATCGATGTCCTTGGCCGAGACCTGGAGGGCGCCCGCCTGCACTGCGATGAGGCTGACCTGGTGAGAGACGACATCGTGCATTTCCCGGGCCAGCTGGGCCCGCTCGTGGGCGAGCACCGCCTCTGCGTGCAGGATCCGTTCGTGCTCCCGGGCCTCCTCGATCTCGACCAGACGGCGGGACAGGTCCCGTCGTGCCTGGGTGAGTTGGCCCAGGAAGACGGGTGCCGCACCCGTCGCGAGGACATAGGCGAAGTACACGAACGTCCACACCCGGTCGTCCGCGTCTAAGTCGGTCCACGCTCCGTCGACCGTGCTGCCAACCGCGAACAGGACGGCACACCCGGCGGACAGAACGCGGCTGCGGGAGCGGTCGGCCAGCGCGAACAGCGCCGTTACCGGGGCGGCGACGAGTTCCTGGAGCACCGTGGCAGGCAAGGTGAGCAGGAAGGCGGTGAGGGGAAACCGCCGGCGAAGGGCCAGGGCCGCGAGTGCGAGGAGGTCCAGCGCCAGTTCGAGGGGCGTGGTGGCGTCGGCGCCGAGCCACATGTCCAGTGCTGCGACGCCGATCAGCCCCGCAGTGATGAGTGCGTCCGCAAGGCGACTGCGGGAAGCCATCGGCCGCTCGCTCACCCGGTACTCCGGGGAGCGTCGCCGCCCTGCAGAAGGCCGGCGCGCTGGGCGATCAGCGCGGCCTGGACCCGACTGGTGACCCGCAGCTTGGTGAGGATGGCACTGACGTGCTCCTTGACGGTGCCCGCGCTGACGTGGAGGCGTGCTCCGATCTCGGCGTTGGACAACCCCTCGGAGACGAGTTCGAGCACGTCCCGTTCGCGGCCAGTGAGACGGGCCAGCACCGCGGCCGAGCCGTCGTCTCCATCGGGCCAACCGTGGAGCAGCGTTCGGGAGGCCTTGGGCGACAGGACGACGCCGCCCGCGGCCAGGGTGCGTACCGACTGGACGAGTTGCTCGGGCTCGATGTCCTTGAGGAGGAAGCCGGCCGCACCGGAGCGCAGAGCAGCGAGGACGTACTCGTCGGTGTCGAAGGTCGTGAGCACTGCCACCACGGGGGCCTTCGACAACGTGCGGAGTTCACGCAGCACCGTCAGGCCGTCGACGTCCGGCATACGGATGTCGAGCAGGACGACGTCCGGGCGTGTCTCACGAGTTCTGGCAGCTGCCTCGGCACCGGTGGCCGTTGCGACGACGTCGACGTCGTCAGCCGTGCTGAGGATGAGTTCGAAGCCGGAACGGACCAGGGCCTCGTCGTCCACCACCACTACCCGAATCACGCTCGCTCTCCTGCCTCCGCCACTGCGACTCACAGCTAAGAGGCGTCTGGGGGTCCCGGGGTTGCACCGCCCGGAAAGTCCGGCCACGTGGGGCCGTCAGAGGGTCACCGTTCGGCCGTCGTCGACAGCGGGGAGCAGTTCCGTGCCGTATCCGGCGCGCACCCGCGGGCACGGAACATTCCCACGGGTACGGGGGAGCAGACTGGATGACCTGCGGTTTTATCTCAGAGAATGTGGCATTCGATGCAGTACCGTGCGTTCCGGCAATAGGTGCCTGGTCGAGGTCGAGGCAGTCAGCCTCCGACGGATCCCACTGGTGACAACCATCGGAGGACTCCTCGGCGTGTGTCCGGCCGCGACGGGACGACGGTGCGGGCCTCACACCCGTGCGCGGATTGAAGTGCCTTCGCGGTGCTGGGTGGGATGCTCAGGATTTCCGCGATCTCCACGTGGGAGAAGTCTGCGACGTAGGTCAGGTGTGCAACGATCGCGAGCTTCCTCGGGAGTTGCTGCGGTGGCCGCCCTCCGCGGAAGCTGAGCTAGGCCGTACTCGCCTGGCTCGGCCCAGCCCCCGCTCTCTGGACGCCGCGGTACATCGGCGCCGCCGTCGCCGAGTTCCGCGCCGAGGGCCACGAGATTCGCGACGACGACGTCGACCGGCTCAACCGCTCAACCCGCTCAAGAACCGCAACCGCAACATGCGCGGCCGCTACAGCTTCACCACCTCCCCCCGACGGCACTCTGGACTGACGGGCAGGCGTAGCCCAAGGCGCTGATCAGTTTGCCGACCGTCACCTTCGTCAGTAGCTTCGAGGCCGTCGCGGGCCGCTCTCCGGGGTCTGCGACGGCCGAGTCCACCCAACAGGCCGTGCGGTGAGCGCGTGCTGTGGGCGTTGCCGGTTGCCGTGGTGGGTTTCAGCGTGAGGTGTCGGTGCCTGGTGTCGGAGCTGATGGGGGTGTGTCCGCGGCGTTGGCGTATCGCGCGGCGAGTTGGGCGAACGCACTGGTCAGTTGTGGTGGGCCGATGACTTGGATGTCGGTGTCGAAGCGGCCGACAGCGGCCGCGAGGCCGGTCCACGACCAGGAGCCGAGGGTGAGGCGACAGCGGTCGGGGCCGAGTGCTTCGACGATTCCGTCCTGTGCGAAGGGGGCCACGGCCTGGGCAGGGAGGTTGAGGATGACCTCGCCGCGGCAGGGCCAGTCGCAAGCGGAGCCGTCGGTGCCCCGGAACCGGCCGATGATGAACGCGGTGACACCGCCGCCGGGCAGTTCGCGTGGGGTGAAGCGCGGCCCGGTTGGGGTGCGGGGACGTATGCGGTCGGCGCGGAAGGTGCGCCAGTCGTCGCGGTCGAGGTCCCAGGCGATCAGGTACCAGTGGCCGCGCCAGGTGACGAGGTGGTGGGGTTGTGTCCGGCGGGGTTGCCCGGCGGGGCCTGTGGCGTCGTGCCCGTAGTCGAAGCGCAGCTCCTCACGGGCGTGGATGACGCGGCTCAGCTCCATGAGGAGTTGCGTGCCGGCTGTAGAGGTGTTACCGCTCTCGGGTGGCTGAACGGCAGTGACCTGCAGCATGTCGATGCGCTGGCGCAGTCGGGACGGCATGACCTGGCGGATCGCGGACAGGGCCCGTGCGGCGTCTTCGCCGATCGTGGTGCTGGTGGCCGCGGTCTGCAGGGCGAGGGCCAGGGCGACGGCTTGGCCGTCGTCGAACAGCAGCGGGGGCAGATGCGAGCCGGCATCCAGGCGGTAGCCACCGGAGGGCCCCTTGAAAGCGAGGATCGGGTAACCCAGTTCCCGCAGGCGGTCGATGTCGCGGCGCACCGTGCGCGGGGTGATGTCGAGCCGCTGGGCGAGGTCGTCACCAGACCAGTCGCGATGCGTCTGAAGCAGCGAGAGCAGCGCCAGCAGGCGCGAGGACGTCTTCTGCATGCTCACCATTCTGCCCGCAGTACAGGACAGAACCTGTCCGCTACCCATGGAATGGTGGGTCTCAAGAACGCCAGAGAGGCCATAGCCCCTGGCCATGAGGTTGCTACCCGCAGGGCTCCGTCACTGCGGTGGTGCACCTCGCCGAACCGCGAGCAAGGAGAAGGCCATGTCTGTCACGACGACCACCCACCTGAACTTCCGGGGCGATGCGCGGGCGGCGCTGGACCACTACCGGTCCGTCTTCGGCGGACGCATCGCCGCCGTCACGTACAAGGACATGGGCAACGTGCAGAACGAGAACGAGGCGGACTGGGTGGTGTGGGGTGAGGTGGTGGGCGACAACGGCTTCCACGTCATGGCCTACGACGTGCCCTCCCAGCTGCCCTGGGACCAGGGCAGCAACCCGTTCTTCGTCTCCGTGCGCGGTGACGACACAGACGAGATCAGTGCCCTTTGGCAGAAGCTGGCAGAGGGCTCGACAGTGGTGCAGCCCCTCGAACCATCGCAGTGGGCACCGCTGTACGGCATGCTCACCGACCGCTTCGGCGTGACCTGGGTCCTGGACGTGGCGGCCCCGTACAACGGCTGATCCACACCCGGCAAGCAACACACGCTCTGCCTGGGCCGCCGCGCGGCGGCCCAGGCAGCAGCAATCGGGCAAGTGGACCGGGCATCATGCACATGCGACCACTGGGAGGAGATCGTCGGCAAGGCCCTTAACTGGCCGAGCGGGAGGCGCAGAGGAGTCGCACCGGAGTCAACAAGGTCAATCATCGCGTCCGCGTTCTTCTCCGCGCAGCTTGGCACCGGGAAGTGCCCGCCCAGGAACGCCTGCCGGGTCTCGGCCACAGGGGTTTTCTCGTACTCGCGCAGGGGTGGTGCGGTGTCGAGCGAGCTGCCGAAGCTGTTGGGGGTCGCGCCCGGCTCGATGATGGTCAGGGCCATGCCGAACGGCGCGATCTCGCGGGCGACGGTCTCGCAGAACCCCCTCGATGCCCCACTTGGAGGCGTGGAAGTAGCTGAGGCTGGGGTAGGTCGTCTGACCGCCCGCGGTGGACACCTGCAGGATGTGGCCTCGGCTCTGGGCGCGCAGGTGCGGGAGGGCATGAGTCGGCCGAGCTGCTCGCGCTGCCGTGAGGCCACTACGCCGGACTCTGAAGACTGTCGTCGTCAGCGGGGGCGCCCGCCTCGGCGCGCGCGTAGAACGCGGCGAGCTCGTGAGGGTTCTTGGTGTAGACGTCGATCTTGCGTACTGTGCCGTTCTCGACCTGGAGGATCTCGACCATGGTCAGCGGGAAGTCCTCACCTGTGGTGTGGGCCGTGAGCGTTCCGGTGAGCGTTCCGATGACGCCGGTCGGGCCTTCGAACACCTCGGCGTCGGTGATGGCGACGTTGGCGTAGCCCATCATCGTGCCCAGGATCGACTGCACGAACACCTCGCGGCCCCGGTGCACGCCGCCGTAGGGGAGCTGGTTCGGCTCGTCGACGATCACCTCGGGGTCCAGCTTCGCCAGGACACCCGGCACGTCGCCCTTGCTCAGCGCGTCGTACAGCCCTCGCACGACATCCGCGGGGCTCTGCGTCACCGACTCGCTCTGGTTGCTCATCTCGTACGCCTCTTCGGTCTGGTTCAGTTACTCAAGCCCTCATGTGGAACTTGGTACTGGAAAGGTCGGCCGGCGGGGTGTGTTCGTTCTCGTACCGGTCGCCCCGGGGGATCGGGGCACGCACCATGCAACGGGAGACGGCCGGGTGGGGGGAGTCTTTGCTGTGAGGGGTACTGGCAGGGTCCCCCACCCATCGCGCGGGCTGCCTACCCTGTCCTCATGGGAAACCCGGACGCAGTCAGCGCCTTCCTCCGCTCTCGACGCGACAGGATCACCCCCGAGCAGGCGGGTCTGCCGACGTACGGACGGCGGCGGGTGCCCGGACTTCGCAGGGGTGAGGTCGCGACACTCGCCGGGGTGAGCGTCGAGTACTACACCCGCCTGGAGCGCGGCAACCTCAGAGGGGTCTCCGACAGCGTGCTGGACGCCCTCGGCCAGGCTCTGCGGCTGGATGCCACCGAGCGCATGTATCTGTACGACCTCGCCCGCGCTGCCGGACCGGCGCCCGAGGCGCGGGCACGGCAGCGGGAGGTTCGGCCGGCGGTGCGGCCGAGCGTGGCGAGGATCGTCGAGGGGATGCCGGAGATGCCGGCGTTCGTGATGAACAACCGCCTCGACGCGCTGGCCGCCAACCCGCTGGGCCGAGCCCTGTACTCGGAGATGTATGCCGACCCGGCCTGCGGGGCGAACGTAGCCCGGTTCGCGTTCTTCAGCACCGCAGCCACGCGGTTCTACGCCGACTGGGAGCGCATGGCCCGCTTCGCCGTGGGCGCGCTGCGCATCGAGGCGGGGAAAAGCCCCTACGACAGGGAGTTGTCGAACCTGATCGGTGAACTGTCCACCCGCAGCGACGCCTTCCGCGTGATGTGGGGGTCCCATGACGTGCATGTCTTCCGCGAGAGCACGAAACGCCTCAACCATCCACTCGTCGGCGACCTGGAACTCGATCAGGAGACCATGAGCCTGCCGGACGAAAGCGGCCTGAGCGTGGTCGTCTACAGCGCGCCCCCCGGAACCGCCGCTGAGGACGGCCTGAAGCTGCTCGCCAGCTGGTCCGCCACGACCGGACAGAAGCAGGACGCGGATTCCACGAGTAAACCATGACGCTGTCCGCCTGAAGCCGATGGTCCGGCCGTCGGCGGGAACGGCCGCAAGGCGGGCCGCTTGCGGCGTGTCCAATCCGGCAGCGTCGCCTGCACCCGGCGGCGGAACGACGAGATTGACACCTGCAGCTTGTGCCAGTGGCCGCAACAACGCTCCCGGGGAACGCGACCGGCCAGGAGTCCGCATGGGACACCGTGGCCGGTCGTGTGCGCTGAGCGGGTTTACAGCTGTGGCTGCGGCATCCGTTGCCAGCTGAACGGGCCGTAGGTTGTGTCGGTGACGGCGTAGTTGGTGTTCGGGTCTGCGGTCAGTTTCAGCCACTCAAGCGGGGTGGTGCTGCCGTGCACGACGATCCGGTGGAAGTTGGAGACGTTGTAGTACGGGTGCTCGTTCCACGCATTGTTTCCCGGGTCGTGAGCGCAGACGCTGGCGCCGGTGGCCGGGTCCGTCTCGCCGGTGCACGTCGCGGTCGGCGACAGCGGGTTGTCCGAGCGGTACAGGTGCGAGTCACTGTTGAGCATCAGCACCGGGCGGCCGAATTCCGTCGTCTTCGCTGAGACTTCGCTGATGATCGGCTCGTAGTTCGTCAGGTGGTTCTTGGTCTTGCCGTCGAGGTCCCACATGTCGGCTTGTGCCGTGATCACCATGGCCTTGGCGTGCTTGGCCCTCGCGTCGGCGAAGGCGGCATCGAGCCAGCGGACGTCGGCCGCGGTCCGGTTGGTCCGCTCGTCGGTCTGTGCCTGAGTTGCGGTCGGCACCTTGTACCAGGGGTCGGTGTCGTTGTTCGAGCCGCCCGGGACGTTGATGGTCACGAAGACGATGTCGTTCTGCGCCCACATCACGTTCTCGACGTACTGCGCGTCGCCCGGGTGGCTCGGGTCGTAGGCGGTGGCCTGGGACACCACGTTCAGTGTCCCGCTGCCGAGGGTGTGGCCGGGCTGCGCGAAGAAGTCCTGCCGGACTTTGGCGAGGTTGTCGAGCGGATCGCCACAGTGGTAGCTGACGCAGTCCGCCGTGTTGGTCGACAGGCCGGTCGTGCCGATGTAGTTGATCGCACCGGAGGCCGAGTCGTAGACGCCCCCGCCCTGACCGGGTGAGGTGAGGCTCGACGCCTTGTGGCAGTCGGCCCACTCGTTGTCGCCCGGCGTGTAGACGAGCGGCTTGGTGAAGTTCTGCCACGCGGACGCGATCGAGGCATCGTAGTCGTCGGTGCAGAACTCCTTGCCCGAGTGGATGTCGCCCACGTGGACGACATCGCTGATCGTCGGGTCACCGTCAATGGTGCCGATGAATGCCGGGGTCTTCTGGAACTGCGAGGTGTCGGCGGCCTGCCCCGCAGGCGCGTACCCCGACTTGCCGTACGGTGAGTCGCCGAACACGGCGAGCGTCAGTGGGCTGCCGGCCGCCGATGCCGTGGCGACCGACCCCACGGAAGAGGCAAGACCGACAGCGACGAGCGTGACAAGCGCGCACTTCAGCGTGCGTCTCAACATGCGTCCCTCTTTCACAGGTCCGGTTGAGGGGGGCGCTCCAGTGAACTGGACCCTCAGGGAGCGTGACATGGCATCAATGGCGACCTGGGGATGACGAGTAAGCGAAATTCCTGCCGCGCGGGTCGGCCGGCCGCGTCCGCCGGCCCACGAGAGCAGCAGGTCGGGGAGCGACGCGAACCCGCATATGGCGTAGGAACAGCGGGAGTTGTCGATCCAGTTGCCGGCGCCGGGCACGGAGTCGTACGTCCAGCTGCAGGGCACTGGCGCGCTGGCATGGCACTCCTTGATCGTGTCGGTCGACCAGTCCTTGACGGGTAGCCACTCGTCCACGAGCCGCGCACTGTTGGCCTGCACGTACGGAAGGCAGGGTGCTGGCGGAGAGCAATACTCAGGCGTGCCAAATGCCTCCAAGGGCCGTCACGATTTGTGATGGGTTGTTAGGCTTCTCGACTTTCGGCGTTCTGACAGGTTTGGGTGATCAGGCTGCCTCATCCGTGGGTCGACCTGGGCTGGCGGATTCTCGGCGTACCCGCCCCGGCCACGAGCACGGCCTGCTGATGAACACCAGGACCCTGTTCCCGCTGCTGCGGTCCACCGCGCACGCCATCACATGGCGGCCGATGCTGGTCGGCGCGGCCCTGGCATCGGCCATCCTGCTGGTACCCGAGGCGCTGACGGCGAGGCTGACCGCTACCCACCTGACGACGCTGGCCCGCATCGCGGCGATCTGCGTCGCGCTCGGCGCGGCGTTCCTCCTCGACGACCCCGCCACCCGCAGCACCCCCGCGGTGCCGACCGCGCGCCTGGCCCGCAATCTGGTTCGGGTCACCCTGGTCGTGCCGGCCGCCGCACTGTGGTGGACGCTCACTCTCGGCCTGGCGAAGAGGACCGGCCACCACGCGGCTGCCGCACACCTGCCCGTTGCCGCGTTGACGCTGGAGGCGGTGACCCTGCTGGCCGCCGCCCTCGCCCTGGCCGCCATCGCACAGCGGCGCACCGCCGACGGGAACACCGGCGTCATCGCGGCGCCGGCCGTGCTGCTGCTCGCTGTCGTCGCCTGGCTCCTGCCGCACCCGGCGGCACTGATCCTCACGCCCACCGATCCACGCTGGACGGCGTCGCACTACCGCTGGACCGCCGTCCTCGCGACCACGCTCGTGGCGTTCCTGTGGGCCGGCCACGAGCGGGAACGGCGGCGGGTTCCGCGCGGATGGCGGCTCACCGTCGTCGCCGTTGTGGTGCTGCTGGTGGGCGGGGGTACGGCGTTGGCCTTCCTCGGTGACAGTGAACAGCGCACCGCGCCGCAGTCCGGGGGCCTCGACACCGGAACGCACGTGTGGAGACGGATCGTGCCGGGAGGACACTGCCGGTGTGCCAACGGCGGCAGGTTCTCCTTCTGGGAACGGCAGGCCGATCCGACCAGGGTCGTGCTGTTCCTGAATGGCGGAGGCGTTTGCTGGGACGCCACGATGTGCGCCTTCACCAGCACCGGCCAGCAGGGCGAGAACGACTTCTACGACTGGAACGACCAGGGCGGCGAGAGACCGTACGACCAGAGGTCCGGCTTCTTCGACCTGACCCGGGCCGACAACCCGTTCGCCGGATACTCGATCATCTACGTGAGTTCCTGCACCGGCGACGCGCACCTCGGCAATGTCGCCCAGAAGTACTCACCGACGCTGACCGTCCAGCACCGCGGCTATGTCAACGGCATCGCGGCACTCGACTACCTCGCCACGCACTATCCGAGCGCCGCCCAGGTCGTCGTCATAGGCAAGACCGCGGGGTCGATCGCCGCTCCCCTCTACGGCGGCCTGGTCGCCGACCGGCTCCCGCACGCCAAGGTCACCGTGTTCGGTGCACAGTCCGGCGCCTGGCCCGACAATCCCGACTTCAACGCCAAGGTCCTCGGCAAGGCGTGGGGGGCCTATGACGCCGTGCCAGCCTGGGCGGTCGACGGGCTCACCGTCCGTAACTGGGGCATACCCCGGTTCTGGGTCCAGGCCGCCCATCATGCTCCTCAACTCGTCCTGTCCCGCTTCGACCACGCCTTCGACCCCCACGCCGCGGTGGAGGTGACCAGATGGATGCCCGGGAACCCACCCAACCTCCTGGCCATCATCGACGCCAACGAGAGAGCGATCGAGGCCGCCGGGGTGACCCTGCACAGCTATACGGCGCCCGGCGACGGCCACGGACTCTTCGAGTTCGACAGGTTCTACGACCTCAAGGTCCACGACGTCCGCTTGATCGACTGGCTCAGACAGCTTGTAACCGGCAAACCGCCCAGCGATGTCCACTGCGACAAATGCAACCAGCGACGAGGCGGGTGATGTGGCGTCATCTGGCCGCGATGGCCGGCGACAGCTGAGAAGCATCGGCGGTGCTTCTGTCGCCTCCGGGGAGGGGCCCGCCGATGCTTCCGGATCCGACCGTACCTGCTTCGCTGCTCGCCGTGTTGGGGTTGGTGCGCGGCTGCTTCACCGCGCCGACGCCCCGCACCTTCGCCGCGCTGGTGGCGGGGCTGATCGCGCAGACGGACCGGCGCACGGTGACTGGGATGCTGCCCGGTGCGGCGTTGACGCGGACCTGG
This sequence comes from Streptomyces sp. NPDC086549, assembly GCF_044746205.1. Lineage (NCBI taxonomy): Bacteria > Bacillati > Actinomycetota > Actinomycetes > Kitasatosporales > Streptomycetaceae > Streptomyces > Streptomyces sp. NPDC086549. The sequence goes on along the minus strand of NZ_JBIVBS010000030.1, from coordinate 30,478 downwards.
TCTCACGACCGCGCCCACGCCTTCTTCTCCAGCGCCCGCTGGAGTCCTGACATCCTTGACGTGTCCCTGCCTCATCTGGTCGTGCGGTGTTTGCTGCCCGAGGGCGCGGTGCTGACCGTGGCGGTGGACGACACGCTGTTCAAGCGGCACGGGAAGAAGGTGCACGGTGCGGCCTGGCAGCAGGACGGCGCGGCCAGGGGATCCAGACCGGCGGGGCGCGGGACCTGCTTCGTGGTGGTCGGTATCGTGGTTCAACTTCCGTTCTTGGCAGGGCCGGTGTGCCTGCCGGTGATGGCCCGGCTGTGGCGCCCGAAGCAGGAGCAGTCCAATGGCGCTGGTCGATCGAGGTCACCTTCGCCGAGGCCCGCGACCTGCTCGGGGTCGGCCAGGCTCAAAGCCGCACTCGCCACGCGGTGGAGCGCACCGTACCGTTCGGGCTGTACTGCTACACGATCACCGTGGTCTGGTGCACGCTGCATGGACACCACCCGGCCGATGGCGCCGCCCGCCGCGAGAAGGCCCCGTGGTACACCACCAAGGCCGAGCCGTCCCTGTTCGACATGGTCGCCAAGCTCCGCCGGGTAATCATCGCCGTCCGATTTACGCCCATCAGCCCAGGCCGACCCACGGATGAGGAAATCCGCGCCGTCCAGCAGGCGTGGGCCGCAGCCAGCGCAGCCTGATCACCCAACCCTGTCAGAACGTCGAAAGTCGCCGGCGAGGTACAGCACGTCGATCAAGTCCCGGGGGATGAGGCCGTGTTCGCTGCCGTCCTGGGCGGCGAAAGCGACCGGAACGCCCACGCCCAGGGCGCGGTCCGCTCCAGCCACGGCAGCGACTCGGTCGGGGGCGCCGCAGTGTCGATGGGGACGCCAGGGGCCACGGCCCACAGGCAGTGGTTGCGCCGTAGCGGTCGACGGTCGCCTTCAGCCACGTGAACGAGGCCTCGGCGCCGGGTCGGCCCTTGCCGAACTCGCCGTTAGGGCGGGCGTACAGGGCTACAGGCCCGCCCGGGTCAGCAGCCACTCCATGCGCTCGACGGGAAGGAACGGTGAGGCACCGGCGGCCTCCGCGACGCGCTCCGAGGAGTCGGTGAGGAGTCGGAACAGGGATGGGAGCGGGAGATTGCGGTGGGGCGCGACCGCGCGGCGGACGCGGTCTTCGGGGTCGGAGGCCAGCCTCTCGGCGAGTTCCGACGGCAGATTCGGATCGCGGGGCGCGAAGGAGCGGAGCCGGGGTTCAGGGTCGGTGGCGAAGCGGCGCAGGGCTTCCGAGGGGAACGTCAAGACCTCCTCCTTGTCCCACCAGAACGTGAACTTGTCCCGTCGGCGGTAGCGGCGCTCGATGTTCTCGGCGGTCGCGGGATCAACCAGGTGTGGGGCGGTGCGCGCCATGGTGAGGCGGACGATCTCCTCCTCGTCGTCGAGCAGTTGGGCCACCGCCTTGGCGGGAAGGGCCTCGCTGACGGCCGCTGAGACTCGGAAGCTGACATAGGGCGAGTCGATGTGCGGCAGCGGATCGGCCGTAACCCATTGCAGGCGCAGGATCCGCAGCTCCGTGCGTGCGGCGACGTCTTGACACCACTGCAGGACTGTTGCGGCGTCGGCGTCGGGGCTCGGGGCGGCCATTGAACGCGAAAGCTCGTGGACCGAGGTGTGGATCTTCGCCCGCACGTGCTCCGGCGTGTCAGGCCGGGCGAAGACCTTCACCCGGACGCTCAAGGCCGGATCGACGGCAAGGAGATCGCGGACCGACGGCGGCAAGTCGGGATGCCGGGCGAGCTCAGCGCGCACCTCGCTGTCCGGATCACCAGCGAGCTGCTGCAGAGTGTCCGCGTCGAGAACGGCGTGAATCACCGCGCCCGCCCGAGTCACAGCATCCGCCAACAGCGTCGGCAGTAGGTCTGAGGGCGGTATCGGATGCGGCCCATGCGCGAAGTAGGTCGAACAGGCCGCAGCGCGGACCTTGGCCTCGGGATCGGTCAGCAGGATCCGACGGATCGCTTCCGGCGCTTGTGTCCAGTGCTTCGCCAGCGCGGCACGGATCGCGGGGTCGGAGTCAGCGGCGAGGCGGGCCCGGAGGTCGGGCGGCGTGTGATGACCCTGGGCCAGGTACTCGCGGACCTGTGGGTCGGCATCGTCGATGAGCTGCTCCAGCATCTCCCTCGGTGCGGTCGCGGCGCGGATAACGAGCGCGGACCGCACTGCCTTGTCCCGATGGGCGGCCAGACGGATGCGGAACCGGTCCGGCAGCCGGTCGTTGAGCGCCAGGCTGTGCAGGAGCCAGTGGTCGTCGATCGCGATGATCTCGGCGAGCATGTCCTCGGTGAGGTCCGGACGCCTCGCCACCTTCCCCCCACCCCGCCGCCATGCGAACAGTCGCCGGACCATGGGAGCCGGCAAGGCGGAGTTCATCGCCAACCCGTCCATCACCTTGTCGAGGTGGACCGGAGTCAGGGAGTCGGCGTCCATGCGGTCAGGATGCCAGGCGGGCTTCGACGCGACGCTGCCGGGCTGCCACACCGCGATGTGCGGGGGTTGCGGCGGATCGGCGTCCGACCGTCCCTTCAGGAAGGCGTGATCCCAGGTGAGGGCGCGCAGTTCCTCGGTTCGGGCACCGGTCAGCGGGGCCATGACGATGTACGGGTGCATCAAGGTGACTCGCTCCGCTCACCGCACGCGGCCCGGCCCCCGGCCGGGCCTGCGCTTCTGTCTACGCCCCGCTCCAGGCCGGCCGACGCCCGTGCCGCAAGGTTCTCCTCGCGAGAGCGAAGGGTGCGCTGACGCAGACTTCAACGCGCCTGATCCGCTGCTGCCCTGCGCGGCGCCCACCCAGCTGAACTGAGTGTGCTGGTCGGCCTACCTGCGTACTGGGACAGCAACGCCGTCGCTGGGCCCTGCGGCGCCCGGCCGCTTCCTCAGCGCGGCCGGGCGCCCCTGTCTGCCGCAAGCGCACCTTGGTTCAGTAGGCGACGAGCCCCCGGACCTGCGAGGTGTTGAAGACGAGCCAGAACTTGGTGCCGTCCTTCACATCTGTGGCTGCGAGCCCCCAGGTGTTGGCGTAGACGGTGCGGTAGCTGTTGCAGTAGTCGTCGCCGCTCGTCGGCGAGAAGCAGGTCCGCACCTGAACCGTTGTAGTGATCTTCACGTTGATGTCGTCGCAATACGACGTCGTGTAGCGGTAGTTGGGGTCACCTGCGGGCCAGTGCCAGTTGTCGTCGGTGCCGGTGATGGTCTTGGCGCTGCCGTAGCAGGACGTGGCCGCGGAGGCCGGTGATGCGGGGGCGAGCAACAACACCCCGGCCACGGCGGAGGCCGCCGCGGTGAGCGCGATCATCCTTCGTCTGTTCATGACCCTCCCCTTTGATGTACGCGGGCTCTCCGCGCTGGGAAACTGCACGCGCCCAGTGTCGCGAGGCGGAGTACGGGCCACAACACTCTCCAATCCTGCTGCGAAAGGACTGTTCACAAGGGAGGTGGAGCGGCTCAGCGCGTGCCGGATCGCACGCAGGGGGCGCCGTTGTGTTCCAGCAGGCTTAGTCCCAGCGCGGTCGCGGTGTACAGGGTGCGTGGTCCGTCCGGCACCGAGGTCGCCAGCCCGGCCTCGCAGAGCACGTTCAGGTGGTAGCTGGTGATGCTGACCGACTTGCCGGCGCGGCGGGCCAGTTCCCCGCAGGAGGCGCCGGCAGCAGCCGCCCGCAGCACGGCTGCCCGGGTGGCGCCGAGCAGGGTGGCGAGTGCGTCGCGGCCGGTGCCCTCCTGAGGAGTGCCCCACCACTGGGGGGTGCGGTGGACCGGGTAGACCACGACGGGGGGCAACGCCGGGTCGATCCAGGTGACGGGCAGGCGCCAGCAGAACGCGGAGGGGATCAGCAGCAGCCCGCGGCCGTCGAGATGCACATCGCGATCTTGCGGGTAGTCGGCTTCCAGCACTGGATTCTGCCAGCGCAGGTAGGGCCGGAGGCTGTCGAGCACGGAGGAGATACCTCCCGACATGAACGCCCGGGCCCGCAGCGCCTGGTCGGCGGCCACCAGAGCCTCGACGCGCGCCCAGTAGGGCCCGAGCACGTGCGTGTAGTAGCCGTCGAGGGCGTGGCCAAGCAGGGCCAGGCCCTCACGCTCGCCGCGGAGGAGCGAACCCGCCCAGGCGGGCAGAGGACCCAGCGCCGTGAGCTCGCGCGCCAGGCGGTCCCGCGGTGTCGACAAGACGGCGTCCAAGCCTGCCTCGATGCCGTGTTGGCCGGCCAGGGGGGTGAGCAGATCCGGGAAATCGCCCTTCGGGGGTGCGAGGGTGCGGACCATGCCGCCCAGCCAGGGCGGGAGCGTCCGCAACCGGCCGAGGGCGTCGCCGCGCCATCGGTCGAACACCGCACGGCCGTCGCGGTTGCCGAGCAGGTTCGCGCTCAGCACCAGTTCCCACAACGGATCCGGATGGGCTGCGACACGGGTTCTGCCGAGATCGGCGGCAGTGAAATGAAACCGCAGCACGCCCACCCGGTGCCCCCCCTTGAGCGAAATTGCGCGGGGCCTCACTCATCCGCGCTGAGGTCAACTCTTGACTGCGGACAACGGCTTGACAAGCAGCGTGGCGCCGGAGCCCCCGCCGGTGCGCGCCGTGCTGGAGCGCGGCCTGACCGTCGGCGCTGGTACCGACGCCACCCGGGTCTCCTCCTAGAACCCCTGGGTCGTCCTGCACTGGCTGGTCACAGGCCGCACCGTGGGCGACCTGGCGATCTACCCGCCTCAGAACCGCGTCAGCCGCGAGACCGCGCTGGAGATGCACACCCAGGCCGGCGCCAAGCTCACCGGCGAACGGGACGTCAAGGGCATCCTCGCCCCCGGCTACTACGTCCTCGCCATGCTCTCCGACGACTTCTTCGCGGTCCCGGAGCAGGACATCCCGCACATCGAGTCGCTCCTGATCATCACCGGCGGCCGCGTCGTCTACGCCACCGGCGAGTACGAGGGCCTGGACGAACAGTTCCCGCCGGTCACCCCTCTGTCGAGTCCGGTGGGCCACTTCGGCGGCCACCGGGCCACCGTCAAGCCCAGCATCTCGGGCGCACGCCAGGCCGAGCTCGTCGGCCAGGCCGTCGCCGAGTCCGAACAGCGACGGCAGTGGCGCGCCGCCCGCGGCTTCGCCCCGAAACCGCACCGGAGATCTTCGACGCCTGCTTCGTGCTGTAACGCGCCGCAACCGAGCGCTGCCGCACCACCTACCCGTGCTTGAGGAGAGTGTGATGAACACGGGATTGCTCATCCTGAGGTTGGCCGTCGGTCTGCTGTTAGCCGGGCATGGGCCCCAGAAGGTCAGCCACCGCCTCGGCGGCCACGGGGTAGACGGCGGAGCGGCGGAGTTCGAAGCGGACGGGTTCCGCGGCGGCTGCCTCACTGCGGCCGCCGCGGGAGGCGGACAGATCACCGCGGGCCTGCTGCTGTGCGCGGGAGCACTCACGCCCCCTGGCGGCCACCATCGCGGCGGGCGTGATGACCGTCCCGGTCACGGTGAGGTGGCGCAACGGGCTCTGGGTGCAGAACGACGGCTACGAGTACCCGCTCATGCTGATCATCCTCCCGGCCGTACTGACACTCACCGGACCCGGCCGCTGGTCCCTCGACCAGGCCACGGGGCTGCTTTCCCTGGACCCCCTGGTGGACAGCCGCCACCGGCCTCGGCGTCACCAGCGGTCTGGCCACCTGCACCCTCCTCCACCGGCCGGACCTACCCTCCTGGCTGGGCCTCCCCGGTGACGGTGAGTTCGAGCCCGAGGTCGCCGGCCGCCAGATTGTCGCCAAGGTCGCCGCCGATGTCGAAGCGGGCAGGCCCACCGGCAGCGTCGTCTCCTACACCGACCTGGCCTGGACCCCGTACGCGTTGGCGGCGAAGGAGCGCGGGGCACTCCGGCGTCGTCCCATGTTCACTGCCATCGAACCCAGCGGCGTCCGCGAGGCAGACGGTTCCTTCACCCCGGTGGACGCGATCGTGTGGGCCACAGGTTTCAAGGCCGCCCTGGCGCACCTGGAACCTCTCGGGCTGCGCAACGAGTTCGGTGGGATCACGATGCGTGGCACCCAGGTGGGCGACGAACCACGCGTGCACTTGGTCGGCTTCGGACCGTCTCAGTCCACTGTCGGCTCCAACCGCTCCGGCCGTCAGGCAGTCAACAGCCTGTTGCGGCAGTGGAACGCCGCTTCGAACGGTCCGCCGAGCGGCTCAGGTTCCGCGGCAAGTGCATATGCAGGGGGGACCTCGAAGACCTGACCCGCCCCGTCGCCACTCCCGGCCGCAGGGCGATCGTGATCGCCCTGCGGCCGGGTATTCGGCATGGTATGGGCGCCTGGGGTGGCGGTCGTATTCCGAGGCGACCGAGAATCGCAATCAGCGGTAGTTCTCCTCGACGTACCAGGCGACGTCGTGGCGGCCGTCCTCCGGGACGGCCGAGAATCGAAACGGAATCGCGCGGCAGCGGTTGGCCCTCGGGAACAACTGAGGACACGGCTGTGTGCCTTCGGTCTTGTCCTGGTGGCGGGGTGGGGCGAGCACTCGGGGGCGGGTGCTGGACGATGGTGTCATGGGCGCGGCCGAGTTGTGACGGGGATGAACTGTGCCGGGTAGGCAGGTGGTGTCGTCCGGATAGAGGCTGTCCGGATAGAGGCTGTCCATGCTCTCGATGGAGGGGGGAGCGGCGGGGGAAGGCGATCCACTCGTCGTGGGGTTCCACGAGGACGGCGGCGGCCAGGCGTGACGGAGACGGGTCGTGTCCGTGAGCCGACTGTCGTCGGTTGGACGCGCAGGCAGGGGCGGCCGCGCAGGACCGCTCCTGCCTGCGTTGGATCAGGATGCTTCCGCAATCCGGTTGAAGAGCCGGCCGGCGAGGTCGACGCCTGTGACCGCGCCGTTGACGTCGCGGGAGAAGTAGCCGCGCTGCCCCTTGAGGCCGCCTTCGGTGACGATGTACTCGTCGCCGTCGCCGGGAAGGAAGCCGATCGCCGCGGCCGGGTAGTCCGGGGGCATTTCCTCGTCCGACGCCTCGCGGATCTCCGGCTTGATCCCGACCGCCAGGGTGAGACGGATGCCGTCGGTGGCGATGTCGAGGTTCATGGCGTCGATCTCGTAGCGGCCGACGACCTGTTGGGCCTCTCCCTCGTCGTACGGGACCGGCTCCACCGTCTTCTCGACGACGCCGAGGTAGTGCTCGAGCGCCCACCGCACGACGGACTGGTTGAAGGGGTAGCCGTCCGGGCCGACGTTGGCCATGGAGACCACCGCGAAGTTGCGCTCGGGCACGATGAGCAGCTCGGCGAACTGGCCGTTGCCCGAGCCGCCGTGGCCAATCCCGTGAAGGCCGTCCAGGTCGTGCAGGAACCAGCAGATGCCGAAGCCGTCGCCGAGCGTGCTGGCGCGCAGCTCGATCGTCCGCTCCCGCATGCGGTGCAGCTCTGCGGCGGGCAGCACGCCCTCGCCGTCTCCGAGTTGGAACCGTGCCCAGCGCAGTAGATCGCTCACCGAGGAGGCGAGGCCGCCGCCGGGGTTGTCGCCGCGCGCGCCCTCCTTGAACGCTCCCCAGGGCCGGGCGGGGTGCAGTTCGCCGTCGTCGCCACGGTTGTAGCCCACGGCGAACTTGCGGACCATCACCTCCGCCAGTCCGTACACGGTGTCCGACAGGCCCACCGGCTCCAGGACGAGCGAGGCCATGGCCTGCTCGAAGGGCAGGCCCGTGACCTTCTCGATGATCCGCCCGGCCAGGTTGTATCCGGCCTGGCTGTACGAGGCGCGGGCCCCGGGCGGTGCGATCAGCGGCAGCTGGGGGAGCTTCGCCACGAGCCCGGCCAGGGAGCGGTCGCCCTCGCCGTCGTCGATCAGATTCCAGTCCAGGCCCGCGGTGTGGTTGAGCAGGTTCAGGACGGTGATCTGCGCTGCGGCCTGCTCGTCGGCGAGCTGCAGCTCGGGGACGTAGCGCCGCACCGGCGCGTCCAGGTCCACCTTCCCCTCGGCGACCAGGCGCATCAGCGCGGTCGCTGTGAAGGTCTTGGACACCGACGCCACAGGAAACAGTGTCTTCTCGTCGACCGGCAGCGGGTTGCTGAGGCTCGTCACGCCGTGCGAGGCGTAGATCTCCTCGCCGTCCAGGAGCACTCCGACGGCGGCACCGGGAACGCCGAGCTCCGTGGCCTGTGCCTTCATGAAATCCGACAGCTTGTCCTGTGGCATTGCTCCCCCTTCGGATACTTGAACTAAGTACGAGAAGGAGCGTAGACCGTCACTTGAACAAAGTGCAAGACTTGGCATGAACTAAGTTCAAGTAAGGTGGTGGGCATGCCGCGAGACGCACTGACCGCAGACCGGATCGTCCGTGTGGCCATCGAGTTGCTCGACGACGAGGGACTGGACGGCCTCAACATGCGGAGCCTGGCGAAACGGCTCGGCTCGGCCGCCACGGCCGTCTACTGGCACATCAAGACCAAGGACGACCTGGTCCGACTCGCCAGCGACGCGGTCTGGTCCGAGGTCGAGCTGCCCGATCTCGACGCCATCGACTGGCGCACCGCCGCCACCGCCCATGCCACCGCCATGCACGCGATGCTCGCCCGGCACCCCTGGCTCGGCCAGGCATTCGGCAGCCACCTCCTGCACGGCCCCGGTCAGGCCCGGCACAACGACCTCAGCCTCGGCATCTACGAAAAGGCGGGCTTCGCCGCCGCCGACGCGGACCGGGCGGCCGCCGCCGTGTTCACCTTCGTGCTCGGCAGCGCGCTCGGCCCTGCCGCACAGGTCTCGCTGAACCGTCGGCTGAGCAAGAACGGCGCAGACGCCGAGCAACTGATCGCCGACGCCATGACACGCGCCACCGAGACCGCCATGCAATTCCCGCGCCTGCGCGAACGCCTCGGCACCACGGCCGCAATGGAGTACGCCGCGGCGCCCGACACCACCTTCGCGTTCGGCCTTCAGTCCCTCCTCGACGGCTTCGAGGCCCGCCTCACCGCGGATCGCGCCAGCGGGCGCGAGTGACCCACCCCGGACACATCCGCCCGACCAGCCCACGGCCACTTTCCGGCTTCGAGCCGACGTACGAGCAGGGCAAGGAAGATCGCGGCCCGGATGGGGTCGGTCGGCAGCACTGCGAGCCTGGCCAGAGGTTGCGCGGACATGAGGCCGTGATGCCTCGGCCACGGTTCGGCGGGCGCCGAACTCTCCTGCACCTAGCTTGGGCCGCATGACGATCTCCGACCTGTCCGCCCGTCCCTCCCGTGTCACCGCGTACGCCGACGCCCGCGCGGTGCTCGACCAGCCACTGCTGGTCCCCGAACCCGCCGCCGACGTGGCGGACGCCCCCGTCGGCTCCCTGTCGTGGCTGCGTGCCACCGTCGCCCGCTTCACCGGCGACGCACAGGCGCACGCCCGTCGCCGCGCCCACGCGGAGGCTGAGCTGGCCAGGCTGGACTCGTACGAACTGCGCCGGACCGCCGCCGGTTCGGCGGTCGCCGCGGACGACCGGCACACGGTCGTCCGCATCCTGGCCGAGGAGCTGGGGCTGCCGAGTCCGGAGGCGGTGGCCGACGCGGTCGTGACCGTCTCGGCCGGGTACTTCGGCGGTGAGCTGACGCCCGTTCAGGCGAAGGCCGCTGACGAGGCCGTCGCGTCGCTGCTCGCTGGGATTGCCGAGGGGGAGGGCACGCAGGACCTGGAAGCCGCCGCGCAGCGGATCGGGCTGCTCGTGCAGGCGTGCGACGCGACCGCCCGGCTGGTCGAGCACGCCCGTCGGGCCGCGCCGGACGGGTTTGCGCCTGGTGGTGCTGACGCCCTCCTCGCCCAGGTGCTGCGGCAGGACCCGCCGGTGACCGCGCTGCGTCGCCGGGCGCTCGCCGATGTGTGCGTGGGCGCGCTGGAGCTCCGGGCGGGGGAAGCGGTACTGGTCGACGTGACCGCCGCACAGCAGGGCGCGCCTGCTGGCGGCGACCGGTCCGATCCGGACGGCCCCGTGCACGACGATCCGGCCGTCCTCGCCTTCGGCGCGGGGCCGCACCGATGTCCCGGCCGGACCCAGGCACTGGCGCTCGCCGCTGGGCTGCTGGAACGGGACGATCCGGCCGCGCTCGTCACCGATGCGGTCGCGCGGGCACTGGACCTCGTCGCGACCTGGACCGCCTGGGACGGCCGTCCGCTGGCGGTGGAGGAGCGCGTCTACACTCCGCACAAGGTGATCCGCCGGATCGCCGACCATCTGGTGGACCACCTCGCCGAGTTGGAGGCCCGTCTGGTGGGCGAGGAGCCGGAGCCGGACCACTGGCATGCCTCGACGACCACCACCCCGGCCGACCTCGCGCCGTTCACCACGGACGATCTCGAAGAGGCGCGCAGCCGTCTGGTCCGGCTCGGCCGGATCTGGGCCGACCGCCTCGGGGCGCTGACCGACACGCAGTTGGACCGTTCGCCCGGTCAGGGCTGGTCCTTCCGACTGCTTGCCGCGCACGTCGCCGGCTCGCTGGACTACTACGCCGGCGCCGTCGGCCGCCTCGGCACAGGCGCGCAGCCCAAGGAGCAGGGATGAGCACTGTCGGCCCTGTCGGCGCCATCGCCTTCCGCCACCTGCACCACCGCCCCGGTGCGCCGCTGTTGCTGCCGAACGCCTGGAACCATGCCTTCGCGGCCGCGCTGGCCGCGGCCGACTTCGCCGCCGTCGGCACCACCAGCCTCGGGCGGTCGCTGCCGGGGCCGGGCCGCCGGACGGGACCGGCCGGACCCGCGCCGAGACGCTCCGGCTCACCCACCGGATCAGCGGCGGCCCCATCCTGCTCTCGGTCGACATCGAAGGCGGCTTCAGTGACGACCCGGCCGAGGTGGCCGACCTCGCTGCGGAACTGCCGAGGCGGGCGCCGTCGGCGTGAACCTGGAGGACGGCCGCGCCGACGGCGGCTTCACCGTGCACGGCTGCACGCGGCGAAGATCAACGCGGTCAAGGCGGCCGCACCCTGGCTCTTCGTCAACGCCCGCACAGACACCACTGGCTGGCTGAAGGGTGGGAGGCGGAGGCGGCGTCCAGCCCGGTGCCGTGCCAGGCAACGTTCGCCACGTTCTCGCAGCTGGAATTCGAGCTGCCGCGGCTGTGGGGCACCGCGTAGCCTGCACGGTTGTGGTCAGGGATCGCAGTGCTCGGCAGCTCCGGCTGATCGGCGAGACAGTGGAGATCGCGAAGGACGTCGGCGTGGAGGTGTGGCTCCGCGGGGGCTGGGCCATGGACTTCTTCATCGGCGAGATCACGCGTGACCATGTGGACATTGACTGGTTCGCCTGGACGGATGACGCCTCCGCCCTGACCGACGGCCTGCTGCGTTCCGGCACGACCCGTTGCCCGGGCCGCCTGCCGACCAGCAGCTCGATTTCTGCAAGCACGGGGTGGAGAGCAGTTTCGCCCTCCTGGACAAGGACAGGGCGGGGCGCGTCGTGGTCGCTGGCGGACCCTGGGCCGGGGAGGTATGGCCGGAAGGCATGCTCGATGCTCCTCCTGGCCGTATCGGGGCGTTGCGATGCCGGATCGTCAGTCCCCGCACCCAGATCGAGATCAAGCAGATGATGCCGGTGTGGGTTCCGGGCCGGCCTCGCCGGAGGAAGGACGCCGAGGACATCACACGGCTGCAGGCAGCTCTGGGAGAGCGGGGCACGCGCCCGGTATGAGGGCTTGAAGTCGCGAGCAGCCGCTAACGTCTGCGCGTGGCAGAACGGGTGCGCTTGCGTGCGGTCGAAGACGACGAGGGTCGGCGACTGCTGAGGATCGTTCGCCGCGGTTCCGGCTCGGTGGTGACCTGGCGGCGGGCCCGGGCAGTGCTGCTGGCGGCCCAGGGGATGCCCGTCGCGAAGATTGCCGAGGTGACGCTCACCTGTGCGGACCGGGTCCCGGAAGTGATCCACGACTTCAACGCGGGTGGGTTTGAGGCGATTTACCCGAAGTGCAAGGGCGGTCGGTCGAGAACGTGCACGCTGCCCGAGCGGCGCGAGATCAAGAAGATCGCCAGTCCAGGCCGGCCGATCATGGCCTGCCCTTCTCGACCTGGAGCCTGGCCAAGCCGGCCGACGTCTTGGTCGCCGAGGGGGTGATCGACGACATCAGCCATGAGGGCCTTCGGGTCCTGCTCCGCGAGTGGGCGTGTCGTTTCAACGCATGAAGACGTGGAAAACCTCCCGCGATCCTGACTACGCCGCCAAGAAGGCCCGCGTCGAGCATCTCTACGCGATCGCCGACGGCGAGGTCATACCCGAGGGCGGCGAGCCGGAAGTTGTGTTCCGCCTGGATGAGTTTGGGCTGCTCAATCTGCCGCCCCACCCGGGCCGGCAGTGGGGCGAGCGCGGCGGACGGCATAAGGATCCGAACCGGGAACCCCGGCCCCGAAGGCGGGACGACAACAGCCCCGCTACCGGGGCCTCTGCAAGGAGAACTCGTTGCCGTCGGGGTCGAGCATCAGCACCCGGCCGCCGTCGCCGATGTCGGTGCGCGTCGCGCCGAGCGAGACCAGGCGGTCGACCTCCGCCTCCCAGTCGGCGTCGGCGGGGAGCGCCAGCTCGAAGTACAGCCTGTTCGTGCCCGTCTTCGGCGCCACGGGAGGACCACCCCACGTGATCTTCGTACCGCCGTTCGGTGATTGGATCGCGGTCTCCTGGTCTTGGTCCCAGATGAGCGGCCACCGCAGTGCCTCGCTCCAGAAGTAACCGACCGCCTGCGTACCGTCGCAGGCCAGCGCTCCGATGAAGCCGGTGTCGGCGAGGAACTTGTTGCCCGGCTCGATTACGCAGAACTCGTTGCCGTCTGGATCGGCGAGCACCACATGGCCCTCCTCCGGGAGTTGGCCCACGTCGATGTGTCGCCCGCCGAATTCCAGAGCCCTGTCCACCGTCTGCAGCTGCTCTTCCCGGGAGGTGCTCGTCAGGTCGAAGTGTGCCCGGTTCTGGCCGATCTTCGGTTCCTGGCTCGGCAGGAAACGGATGCGGAACCCGGTGGTATCAGGGGGCAGGATTGCGACGTCGTCGTCCGGACCGTCGGCCAACTCCCAGCCCAGGACCCCGGACCAGAACCGCGCCAAGCCCGACGGCCGGGTCGCATTGAAGCAGATCGCGAACAGTTGACTGGTCATATCCCGTGCATCTCCGATCCATGGACGGTTGATACGGCGCCGCAACCTCCCCGCGGGCGCAGCCTAGGGGTGACCGTGCGGCACCCGCATCCGAGTTTCCGTCGCGGTGTATGAGCATGGAGCAGTAGTGGTTGACCGCCGAGCTGCGGGCCAGGGAGATGTGAGCCAGCACCTCGGGGTCCACCTTGCTTCGCAGGCCTCGCGCAGCGCGCGCAGCACCCACAGCTCTCAGTAGTGCCGGTGCGCGGTCGCATCCCCTTGGCCGCAGCCTCGTCCAGGTAGCCCTGTCACCGGGGCGGAACGAACACCGTCGGCGCCTTGTCCGGGACGTTGCGGGCACTGGTGGCGTTGAGCTCCCGCAGAACGCTCCTCAAGGGCTTCGGTGTAGTGCCGGCAGGCCGGAAGAGGAGCCCACTCGGACCCGAGGCCACTACGGCATGATCCTGCCCCAGCCAGGGAACGTTTGTGCGATCCTTGTCCACTCGCTGTGTAATCTCTCCTCTCACACCCAAGGGGAGGGATCATGAAAAACAGAACGGTCAAAGTGGCGTGGGCTGTTGTCGGTGGGACTGCGGCTCTGACGCTGCTGACGGCTACGGGGGCCCACGCGGAAGGGAAGGGGGACATCCGCGTCACGGCCGCCGTCGTCAACAGCGGGAAGAACGTCGTCGTCGGCACGTCCCAGCGCGTCACCTACCCGATCGCCATCACTATCCGGGACAACTCAGGTGTGAAGGGTCTGTCGCACGTCAGCGTCTTCAACAAGAGCGACGGTTGGGGCTTCAGCGACTGGACCGACACCAAGTGCGTAAAGAGGAGCTCCACCACCTCGGTTTGCACGGCCACGATGACGCTCGCCCCGCAGTGGCTTCCCGACAGCCTGCCGGAGGACGTCAACCACACCGCGGGCCTCTGGCAGGTCAATGCCACCGTCCAGGCGAACGACGGTGACTACTGGATCGCCGACGACATCGCCGAGTTCAAGATGAAGCGCGCCTCCAAGCTCACCACGGACGCCTCACCCGAGCCCATCGCCAAGGGTGCCAAGCTGACAGTCTCCGGCAGACTGACCCGGGCAAACTGGGAGGACCTGAAGTATCACGGGTTCACGGGGCAGAACGTCAAGCTCCAGTTCAAAGCAGCCGACGCAGCCCACTACCGCACGGTAAAGACGGTGCGAACGGGCGACGCCGGGAAGCTCAGCACCAAGGTCACGGCCACCTCGGCCGGCAGTTGGCGCTGGTACTTCCCCGGCACGACGACGACCGCGCGGGTCGTGTCGGCCGGGGACACGGTGAAGCTGAAATGACGCAGATCCAGTGAGGGTGGTGCGCCCCTGCGAGCAGAACAGGGGCGCACCACCTCGTGCGGGTGCGGAAGGGGGCTACCGGGGTTACCGGGGTTGAAGGCACCCGCGCTCATGTCAGCGACGGAGGACGGCGCCGTGATGGTTGCCGCCGTCGCGGTGGCGGCGCCCCCAGGAGGCGTCGTCCACGAAACGGCCGTGGTCGTTGCGCAGGGTCGCGGTGTTCAAGCTCGACATCTGCTCCCCGCGCCCGCAGGGATGGTCCCCAATCCGTCAGAGCCCCCCGACGAGCTTGTGCTGTGTGACGGCGTCGGCGGGGGAGTACGGCAGCCCAGGCGGCGGTGTCCTCGATGAGGACGTCGGCACAGGTCATCACTGCGTCCTGCAGCGAGATCACGGCCGTTGCGGAGACGGCCCGGCGGCCGTCCGGCGCGGTGATGCTGCTGGTGTAGTTTGCGTCGATGGGGGCGTTGCGCCAGGGGCCCATGTCCCAGCGCGGGGCCGGGAGTTCGCCGACCCTGCGGTGGGTCAGGAGAGACAGCGCACTGGCCAGCGCGTTGTGGGGCAGAGCCCGCTCAAGGTCCTGGCGCTGGCCCGGGGCGATGTGCAGGTGGTGCGCGTCAGCCCAGGGCCACGTCACCAGCACCCGCAGGCGTAACTGCGGGGCGGGCTGCTGCGCCGTCCAGTTCCGGGCGTACCGGGACATGGTGAACTCGAATCGCTCGGCAGGCTCCCAACGCCACGCGTCCTGCTCGGAGCGTACGAGGCATCCCGCTCCCCAGATGCCGCCGTCGAGATCGACTTTTCGGGAGTCCGGCGGCACCACACACGGGCCGCGGTGGTCGTCCCGGTCACTACCCGGGACGGGAAAGCCGACGAGGACGAGCGGATGGCCGCCCGCACCCGCCCGGCGGCCCTGATAGCCCGCCACACCGGTGCGGACACCGCGACCGGCGCCCGGTCTTCCACGACACACAGCACCCACCCGGTCTCGCCCTCCCCGCTTGCTTCGAACTCCTGAATCGCGGCTGGGCCGCGGGCGTTGGCCTCGCCGATAGGTCTGCCCTGCCCCGCGGGGCGCAGCTGCTCGTAGGCTTCCCGTATCTCCTGCTGGCGGCTGGACCGGCCCCGCCTGATCTGTGGGTCGGCTGGGGGAGGATCCGCCTGCGCCTGCGCCTGGGCCATGGCGTAGTGGGGGAGTTCGGCGAGTGCTTGGGCCGTGGGCATCCCCGAGGCAGCGACGGCGTTGGAGAGCAGCCGCTGGATCTCGGTGCGCGGCAGCCAGTGCGTGCCGTCCGTCTCACGGACCGGCACCGCGACGGTATCCCTTCGGGGTGCCCCCTTCTTGCCGGTCGGTGCCGGCATGCCCGTGGGCCGGCCGTTCCTGATCAGTCCGGCGGGCGAGTACGACGTAGCGTTGGACCGCTACTTCTTGGTACGGCTGGCGTCCTTGCAGTGGAACACGCAGGCCGTGCACGCCCGGGACCTTCGCATGTACTTCGACTTCCCGGCATTGCGCCGGGGGCGATCGTTCGTGGGTCAGTGGGCGGCTTCGAACGCCTCTCGGATTTCCCTGGGGACGCGACCGCGGTCATTCACCTCATAGCCGTTCTCGCGAGCCCACGCACGGACCTCTTCCGCGCTGGGACCGTCCGCGGCGTCCCCGCGTACCCGACCCGGCACCTTCGTCCGGCCCACCTTCCGGCCCTTTTCGATGAATGGCCGGAGCGCCGCATCCAGTTTGTCGTAGCTATCCGGGGTGAGGTCGATTTCGTACTCAATGCCGTTCAGGGAAAACCTGTGCGTGCTGACCTCGTCCGATTCCGTACCGGTGAGGTCGTCCGAGTAAACGGTCACAATCTTCTGAACCATGGTCGGATGTTACCCAGTCGCTCCGGTCGCTCTCGCAGCCGGAGAGCAGAACGCTCAACTCGCGGTGAAAATGCCGAGACTTCGTTGCGGCGGATCACGTACGGCGGCCCCGGGGCAGCCACAGTGCCGGGATGCCAGCTGCGGAATCTGCGAGCCTGGGCGGGTGGCCGCACTGCCCCACGGGCGAGGCTACCGGCGCCCTTCGCGTACCGCGTTCGCCGCACAAAGGACTACGGGCAAGCCCGAAGTCGCATCCGGCCGCAGCCCGGGCAACCATCGAAGTGGCCCCGCAGGCCCCGGTGCCCTCGGCTGACAAGAGCGCGCGGCTCAACGGGGCCGAGGGGGCGTGCTACAGGCGGCTGTGCCCGCCCCCGGCCTCCGGAGCGGAAGACAGGTCGTGGTGCCGGGCAGCGCGGCCGCCCGTGGCCTACCGTTGGAGCGCCCTGCTGTGACAGGACTGCAAGGCCGGGGCGGCCCTTTGCCGTGCGCCCTGGTGCGGGCCGCCCGTCATCCTTCTGGCGCCCGCCCGCAGCCCACCGCGCTCTGCCTGGTGCGGTGCCACCTGCCCAGGGGCCGTGGAGGCGGCTGGGCAGGTCGCCTTGGCGTCGCGCCTGACACTGCGGCGGTCACCGGCGGTGCCCTGGACACGGTCGGCGGTGGTGCGGGTCGGCCGTCTGCCGTCCTCGGTGATTCGGTTCCGGGATGACGCGGTGAAGAGGGTGACTGCTGGTGCCAGGCCCGGCCCTCCGGGTACCCCCATGCCCACACGCGACTCCCGGCGAGCCGCGGTACGGTCCCTCGGTGGGGCTCGCCGTGTCACAACACAGCCACAGGCACCCCACAGCGCCCCCGAGAGCCCGCATGATCTTCCTCAGCATCAGCAACCACTGGGGGAAACATGAAAACCCGTACAGCCGCCTGCACCGTCCTGCTCGCCCTCGCAGCAGCCCTCACCGCCTGCAGCGGCAGCGACGACTCCAAGGCCGACCCCGCTGCCTGCAAGGCTGCCATGGAGAAGCAGTTCAAAGACGCCATGGCCGCCGGTGACAAGGCCAAGTCCGAAGGCCGGCCTGATGCGTGCCAGGGCGTGGACGACAAGACGGTGCGGAAGTACGCCACCGAGATCATGCAGAAGCAGCTCGGCGACGCCGTGGACAAGAACCTCCAGGGCCTGGAGACCGCCCAGCCGTAGGGGGACGGTGCAGTGTTCGGTCCGGCGTTCCCGCCGCGGCCGACCTGCTCCGCAGGGACTGGCACAAGCTCTCCCAGCGCTTGGCTCAAGAGTGGTACCCGCACAGCCGCACGGACCAGTCCCGGGATTTCACCGGCCGTGTCGCCGTGTGCTCCCACTGCGGCCAGCCCGCCTGCTACAACGCGGAAGTCGGGACGGGGACGCACGACACGGACCCACTCACCGCTTTACAGCAATGCTTCCTCGGTCCAAACGTAGCCGAAGTGCCGGGCCATGTGCGCCAGTGCCCGGCGCAGCACATTCTGGCGCGCCTGACCGGGCCTCGGGGCAAAGGGGCCGGACGGCAACCGGACGTCTCGGTGGGACGTGTCATGAAGGACACCGGGAGCTGACTGGGTCACTCCTACCAGGTGGTGAGCCCGGCGGCATCCTTGCACGAAGCCTGCCTGTCTCTGCGTTCTGCTCCGGACACCGCACCGGAACACGGCGTTGAACGGGAGCGGCTGACTCCAACCCGCCTCATTACTGCTGTTCAAGGAGGACTTTGCGATGTGGCCCAGCATTATTGCCGTGGTCGGCACACTGCTTGGGGGCGCTCTGACCGGTCTGCTTCAGATAAAGAGTGCGCGGATCGCTCAGAGCGCTGCCCGTGCTGACCAGAGGGCAGAAGCGCTGCGCAGGGCGCTGGGCGAATTGGTGGCCGCCCTGGGCGACCATCGGCGGGCCATGTGGCATCGCGAACTTCTGCGCCTGGACGGCGCGAGCGAGGAAGCCGTCGAGGCAGCCCGCACGGCCTCCCGTGCCACGCGCTCGGCCGTAACCAGCCCACTGGTCGCGGTATCTGTCCTTGAACGATCCCTTGCTGGGCCGGCCCGTCAGGCTGCCCTGGCCGCGTTCAACCTGCGCGACGCCACCGACCACACCGCCCTGGCCTCCCGCCGCGAGGCCGCCATCGCAGCCACTGACGAACTGGTCGGCGCTGCCGGCCGTGCCACGGCCTGACGTCCCGGACGGCCGGGTGACGCAACCTGGGCACCCGAACGACCAGACAGCCTCTGGCACTTGTCCGCGACCGAATCACGGGGAGGGAGAGCAGTCTTGGGAATTTCGGGCGGAGAGCCCCACCAGCCCAGCGAGTTGACCGCGAACCCGCGGGTCCATCCCCCAGAATCTGGGCATCGAACCTGCGGGTTCCTACTGAAACACCTTCAGTTTCCGTGAACTCGCGGTCCTCTGGGCCCAATGCAGTTGCTTTTGAACGGGTCCCCTCCGGAGACGGGCGACGGGAGTAGCGGCAGGCGCGGTCCCACACTTCGCTACGGCGAGTCGGCCTGGGTTGGGGCCGGTTCCGGGACCGGTTCTGCCGCGGATGCTGGAATGCCTTCGGCGGAAGCGTGCGCCTTGCGCCATGGCAGCAGGAGCGCGCTCGACAAGCACAGCACGCCGGCGATGATCAGCGCACCGCGGACGCCCGCTGTCTCGGCGATCAGCCCGCCGACGATCATGAAGACTGCCTGGCACGTTTTCGAGCTGACGGACCAGGAGGTGCCCACGCGGGTCATGAACGCGTCCTGCGTGGCCTCCATGCGGTAGGTGGTGAAGGACGGGTTGAAGACGCCGGCGGCGAAGAGCAGCCCGAAGTCGGCGGTCACGATGATGGACACGCCCAGGGCGCCGGAAGGCGCCAGCGGCAACAGGATCGTCCAGAGTGTGCGTGCGACGCCGGACAGTAGCAGGATCCGGCGCTGCCCGAACCGCCGGGTGAGTAGCGGGGTCAGGCGTGAACCCAGAACGCCACCCAGACACGGCAGCCCCAGAGCAAGGCCGTACTGCCACGGCGCGAGGCCGAGGTCACGCAGCATCAGGACGGCCATCAACGGTGACGTCATCATGATGGAGCCGCCGAAGAGCAGGGAGTTGCAGAACAGCGAGCGCAGTCCTCGATGCCGCAGGATGTACTGCCAGCCTGCGGCGATGTCGCGGGCCAAGTGAGCGGCGGCGGGTGCCGGTGGCGCGGGTTCGGGCCGTCGGATGCGGCGGATGCCTAATGCGGATCCGAGGAAGGACGTGGCGTCGGCCGCCATCGTCGTGGTGGGGCCCAGGACACCGACCAGGAGCCCGCCGACGGGCGGTCCGGCGCTGACGCTGATCCAGTTGGTGGTCTCGAACAGGCTGTTGGCACGAAGACGGTGCTCGGGCAGGATGAGCGCCTTGAGGTGCGCGCCGCTCGCCGCGTCGAACGCGACCCCCGCGGCCGTCTGGAGGATGCCGACGGCACACAGATGGACGAAGGTGAGCCCGCCGAAAGTCGCCGCGACCGGAACGCTCACCAGCACGGCACAGCGGACCAGATCAGCAGTGATCATGACGGGCCGCTTGTACTGGTGCTCAATACGGACACCGAGCGGGAGGGCGATCACGGCGCTGGCCACGGCGGACAAAGCCGTGAGCAGAGAGACCTGGAACGCTGAGGAATGCAGCACCAGGAGGGCGACCAGCGGCAATGCGCCCATGGCGACGGCACTGCCCGCAGCACTGATCCCGTAGGCGCCCCACAACCGCCGAAAATCCTGCCCGAGCGTGACCTGCCGTGCCAATGCACCCTCCCCCTCTTATGAAGGCAGTCAGCATAGAGACTTGGACCGCCCGCCAAGCTCGGTCATCTCTTCACCGCGCGCTTCAGTACTGCGATCAGAAGCAGGCTCTGACCCCTGCCGCGCGACGCCCGGGGCTTCCAGGCTCCTGACACTCGGTCGGGGGGTGCGGATGGATGGGGAAAGGCTCTGCCGGCGTCGCGGTGTTTGCGCTGCTTGGTGGTTTGGTTGTGGGCCCACCGTCCCGGCTCGACCTTGGTGCGACCGCTGCGGGTTCTCAGTAAACATTTAGAGATGCTCTATACCGGTAAGTAACTTTCATGGCCGTCAAGTTTGAGGTGTCTGCCCTATATATTCACCCCCGCGTCCATTGAGCGCGCGAAGTCCGGTTTGAAGATCAGGCGGAAACGCCCAGCAGTAGCGGAGCAGCACCGTCCGCCGCATCCATGATCACGCTACGGCTTGAGTCAGCGGAAGCCGTACCCCAGCGACCTGTCCGACGCCCGATGGGCCTTGATCGAGCCGACATTGACGGCCTGGAGAAAGGCTCGGCTCGACCGCAGGCCTACCGGGCAACCGGCCAAGGTCGACCTGCGCGACGTATTCAACGCACTCCTCTACATCAACCGCACCGGAATCCCCTGGAAATGCCTCCCGCACGACTTCCCCAACCATGGCACTGTCCATGCCTACTACGCCGCCTGGCGGGGCCATCTCCAAGAGCTGGGTCGACACCGGCTTCAAGAACGCCGTCATCGAACACGGCGCCAGCTTCGGAATCGACGTCGAAGTCGTCAACGGAAACCCGGGAGTTCGCGGCTTCCGCGTTGTCAAGAGGCGCTGGGTTGTCAAACGAAGTATTGGTTGGATCATGCTGCACCGGCGCCTCGTCCGAGACTGCGAGACCCTGCCCGCCAGCTCGGAGGCCATGATCCACGTCGCCCCGATCGACAACCTCACCAAGCGCATAACGGACGAGACGACACCCACCTGGCGAGGAACTTGCCTGGAGATAAAGGGCAATCCGCCTAGATCGAGCGCCCTCTAAGGTTGTCGTAGCGGACCTTCCCGGTCGGCGCTCCCCCTAATCTGCGGGTCTCGATGTCAAGCCCTCGGGTGTGTTTGAGAAGCTGCCAAGACAACCTTTGACCTTGACGCGTCTAGCTGGGGGAGCACGTGGACGTTGCTGAACAGGAGCTGGACCATCCATGGGAGGGCGTCCTGGCCGCTCCCGCCAACGGTAGCGACATCGGCGTGCTGGTCCTGGCCGGTTCCAGCGGACGCATCGAACGCGAGAGAGCACGCATCCTTGCTCAGCAGGGCATCACAGCTCTGTCCATTCGTTGGTTCGGCGGGCCGGGGCAGTCCCCGGGAATTTGTGAGATCCCCTTGGAGACCTTCACCGCCGCGGTCGACTTCCTCGCAGCGAGCGGGGCACGACGTATCGGCATCCTTGGTGGGTCCAAGGGGGCTGAAGCAGCTCTGCTCACGGCGGTGCACGACCCACGCGTCGACGTTGTCATCGCGCTGTCACCCACGTCGCGAGTCTGGTGCAACGTGGGTCCGGGCCCCGATGGAGAACAGCACCCGTATCGTTCTTCCTGGACTTGGCAGGGGCAACCTCTGCCTTTCGTCCCAATGGACGATTCCTGGACTCCGATCGACCCGGACAACGGTCCGGTCGCCATTCGTGGATGGTACGAACTCAGCGAGCAGAGCTTCGCTCACATGCTCCCTCTGGCAGAGATCCCCGTGGAAAGGGCCCGGGCCGATCTGCTGCTTGTCGCCGGTGGCGACGATGCCATGTGGCCTTCTCTCCCTTTCGCCGAACAACTCTCAGAACGCAGACGCTCAGCCGGGTCCACCGTGCATCTGATCGCCCGCCACGATGCCGGCCACCGACCACGCCTTCCCGGCGAGAGCCCAGCGCCGGTCTCCCCGCACTACCTGTACGGAGGCACGCCCGAAGCTGACGCGCTCCTGGGCGAGGCTGCGTGGCCGCATATTCTCGACAGGCTCTCGATCGAATCGAAGCTCTCGCCATCAGCAAGAAGGTCTCGGCCGACGACCGCGGTCACCTCGCGGCGTTCCCCGAGATCGTGGTGCTGACGCACCTGATCCTCGATCCGCCCACAGCCGCCCTTGACCCCAAGGAGCTCTACTTGGCGACGACCGCCGGGCTGAGCCGACGATTCGCTCGGATCTACACCACCCTCGGAACCCAGGACCCCCTCTACAGGCAGTTCTGCTTATACCGCGAACGAGACTTCCCCGGGTGGACAACGGGATAGGTTCGGGCCGTGGACAACACTGAGATCACGATCAAGCTCACTTCCGACGAGGCGCTCGTCCTCTCGGACTGGTTGGAGCGAGTTCAGATGACGGATCTCAGCCGTCTGGTCCACGATCCGGCCGCATGGGCCCCGATCCACAAGATCGCGGGAACGTTGGACAAGGCACTTCCCGGGATCTTCGCCGCTGACTATGCGGAGCGCCTGGATGCAGCACGGCATCGTCTCAGGGAGACCACGGGCAGCTTCACCGAAGAGCGAGACGGCTGACCTGCCACACACTTCCGTGAAAGGCATCCCGTTGAGAGCGCCAAAGTCTCGGCGTTCTCCATCAACAAACGCGTACTTGTTGCGCCTCATGCGTCGGCGCTGAGCGGGAACATGACGCTCAACCTTGGCAGCCTGCGAGCCGCCTCGTCTTCATCCCGAACATTCCAGCGTTTCCCGGCCAGGCCCTGGCTGACCGCGTGCTCGGCCCGCTGGGTCTCCACAGCCGCATAGAAAGCATCCCCGCACTCGTCGGGATCCCCGGTCGCTAGTCCATGGGCTTCCAATGCCACATGGTCGAGCGATTCCCACCCGGGCCAGTCATCACCCCAGGTCTTCCAAGTTCGCCCCGCCAGGCGCAGGACCTCAGGAGCGTCAGCCAGAGCATCAGGGTCGAGCACAGCTCGCCCGAAGGTGTCTTTGCCCAGCCCGACCATCCAGAGGTCGAAGTAGCAGAAGTCGTCATCCGAACACCGGCCGCCGAAGATCCGCTCCGCCGCAGCCACCAGCTCCCAGGTGAAAGCCTGACGGGTCACCTGGTCCAGGCACATCTGGAACTCAACGATCTCCGCCAGCGGCCTGCACGACAAATCAGAACGAAGCCATGCAAGTCGCGCATCTCTGCCCTCTGCCTGTCGGCGACACGTCTCTACAAGTTCCCAGAACTTCTCAAGGTTCACGAAGAGCACCCTGCCAGGCACCACTGACAACGGACGGGCCACCCTGGCGTCATCACCACTTCCGCGAAAGCCAGATCGTTTGAGATCGCCACCGGCTCGCAGTCCCAGAACATCTGGCATCTATGCAGGTCAGCGTCACGTCAACTGCCGCCTGCGCTGCGACAGGCAGGACCTGTGCCCGTTCCGCGGGATCCCAACGCCGGGCCGGGCGAAGTACGGAGACGCGCGGCTGGGAGCTGGGACGCGCAGCCACGAGTAGCGGTCACCGGTGAGCGGCGTCGGGCCGGGGAACAGCACGATCGAACCCGTATCCAAACAGCGGTACTTGGGCGGGTTCGCCGCCTGCTCTCTCAATCATCCGTCAGAACGGCTCTCGCGACTTGGACGGAACGAAGAACCAGAACAGTTGGGCGTCCCGGACCGCCGCTCCGTACCGGCCGATGCTCCCGGAGCACGCTGAGTCGTCCGACGGTCTCCGGCCGTCGACATCAGGTCTACCTCATGGCATGGGGTCACGGGTACGCTACCTGCCGTCAAGAGGCAGGCAGTGACGGCCCATTGGGGTGTCGGGGGACCATGCGTATCGTCATCACCGTCGACGGTGGCCGGGACGGCAGCGCTGAGCTGCGCCGTTGGTTGACCACGGAGCCGCGGTTACGGGGGCGTATCCGGCCGGATACGCAGCCTCCGCCGCCCGGGGCGATGGGCAGCGGGGCGATGGACGCGCTCATTGCGATCCTGGAGCCGGGCGGGGTGGCGACGGTGTTCGCCGGGGCTGTGGTTGCCTGGGCAGCCAGCCGCCGCAGCAGCCAGACCATCACCGTCACCAGGCCCGACGGCACGCAGATCAGCATCGAGTCCACACAGGTCAAGGCGGGCGCAGCGCAAGCCGCGGAGCTGGTCGAGCGGCTAGCCGCCACGGTCACCGACCCGCCCGCGCCCGAGCACCGGGCCGAACCGGACAGCGCCGCCCCGCCCGGGCCGTGAACGGCGGCACCGCCGCGGAGGTGGGACTGGCGGCGCCGGGGGCGCGGGCGATCCTGGTCGGCACCGGCAGGCACGTCTCCGGGTCGGAGTTGCCGGGACTGCCGTCGGTCGACAATACGCTGGACGACCTGCAGCGCGTCCTGGGCGACGTGTGCGGCATGCCGGACGATGCGATCCATCGGGTTCCGGCGGACGCCAGCCCGCCGGACGTGGTCGCAGCGGTTGAGCGGGCGGTCGCCGATGCCCCCGGTGTGCTGCTGTTGTACTACGTCGGCCACGGGCTGCTTGGCCCCGGGGACGAGTTGTACCTGGCCACATACGGCACCGAGGCCGCGGATCGTGTCTCCCATGCGGTGCCGTATCGCACCGTCAAAGATCTGCTGAGCGACGCCTCGGGGGATGGCATCGTCATCCTGGACTGCTGTTTCTCCGGGCGCGCCGCCGTGCCGGTGGGCGGGCGGTCCAGCGAGCCGTTCGCCTCGGCCCGGCCCGGCGGCAGCGTTCTGCTCAGCTCGGCCTCGCACTTCGCGTTGTCCTTTGCGCCGGAGGGCGAGCGCCACACCCTGTTCAGCGGTCGGCTGCTGCGACTGCTGGAGAGGGGCGACCCGGCCGGGCCGCCGTGGCTGACCATCGATCGAGTGTATGCGCTGCTGGAGCGCGAGTCCGAGGGCTCGCCCGTGCGTCCGCACCGGCAGAGCGATGGGCGGCTGGGCGAGCTGCTCGTCGCCCGCAACCGCGGCTACCGCCCGGTGCCGGGGCCCGGGTATGTCCCACCCGCCGACGTACCTTGCCCGCATCCCGGGTTGGAGCCCTTCCGGGCGGAGGACAGCCGGCACTTCTTCGGGCGGGAGGAGATCACCACCCGGTTGCTGGACGCCGTCAGCGGCAGCGTCGGCCGCCCGCCGGACCAGCTCCCGGTGATCTTGGTCGGCGCGTCCGGGGTGGGCAAGTCCTCGCTGTTGCGGGCCGGGCTGCTGGCCGGGCTGGAGCAGCTTCACGAGGCAGCCGGGAGCGGCGGCTGGCCCGACCGTGTGCCCTGGCCCGCGTTGCTGTTGCCCGCGCCTGGACCGCAGCCGCTCCGGTCGCTGGCCGAGCTGTGGGCTCAGGCCACCGGACGGCGGACAGACGAGGTACTGACCGCCTTCACCGACGGCGACGGCTTCCCTGAGCCGCTGCCCGGCTGCAGACCCTGCCGACTGCTGGTGGTCGACCAGTTCGAGGAGATCTTCACCCGCTGCCGGGACACCGAGCAGCGCGCCAGGTTCATCGGCCTGCTCACCGGCGGAGCCCAGGGCCAAGCCCCGCGTGTCGTCCTGGGCCTGCGCGCCGATCACTACGGCAGCTGCCTCGCCCACCCGCCGCTGGTCCGGGCCCTCGCTCGTGGGCAGCTCACCGTATCGCCGATGGACGAGGACGCCCTGCGCACCGCCATCGAGCGGCCGGCAGAGGCCGCCGGCCTGACCTTGGAGCCCGGCCTGACCGACCGGCTGCTGCACGACCTGCAGCACGGCGGAATCCTCGGGCCCGCAGCCGCGGCCGGCCCGGACGACACCGCCGCCCTCCCGTTCCTCGCGCACGCGCTGCGCGAGACCTGGCGCACCCGCAGCGGCGCGGTCCTCACCCTGGTCGGCTACCAGCGCACCGGCGGCATCTGGCAGTCCGTCACCAAGACCACCATGGAGCTGTACCAGTCCCTCGACGAGCCCGGCCGCCGGGCACTGCGCGACCTGCTGCTGCGCATGATTCACCTCACCGCGGACGGCACCGGTACGGTGGTGCGCCGCCGAGTGCGGCTCACGGAGCTGCTAGATGGTAGATCGCCGCGGGAGCGGCGGCTGATCACCGACATCTGCGACCAGCTGGCAATCGCCCGGCTGATCACCATGGACCGGATGACAGCCCAGATCTCCCACGAGGCGCTGCTGCGCGCCTGGCCCCAGTTGCGCCGCTGGATCGACGAGGACCGGACGGACCTGTTGCTGCGCCAGCAACTGGCGGATGCTGCTGACGCCTGGCAGGCGGCTGGCCGCGACTCGTCATTCCTGCTGCGCGGCACCCGTCTGGACGCCGCGGAAGACCTGGATCGCCGGATGAGGCTCCGCCAGCAGCCGCTGCGCCGCAGGGACCTGGAGTTCCTGGTGGCCAGTGGCGCAGCGGTACGCGCGGAACGGCTTCGTGACGCGCACCGCACCCGGCGGCTGAAGCAGGCACTGGGCGGGGTCGCGGTGGGTCTGTGCCTGGCGCTGATCGCCGCAGGAGTGGCCTTCTATCAGCAGCGTACGGCGCAGGACCAGCGGCGGCTCGCGACGTACCGGGCGCTGACCGCGGAAGCCGGAAACCTGCGCCAGTCCGACCCGCAGACGTCGCTGCGCCTGGGACTCGCCGCGTACCGGATCCGCCCGACGGCTGAGGCGCGGAAGGCGGTGTTCGACACGCTGGCAGAGACCCCATTCGGCGGCAGCGCGCCGCTGCCCGACGGGCGGACGAAAGAGGGCTCCCACCAGGTGGCCGGAATCAGCACCGACGGCCGACTAGTGGCCACCACCGACCGGGAGAACCGGATCACCGTGTGGGACGTCCAGGACAACGCGCGCCTGTCCCGGACGACGACCCTTCCCCGCTGCCGTGACTACGTCGACGGGCTCGCCTTCAGCCATGACACCCGGCTGCTCGCCACAGCTTGCCGAGACGGTTCAGTGAACGTATGGAGCCTGGCCGACCGGGACCACCCGCGCCGACTCGCCACACTGCGCCTGCAGTCGCTGCCCGGCGCTCCGGACGCCGTGGCCTTCAGCCCGGACGGCCGCACCCTGGCGGCAACGGGTTGGTGGAACGAGGACACCCTCGGCGGATCGCTCGTGCTGTGGAGCCTCCGCGATCCGGCCCACCCGCGGCAGCTCACCATCCGCGGACACGTGTACGACAACAGCGCGTTGGTCTACAGCCCGGACGGCCGCACCCTGGTCAGCTCCACCGGCCGGGTCACCTCGCGGGACGAGCCGGTAGACAAGGACTCGATCGTGCGCCGCTCCGGCGCGACGTTCTGGGACGTCGCCGACCCGGCGCGGCCGCGGCGGCTCACCCGGCAGGACTCGCTGAACGAAACCATGGCGTTCAGCCCGGACGGCCGGCTGTTCGCCGCCGAACGCTACCGCACCGTCCTGCTGTGGGATCTCTCCGCACCGGCCCGGCCCAGGCTGCTGGCCTCCTGGACCGCCCACACAGATCAGGTTTCCGCGATCGCATTCAGTCCCGACGGCCGCCGACTGGTCACCGGCGGCTTCGACGACGACGTGAACCTGTGGAATCTCGACCACCCCAGCCGCCCACAGCGGGTACGGACGTTCTCTGGAAACACCGGGTTGGTAGAAGCCCTGGCGTTCGCTCCGGACGGCCATGCCGTGGTCTCGGCGACCGACGAATCGGTGATCCGCTGGTATGTCGCCGCCCGAGGCCAACCCACCGTCGCCGCAAAACTGGCCTCCGGCAGCTCGCTCGACGCGGTCGCCATCACCCCGGACAGCCGCACCCTGGCGACCGGCGGCGGTCACGAAACCATAGACCTGTGGGACCTCACCGATCCCGCTCGCCGACGGCGGACGGCGACGCTCACCGGACACACCAAGACCGTCCGCGCGCTCGCGATCAGCCCGGACGGAAAGAGCCTGGCCAGCGGAGGCGACGACGGCCGCATCCTGCTGTGGGACATCACAGACCGATCCCACCCACGCCGAGTGGCCGCTCTCGCCCGCCCCGGCAACGTGGTCCTCTCGGTCGGCTTCTCTCCCGACGGCTCCACTCTGGTCGCCACCGGCGCGAGCAATGTGTTCTCACCCGCCTGGGCACGGCTGTGGAACGTCACCCGACCCAGCCGCCCCCGCGACCTCGGAGGCTTCTCGGGCCTGGGCACGCTGGGCCCGGCCCGCTTCAGCCCGGACGGACGGCTGCTGGCTCTGCCGGGCGGAATCCGGACGGTGCTGTGGGACCCGCACCGGCACGCCAGGCCGGTTGAACTGCCGGACGGAGACTCCAGGTCGGCGTTCGCCCCAGACGGCAAGACCCTGGCCACCGGCGGCGGGTCCGACCAAGCCGTCCTGCTGTGGGACGTTTCCGATGCCGCCCACCCCCACAGGGTCGGCGCGGTGCCCGCCGACGACCGCCGGACCGACATCCACCGGCTGGCGTTCCACCCTGGCGGAAACCTGCTCGCCGCCGCGGGCGACGACGGACGCACCACCCTCTGGGACGTCGGCGACCGTACCCGGCCGCACCCCGCCGTCGTCCTCACCGGGCACCAGGACAGTGTCACCGATCTCGCCTTCAGCCCCGACGGCCGCCGACTGGTCACCGCAAGCCATGACGGCACCGCGCTGGTGCGGGACCTCGGCGACCTGCCGGCGATCAGCGCCGACCCGATCCGGACGGCCTGCCGTATCGCGGGCGGCGGGCTGACCCGCGAACAGTGGGACGAATACGCGACCGGGCTGGGCTTCCAGCGGACCTGCCCGTGACAGCACCGCCGCCACTGCCCGGCCAGGTCGACCCACACCCCCCGAAGTCCACCTCGGCGTCGGCACACGGCGCGTTGTGTTGGACCAAGTAGCCCTGCATATACGGCCGATGGAGTCAGCGGGAAGGGCATCTGGGGGGACGGTGCACTCCACGGCGTTGCTTGAGTCGACCGTGGCCCCGTCCGCGCTCTACGACGAAGTCGTGATGATGGAGGCGTGCGAGGCGCTGGGCCTGGCCTCCGAGCCCTGCACCGTCACCGCCGGGCGCTGTCCGGTCATGGAAGTCGCCGGCGTTCCGCACGAGCTGATCCGCTGGGCCTTCCGTCGTAGCGAGCAGATCGCCGCCTGCCTCGCCGACCTGGACCACAGGTACGTCACTGTCGCCGAAAAGGGCTCTACCTTGCGCCGAGCTCTCGCCGACCTTGCAGAGGGTGCTGAGCACTGGCGCAGGACCTACGGCAACCAGGGCCAGCTTCGAGTCCGCCAAGCCCGGAGTGAGACTTTGTTCAATACGCCCGTCCGCACACTGTCGCAGGATCTGGGCTGTGGCGGACGACTCTGCCTTGTTCCCCGAAGGCGCCCGTCAACCAGGCTGCGGACGCCGTTGGTGGCGAGGTTCGGTCAGCCCCTTTCCTGGTAGTTCATGAACCAATGGGTGTCGAAGTAGCGGGCCATTGTGTACGGGTGGTGCGGGTCGATGAGGATGCGGCAGACGAATTCCGCGGCTTGGCAGTCGAAGAGGAGGTCCTCGCCGTCGAAGGACCGGACCGCGACGGGCCAACGGTCGGGGTCGTCGCCGTCGGTCTTCCAGCAGTATGCGTCCTCGTGCTCAGTGCCCGCCCAGATGAGCAGGCCGTCGTGCCTGAGGCCCGTCCATGGCTCCTGGTTCAGGTCCAGATATCCGTCGAAGGCGCCCTTGCCGAACGTCTCGACCATGCGTTTGTAGTCGCTCGGCAGGGTGGTGCCCAGGTGCGATTCCACCTCAGCCCAGTCCAGGTCCGGCCGCTGGGCGGGCTGTGCCCAGCCGGTTATCTGTCTGAGCCGCTCCATCCAGTCGACGTGCTCATCCGGAGCGATGGCCAAGGGCTCTGGCACCTCCCTGTGAGCGACCACCAACACAGGACGCTTGGCCCCCTCGGCGTCCCGCGCGGTACCCGTGCCGATCCACTGATCCCCGTACGCCCACGCTCGTATCGTCACGGCCCGGTCCTCGAAGGGGACGAGGAGAGCCGCGCCCCGGGACTCGTCGACCGTCGGATCGGTGAAGCCGTCGAGGGCGAGGGTGCGCGCAGCGCCGTACCTGCTGCCGAGCAGATCGGTCAGCTCCTGCGGATCCAGGTCGCTGGGTAGGTACATGTAGCTGTTCCCCGGGCCGAGTCGGGCCAGCAGGTCGTTGACGGTCGCTTGCGTGAGCTTCATGTCAGACAGTGAAGCGCACCGCACTGACAAGGGACGTGCTCACAGACGTCGAAGCTCCGCTTACCTTGAGCGCTCCGGACCGCCGGTTGCGGGCTGGCGGGGCACAGGGCGCATTTGGGAGGGGCGCCGCCGAAGAACCCATTGAGATCGTTTCATCGTGAACTCGCAGGTCGTGGTACTGGTGTGAGTCCGTGATGCGGTCCTCGTGCTGGCAGGCGGAGTGATTGCCGTC
>NZ_JBIVBS010000029.1:0-70950 GCF_044746205.1 Streptomyces sp. NPDC086549 | reverse complement strand
GAGTCGGATCGCTTAGCTAGATGCACATGTGCTCGCAGCCCATCGATCCGATTCCGCAGCCGGATCGCTTAGCAATGTGGTAATGCTCTTCCTGGTAAGTGAGCCGCTCCCCGAGTCTGATCGCTTACCGAACATCGCATCGACCGAGAGAGTTGGCTGTCACATGGCAGAGCAAGCGCGGAGGATCCTCGCGCTGGTCGACCAGGACACAGGCGAGGTCGAGGAGGTACAGCGCGCCAACTATGCCTTCGACGGCGCCCACATCAACGTGGGCATCCGCAAGGGCCGCGAGCTGGCCTCCGCAGCTTCGGGCCTGACCGACCGGGAGTTCCGCGTACTCGTCTGGTACTGGTTCGCCACGGAGACCAGCGAAGAAGCCATCCTGCGAACGGGTGCAGATATCGCGACAGAGCTCGGCATGAGCCCCGACGCTCTGTCAAGAGTGGTGAAAGTGCTCAAACAGGCCCGCCTGCTGGTGGAGGCGGGCGGGCTGGGGCGGACCACCTTCTACAGGTGCACGCCCTACCTTGCCTTCATCGGCACCGGTTTCGCACACCGGGAAGCGGTGAAGGACTGGAACCCACCGGAGCTCAAGGTGCGCGAGCCCCGTGACCGGCGGCGCCGGACGAAGGACGAGGCCTGATGAGGATTCACGATTCGGAAGACGTTCAGTACCTGCTCAAGAAGACCGGGCGCGTACTCAACCCCAACCAGCGGATCGTCGTGATGCTGTACGCCTCCTCGGATCAACGGCCGGACGGCACAGTGATGATCAAGGCGAGCGAGCTGGCCGCCACAGCGGGGATGACGCCACCGGTGTTGTCCCGCACTCGGAAAGAACTGGTCACAGCCGGCTGGATGGAAGAAACCGGCAGCGTCGGCAGCGTGAAACTGTACCGACTCGCCCCAGCCGTGTTCGAGGACCGAGGCCCCGCCGGACGGCACCTGCGCGCCGTCGGCAGCTAGAGGTCCGTATGGCGAAGTGACCCGACTCCCGAGTCGGATCACTTCGCCATACGGGGGTCCTGACCCGACTTGACGTGGCCGGTCACGCCAGCCCGATCTCCTTGACCTGGGCCGCTCGCGGTTTACCGCGGTAAACCGACGGCCTCTATGTCTGAATTGCCTGAGTCGCCACAAGCGGCCTGGCAGGCTTCTGCAATGATGCTCCATGCCCGCAGTACCGGAACATACGGGAAGCATACGGAGCATCAGATGCAAGCTGCTGTCTACGTCGTATCCATCGACCCACAGGCCTCCACAGTCTGGTGGGCGAACAGGATCACCGACCTACCCTTCGACTTCTCCCAGGAGCACGAGACTCCGGAGAACCTCGCCGTCCTCAAGGACACCGGCGCAAGGGTCGTCGTCATCGCCAACCAAAAAGGCGGCGTCGGCAAGACCACCGTCACCCTCAACCTCGGCGCCGTCGTCGCTGACGTCCTCAAGGGCTCAGGCCGGCTTCAGTACGTCTTCATCGACACCCCCGGCAGCCTCCAGGACGAAAACCTTCTCCTCGAAGCCCTGAAGTACGCCCACGAAGTCATCGTCCCGCTGCCGCCCGAACCGCTCGCCTTCGACCCGACCGCCCGCACCATTGCCAAGGTCATCGAACCCACCGGGCTGCCCTACCGGGTCCTTGTCAACAACTGGGACCCCCGTGACGGCAAGGCCGACCTCGAAGAGACCCGCGACTACATCAAGGCACAGGGCTGGCCCAGCCTGGAGACGGTGATAAGGCGCTACAAGGTCCACACCCGGGCCTCCGTAGAAGGCAAGGTCGTCACCCAGTACGACGAGAACCGGCCCTCCTACAAGGCCCGTGAGGACTTCTACCGCCTCGCCATCGAACTCGGCTACGGGGGAGGCCGGTGATGGCGGGCCGCCGTACCAGCCTGGCCTCACTTGCCGGCGCCAAGGTCGAAGACGTCCCCGGCCGCAGCGACGCCGTCCTGATGTCATTGCCCCTGGACAAACTGCACTGCACCCGATTCAACCCGCGCCGCAACTTCGGCACCGATGAGGAGCTGCGCGAGTTCGGGGAGAAGCTGAAGAAGGAACAGCTGCAGCCGGCGGTCGTGGTCTCTCGCGCTGCCTACCTGAAGCTGTGGCCGAGCGAGGCCGACCGCGTGGGCCTCGCTTCGTACGTCATTGCCAACGGGGAGCGGCGCTACCGCGCTTCACGTCTCACCGGCCGGCCGACTCTTGAAGTCGTCCACCGCGAAGACGTCGCCAAAGACCGTGCCACCTTCCTCGACGCGGTGCAGTCGGAGAACAACGACCGGCAGGACCTCGATCCCATCGAACGGGCCATCGCGATCGAGACGATGGTCACCGAACTCGGCGGCGCCGACCAGGTCGCCACCTACTACGGCAAGACCAAGGGCTGGGTCAGCCAGCAACGCAAGCTGCTCAAACTCGCCCCCGAACTGCAGGACCTCGTCGGCGTAGGCGAGATGCCCGTCCGAGTCGCCCGGGACATCGCCGGTCTGCCGCCCGAGGCGCAGTCTGCAGCCTGGAGTGAGCACCTTGAACGGCGGCGCCTGGAGAAGGAAGCCGGGGCTCGACTCCGGGCCCAGGCAGCCAACCCGCCCGAGCCGCTCAACTCTGCCCCAATGCCGACCACACCCCCGACTTCAGAGACCACCCGGTTTACCGCGGTAAACCACGATCCAGCTCAGGCACCCACCGGCTCGATCACGGAGCCGACCACGGAGGTCCGGTTTACCGCGGTAAACCGGCAGCCCGAGCAGCCGCAGACCACTACCGCGGTACATGCGCCTGCTGACCCGCCCACCCCGGACATGCCAGCCCAGAAGCCGGGAGCACTGCCGGACAGCATCCCCGAGCCACGGGACGCCTCACCGGAAGACGGACTCACGGACGGGCCTGGGCTGAAGCTGTTCCCGTACCACGACGGCCTGGAGGCTGCTTATTTGCTCCTCCGCAAGATGCCGCCGGAGGAACGGGCCAAGGTGTACGACAGGCTGGGCAAGGACCAGCAGACGCAGGCGGCACGCGTCGACTGAGCCAGAACAGGACGGCCCCGCTTTCCCCACTTGTGCAGTGGGAAAGCGGGGCCGTCCCGTGATCAGGGGGTCCTCCCGTGCTTGCGCCCCTGGCCTGGTGGCCGTGTCCCTGGTGCTGGCCGGTTGTCGGGCGGTCCCTCCCTTGTGGCACCCGAGTGCGGGTCAGTGCGGCTCTGTCAAGGGAACAGTGGCGAGGCCGCCGTGCGGGCAGCCGACGTACTGGTCGCCTGGGAGCCTGACTCAGCCGTGAGGTACGACAAGAGGGAGGCCGCAGAGGGGACTCGGCGGCCTTCCTGCTTTTGCCCGAGAAGGGCCAGGCTTCGAACTGGTGCCTCCGGCGGGCGCCGGGCCTGCCCAAGGGGGAGGGGGCAGTGTGCCGGGTGCAGGCAGGTGGGTGGCTGGGGTTGCGGGGGTGGGGGGGGGCTCCCCTCGGCTGTCCGGGCACCCTTCGGGCTACCACCGAACCTGCGGGAGCCGCCAGGACAAGCCGCTTCGCGGTCGCGCAAGCGCGATCCTGGCAGCCCCCACAGCCCCGGTGGTATGGCGGAGCTGCC
Organism: Streptomyces sp. NPDC086549; assembly: GCF_044746205.1. Lineage (NCBI taxonomy): Bacteria > Bacillati > Actinomycetota > Actinomycetes > Kitasatosporales > Streptomycetaceae > Streptomyces > Streptomyces sp. NPDC086549. The sequence continues at coordinate 67,367 of NZ_JBIVBS010000029.1, read as the reverse complement.
CGGCCAACCGAGGGGAGCCCCCACCCACCGGGTGGGATGTGGCGGAGGCCCGCCGCCTGTCCGACGACGACAGCACTCGCGAGTCCGCCCCGCGCCCGCAGGGCGCTCTAGGGGGCGGCTCCAGCCGCTTGCGCCTGTCCCTTTTCGCGCCTCGCGGCCCGCCTGTGGCGGGCCGCGAGGGTGGGATGGTGGTGTGCCGGGCCCGGCACACTGCCGGGTGTTACAGCCTGGGGAACAGTGCCCGCGCGGCCGTCGGGTGGAGGTGGAGCCTACGGAGATAGTCCGCCTGGAACGCGCTTCGGGCCGCGATCTCGTCCACGCGCATGTCCCCCACCCCCTTCTTGGTCTTCACTATGACTCCGTCGATGATGCTGATTCCCGCGCCTCCGAGGTCGGAGAACACATTGATGCGCAGGTGCAGGTACAACTGCCCTTCCTGCTCGGTGATGGTGACCGCGTAGGCCAGATCGGCCAGCGGGTAGACGTGCGTGGCCCGGGACCGGGCGAGCGGCCCGCCGTCCAGGATTTCCGGGCGCAGTGCCCGAAGGTAGTGGGCGAGCGCTGCGCGGGTGGCGGCGCGGAGCGGTACGTCGATGTCCTCCGGCTCGAACTCCCGGACGGCGGGCCGCTGCCACACCCCGGACTCGCCGGTGGCACAGGCGCGGATGATCTCGTCGTACATCGTCCGCAGCTTGCGGTGAATGTAGACGATATCAGCGTGGAAGTGCGGGTTGGCGAGGCTTTCCCACCCCTGCGGCAGCAGGAACTGCGCCGTAGCGGTGGCCGTGGGGGTGGAGAGCGCCGGGACGGGCTGGAGCACCCGCAGGGCGTCACGGTCCACGACGTCCGCACTCACCAGGGCACCCAGGACGGATGCCTCTTCCACGATCCGGCGGGACCGGAGCGTGGAGAGTCGTCCCGCCCGCGTGGCCCTCGCCGCGACCTCTGCGCGCTCCTTGTGCGTCCGCCCCACGAAGTGGGCGTGGAACCGCTTCTCCCCCTGGATGGATTCACGGTCCAGGGTGTTCGGGTCGTAGCTCCACGAGACCACGGGGCTCAGCTCGTAGTCGCGGCAGTGCTCGGCGAAGCGCGCCGCGACCACTCCGAGGGCCGTGGCGAACTCGGGCGAGTGGTCGTGCAGTCCGGGCCGGTGCGCGGTCCCGGCGGACATGAGCATGAGTTCGTACAGGGCGTGCGGCGACCTCTTGTCGGTCAGCGCGTACCCCTCATCGGGCGAGACGTTGATGTGCGCGTGGACCTTGGTCCACCCGTAGACCTCGTTCACGGTCCCCATCCGCTGAACACCGTTCACGTAGCCCGGGTAGCCCTTGGCGGCCAGCGAGTCGACCACGCGGACGTCCCTGCGCCGGTCCTCCAGCGCCGACGGCAACAACTGGGTCATCAGGTTCCCTTCCTTCGGTGATGTTGGTCGCCGGTCGGGGTGTGCCGCCCCTTCCGACATGACTAACTTTACAGCATCTCAGCTCATTCTTCTACTCAAAACCCCAGGTCAGACAGGGTTTTTGGCTTCCTCGCAAAACCGCCCCCCGGTTGACGGACGCCGGTGGGGGCGGCAGCAGCGGGCCACAGAGAGGGCAAGGACACCCCTGCGGGGCGGCAGCCTCATCGGCCGGATCACTCCGTGACCCGGCGCGGCCTCCTTCGGCGGCCGGAGAAAGGACACGCCTGCCGGCGCGACAGCTCCATCTGGCCCCTTCGGGGCCGGGTCCGCTGACGCGGACCGAGCCGAGCCGGTCCGGAAGGGGCAATGCCACCACCGGGCTGCGGCACGGCGCTGGCCGGCCGCCCTCCTCCTCCGTCGGCCAGCATGGACCACCTACGGCGGACGCACTTTCGGGGCGCCGCCGGCGCGGCTCCCACGATCCATGCAAGCCCTATCAAACGACGCACCCTTCGGGGCGGCTGCCAACGTGGTCCGCCGGTGCCGACGCTCCGCTCCGTCCGTGGTCCGGCGGACCAGGGACCGTGGACGCGCCCTACGGCACGGCAGCCCTTCACAGCCCATCTGTAAGGCGCCTCGGGAAGCAGGACCCGCTGTGTCGGGGTTTCACACCACTGCTCGCAGTTCCCAGCCCTGACATTCCGGATCTTCGACGCAGCCGACGCTGTCAACCCCATCTCGTGAGCCTCTTCGAGGATCGCGCTTCACACAGGCATCAGCCTGGCTGATCGTCAATCACCCACGGAGAGACGGCTGTTTCGTTAAGATTATGATCGGATGGACAAAGGTACGTCCCCTACGGGGACGCACGCGGCCCTCGGCCGCGAAAGACGGGGGAAGGGGGACGGCGGTCGATGGCCTGGCTCACCGGGATCGTGGACGACGAGCAGGTCGAGTACCGCCTCACCGGCCATTCCGGTTGCTACGTCCAGCAGGACGGCGAAGGCCTCACCGGGCAGACCGCAGCCGCCGCCGGCGACCAGGTCGACTACCGCATGGACGCCGCCGAGGACGGCACGCTCGTGTGGATCGGCGAGGGCCTCGCCGCGGTCGGCCAGACCCCCGGAGCGGTCCTCGACGAGGCCGGCAAGCAGGCCGCCCGCGCGCTGACCAACGGCGTCCACCCCCTCACCGGCGAGCAACTGGTCCGCCCCGAGCTGCGCGCACACCCGCGCGCCAAGCTGGCCGGCGCCCGGCTCGTCGAGGCGATCGAGGCGACCGCCGACGCCGCCGGATACGAGGCGGCCGACCTGTTCGCCGGCAAGCCCAAGCAGGCGAAGAAGTGGACGACGCTCGCCCGGATGGTGCACCAGAAGGGCGAACGGCACCGGCTCCAGGTCGACTCCCTGCACCGCATCGCCCGCGCGGCCGGGCTCGCCCTGGAGGACATCTACGACGCCGACGAGCTCGCCGAGGCCCGCGCCCACGAGGGCGAGCGGGTCAGCGTCCGCATCCGCGCCTACGACGTCGTCGCCGACCTGCCCAAGAGCGACTCCGCCCTGTGGGCGCTGCTCGCCGAGCAGCACGAAAAGGAGTTCCGCGACCTGGTCCACCAGGCCAAGCGGGAGACCTTCGCCGAGCTGGAGCAGTGGATCGGCTACGGCCTGGCGAGCGAGGACGGCAAGCTCCACCGCATCGCCACCGGCGGACTGCTCGGCTGGAGCGTCGAGCACCAGTCCGCCCGCCCGGTCGACGACACCCCCGGCGACCCCCACCTGCACGTCCACATCGTGATCGTCAACATGGCCCGCTGCGAGGACGGCCAGTGGCGGGCCATCGCCAACGGCGGCATGGACCTGCACCGTCACGTACGCGCGTTCGACGCCCTGTTCAAGGGGCGGGTGCGGGCACTGGCCCACGAGCGGTTCGGCGTGCGCTACGCCCGCTCGCCGCGCACCGGCGCCTGGGAGGTCGAGGGCATCCCCGAGCCGTTGCGCGACCACTACTCACGCCGCGCCGCCCAAGTCGACGCCATCGTCGGCGCCGACGCCAGCCGTGAAGAAAAGCTGCGGGCGTCGGCCGAGACCCGGCACGCCAAGCACGACACCGGCGTCCTGGACCTGCGCGCCGGCTGGCGCCAACGGGCCGAGGACCTCGGATACGACGTCGACGCGATGGTCGCGGCCGCCGCTCCCGGCCCGCCCGGACCCGACGGGCCGCTCGCCGTGGACGGTCCCGACGGCCCGCACACCCCCTCCCCCGAGCAGATCGCCGCCGAGGTCTTCCACCCGCAGCACGGGCTGACCGCGTTCGACAAAGAGTTCTCCAACGCACAGCTGCTCGCCCGGGTCGCCGACGCCTGCCCGTTCGGCCTGCCCGCCTCCAAGCTGGAAGGCCTTGCGGAGCGGGTGCTCGCGGTCCGCGGATACGTCAAGGCGCTGCCGCCGCGCGGCTCGCAGCTGATGGCGCACGCCGAGCGGTACACCACCCTCGACATCCTGCAGGCCGAGCAGACCATCGTGGACCAGGCCCGGGTTCGCCACGCCGACGGCTCCGCCCGCCTGAGCCAGGATCAGGCGGCGGCCGCCATCTCGGTGTTCGAGGTGGCGGCCGGATTCTCACTGGCCGCCGAGCAGCGACGCGTGGTGGATCGGCTGCTGACCGGCGGGCACGGCGTGGACGCCGTCATCGGCGTCGCGGGATCCGGCAAGACGAGCCTGATGGAGGCCTGCCGGATCGGCTGGGACGCGACCGGCCTGACCTACGCCGGCGCCTCCCTGTCCGCGGTCGCTGCGCAGAACCTGTACGAGGGCTCCGGCATCCCCTCCCGCACCGTCGCCGCGTGGCTGCAGCACATCCACGACGGCACCGGCCTGACCGGTATCGACGTCCTGGTCCTGGACGAGGCCGCGATGACGGACGACCGGTCCATGGCGGTGCTGCTGACCGAGGCCGCCCGCACCGGCACCAAGGTCATCGCGGTCGGTGACCCGCAGCAGCTGCAGGCGATCGGCCCCGGCGGCGGCTTCGCCGAAGTCCACCGCCTGGTAGGCGGCGAGACCCTCACCGTCAACCGACGCCAGAAGGACGCGGGCGAGCGGGCCGCCCTGGAGATCTGGCGCACCGGCGCCCGCGAGCAGGCCCTGAACCTACTGGCCGACCGCGGCCGCATCCACGCCACCGACAGCGCCGACGACGCCCGCCGCGGCATCCTCACCGCCTGGAACGAGGCTCGCGCCCGCCACGCCGACGCGTACGACATGCTCGACAACCTCGTCGTGCTGGCCGCCCGCAACAGTGACGCGGCCCTGCTGAACGTCGGAGCGCAGACCCTGCGCCGGGCGGCCGGCGAACTCGGCCACAGCCACCGCTACGCCCTGCCCGGCGGTGACCACCTCACCCTGGCCGTCGGCGACGTCGTCCGGGTGCGCACCAACGACTACCGCTCGCGCCGCGACACCGGCCCCGACGTCCTCAACGGCTACCGCGCCGTGGTCACCGACATCGCCGACGACCACCGGGTCCAGATCACCTGGCGGCGCAAGAACCCCGACGGCACGTCCCGCACATCCCAGGCCTGGCTGACCCCCGGCCAGATCACCGCCGGAGCCCTCTCCCTGGGCTACGCGATGACCATCGCCGCCTCCCAGGGCCTGACCACCGACACCGCCCTCGTCTACGGGCTGGGCGCGAACGCGTACGCCCTCTACCCCGGCATCACCCGCGCCAAGGAGGCCAACCACCTGTGGCTGCCCGCCGCAGCCCTCGAGGACCCCGAAACCCGCGCCCGGCTGGGCGAGCCCCGCGACGAGGCCGAACTCCTCGAACGCGCCCTGCAGGCGTACACCGTGCTGCTGCGCCAGGACCGCGCCGACGCCATGGTCAGCGACCAATTGCGCGCCGCCCCCGAGCCCGTGGCCCTGCCCACGCCCGCCGCCGACGAACCCGGCTTCCCCGCCTGGAACGACCACGACGTCCGCCCATACGGGGCCCTGGCCTCCGGACAGCTTCAGGCACGGCTCGCCAAGGCACTCCGCGCAGCCGCCACCACCGAGCACGCCGCCGACGAACAGAACCGCCAAGCCCGCGAACTGGCGGCCGCCGCGGCCGAACAACCCAGCGCCGGGCAGCGCACCGCCCAGGCCGCGGCCGCCGTCCTCGCCGCGGCCGACCAACTGGCCGCACAGGCCGAGCAGGAGACCGGCACCGCCCGCCACGCCGCGACCGTGGCCGAGCAGGCCAAGGGCATCAAGGAGCGCATCGAGGCGGCCGCCGCCCGCGGCCGGATCGCCCTGCGGCTGGCCGGTACCTCCCGCGCCGAACAGCAGGCACTGCTCGCCCAGTACACGCGGCAGATGACCGACGCCTACGACGAGCAGCAGCGCGCCGAACGCGTGGCCGTCACCACCCGGCAACAGGCCTGGCAGACGTTGCGCACTTCCCCTTACGCCGAGGCCTTCCGCGCCCAGGGCGCGCTCGGCGAGGCCCCCACCGACCCGACGGCCCTGCGACAGCAGATCGCCGCGATGCACGCCCATCTGCCCACCCTGGCCATGCAGATCGACACCGCCCACGCCGAAGAAGCCCAGCACGCCCGCCACGAGGCCGTCGAGCTGCGCGCCAAGGCCCGAGACCTGCGAACGACCGCCGAGCAGCTCCAGGTCGAGCAGCAGCTGCGCCAGCAGATCAGCGCGCAGGCCCCCAGGCGGCACGCGGCCGAGGAGGCGGCTCGCGACGCCGCGCTGCAGCAAGAGCGGCGGCACAGCGCCGTGCGCGCCCGCCAGGCCCCGGAACCCCAGCGCCAATTTCCGCAGCAGCACCCGAGGGGCGGCATCCGCGCCGGCTGACCGCAGGGCGAACGAGCCGGCCAGCGGGGCGACGCGGAATCAGGCGCTGTTCAGCTGCGCTGGCGTCGGGGCGGAGGGCAGGGCGAGGGAGTACAGGCGCTCACGGATGCGGCGCACGATGTGGGAATCGGCGCCGTGGATGTCAGTGGCGATCGTCAGCAGTTCGGCGCCCAGCCGCTGCCGGTCCGCTTCCGGGGGCATGGCCCGCCACAGGCTGTAGGCACGGCGGGTGGCCTCCTCGACGTCCGGATGGCCGGGGCCCTGCACGGTGACCCGGAGCTGCACAGCGTGCAGGTACCAGGCCAGCCCCGCAGCCTGATCGGCCATCAGGGCAGCGAGATAGCCGCGCACTTCGCGCACCTGGACGGTGTGCAGATGAACCTCGCCGTACTCGGCGGTGACGTCCTCGTCGAGCTGGGCGGCCAGCGCGGCCGCGTCCTCCATGCGACCGCCCTGGGCGACCTCCGCGACCTTGACCAGGCGGGCCCGTAGGGTCTCGGGTGCCAGGCTCCGTGCGGTGATGGCCGTACCGAGAGCGGATGTGTCCCAGAACGCCGGCGTCACGGTGCCCCAGGGGCGGTAGAGCGGCTCGGACATGGACGATCTCCCCTGCAGTGGTACGAGGTTCACCAGTCCACCACACGGCGGACGGCGGTGATGCGGGTCATGTAGCTCGTGGAGTTGCGCCAGCTGCTGTAGGTGACGATCCGAGTCTTCAGCCCTGTACGTGGGGCCTCGATGAGCATTCCGTCGCCGATGTACATGGCCACATGCCCGGGACTGGCGTCAGAGCCGTCGGAGCCCGGATTGAAGACGAGGTCACCAGGCTTGGGGTGGTCGATGTCGACCTGCTTTCCGACGTTGACCTGGTCGTAGGTGACGCGCGGGATGTCGACGCCGGCCGCCTTGTAGGCCTGTTGCATCAGAGAGGAACAGTCGCACCAACGGGCAGGGTCCTTGCCGTGCGCGTCGGTGCAGTCACCGCCGAGGTGGTACCAGCCGCCGCGCTGCTTCAGGGCCCAGGCGACGGCGACGCGAACCTGTTGGGGGGTGCCGTCGGGCAGTTCGTACCCGGCCGGGAGCGTGCCGTCCGCGCTCGCCGCGGGCGCGGAGAACCGGACCGACATGGCCATGATGTTCTGCACGTAGTCGTACGTCTGCCCGCCGGCGAAGCTGCGCGGCGGTACCCCGCGGAACTCCTCGACGCGTTGGAAACCGGCGTTGTAGCCGGCCAGCGCGAGCTCGATCGGGGCCCCGTTGTAGTCGGGATGTTGCTTGGCTTTCTTGAGCAGGTAGCACATGAATTTGCCCTGCGCCGGGATGGCGTCCTCGGGATCGAGGACGTCCTTCTTGCCGTCCCCGTTGCCGTCGACCCCCCAGGTCTTCCAAGTGCCGGGTATGAACTGGGCTATGCCCTGAGCGCCGGCGCCGCTCGGGGGTGGATTCGGGTTGAAGCCGCTCTCCTGCATGAGCTGGGCCGCCAGCACGCCCGGTGACAGCCCGGGGCAGTCGGAGGCCGCCTGCATGATGAGCGGGGCGTACTCGGAAGGAACCCCGCCCTTGCCTATGCGCAGGCCCCCGAGCGGGTTGCCGACATTGCTGTCGTCGTCGTTGAACGTCGCGACCAGCAGCACCAGGCTCACGCCGAGCGCGACAGGCGTCATGACGAGCCCGATGGCTGCGGCCAACAACAGCCGTTTGACGCCCTTGCCCCTCATGCGATCCCCCTACTGACCTGCATTCAGATTTGCTCCCTCAAACCTGAAATCCGAACCTCGGCATGGGAACCGGTGTCCGAATATGTGCGTGATGATGAGTGACAGTACGCCATCGCTGCATCTGAGGGGGCGGGTGATACTCCCTTGCTGGACACGCCAGTTGGCCCTGTAAGGTTCCCGTCAGAGGCTGTTGATGGCATGGACGCGCAATAATTGGCTTGCGCAAATGCCCAAATGACCGTACGGGGGGAATGGTGGGCAAACAGCCTGTTTCTGTTCCGACGCTGCCCGCAGGAGCACGGCTTCTGGTGCCTGTGATGGCTGCCACCGGTGGCAGCGGTCGTACTACCGTCGCGAGCCTGCTGGCCGCCGGACTTGCGGCAAGCGGTTCCTCCGTGGTCTTGGACCTCGCGCCGCGCCTGTCCTCGCCCTGGCCCGTCCGGGTCGCTGAGCAGAGAGTGGGTGGCCTGGCCGCCCTACCGCCTGATGAGCCCTTGACCCGCAGTGCCGTTCAGCAGGCCTGCGCAGTCAACACAGGTGCAAACGACGCCCGTTGGCAGGTGCTGTCCGATGGCCGGGAATGGCACATGCAACCGCTCGCGTTGCCCGAGCCGCCGGCCGCCTGGTACCAGCTCGCTGCGATCGGAGGCTGGCAGGCCGTCATCGCCGACACCGTGCACCCGCTCGCCCATGACATCCTTGCCGCCCGCTGCTCCGACGAGTTGGGCCAGACTCGCGGCTGGTACGAGCTCCCGTGCTCGGTTCCCGTACTGTGCGCGGCAGCGACCGCCGACGGTATCCAGGCATTGCAGCAGGCTGTGATGGCGCTGCACGCCGAAGGCCTGCCTCTGAACCGTACCGTCGTCGTCCTGGTCGCCACCGGTGACGGCCGCCCACCGGCCCCCGTACGGGCCGGAGCCACCATGCTCACCGCGCGTACAGCCGCCGTAGTGCACCTGCCGTACGACCCGCACATCCGGGCGCATGGCCTGATGGCCGCCCGCCTGCGTACCCGCACGCGCCAGGCGGCCGCCCAGATCACAGGGGCCGTTCTCGCCGCGGCGCACGCCGCCTGGGGCCAGCCCCTGCCGGACGCGCCGCAGCCCGCTCCGCTCCCCTCACCTGCCCTTTGACGAGGAAATCGGATATGAGCCAGATCCTGACCACCCTGCACACCGTCGCTACGGCCCCCCACTGGCACACCCTCGCCGATGGTCCGGTGCCCGGAGTCACGCCCCAGATGCCCAAGGACGTCAACAAGCCCGTGCAGACGATCCTGAACTGGACCGCCGGGCTCGGTCTGGCCGGAGCAGTGCTCGGCGGACTCCTCGGCTGGGCCGCAGTGGCCGTCGGTCACAACAGCGAGCGTGCCGCCCTCGCCGCGCGTGGCAAGCAGGCCATCCTCTGGAGCCTGTTCGGCGCCGGTGGCATCGGCGTCACCGCTGCGCTCGTCACCACCTTCTACAACATGAGCAACTGAGGCAGGCGTGGTGAGCAACAGCAAGACCAACAAGGCCCGGCTCACGCTCGCCGCGCTCGGCGTCCTCGTGGTCGGCGCGCTGGTGGGCGGAGGTGTGACGGCAGCCACGTTGCTCGGGGGCGACGACTCCAAGTCCGGCAAGGCGTCGCCCGCGCCGACCACGGCCAAGCCGTCACCAACGTCCGGGGGTCAGCAGGCAGCGATGACCCCGGACAAAGCGCGCAAACTCGTTTTGGAGAAGCCGACCGGACAGAAGGAAGGCCTCTCCGTCGGCTTCTCGAAGGGGCCCGTAGGAGCGATCTCCACAGCGGTCTACTTCTGGGAGGAGTACGCCTTCCTCGACGATCAGAAGGCCCGTCAGCAACTGGGAGCGATCGTCTCTCCGGACGCGTCCGGCTACGTCGACGACCAAGTCTCCGAGGTGCGCAAACTGCGTGAGCAGGTTGGCCTTCCGCCGTCCGGCGGCACTCCGGCCGGGATCACCTTCAGCACGACCGTCAACGCTGTCCGGGCGACCTCCCTGGCTGGAACCGACGGGAAGGTCGTGCAGATCTGGATGAACTACGACCGCTACGCCACGAAGGCCGACGGCAGCCCTGACGGCGACCCGTTCAAGGATCAGGACTCGGACCTGCTGCTGAAGTGGCAGGACGGCGCCTGGAAGATCACGAACGAGCCCCAGTACTGGAAGAAGCGTTCCTTTGCGCATTCCTACTTCCCGGACGCCCACGCCTCCTGGTTGGACGGCTGGCAGCAGGTGAGGCATGCAGACTGACCGCCCGACCCGCCTGACGCGCCTCGTCGTCCTGCTGACAGCCGTACTGCTGTGCTTCGGCACCAACCTGGGAACGGCCCCGGCAGCGTTAGCAAAGGACGACCCGAAGTACCACCTTGGCTACGGACCGGACAGCGGCAAGCAATGTCCGGTGGATTTCAGTGGTGGCGCACCCTGTGGCATCGACAAGCAGGGCCACTACTGCATCTACGACCTGATCAACGACGACGACATCTGCCGCATGCCGGAGGCCGGCGAGCAACCGGGCACGGTGGGGGAGTGCGAGAACGCCGGCGGTGACAAGTCGCCGGATTGCGACGACAAGACCTGGCAAGCGCTCGAGAAGAAGAAGCTGGATAAATGGCGCAAGGCCAACCAGCAGGCGGTCAGGGAAGGCAACCTCTCTCAGGCCGACTACGACAAGTGGAACACCTTCCTGACGGACTGTCTCGACAAGAACAAGGGATGGTCCTTCCAGACCTGCAATGAGGCCGCGTACAAGAAGTACGGGCCGATAGGCGGGCAGACGCTCGCCGACTGGGTTGGCAAGAAGATCAGCGAGCTGGCGCGGGATGCGCTGGAGGAGGCCGCTCAGTACATCGGCAACGCCGTGCTGTGGCTGCTGGAGAAGTTCGCCGACGTCTTCACCAAGGCCTCGGTCATCAACCTGGACAGCACCGGAATCGCCCAGCCGACAGGCATCGCCATGGCACTGTCGGTCGTCATCGCTGTGTTCCTGCTGCTCCTGCAGTTCGGCAAGGTCGCCATCAGCCACCAGGGCGGACCTGCAGCCACGGCGATCTCCGGCTTGGCCAAATGGGCGGTCATCCTCTCCGCGTACTGGACCGTCACCACCACCGCGCTGCAGTTCTCCGACCAGCTCTCCGACTGGATCGTCAACTACAGCTTCCACAGCCACAACAGCGCGGCCCACGGGGCGGCGAGCGACGCACTGAAGGCCAAGTTCGGCGAGATGTTCGCGGGGCTGATCGGCAGCGGGGGCGCCGCCACAGCCGGCGGGGCGCTGATCACGGGCCAGGGTGTCGCCGCGTCCGCGGTCGCCGTGGTCATCGTCATCGGCATCGTGTGCATCCTGGCCATCGGCGCCCTGTGGATCGAGATACTGTTGCGCCAGGCTGGCATCATGATTCTGCTGTCCACCATGCCGATCGTGCTGGTCGGGCAGATGTCGGACGCCACCAAGGACTGGTGGCCCAAGGCCCGCGACGCACTGCTCGCGCTGATTCTGATGAAGCCGATGATCGTGTTCTGCTTCGCGATCGGCTTCTTCGCCATCGACCAGGGCCAGGGCGTGCAGAACATGCTCGTAGGTCTGCTGATCTTCCTGATGGCTTGCTTCTGCTGGCCCGCCATCGCCAAGTTCATGACGTTCTCCTCACTGGGTGCCGGCGCCGCCATGGCTGGCGGGCTGATCAGCTCCCTCGGCTCGTCGGCCGCTTCAATGGGCGGCGGCTACCGGCCCCAGCTCGGCGGGGCGGGCGCAGTCGGCGGTGGTCCCGCGTATACCCGGGCCTTGGAGCGGGACAACGCGCAGACCCAGGCGAGCGGGGCCAACACCCAAGGCGGCGGGGGCTTTTGGACCAACGAGTCGCTCAGGGCCCGTCTGAGGGGGCCCGGCGGCCGCCTCGGTACCCGTGTGGCTGGGCCGCTCGGCCTGGGTCTGCAGGTCATGGCCATGGGCAAGGACACGCTGGAGTCCGGTATGGCCAACACCGCCGCGCACGCCGGTCTTGACTCCGCGTCCCCCGGCGGCCGCCACGTGGTCATCCCGCCGCGCGGCCCGGACACCGCAGGCTTGCCGCCCGCCGCCCAAGAGCGCGCTCCGCAGCCGCGCCCGGACACCTCACCAGTGATCACAGGCCCGCCTAATACCGACATCCCGTCGTCGAGGGAGGGATAGCCCATGTCCGGTTCCACCCCCGTCACCTACGGCGGATGGCAGTCCGAACGCAGCGGGTTCATGGGCCGGCTGTCCGGGCCCGGTTTCGCCCTGGTTGTAGGCGGCTGCGTACTGCTGCTCACTCCGCTCAACCTGGGCAGCTGGACCGCTGCGTTCGTCTGTGTGCCGCTGGCCGCCCTGTTGTTCGTTCTCGCCTTCGGGCGGGTGCTGGGTCTTAGCGCCGACGAATGGATCCTTCTCGCAGTAAGGCATCAGATCAACGTGGCCACCAGGCGCAACATCTTCCAGTCAGGGGCCTTCGCCCCCCGCTCCAAGACGACTGGGCAGCAGCCGATGGATCTGCCGGGGGTGCTGGCCCGGCTGCGTTTCCTGGAGGCCCCGGACGGCCTCGGCGGCACCCTGGGCGTTTCCCACGATCCAGTCGCGAACACCTACACCGCAGTCGCCCGGATCACCTTCCCTGGCCTGGCGCTCGTCGACAGCGACCGGCAGACCGCGCGGGTCGCCGCCTGGGCGGGCTTGCTGCGCAGCTTCTGCACCGAGGACTCGCCGATCGTCCGGATTGCCGTGCACCAGCGCTGCCTGCCCGACGACGGCGCTGCGCTGCGCTCGTGGACCGACCGGCACTTGGCGCCGGACGCCCCAAAGGAGGCCGTCGCCGCGCTGACGGAGCTGATGGAGGGCGCGGGTCCGGCCGCCACCACCCGCGAGACGTACCTTTCCATCACCCTGTCCGCGGCCAAGGCCAGGCTGGCCATCAAGGGCGCCGGCGGCGGTCAGGTCGGCGCGGCCGCGGTCCTGGTACGCGAGTTGCACGCCATGCACGGCGCCCTGTCCTCGGCGAGCCTGCAGGTCGTCGAGTGGCTCGCCCCCCGGGCCCTGGCCCAGGTGGTGCGCACCGCATACGACCCGGAGGCACAGCTGATGCTCGCCACCCGCAACGCCGCCGCCCAGGCGCCGGATTGGCAGGGCTTGGAGCCCGGTGTGGCATCGGAGCTGGCGGGCCCAGCCCATGCGGAGACCGACTGGGGCGTCTACCGCCACGACGGCGCGTGGACCGTCTCCTACCAGGTGCGGACCTGGCCGCAGGCGGACGTCTACGCCACCTTCCTGCAGCCACTGCTCAGGCCCCGGCAGAACGCCCGCCGCAGCTTGAGCATCGTCTACGAGCCGATCGGGCCGCGCCGGGCCCGCCAGGACCTCGCCCGTGAGAAGGCCAGGCGGGAGTCCGCCCGCAAGCTGCGCGCCAAGACCGGTCAGGACGAGTCGGCCGACGAGCTGCTCGAAGCGCAGAAGGCCAGGGCACAGGACGTCGCCCGCGCCTCCGGACAAGGCGTGGTGCGGCTGACCGCGCTCCTCGCCGTCACCGTCACTGACCTGGGCGAGCTGGAAACCGCCTGCGCCGAGTTGCAGGCGGATGCGGCCGCCTCCGGGCTGGAACTGCGCCGCATGTGGGGGACCCAGGACGTTGGCTTCGCGGCCGCCGCGCTGCCGCTGGGGCAGGGGCTGCCGGACCGGAGGATCGGATTCTGATGCCGCTGCTGTTCAAGCGCCGCGACGCCGGCGACACGGTATTGAAGGAGTCCGCGTTCGGCCAGGCCCCCGGCCAGGCCGAACGGCCCGTCGAGGCGCTGCCGCCCGCACCGAGCATCCGCGACCAGCGCCGCGCGCGGCTGCTCGAAGACCCCGACACAGTCATGCGGATCGCCCCGAAGAAGGGCTGGGCGCACCCGGACGCGGGTCGGGCCGCGTCACTGCCTCGCGTTGAGGTTGTGCGCGCCGACACCGCCAACGCCGCCGGAGCGTACCCATTCCTGCACGCCGCGTCCCTTCCGCCGGTCGGGGCCTACATCGGGCAGAACACCCTGACCACCGAGGCGTTCTCCGCGCACCCCGCGGCGTGGGTCAGGGAAGGGCTCTGCACCAACCCGAACGTGATGATCACCGGGATCCCCGGTTCCGGTAAGTCCGCGCACATCAAGGCCCTGTGTTTCCGGCTGATGGCCTTCGGCCACCGAACCCTCATCGCAGGCGATGTGAAGGGTGAGTACGCCGCCCTGTGCCGCCACCTGGGGGTGGAGCCTGTCCGGCTCGGCCCCGGACTGCCCGGCCGCGTCAACCCGCTGGACGCCGGACCGCTCGGACAGGGCCTGGACAAGATCAAGGACCCGGGTGAGCTGCGGAACCGGCTGCGGGAGATCCACCGCCGTCGGCTGACCCTGCTCAAGGCCTTGTTGGAGTTGCAGCTGCGCCGCACCCTGCTGCCGCAGGAGGAAGAGGCCCTCGACGTCGCGGTGCGCGAGGTCACCGGCGAACTGCACGGGCAGACCCGGCTGGAGACGCCCACACTGCCGCTCGTCTACGACAAACTACGCGACCCAACTGACGCCATGGCCGCCGAGCTGCGCGTACGCGACGGCGAGGTACAGCGGGCACGCGAGCAGATGGAATCCATTCGTTCCGCCCTCGGCGCCATGGTCAACGGGCACGTGACCGGTCTTTTCGACGATCAGACCAGCATCGGCCTGGACTGGGACGCGCCGATCCAGAGCGTCGACATCTCCGCCCTTGAGCAGTACGGCGACGAAACCGTGGCCATGGTGCTCACATGCGTCTCCAGCTGGGCTCAGGCGGCGATCGACCGGCCCGGCAATCGGCCGTGGATCGTGGTGCGCGACGAGCTGTGGCGGCAGATGCGGTCCGGCGGCGCCTCCCAGGTCAAGAAGATCGACGCCGACCTCCGGTTGTCCCGTGCGACCGGCACCATCCAGATCCTCGCCACCCACCGCCTGAGCGACTTCGAGGGCGTCGGCGCCGCTGGCTCCGAGGCCGTCAACATTGCCAAGGACCTCATTTCCAGCTGCGAGACCCGTATCCAGCTCGCTCAGGACACCCGCCCCCTGCGCCTGACCCGTGAGGCGATCGGCCTCACGGACGCCGAGTGCGACCTGATCGGTAGTTGGGGCGCCGGACAGCGCGGCAGGGCCTTGTGGAAGGTCGGCCGCGGTGGCGGCAGCCACGCCGTGCAGCTGGTGCTTTCCCATACCGAGGAACAGCTCTTCGAGACCGACGAGAAGATGGTGATCTAGGTGGCCGGGAAACCCACCGGCGGCGGGCTCGACGACAGCACCCTGCTTGCCGCCTACGCCGCAGGTCTCGCCGTGGCATTGGGCGGGGCGGTGCTGCTGGCCGCCCCGCTCGCCGCCCTCCTGTCGGGCCGAGGCTGGGCCCACGCGACGGCCGGCGTCCCGGAAACCGTGCTGCGCGCCCTGGTCAACGGCCCCGGCGCGGTGTTCTCTCCCGCCCCACCCGCCTGGCTGTTCTACCTGCTGACTGTGGCGCTGCTGCTGACGTTCTTCCTGCTGCTGCTCAAGGCCGTCACCAAGCTGAACTTCGGCAGCCATACCGGTGGCGCCCAGTGGGGCGGTGCGAAGGTCGAACGCAAGCTCAAGGCCCCGCAAGACCCGAAGCTGCGGGCCAACCGCATCACCGCCGGCCGCGGCATGAACACCAAGAAGATCGTGGCCGCCCAGCCCAACATCAGCGCCACGGTGTTCGGGGTGCCCGGCTCCTCCAAGACCACCGGGCTGGTGCTGCCCAACGCCGCCGAATGGCAGGGCCCGCTGGTCGTGACCACCACCAAGGCCGCCGACCTCGACATCATCTACGCCCGCCGCCGCGCCGTGGGCCCGGTCTGGGTGATCGCCCCGGCCGGGATCCCGGGACGGGCGACCAACAAGTGGTCCCCGGTGGAGTACTGCACCGACGCCAAGGCCGCCGACCGCATGGCCGCCTGGATGGCCGAGGCCTCCGCCTCCAGCGACGACAAGCGCGCCGCCCCCTGGATCGACCAGGCCAAGAGCGTGCTCAAGGGCGTCCTGCTGGCCGCCAACCTCTCCGGCGGCGGTATCAACGCCATGCGCCGCTGGCTTTCCCTCGGCAAGGACGCCGTCGACCACGTCCGCTCCGTGCTGCAGCAGCACGGCTACACCGAGGTCGCCGACGACTACGCCTCCCCCTGGCTGCGCCTTCACGAAGACGGCATCGGCTCCATTCAGTTCAGCCTCAACGTCCTCGCGCGCGTCTACGCCGACGAGGAGGTCCGCGAGACCTGCGCCGGCACCGACTTCACCGTCGAGGACCTGCTGACCCTGAACGGCACCGTGTGCCTGATCGCCTCCGAGGCAGACGCCGAACGGTTCGCCCCGCTGCTGACCTCGATCATCGCCTCGATCATCCACGGCGCCGAGGTCGCCTACAACGCCACCGGCAAGCCCCTCGACCCCGGCCTCGGCGTGCTCGTCGACGAGGCGGGCAACATGCTGCGCTACCCCCGCCTGCCCAACATCCTCACCACCGGCCGCGGCATGGGCATCACCCTGCTGACCGTGTGGCACGACCTGTCCCAGCTGCGCGACCGGCTTGGCGTGCAGAAGGCCAACACCGTACTGTCCGCCTCCGGCCTGCGCATGCTGCTGCCCGGCTGCGGCGACCTGGAGACACTGCGCTACTTCTCCGGCCTGTACGGCCGCACCGAGATCCTGCGCACCTCGCATGGCCGCTCCCGCGGTGAGTTCTCCAGCAACACCTCGCCCACCGAAACCGATCTCGCGCCTGTCCACTCCCTGCAGCAGCTGAAGGAGTTCACCGCGATTGCCCAGTACTCCAACCAGGCCCCGATCAAGGTGAAGATGCGGCTGACCTTCCGCGACCGCGACCTCAAGCGGCTGCTGGAGGCTCCCCCGCTGATGCCCGAGGCCCTGACCCTGAGCCTGGATAAGGCCGTGACGCCTTCGGCCGGAGGGGCCAGCCGTGGCTGATTCCCTCGACAACCCGGCCTCACTGTGGCCCGCCGACCCGCCCGCGCAGACCACACCGCCGCAGCCGCGTCGCTGGGTGTGGTCGGCCATGTCCCCGCCCGAGCGCCGTGCCCGGCTGCGCGAGCTGCGCACCTGGGTGGAGTGGCTGCGCCACACCGCCGAGCTGCACAACGAGATCCCGCCCTGCTGGTACCAGCACCGGTGGGTGCGGGAGATGCTCACCGCCCTTTACCTGGGCTGGCTGCGCACCTACGAGGGCGAGAAGACCCCGGGGCGCGAGCTCGCCGAGGCCGAGTGGATCAACACGGTGCACGCGTTCAAGCCGTACATGAAGCTGCCCGCCTGTGTCAGTGGCCACCAGGACCCGCCTCTGCCGCCTCCGCCGAACCCGCAGGCCGACCAGGAGTGGGAGCTGTACCTGGCCACCTCCGCCGACACCACGGACAAGGCGAATCACCCGGCCGAGGCCGAGGTGCGGCGGATGGCCGCCGAGTTGGACCCGCCGCTGTAGACAGCGGCCCCGCAGCACGTGGCACGGGGAGAAGCGCATGGGGGATGAATTCGCGACGCCGGACACGGAAGTGGAGACCGCACCCGCGGCCCTGAAGGACGACGGACGGGAGCGCTTGACCAGTGCCGACGGGCGGCTGACGTTCACCCTGCACACGGTCCCTGCGGACGCCGGGTTCCAACAGGAGGCCGTGGACGGCTACCAGCGGCTCCGCAGCGAACTCGCTGCGGTCGTCGAAGGCAAGAACGAGCAGGTAGGTCAAACGTCCGCGGACCAGGCCGATCAACTGGCCCGGTGGCGCCGGACCTACAAGACGGTCAACCGTATGGAGCCGTTCCGGCCCCTGCCCTCCCTGCGCCTGACCAGGCGGGAGGACACCCTGGGCCTCACCCCAGCGGAGTACGGCCTTGGCTCGTGGGTGACCTGGCGGGACGAGCAGAGCGGCCAGCAGGTGACCGGGCAGGTGATGGCTCCCGGTCCGGCCGGGAACACCTGGTACGTCAGTACCGACCGGACCGGCCACACAGGCGAGTACCACGTCCTCAGCCGCAGCGGGAAGAAAACCACCGGCTACAGCTACTCCGTCAACGGCGCGGCCGCGGACCTGCAGCCCGCCGACGGGCCTGGGCCGCAGCGGCCGCTGGAGGACCTGCCGGAGGCGGACTCCATCCCCGCCCGGCCGGTCCAGTCGTACGCCGACTACGTGCCCGGAGGCATCCTGGCCAGGGTGCGTGAGCCGATCCCGGTGACGGTCGGCGAGGTGGGGCCCCGGTTCGACCCTGCCGAAGTGGCCTTCGACGTCACGGCGGACGGCATCCCGTTCGTGGTGAAGCTGGACCGCGACGACGACAGCGGTGCCGAGACCTTCCAGCCGCGCATCGAGGGCGACGGCGAGATGCTCGTGCTCCTGGCTCCCCTGGAGAGTAAGGGCGAAGCCATCGACCGCTGCGTGCAGCTGGCCCGGGATGCCCGCGAGAACGTCGACAAGCCGCTGTACGCGCACCATCGCAACAACGACTTCGCCTTGGCGGTCGACGGGGTGTGCGGGCGGTGCAGCTTGCATGCGGGCGACAACGAGGTCCAGAAGCTCCACCGCGTCAACGGCGGCGACCCCCAGTGCCTCGACCATGTCGCGTCCTCCTTTGGCGTGAGCAGGGACGATCTCGTCATGCTTGCCTTGGCCCGCCGGATCTGGGCGATCCGCGTGGCTCCCGAGTCCGCGGCCGCAGACCCGGCGGGCCCGCCGGCCAGTGTCAAGCAGTCCGCTGAGCAGCAGCTGGAAGGTTTCGTCGTGCAGGAGACGGCGGCCGCCGCAGCGTCGCAGGACCTGCACGACGTCGAACGCGCTACCGTCCGCCCCGGGGATCTGATCACGTTCACTGCGGGCAGCGCGAGGATCGAGTGGCCGACAGCGCTGGAACAGTCGGTGCCGGAGACGGTGGTGGTCACGGGCACGCTCCCTCCCGGCTTCCGCGACTACCACGACAGCACCAACCTGCTGGACGTGGTGATCCACGACCCGGACGGGGCCGAACTCGTCGCAGTGGAGGACGTCCTGGTGCGGCACCTCCCCAGCCGGGTGCGTCTCATCCCGGCGGGGCACCGGGACGACCTACGGCCGGAGCCGCGCACCGCCGGACAGATCCGCCTGGGTGACCTTGTCGCCGAGGGCGGCATCCGCGGTGAGGTCGTCACCGAGGTCGGCTACACCGGCGATCCCCGAGGCGCGACCACTTTCACCACTCGCGACGTGAAGACCCGCGGCTGGAACGGCTTCTCTCTGGCCAACACGTACGAGGTCCTGGTCGTGCCGCGCGAGCGGCGGCAACCGCAGGACGTCGCCGCGGCGTTCGGCAGGCACGGGAGCCACGCGCAAGCGGCCGCCGAAACCGCACGCACCCACGCCCTGCACACCGCCCTCACCGAAGGCGCGAGCCGCCAGTGGCCGGACGGCGACGGCCCCCAGGACGAGCTCCAGGCACTTCGCGACGCGATCCAGACGATCGACGCGCCCGGCCGGGGCGCAGACGCCTACCGGGCCAACGCCGCGGCGATGTCCGCTGCGGCGGCCGCCGCAGCGGCCCTCTTCGAGGCGGCCGACGACACCGCCCGCTACGGCGGCTACACCGGGGAGTCCCTGCACGAGCTCCGGCAGCACCTGGACATCCAGGCCCACCGGCTGCACGCGGACATCGCCCGCCTCGCCCAGCGTACGGCCGCCGCGCCGCTGGCCGACGCCAGCACCGGCAGCGCCGCCGATGAAATGCCTGTCCAGTCCGGCGGTGAGGAACATCCCGTGTCGGAGGAACAGCCACCCGCCCGCGAGGAGGAGACGGCCATCGCCTCTCAGACATCCTCGGATCCGGAATCTGTGGCTGAGCAACTGGGACTGTTCGGCGCGGGCGAAGCCAACGCCGAGCGCAGTGCCCCACCGGCCGACGCACCCGGCCCGGAGCCGACACCGGAGCCCGACGTCACCGAGTCGCGCCCGGAGCCCACGCAGCCCGCCAGCGTGGACGCCGGGACGTCCCCGGAGGCCCAGCTCGCCGAGCAGGAAGAGGCGGCTGTGCCGAACCCGGACGAGAGCCCCGGCACAACGCCGGAAGCGCAGACCACGGCTCCGGCCGGTGACGAGGACACCACCGACGCAGCATTGGCGGATGCCGAGCCACCGGATACGACCGTATCCCCGCCGCCGGCGGAGGCGACCGAGGGCGGCGAGACGCTACCGGTCGAGGACCCGCCCGTGCCCGATTGGTACGACGAAGAGCTCGCCGGCACGCCCGCGGTGACGGACGGCACGGACGAGACCCCTTCCCCGCCGGAAGCCCTGGCCGCCCAGGCACAGACCGCTGCACCCGACCGAACGGAGGAGACCCTGATGGCCACACCCACCGAGCCTGGCGAGCGCCTGCAGGCGGCCGCCGAGAGCGCCATGACCCGAGAGAGCCAGACCGGCGCCCGGCCGGAGCCGCCCGCGGAAGAACGCGGCGACTCGCTGCAGGCCCGCGCGATGACCCGGGCCGCGTCGGCGCCTTCCCAAGAGCAGCAGGATGTCCCCCTGTGGACCGGCACTGACCTGTCGAGCGGGTCGTGGCGCGAGGAGGACGGCGTCCTCTACGACGCCTACGGCGCCCCGCAGTGGCGGCTCAAGACGGCCCCCGGTGCCGAGCCGCCGGCCACATCTGACGACGACAGCCCAGCCCCGGATGGCGACGCATACGAACCGGTTGGCATCAAGGAGGCCTTCACGTCCACCGTCGCGGAGGCCTGGGCGGACGTCGTCCCGCCCGAGCACGGCACGGTCGAGGACCTGCTCGAAGCCGTCGACATGCCACTGCAGAAGCTGGAAGAACAGTGGCAGCGAGCCGTGCCCGCGCCGCGTACGGACGGCGAGTCGCAGGCCGCGTCCGCCCGAGCCGACCAGGGCGACCCTGCATCCCCGCAGCGTGACCCGGAGCCCGTCAACGAGGCCCTGCGGCAGGCCGATACGCACGCCGCCGCTCTGAAGGACCTCCCGGAGTGGCAGCGGCTGCAGACCGTCCGGGGCGCCACCGCCCACCTGTGGAACGTGCTCCGGGAGAAGGCGGGCACGTACTTCGAACAGCTGAGCAAGGACATCCGTGTGCAGGGCTTCTGGCGCACGGTGTCCATTCGGACCACAGCGGCGATCGCCACTGGCGCGCAGAAACTAGCCAACGTTGCGCTCCGTGGCCGCCGCGGCGGAGACCTGCCCACCGCCGAGGCCCTGCTCAACCTCAGCGACGCCGCACTGACCTACAGCACCCCCGGCATCCCCCGCCCCGACAACCCGGACCCGTCGACCGAGTTGGCCGACAACGTCGTCGAGGTCCGGCAGTTGACGACCACGCTGCGCGACGGTGCCCCGGTCCCGTACGGGACGCGCGAGGAAGCCGCGCAGGCCTCCCGGGAGGTCGCCGAGGCCTTCCAGACGTGGCGCGAGACCTCCATGGGCCAGGAGCTGACCACCGCCTCCGAGCACCCCCGCGTGGCCGCGTTCCGGCAGGCATGGCAGCGGCTGCCTTCGGCTGACCTGCCCGACGGCCCCGGCACGGCGGCCGGCCCCTACGGGGACGTCGGCCGGACCGCCCAGCAACTGGTAGAGCGCGCCGCGGCCGCCAACGCCCAACATGCCCAGGCAGGGCAGCCGCCCCGGTTCGCCGAAGGCGACGTCGAGGCCCTGAGGGCCCTGGCCACCCTGGCCGAGCACCACGGCGGGCGGCTCGCGGTCACCCTGCCGCCCGGCCTCACCGGCCCCGCGCCCGCCCCCCGGGCCGCCGCGCCGCGCCCGCGGGTCGCGGCTCCCGTCGCCCCGGCGGGTTCCCGAGGCATGTCGGCGTAACGGCCACGCCCAGACCGAGTGAAGGAAGAGGTCCCAGGTGAGTACCCCGGAACAGCCCGTTCCCGCCACGCCCGCGGGGCGGGGTGCGGCGGCGGAGGCGCTGAAACTCGACTCCCCCATGCCGCTACAGCTGCTGACGGACTGGGAGGTCCAAGAACGGCAGATCCGGCTGATCCGTGCCGAGGAGGCCGCCCGGCGCCTGGCGGAGGCCGAGGCCCCCGACGGCGCCTTTCGCATGGTCCAGCGTCTCGCCGACCAGGGCGCCGACCGGGAGCTGATCGAGCGGGCCCGCACTGCCGCCCGCGAGGACCAGCTGTACGCCCGCGAGCAAAGCGCCAAGGCCCACGCCCGGGCCGAGCGGCTGCACGAACAGACCGAACAGGTCGACGTCGAGGTCCACCGGCGCCAGCAGCTCACCCCGGCCCAGCAGCAGGCCGAGACGGCGGAACGGAGGCAGCAGCGGGCGGCTGCACCGGCCCAGGTCCCGCGCCCGGCGGCCGGGCCATCGGCATTCGCCCCAGGGCCGAGGACCGACCAGGCCCGGCAGCAGGGCCAGTCACGCTGACGGTGTTGCCCCCATTGGATCCAATGGGGGCAACACCGTCAGCGTAGCCGCCGCGCCATCCATGGCCCTGTTGGGTCCAACAGGGCCAACAGGGGCTGCGCAGCAGCGCAGAGGCCCCGGCACGCGGCCGGGGCCTCTGGAGGTGCGGGGTGGGTCAGGACGCCTTGAGGGCGGCGACGTGCTGGGCGCGCTCCTCAAGGTCACGTACGCCGGCGACACTCCGGTAGGCGGGCAGCGCCTTGAGCATGGCCTTCAGATGCTGGTCGCCGCGGGCGGAAGAGATCGTCATGTGGTCGTCCAGGAACGTGCCCCAGGTGGTGACGGCGGCCTCGACGTGCCGCATGCGCAGCTGCCGTTCGGCGATTACGCCGAGGCAGTGCAGGCGGCCCTGCCGTTCAAGCGGGGAACGGGCGGCGTTCGAGCGGCGCAGGGAGGCGATGGAGCCGGCCTGGTCGCCCAGGTGCCAGCGCACGTGTGCCTCGTGGAAGAAGTAGGCGGCAGTGTCGTAGCCGCCCACGGCGTCCTTGCGGTTGTCGGCGCGGGAGAGTGCCGTCTCGGTCTCGCGAAGCCGGGCCACGGCCGTGCGCCGGTCGTCGGTCATCGCGGCGGCCGCCGCCTGCTGCCCGCGCAGGAAGGCCACCAGGCGCGGGCCCGCGGCGGGCGCGGCCTCGGCGGCGGCGTCGGCCAACTCCAGCCCCTTGGACCCGTGGCCGAGGTGGGTGGCCTGAAGACTCATGCCGCGCAGCGTGCGGCAGTAGGTCACATGGTCTTCGGCGGCCCCAGCGAGTTCGAGGGCCCGCTGGTAATACCTCTGGCCGAGGCCCTGCTGATCCTCGTACATCGCCATCCAGCCGGTGAGGTACACGAAGTCGGCGACGGCGGCCCGCATGTCGCGCACGGCCTTGTCGGTGCCGGTCGCGCGCAGGTAAGGGCCGGCGGTGTTGACCAGGAAGGCCGCTGCCATCGGACGGGCGTGCCCGGCGCCAACCTGGTCGAGGATGTCAGCGACCTTGTCCGTCATGGTGCGCACCGTCTCGACGTCGGAGCGGCCGATGTGCACGGTGCGCCCGGCCTGCACGGCTTCCAGTCGTCCTGCCACGTCCTCGAAGCGGGGCACGGTCAGCGCCGCCGCGTACATCCCGCCCTTGAGGACCCCCCGGCGCGAGGGGTCCATGTCTGCCCGGCTCAGGTCGATCACTCCCGCCACCACGTCCCGTTCACCGGCGGGCTCGGTTGGCCAGCCGATCTCCGCGCACGTTATGGGCCGCCCCAGCAGGCGGGAGAACGCCTCGGCGACGGCGGGCCGGGCCTCGGGCTTGGGCACGGATCCGGCGAGCCAGTGCGACACGGATGTCTTGTCGTAGTGCAGACGCAGCCGGAGTTCGCGGCCGGCGGCATTGACTCGGCGGGCGAGCTGCGCGTTTCCGATTCCTCCCGACTGCATCAGGGCCGCTAGAGCAGTGTTCGGTGTTCGCGGTCGTCGTGCCATCGATGACCCCCGGGTGCGTTCAACCAGTTCAACCGAGCCTCCACTGTGCTCCCTTACCCGGCGTCGCGCAGCGGGGTTGAGTGATTACCGGCCGTTCGGTGGCTTACTCCCGTCGGCTGCTGACAGCCCGGCCTGCTCACCGACCCCCGGGAGGGCGGGCCGGGCGTACAAGACGACGAAGAGGCCCCACGATGACCCAGACATCCGACCGGGAGGCGACCGCCACCGTCACCGCCTGCCCCGACCCGGGCGCGGCCGTGCTGTACGTGTGCGCGGAGCGCGGAACGTTCGCCCCGGACCTCGCCGCTGAGCGGGCCGAGACCGAGGGCCGCACGTTGGCCGAGGCCCGCGGACTGCACCTCACCGAGGTGATCACGGACCCGTACGGCGAGCCCGACCCCCTGCACCGTGAGGGGTGGGTACGCGTGCGGGAGCTGGCCGAGAGCGGCACGGTCGCCGCGGTGATCGTGCGCTGGCCCGCAGCGATCGCACCGGACTCTGCGCACGAACTGCGGCACCGCGAGATCAGCTGGCTCCAGGACCGCGGCGTACGGGTGCGGTATTCGTGGGAGCCGTTGGCGTCGGGGAGCGGTGAGGTCAAGTGAGCACCGCACGCAGCAGCCTGCTCCACCGCGACCACCGCTGGATCGGCCGGGAGGTGGAGGACACCGCTACAGGTCGCCGGGGAATTCTGCGGGCCATCGCCCCGGACGGCGACAAGCCGCGCCCGGTGGCCTGGCTGCGCCCGGAGGGCGGGGGGACGGAGTGGACCACCGACCCGGGCTCCCTCGCAAATCCCGCACCGCTCACGCCGGACAGCCACCCCGGGAAGGACCGATAAGTGCCGCTCACGCTCGCCCCTCGCGTCCGGGCCGCACGGTGCTCGCAGTGGATCGTCGCCGATCACCGCACCCTCACCCAGGGCTGAACCCCTCAACTCCCCGCCCGGGCCACGGGCGGGCAGGCGGGCCCGCGGGGCGAGAAGCCTCGGGACCCATGGCACCACCGGCATGCAGGCGGAAAGCGCCCGCACCGTCCGCAATCACAGCACGCAATGAAGGAGGAATCCCATGGAGTCCAAGTCCGCTGCTGCCGCGGCAACCTCCACCGCCGTCGGCACGCCGCCAGCGGTGGAGGAAGAGAGCCCGGCGGCCCCCGAGATCGTGGTCGTCGCCGAGGACGTCGAGTTCGACGACCCGTTCGTTCCCTGATCCGCAGCTGCGCCCAGGGTGTTCCTCCCCGTGTCCGGTGGACCGGGGAGGAACACCCCTCCCGTTTGACTGTCTGGAGGAGCCTTGCACCACGTGTACATCGGGCCGACGCTCACGCGGTCCGAGCCAGTGCTGTCGCAGCCGGGGGTACGGGTCTGGCCGCCGGTCCGGCACGGCGACCTGTTCGACACCGCCGTCCGCGACGGCGACACTGCCGTGATCATCGACGGGGTGTACCACCAGGCCCCGGCGCTGCGGCACAAGGAGATCCTGGCCGCGATGGGCCGGGGCGTGCGGGTGATCGGGGCGGCCAGCGTCGGCGCCCTGCGGGCCGCCGAGCTGGACACGTTCGGGATGCTCGGCGTCGGCGCCATCTACACCTCCTACGCCCAAGGAGAGATCAGCGGTGATGATGAGGTGGCGGTCGGCCAGGTCCCGGACGGGGACCGGGAGTCGCTGACCTGGCCCCTGGTGAACCTGCGGCATGTCCTGGCGCTGGCCCGGGCGGCCGGGATCGTGGACGTGGCGCGGGCCCGGTGGCTGCTGGCCGCACTGCGCGGCGTCTACTACCCGCAGCGCACCACGGCAGCGGTACGGGCCGTCTGCCAGCGGCAGGGAGAGACCCAGTTCGCCGGGTGGCTGGCCGAACAGCGCAGGCGGGACCCGTACTTCGGCGACGTCAAGCGCCTCGACGCCCTCACCGCCGTACGCACCGCCCTCGGGGGCCGGGGCCCGACCGGAGTCCCACTGGCACCGGTGATGTGGGACTCGGCGTACTTCCGGGGCTGGTCCAACCACTTCTCCCGCAGCGCCGTGGACGGGGTGGAGCTGTCGACCCAGGACCGTGTCGTCTACCAGCAGGTATTCGACGGAGACTTCCGGGAGCGGTGGGCTGCCTTCCTCGCCCACCGCTCCCGGCATCCAGCCCGCGGCGGTGAGGGCCTGCCGCTGCCCGAGCGGCTTCAGCGGGCCTGTGGCGGTGTCCTGACGGCGCACCGGGTGTTCCACCCGGCACTCGATCTGCGCGACGAGGCGACCCTCGCCGTGCTGCTGGCCGGGGAGACCCGCGACGACCGCGCCTCGGTCGCCCGGTACGCCGAAGCGCGCGCCGCGTACCGCCGGGAGAGGCCCGGGACCGCGGCGGTGTCCGACGAGGTCGCCCGCCGGGTGCTGCTCCAGGTGTGGGGCTGCCGGCCGAAGGCGCTCGATGCGGAGGCGTCCGCCCGGGGCCTGATCAGCGGGGCGTACGCCATCGAGACGGTCAAGCGGCTCGTGCCCGGCTATCTGGATGAGGCGAGAGAAGCGACCGAGACGAGGGAGGCGGCCCGTGGCAGGCGGTGACGGCCTGATGGAGGTGCCGGGCACGGTGCGCGCCCGGGACCCGGAGCAGACCTGGGAGCTGCTGGCCGGACGGCTGCAGGAGTACGGGATCACCCGGGTCGCCGACCTGACCGGCCTCGACGTGATCGGCCTGCCGGTGTGGACGGCGATCCGGCCCGCCTCCCGCACCCTGAGCACGTCCCAGGGCAAGGGCGCCACCGCGCTCCTCGCGAAGATCTCGGCGGTCATGGAGGCCATCGAGTTGTGGCACGTGGAACAGCCGCTCCCCGTCGCCGCCCACGGCCCCGCCCGGGACATCGGCCCGCACTGCCCGCTGAACGCGCTGCCGCTGACCGTCCCGTACGCCACAAGCGTCCTGGACCAGATGGTGTGGGACTGGACAGCGGGCAGCGCCCTGGCGAGCGGGGACAAGCTGCTGGTTCCCGTCGACGTGGTGCGCCGACGGGTCCAGCGGCCGGAGTGGAGCCCGGACCTGGTGCGGGCCACCAGCACCGGCCTGGCCTGCGGCACCACCCGCGACGAGGCGCTGCTGCACGCCCTGTGCGAGGTCGTCGAGCGGGACGTCCTCTACCGCGACGGCCAGTCCGGCGGACGGCGGCGCACCCTGATCGACCCCGGCACCGTCGACGACCCCTACGTCCGGCAGGTCATCGACCATCTGATGGCCGCACAGATGGCACTGGAGATCGCGCTGGTGGACGGCCCGTACGGGCTGCCGGTCGCCCTGGCCTTCCTGTGGTCGGAGGACCTGCCAATGGTGTTCGCCGGCGGTGGCTGCCACCCCAGCCCCGTCATCGCGCTGACCAGGGCGCTGACCGAGGCCGCGCAGTCCCGGCTCACCCTGATCTCCGGGATGCGGGACGACCTGCCGAGCGACCCCGCCTCCGCCGACCAGGTCCCCGCCTTCCGCCCCGCACAGCGCATCGGCCTCGCCGACTGGCCGCAGGCCACGGAGGGCTTCGCCCCCCACCCTTGTGGCTTCGCCGACCAGGTCGCCGCGATCGCGCGGCGCATCCAGCGCGTCACCCACCACGAGCCCATAGCCCTGGACCTGTCCGACCCGGCGGGCCCCGTCCACGCCGTGCAGGTCGTCGCTCCCGGCACCCGCTCACGGATCACAAGGTCGATGCCCCGATGACCCACCCCACCCCCGCGGCCACCGCCACGCCGCCCGGCCCGAAGACGACGGCTGCCGCGTTCGACACCTGGCACACCGCGCGGGTTGGCGCACCGCTCGTCGCCCGCCTGTACGCCGAGGCGATGGGCGAGCGCTACCCGCACGAGGTCGCCGCGAACAGCTCGCTGGACTGGCCGCTGCTGGGACTGCTCGTCGCCCGCCTGCAGATGACGCCCGGCCAGCTCCTGGTCGACGCGGGCTGCGGCACCGGCGGGGCGGGCCTGTGGCTGGCCCGCGCCGTGTCCGCCCGCCTGGTCGGCATCGACGTGTCGGCGGCCGCCATCCAGCACGCCACCGCCCGCACCGACAGCTTCGTGCCCGCCGACCGCGTCGCCTTCCGCATCGCCCAGCTGGAGGCCACCGGCCTGCCCGACGGCTGCGCCCGCGCCGTCGTGTGCATCGACGCGCTCTCGTTCGCCGCCGACCGGACCGCCGCCCTGCGCGAGCTCGGCCGCGTCCTGGCACCCGGCGGCCGCCTGGCCCTCACCCGGGCCCTACGGCGCGACGCCCGCCCGGACTTCGAGGCGCACGCCCGAGCCGCCGGGCTCGTTCTGGAGCACGTGGACGAACGCCCCGACGAACCCGCGACCTGGGAGCGGGTGTTCTGGCTGTGGATCCGGCACGCGGACGCCCTCACCCGCGAGCTCGGCGACGCCGAGGCGCAGAACATGCTGGCCACCGCGACCCGAAGGCTGCCCCTGCTGCCCGGACGGCGCGCGGTCCTGCTGACGCTGCGCCGCCCTGGAGCAGACCCCGCCGCCGATACGATGACCGGGCCCGGTCACCCCGACGGCGGCCGTGGACCGGACGAGAGGACCGATGAGTGAACGCGCACCGCCCCGCCCGTGCGGCGGTGCTCTCCGCCGGATCCTGGGGCACCGCCGCGGCGACGATCCTCGCCGACGCCGGCACCAGCGTCGTCCTGCACGCCCGCCGCACCGAGATCGCCGACGCGATCAACACCCAGCGACGCAACCCGGACTACTTCCCGCACCTGGAGCTGCCCGCCTCCCTGACCGCCACCACCGATCCGGCGGCCGCGCTGGACGGCGCGGACTTCCTCGTGCTGTCCATCCCCGCGCAGACCCTGCGCCAGTGCCTCACACAGTGGACGGCGCACATCGAGCCCCAGACGGTGATCGTCTCGCTCATGAAGGGCATCGAGACCCACACCCACCTGCGGGCCAGCGAGATCATCCGCGAGGTGACCGGCATGCCCGCCGAGCAGGTTGCGGTGCTCTCCGGGCCCAACCTGGCGCGGGAGATCATGGCCAGGCAGCCCGCGGCCGCCACCATCGCCTGCCCCGACGAGGACGCCGCCCGCCGGGTCCAGAGCGCGTGTCACACCCCGTACTTCCGGCCCTACACCTCCCCCGACGTGATCGGCTGCGAGATGGGCGGCGCGCTGAAGAATGTCATCGCGCTCGCGGTCGGCATCGCCGCCGGCATGGGCCTGGGCGACAACGCGACGTCCCTGATCATGACGAGGGGGCTGGCGGAGAGCATCCGGCTGGCCACCGCGATGGGCGCCCAGCCGGCCACCCTCGCCGGTCTGTCCGGCATGGGTGACCTGGTGGCCACCTGCTCCTCCCCGCTCTCCCGCAACCGCACCTTCGGCACCCACCTCGGCCACGGCCTCAGCGTCGACGAGGCCGCCGCCGCGACCCGGCAGACCACCGAGGGCGTCAAGAGCGCCGAGGCGATTCTCGACCTCGCCCACGCCCACGGCGTCGACATGCCGATCACGACCGTGGTCACCGCCCTGCTGCACGGCAAGGTCACCCTCGACGAGGCCGTCGCCGAACTGATGCAGCGGCCTCCCAAGCCCGAATAGCGGCCCGCCCCACCACCTTCTCCTCCCGCCCCGGAGGTCCCTGTCATGCCCGCAGCCTTACCGACCGCTGCCCAACTCGCCGCGACCGCGGCCCTGATGGCGTGGATGATCACCGGCTTCACCCGCAGGCCCGGACGCTGGATGCGCTATCCCCTCTTCTCCCGGGCCACCTTCGTGATCATCGACCTCACCGGCACCAAAGACGGCCGGACCGAGGAGATCAACCCGTACCTCTTCCTCAGCCCGGGGACGTTCCTCCTGCCCCCGCCCCAGCTGCAGACCGTCGTCAACCACCTGATCAACACCGGCCGCTACGACCGGATCGACGGACACGGCCGGTGCCTGTCCGTCAAGGGCGAGCAGCCGATCGAGGTGAGGGACAGCCGTGTGGTTCTTTGACGCCCTGATGTCCGGCTTCCGCAGCTCCACCGACCCCGGACGGCTCCAGCTGCTCCGCATCGTCTACGGCACCGTCCTCGCCGGGCGGTTCGCCCTCTCCTTCGGCCAGGGCGGCTGGACGCGGTTCGCGCCCGGAGCACTCAGTCTCCGCCTGGCCAAGCAACGGTTCGGTCCCCGGCGCGGCCGTCTGCTCGCCGTCGTCTACCGGCCCGCCCTGATCTTCCGCACGGCCGCCGCCGTCGCCCTGGCCGCCGGCCTCGTACCCCGGCTGTCACTCCTGCTGGTGGTGGCCGGGGCCGCCATGGAACTGCTCTACCTCAAGAGCCCGAGCGCCGTACGGTTCACGCTCCTGACAGGCGCGTGCCTGATGGCCGCCGGAGACCTCGGCCACGGCCTCCGCATCGAGCACCACCCCAGCATCGCCAACACCTGGGCGCAGGCCCTCGTGGTACTCGTGACGACGGATCTCTACTGGAACAGCGCCGTGCAGAAGTGCCGGTCCCGCCAGTTCCGTACCGGTCTCTTCCTCGCCCAGTGGATGCATGCCTACACCCAGCTCAAGGACCGACTCACCTACCGCCACCAGCACGCCATCCCCGGCTTCGTCGACCGCCACACGGGCAACCTCAGCGCCCGCGACATCCGTCTGTGGCGGCTCGTCGCCGTCACCGTCATCGTCGCCGAGTTCGCCCTGCCCGTCGTGCTGCTGATCCCGCAGACCACGCCGTACGCCATCACCGCAGGCATCGGGATGCACGCGGCGTTCACTTGCCTGAAGCCGCGCCAGTTGTTGACGTTCTCGGGCCTCACGGTCGGCACGTACGTCGCCTTCATCGGCTGACCCATCCGCCCTGTGGAGGCCGCGCGGGTGGCCGCCACAGGGCGGGCCAGGCGGGTGGCCTCGCTCAGGGCGCCGTCCTCGTCGACGCGCTGGCGCCGGTAGGCCACCACCAGGGCGACCAGCGCGCCGGCCCCGGCGACCACGCCGAAGGACAGCTTCACCAGGTCGAAGAGCGTCGTGGAGTCGATGCGGTGCTCGGGCTTGAGTCCCCGGGCACTGAGCAGGTCCCATCCGGTGTAGAACACCGCGGTGGCCACCAGGACGGCCGCGGCGAAGGGGCAGGGCGAGGACGGTACCGACCGGCCACAGGCGCAGGCCGCGCCGCTCCGTTCGACGCCGGGGCATAGCGGGGATAGCCCTGGCCACCCGGGGCCGCGCATCCGGAAGCTCTCCGGCAGCCGCCCCCGACCCGCTGACCGTGGAAATACCCCACAGCAGGCAGGGCGCCCAGAGCGCGGCCGCCAAGATGGCCGCCGCCCTCGGCAGCGAGCAGATGTTCAACCCGGACCACCGCCACGACCTGGTGCAGCTGCTCGTCGTCCCGGAGAAGCGCAACGCCATCCGCGAGGCGGTCGATGCCGACTACACCCCCGACCTCAACCAGAAGCTTGGACTGGACGCCGAGGGCCAGCCGCCGGCAGGAACCACCTTCGTGAGCCGGACGATGCCCGCCGGGGCCACCGTGCGCCACTACGACCCCCACGAGGCCACCATCGACGTGTGGTGCTCCGGCCTGCTCGGACTGACCGGCAAGGGCGCCGCGTACCCGATTCCCGCCGCCACCAGCTGGTTCACCCAGACCCTGACCCTGCAGTGGACCTATGACGGGTGGCGCCTGGCCGAGTTCACCCAGCACGACGGCCCCGAACCGGGCGCCAACGAGTACGGCCAGCCCCCGCAGCTGTAGACCGACAGGGCCTTGGAGGGTGGGCACGGGGTCACCGCAGCAGGCTGTGGAGCACACCGACGACGGCCAGGCCCACGAGGAGCGCGACTCCGACAGCGGGGTGCAGGAAAGCGACGTACGTACCGCCAGCGCCCGCCAGCAGCAGCACAGCGGTGCGGGTGTCGAGACCGGTCACGTTGAACTCCCAGGTGCGGATGGTGGGACGCGGTCCGTCCGCGCCGGGCCGCACCCTGCAGCACGCGCGGGTTAGTTCCGCAACTCTCGCGAAAATCCGCACCACAGCACGAGAAACCCGCAGCTCAGGTGGCACATTGCCCGGACAGCCTGAGGGTCCCGAACGAGAGACCGTCCGGGACCCTCAGGCCCGTTGCTTACGGGTGGGATAAGTGGCCGCTGACGCTGGCCGGCGAGGTCGGGTGCTGGCTGGGAGTGCCCGAAGCTCCCGCGCCTCCGCCTCCCAGGAGGGCCAGCAGCAGAAGTATGAACAGGACGATGCCGCCTCCGCCGACCGCCACCGCAGCCGGGGAAGTGATCCGCCGCTGGTGGCCGCGGACATAGGTGCCATCGGAGCGGCGATAGCTCCGTACCCACGTCGTCTGGCCCGCCGGGGATGGTTGAGGCCGGACAGCAGCCGTGTTCACCCGACGCGGGGTGGAAACGGAGCGAAAGGAGTGGGCAGCAGCCGGGCGGGTGCGACGGTAGTGCGGGCGGACGTAGGTGCCGTCCGAGCGGCGGTGACCGCGAACGTATGCCATCAGGGATGTCCTCGGGTGAGTCGGGAGAGCGAACCCAATTCGGGCGCATCTACGACGTTAAGCCGCAGCACTGACAATCGACGGCTCTCCAACTTCCGCTGCAGATTGCTGAGTTGGTCGTTGACGTCGAACAATCCTCATCAGCACCCCTCCGTCGCCGGTACAGCGCACGCGGACGTGATCTGCACCGATAGTCCGAGGGCCGACCCATCAACCGAGCGTCCAGGAATCGAGGTATCAGGCGCGAGGGGCGGGCAGCGCCGGCGCCGGACCGGCGATGAGGGAGTCTCGTCCTGCAGCCAGCTCCGGCACGTACTTATAGAGCGTTGTGCGGGAGACCCCGAGCAGCTTCGGTGGCGGAGCGGACTCCGCCACCGACGACATCCACATCATCAGGGACCCGGCTGAACACGATGCAGAAAATGGCGCCTCACGGAAGCGGGGGTGCCGAACTTGTCGGAGCCACAGGTGTCAGGTCGTTGGGGCTGTGCGCCGTTTCGCCACCACCTCCCATCCCCAGGAGGAGCGCCAGGACGGTGATGACGCCCACCGCCGTTCCGATGGCACCCACCAGGTCTCCCCGCGTTGGGGCTCCGGTTTGGGACCGAGCCGTGTGCCTATAGACGGCGAGTCCGACGAGGCAGCCGATGGTGAGGATCATTACGGCTTGAGGAGCGATCTGTAGGGTCATCGCTGGCCTGCCTCAGAGAACTGCGGTCGACTGACCTTTCCGCTCGCTGCGAGCCCGCGCGCCGTACTGCGCAGCCGTCGGAGCTGGCCCTCGACTGCTCGCGCGCTCATCCCGCCGAGCAGAGCACCGATCTGGCGTTGATCGAGTTCAGGGCGCCGCAGCATCAGCGTGCAGATAGCGGCAGCCTCTGGGGTGGCCTCGTTGAGTATCCGCCGCAAGGTGTCACGTGAGGCGACCGTCTCCGCCGGGTCGTCAAACAGGCTGAGCTGTCCTGGGAACACGACGCCGGCCTCAGCGGAGTTGAGGAGCCCGGAGGCTGTCAGCCCGACCTCCCGGCGCCGCTTCCGGGACCAGTTCCTGAAGACGTCTCCGAAGGCCATCACGCATCCGCCTACGAAGAAGGTGAACAGGCTCGCGCCCTTGTCCGGGTCCCATTCACTGCCCCGCAGCGCACGCTCAACGAAGCGCGGGGCGGCCGCCGCGACGCTGTCCACCGCCAGCGCCTCGCGTACCTCGGAGTTCCGGTTGAGGATGGCCAGTTCGATCTCCGAAGCGGCGAAGGCGACGTTGTACCGGTAACAGTGCTGGACGATGACGCCTGTCCGCATCCACGCCGTCAGAGTGCGGATCCCGTAGGTCCACAGCTCCTGGGTGAAGATCTCGTAGCGGGGCCCTGAGAACTTCGCTCGCACCAGTTCGGCGTACAGCTCCCGGTCTTGCTCCAGGGTCGGGGAGGGCGGATCCTCTTCGACCTCAGCCGAGAGCTTCACGTTCAGCTGGGCGTCGGCACCATCGCTGATCATTTTGAGCAACACCAATCCTCGCACTGTGGTTGTAAGCCTGGCGACTCATAGGGCTGCGAAGACTTGTGAACCCACGCGTGCGCGCGAACTTTTTCGGGTCTGCCGAAAATTTTTTGGTGGTACTACCCTCACGGCGCTGCCGTGGGGAGGGCGCGAGACGACGTCCGCAGGGCTCGCAGCGGACCGGTGTCTGGATCCCGGATAAGCTCCCCATACCCGGACTCCAGCGCCGCAGGGGCGCCAGCCACAGCTGGCGCTCCTCGCGGTCTCCGACGTGATCAGCGGCCCCGCTCCAAGCCCGGACACGTGTGGAGGGCGCCCATGCAGGCGACGTCGTCGGCGCCGCCGCACGGCGGCCGAAAGCAGTGGCCGTTCCTGCTTACGGTGGCGAATATGCAGAGATTGCCCAGCGCGATGCAGCTCACGCTCGGCTGCACAGGCCATGTCACGCTTCTTGTAGTTGGCCTGGTGCTCGCGCTCATCGGCCTGAGCGTTCTCTTCCGTCCGTCCCAATGGGATGCCGACGGGACGATGCACCCGTGCGTGACTGTTGTGGTGGTCCTGGGGGTGGCAATCACCGGCGTGGTGATGGTCGTTGTGCAGTTGCAGAATGGGCTCTCCTGCTGAGCCCCGACGTGACACGTGGGGCCTCGACCCCCGAGTGGGCTCGACGGGGGGCCAGAAGGGTCGGTTGTTGAACGGAGTCACTGCCGCGGGTCTGCGAGCGATGACGGGCTACTCGGCCGGATCCTCCTCGGTGTGCCGCATGGCTTTCTTCACCGACTGCTCCAGCTCGTAACGACGTCAGAGCAGCGGCTCGTCGGGGTGGGACCCGGCGAGGGCAGCCGCATACACGGCATCGCGGGTCGCGGCACCGGGTGGACGGGCGGGGCGAATCGTCATCCACGAGCCGCCCTCCCAGTGCGGGTGTGGGTCATGACCCAGGACGTGGGCGGTGCGAAGCCGGTGACGGCGGGGCGCGAGCCTCGCGCGAAAGGACGGCCAGCCGTAGAACTGCGGATCGGGACGTATGACGCGCTCGGGGGGTGCGTAGATGACCCGGTAGTACGGCAGCGTGTCCAGGAAGAACAGCACCCCGGGAGTTGAGAGACCAATGCCGGAAAGGGTGTCGTCGAGCAGGTAGCCGTGGAACGGCTTTGCCAGCGCGGTGATGACCTCCTCGGACAGGGTGGATGGGTGTAGGCCGGGCGGGCCGGCGACATAAAGCTTGGCGAGGCTATGCCAGCAGGACTGCGGCATGGGGTTGACCAGGTACCGCTCAAGGATCTCAGGGACGCTCGCGAGTTCATCCTTGACCCGTATTGCGATGCGGTCGAGCTCGTCCACGTACGCCTGCGTCGACTTTGAGTGAGCCGCGAAATCACGGCTGGCGATCAGCTGTGCCTGTTGCAGGGCCAGCTGGCGCAGGCTCATGAGCAATAGGTTGACCACCTTGCTCACGGCCGATGGGTCGACTCCGTACACCACAGCCAGTTCGCTAGCGGGCCTGGACGTGTCCTGCAGAGGCTGGAACGGCCCGGGGTGCAGAGCACTGTTGAGTACGCGCTTGAGCAGGACGTCTGCGCGGTCCCGTCGTAGACGCACTGCAGGGATCTGGCGGATCGCCCAGTGAAGATCTGTTGCGCTCACACCGAGTGCTCGTGTCAGGTCCCAGAAGACTCCTGGCCGGCGCCTGGGCAGTACTCCACGCGTCTCGATCTGGCGGTAGGTGTTTACGGCCAGGCCCAGTTGGTCCGCGAGTTTTGCGATCGTCAGCCCACGGGCTGTGCGGAGATCCGACAGCTCGATCGGGTCCGACTGCAGCGTGCTGGCGTCCACTCCGACGGCTCGTGCAAGGTCTGCCAGTCTCTGAGGAGACGGGCTGCTCCGGCCGTTTTCGTAGCTCAGGACGAGCGCCTTCGAGGTGCCGATCTGGCGGGCGAGGCACGAGGCGGTGAGCGTGTGCGGATGGTCCGGGCACGGTGCAGAGCGCCGTGCGGCACGCAGTGCCTCACCATCGAATCTTGCGACACCTCGTGT
This sequence comes from Streptomyces sp. NPDC086549, assembly GCF_044746205.1. Taxonomy (NCBI): domain Bacteria; kingdom Bacillati; phylum Actinomycetota; class Actinomycetes; order Kitasatosporales; family Streptomycetaceae; genus Streptomyces; species Streptomyces sp. NPDC086549. Next base: position 31,477 of record NZ_JBIVBS010000029.1, on the reverse strand, counting down.
CATCGCTGCCCCCTGCAGCCTGCCCGATCGGGTACTGTTCAGTGTCAATTGAAGTTACGCAACACGCGTGATATCCAGGGCGAAGTGTACGGCAGGCCAGGGTTTGGGTACCGTTTAGGTGCAATACATGGTTGGCATGGGGCGCCTCAGTCCGCATGCTTGTGACCGTCGCTCCCGTGGACTCACGTCCGCAACACTGTGGCGACCATCACAGGGGTGTGGCTCCGGCCTCTCCTGCCGACTTGAAAAAAGCAAGATGCCGTATGCCCGTCCCACGCGTAGGTCAGAGCACACGGCACCTTGTAGTCCGACCGAAGGCGGTCTCGGCTGTGTCACCAGCCGGGGCCGTTTTCGTTACTGCCAGAGCTTCTCGAACAGGACTTTCAACGCGGCTGCGATAGCCGCCTTGAGCGCCAGTCCGGCGAGCCGCCGGCAGTACGCCTTCTTGTCGGGTGCGTTCTCGCCGCGGGGCGAGTCGTCCACCGACATGGTCGTCCCCCTTTCCCGGGTTCGGTCGACCCGATCGGAGTCGACCGGCACCTTGACGGGAAGGAGTGCGCACCATCGTACCGGTCTGTGAAGGGCCCGTATTCCGGCTCGATCACCACATCCGGGGTCTACGCGCAGAGAACCGTCTGAACAGCAACAGTACTGCTCAGTAAGGTGCGTGATGTTCCGTCAGGTCCAGAATGATCATACTTTTGAGCGCGCTGGCGGTTCGGGAACCAGGGCTCGATGCGGGGCGTTTCGAAAGACAGCAGTCAGGACTGCATGGCTTTGCGGTCAACCTGTCTGACTCCCGGTAAGTTGCCTTAACAAGAGCCAAAGCCGCACCGGGGAGCCGCCCGTGGACACCACGCCCGCCGTCACCCAGACCGACGTCCCCGCCCGCATCCCGGCGAGCCGGACCGACGGACTGTCCGCGGAGGCCCGCGCCGCCGTCGAGGCGGGCATCCCCGCCGAGACCCGCCGCGGATACGCCGGCGACTGGACCCGCTTCACCGCCTGGTGCGCGGACACCGGCCGCCAGGCCTTGCCCACGACCGGCGACACCCTCACCGAGTACATGACCCACCTCAAGTGCGAGGACAAGAGCCCCGCCACCATGGACCGCGCCCTGGCCTCCATCGCCGTCGCGCACGCGGCCGCCGGACTGGCCAAGCCGTCCACCGTCGGCGCCCGCCGGGTACTCAAGGGCCACGAGGCCGAACGCAAGAAGAGCAAGGAGCCCCGCCGCCGGCCCCGCCGGGCCGCCGCCGCCACCCCGCCCGTCCTGCGGAAGATGGTCACCGCCACCGACACCACCACCGCGATCGGCCGCCGCGACGTCGCCGCCCTGCTGCTGGGCTTCGCCCTTGCCGCCCGCCGCTCCGAACTGCGCCTGCTGGACTGGACGGACCTCGAGGAGGTCGAGGAAGGCCTCGCCGTCCAGATCTGGCGACCCAAGGTCAACCACGAAGGCCCCCTCGGAGTGCCCTATGGATCCAACCCCGCCACCTGCCCCGTCCGCGGCCTCCGCGCCTGGCGCCAGTGCCTGGCCGACCACGGGCACCAGGCGGCCGGCCCCCTGTTCGTGCGCATCGACCGGCACGGCCGCATCGCCCACCCCATGCACCGCAACGGCCAGCCGATCGGCGACCCCACCGGCCGGATCACCGGCGAGGGCATCGGCGACGCCGTCACCCGGGCCGCCACCCGTGCCGGCCTGGCCGCCCCCACCGAGTTGTTGCCCGACCTCCCGCCCCGCTGGAGCGGGCACAGCCTGCGCCGCGGCTTCGCCACCGCCGCCAAACAGGCTGGCAAAGACCTCATCGAGACCGCCCGCCACGGCGGCTGGGTCGACGGCTCGAAGTCCCTCGCCAGCTACTTCGAGCAGGCTGGCATGTGGGACGAGACCAACCCGCTGTACGGCATCGGCCTGTAGTACGACAGCCGAACCGCATCATGCGGTCGGCCTCAACTGTGAGGGCGGGCGGTGTTAGAACGGTGGCTCGTCGGAATGCCCCGCGCCGCCCCACCCTCCACCTGCTGCGGGCGCAGGGAGAGGACTGTCCAGGGCGTCGTTCCGGGGGGCGGCCTGCGCGAGTCCTGAAAGCCGGGATGGCGCCCCTTACCGTCACGTGATGATAGGCGCCGCCGTCCGCTACTCTGCTGAAACGTCACGTGACGATAAGAGAGGGGACCCCATGGCGACGTGCCCGGTGTGCGGCGCGGACCTGCCCGCCCCGCGCGGACCGCGCCCCCGCCGCTACTGCTCACGCGCCTGCCAGGGCAAGGCCTACCGCGCCCGCCAGCGGCAGCACAGCGCGCACCGTGCTGCCGCCGCCGACGACCCGGGTCTGTTGGCCCGATACGCCGACGTCCCCTCGCTGGAGCTGGCCGACCGGCTCGCACTCGCTGCCCGGCGACTGGCCGGGGCCCTGACCGCCGGACGGGGTCCTGAGGATGCCGACCTGGATCTACTCGCCCGCATCCCGGTCGTCCTCGCGGCCCGTGCCCGCCGCGCCGTGCCCGTGCCGGCCGCAACCGTGCGATCCGGCACGGAAACGTCACGTGACGATACAGGCTCGGCCCGTGCGCGTCCGGCCATGCCCGCTGCGGAAGCTGGGCAGGGCACGCCCAGCAGCCGTGTTGCCCCGACCGAGGCCGTGGTCGACATGGCCGCCCGCCCGAACACAACCGCCGCCACCGCAACGGAGACGGCCCGGAACGATGTTGCGCGGAGGGCCCCGGACGCCTCACCGGAGGCGCACACCGCTAAAACGTCACGTGATGATCCTGTGGCGGCCGCATCCGCCCCCCGGGGCATCGAACCGCACCCGCAGAAGCTCGCAATGAAGAAGGCACGTGCCGTCATCGACGCCGCCGAGCTGGTCCGCCATCCCGAACACCGCGACAACCACAGGTGGATCCTGCGCAGCGGCGACACGGTCCTCGGGTATGTGGAGCCGACCTACGGCGGCGCCTCCCGCTCCGGGCGCAACGGCTGGACCGGACGCCTTGGCGGCAGCACCGGCCGACGCTGCACGACTCGGGACGGGGCAGCGGCGGACCTGGCGGCGCGCTGGGTCCGGCTGGTCACCGCTGTACCGACGCGCACCCTCACCGGCGACTGACACCGACGCCGACCACGCGGAAACCAGACGGCCCGCCCGGGCCAGGAAAGAACCCATGTCGTGAGCCAGACCCCGGAGGAACTCACTGCCGAGATCAGCAAACTGGCTCCCGCCTGGCCGTGCGCCCCGACGTCGCCCAGGCAGCCAACCCGCACCAAGCGCTGTACGACCTGACCTCAGCCCTGTCCTCGCTGATCACCCCGCTCGACATCTGGGTCACCCGCGCCGGCGAGTGCCCCGAACCCATCACCGCGACGGCCTGACCACACCCTCAAGACCCGTCGACCTCGTACGCATAGAAAGAGTCGGCGCGCGGCCGGGCCTCTCGCGCGCGCCGGTCCGCCCGTGTACGAGTTCGTCTCCCTGGAGTCGCTCACCTGCTCTGCCTCCGAGGCACCGCCCGCCGATCGACCCGGGCGGGGACGAACGAGTGCGCCGGAGCTGGGGGAGCCCGGCCGGTGAACCCCTGGGTGCGTAATGCGTTGTCGGGTTGCCGGCGAGCCGGTCGTCCGTGCACTGCCAGCTGGCCGAGCTGGAGGCGAAAGGTGTCATCGCGCGGGAGCCGTACCAATCACGCGGGATCCGACTCGCAGGCGCAGCGGGCCGAGGTCCGGCGGCCGGACAGAACAACAGCAGGACAGCCCAGCAGGGCGTCAGTCAGTGCCCGAGTCACGACCACCGGAACCTGAGTATCAGCATCAATGTCAGTGCCTCCTGTCAGCATGGCTGGTTGCAGCGATGGTGCTACGAGGGGGAGGCATCCATGCCTTGGGTACGGCCGTACGTGCGCTCTGACGGGACACCGGTTCGCGGGCATTCGCGGTGGGCTCCGGGCGCGAGACGGGAATTAACGATCTTCGCTCTGTTCGCGTTAGCCGTGGTCGGGTTCGGCAACGGTCACGCATCTGCGGACGGGGCGGGAGGCAAGACGGTGCCGGGCCCGCGATCGACGGTCCACTACCCGATCCGGTTCGACACGACCCCGACGTGGAAGCGGGGGCCGCAGCCGACGTCGGCGGTGTCTTACCCGATCCGGTTCCTGTCTCAGCAGGGGGCCCGGTGAGTCGGCGGCCGCCGGCACGGCGGCGCACGGGGCGGCCCGGTCGTCGTCGGCAGAGGGATTCCGAGCTGATCGGTTTTCTTCTGGCGGCGGCCGTGGTGATCGCGGTGGTGGCGGCGGTGGTCCACTGGCTGCTGGCTCACTGGTGGGTGCTCGTTCTGGTCCTGGTGCTCGCCGTGCTGGCCGGTGGGGGCTGGCTGTACAGCCTTCGGCAGCGGGCTCATTGGGAGGCGGTACGGGCGCAGGGGCTGCGCTATGGGCTGCCGCAGCTGGACGCGCTGCACCATTCCCGGTTCGAGGACGCGATACGGGATCTGATGCGCCGGGACGGCTGCCGGGACGCTCAGAGGGTCGGCGGCGGAGGGGACCTGGGTGCGGACGTGAAGGCGACCGATCCGTACGGGCGGCGCTGGGTGATCCAATGCAAGCACCGCCGCAACGGGGCCCGGGGCTCTGCGGTGGGCACGCCGGACCTGCAGGTGCTCAACGGGACGGCCCGGCAGGTGCACGGGGCGGATGTCGCTGTGATCGTGACGAATGGACGGGTGACCGCGCCGGCGGTCACGTTCGCCAAGCAGCAGCGGCTGCACGTGGTCGACCGTCAGACGCTGGGCGTGTGGGCGGCGGGCTCGCGGCCGTTATGGGAGCTGCTGCGGGCGGTTCCGCCCCCGCGTCGCTCAACGCCATTGAGCTGAGCAGGGCCTGGTTACGGGGAACCCGGTTTGCCGGGTTCCCCTTGTTCGCGGGCTCGGTCCTCCACGACTTCGGCGTCAATGACGTCATCGGCTGGCACCGTGGCCTTCGCGAGGACCGTACCGGGCGCCGTCGCGCCGGTCACCGGTCCGCCCCCCGAGGGTAGACGTCCAGGCTTTCTACTCCCGAAGCTGCCACGAAGTGACAAGTAGCTCGAAGACCGCGGCGAAGAAGACCACGACGGGCTGCCGTCCGCGCAGCGCCTAGCTAGTGCTGGCAGTGATCGACGCGGTTGTAGCCGGTGGTAAGGCCCGCACGGCGGCTCGTGGCCGTGGGCGGTTTAAAGCCCTGCGGCATCTGGACCAAAGCTGTCGACAGGTGGAGAAGCGCCTGTTCAAAGTGCACAGCATCGCGGGTTCTGTTCCGCGACGCTCCTCCAGGCTCCGGCTGATCAAGCGACACGCCGCGCTGGTCGCCGGGCCCAGCGTGCGGCGCTGCATCAGGTGGACGTCGACCCGGAACTGGCACTGACCGAGCTGGCTCGGCTGCAGCTCATCATCGCGGAGAGTCATTTGTGCGGACGGCAGGCGGCGCTCCTGCCCGCCGAGCTGCTCCAGGACATCCGGCCCGTGTCGCGGCTGCGGAACACCTGGCTTGAGTCGGCCCATGTCGCCATGACGATCATCGCGGCCATGGCGGCGGCCGCGGGCGCCGCGCATGTGCTGCCCTCGATGGGGGTGGGGGACCTGCGTCCGTGGTTGACCCTGGGAGCGGCGGTTCTTGCTGCGACGCTGGTGGCTGGCTGGGGGCGAGTCACCCGCATCCTGGAACTGCTTCCCGCCTGACGCAGACCGCCGGCTCGGCACGCCCAAACGAAAGCCCTACCCAACTGCAGCTTTGCACTGGCGACATCACCTAGCACAGGCAAGCGAGTGACGCAGGTCGCCCAAAATGCGTCTCACGACTTGAGGCGAAGGGTCGCCGTGAAGATCGATTACCCGCCCGCAATCCCTCCAGGGGGTACTTCGCTTCAACTTAGGGCGCGCGGAGGGCATGAAACCCCCAAATTGGACTAGATAATAAACAAACCCCAGGCCGCTGACATGGGGTTTCACATGGAGCGGGTGACGAGAATCGAACTCGCGCTCTCAGCTTGGGAAGCGACGGCGCTTGCAGGGGCAGATGGTGTCTGACCTGGGCGTATGCGCTCCGAGGTGGGCACCCCGGAGCGCGCGATCGCACCCCTGTTGACCGCGGTTGACCGGACTTAAGGGCACGCTATGGGCACGCCGTCGGCTCGGCGGAGCGGGGTGCCCGGTGCCCCTCTCTGCGGCTGACGAGCTACCGAGCCCGAGAAGCGGGCGGGGTGGCCGGACGGCCGCCGTTGCAGGAGCACACGGGGAGGGATCAGCGGCGCGGCGGCCATGGCGTCGGGCCCTCAGGCCAGCGTGGAGGTGCCGACCACGAACCGGTGGCGCACGTCGTAGGCGAGGACTCGGTCGAACGCCTCGTTGATCTTCTCTGCCGGGATGACCTCGACGTCGGCGCCGACTTCTGTGCTCCGCACAGAAGTCGAGCATCTCCTGGGTTTCGCGGATGCCGCCGAAGAGCGAGTCGGCATAAAAGGAGCGCCGGTTGGCGAACAGGGAGGGCACGTTGACCGGGAGCGGTTCGCCGGGGGCGCCGAGGCTGATCAGCGCTCCGTCGAGGGCCAGTAGCGACAGTAGGCGTCGACGTCGATCTTGGCGCTGATGGTGTTGAGGATGATGTCGAAGCTGTCGTCGAGGTCGTCGGGTCGCCGGTGGCGTAGTCGTGGTCGGCGCCCAGGCGCAGGCCGTCGTCCTGCTTCTTCAGCGACTGCGACTGGACGGTAACCTCAGCGCCATCGCCTTGGCGAGCTTGACGGCCAGGTGGCCCAGGCCGCCGAGTCCCACCACGGCGACCTTCTTGCCGGGGGCCGCACCCCAGTGCCGCAACGGCGAGTGCGTCGTGATGCCCGCGCACAGCAGGGGTGCGGCGGTGTCGAGGGGGAGGCCGTCGGGGATGCGCAGGACGAAGTCCTCGGTCACCCCCACGTGGGTGGAGTAGCCGCCCTGAGTGGTCTGTCCGTTCTTGCCCACACTGCCGAGCGCCAGGGTGTGGCCCTTCAGGCAGTACTGCTCTTCGCCCTTTAGACAGTCGGCGCACTCGCGGCAGGAGTCGGCCATGCAGTCTGCGCCCACGCGGTCGCCGACAGCGTGCGGGGTGACCGCAGAGCGGACCCGAGTGACCATTCCGACGATCTCGTGGCCGGGCACGAGCGGAGTCGTTATGTCACCGGACTCGCCGCGGGCCAAGTTGGCGAAGAGGGCCGACCGGCCCGAGCGGTTCGCGGACTGGCTGCCGGTCCCTCGCTGATCCTCGACGTCGGGTGGCCCGGTACACGATCGCCGGGCACGGGCCGTCCCCCGTGGCATCGATCTTTAACCCCGCGTTCGGCGCGATGGCCAACGCCGCCGCACCGAACGCCGAGGGCGATCTCCGAGGGATCGGGATTCGGTACGCCGCCGGCATGTTCCGCGGAATCTGGGCCTCCACGTCCCCCGTCCATATCCTCCGCCCTGGCCAGGGCCGGTTTGGTGGCGAAGCCGAACTCATCGCCGGTCGGGGAACCGCCCGGCAGGCGTGAGGAAGGCCGTCCGGGCACCTCGCCTGCCTGCGCGACCAGCCTCCTGCATCTGCGGCTGCAGTACTGGGTCACCGCTGGACGGAACAGGTCGTGACATAGACCGTCCACCCTGATCCCCTTCCGTATGCCCTGGACATTGGACAAGATCTTTCTTGTCGAGATCGGGATTCCGAGAAACGCAGCGGAACACAACAAGGGATGAGTTTCAGCAGCATGAAAAAGACTGTGAAGAAGGCTCTTACCGCTATATCCGTGGTGGCTGCCGCAGTGATTCTCGGAACTGCTCCCATCGCCATCGACACCGACGCCGGATCCACGACGAATTCGGCGTCCGGCCCGGTCGCTCAGCTCACCGACATGACCTGGGGTCACTAGGTATGGTCGGAATCGAGCGCCAGCCGGAAGAGAACACCTCGGTCCTTTTCGGTGCGTCGGCGGCAAAGCCGTTCACCATGTGGTTCGCCCCGGCGGCGAGGATCGACGGTCAGGAATTCGAAAACGACAAGTGGAGGAATATCCATGGGTAGCGACAAGAAGATCGAGCAGGAGATCTCCCTCGAGAACCTGGACATCAAGGTCATCGAGCTGGAGGACACCGAGCTGGTCGCGCGTCCGGTTCAGACCACCGGGCACTGACACGCGGCGTTCCTGCCGGCCGGAGCCAACGGGTCCCGGCCGGCGGCCGTTTCGAGGGCCCTGGCAAGGAGAATCTCTCGCAAGGGGAATCTCTCGCAAGGAGAATGGGGAGAATTTCAATGCAGGTTCCGTTCGACTATGGGCGGACCGGTCGCGACGTGTTCGAGCAGTCGCAGGGGCTGCGCGCCGCTGCCGTTGTGGAAACGCCGGGACTGCATGGCACCGTTCTGGAGGACGCTGTACTCGGTTCCCTCTATGCGATGCATGACACCGCGCAGCGCGATGCCGCGGCGGACGACCTCCGCGTCTACAAGGCCGGTGTCCACGAGCCGCGCGCCACCGAAAAATTCCTCTCCCTCGACCCGGGTGGATCTCTGGCGGAGCTCGAGACCGTGTGTCGCGGCGCTTTCGGCGACACGGAATACAGCGTCATCGTCAACAAGGTCGAGAAGTGGTTTCCGCGGGTGGCGCCCGCAGTGGCACAGCTGACGTCGGAGATGCAGCAGCGACTGCCCGGCAGTCTGCTCCATGCCGAACTGCTCTATTTCATCGGCGACTCGCGCTTCACACCGTTCGGTGTGCACATCGACGACGCCGCCGACGCCCTGCACTTCAACTTCGGCTCCGCGCCCCGGCAGATCTCGCTTTGGGAGCCCGAGCAGTTCAAGGAGCTGACGGGCGGGACCCGCTCGTACTACCGGAGCGAGGACATCGCGCCCCACGGGCAGCACCATCCCGTTCGGCAGGGGGACATGTTCTTCCTGCCCGCCACGCGGTACTACCACGTCGCGGAGAACCACGGTTTCTCCGTCTCGATGGTGCTCACCCTGATCCAGTACGCCCCCGACCGCCTCGTCCGCCGGGCGATGCGCTCGCGCGCCTTCGAACTGAAGGTGCAGGAGTGGGAGACCGGGCTGGCCGGCGAGCTGCTCCAGCGGGTCGACGCCAACGAGACCATCAAGCCGTCCCCGGCCCAGGGCTCGACTGTCGACGTCGCCGACGCGGTCACGGACTACGTCCTGAGGATCAGAAGCAACTGCGGATTCCGTGCCACACCGAGGCGGATCGCGATTCCCGCCCTCGACGGCCGGACGGTCCGCCGTATCGACCCGTTCCCCTTGATCCTGCAGGAGAGCGACGCCGGAGCGATCAAGATATTCGCGCGCGGCACGGTGATCAGCTGTCCGGACCGGGCCCACATCAGGGAGCTGGTCCAGGCGCTGAGTGGCGGCGACACCGTCGATGTCGAGGCCCGCATCGGCACACCGGAAGCACGGCGCATCCTGACCGAGCTCGTCGGCCTGAGCGCCGTAGAGGTCCTGTGATGCCGCAGTTGGCCGACCGGCTCTACGTCCGTAATCCCCGGCTCGTACTGGCCCAGGGCTCGGGCGGCGTGGCCCTGGAGGATCTCGTCACCGGCCGCCGGATTGAGTCATCGCCTCAACTGCTGGATATCTGGGAGGGGTTCGCCGCGCCCCGGCCGCTGCGGCGCGGTTCCCCCGCACTCGCCGCCGATCTGGTCGCCTTTCTGCTGCGCAACGAGCTTCTGGTGCCCGCCACGGAGGCCGAGACGGTCAGGACCGGTCTGCTCAGGCCGAGCCGGAACCCGGTGGGTGCCGCGGCTGTCTGGACCGAGCTGGCCGGCCGTGAACTGGCCGGACGATGGTGCCTGTTCGGGGTTCCCATTGCCTACGACTGCCCGCGCGTGCACTCGCCCGCTGGTGGCCCGGCCGCGATACGTGGAGCGCTGGGACTCTTCTCGTCGTCCGGTGGGACCGCCGGACGGCTGCTCTGGGACTGGAACCGGGGCCGCGGAGTGAACCTGCCGGACGTACTGCCGCTCGACCTCGGGGACGTCTGCCACGCCCCGCGCACCGACACGGCCGAACTGGTGGAGCACAAGGTGCGGGCCGCCGCGCGGGAAGTGCTCGCCGCTGGTGGGCGGCCGCTGGTCCTGGGCGGCGAGCACTGGTTGAGCCTGCCGGTGATCCAGGCCGTCGCGGAGCACCACCAGCGGTTCAGCGTGATCCACTTCGACGCTCACACCGACAGGTACGCCGCGCGCAAGGGCAACCAGGCCGGGCTGACCAATGGCAACGTCATGTCGCACGTCGAGTCGCTGGACTGTGTCGAGCGACTGCTCCAAATCGGCATCCGCGAGTTCGACCACACCGCGAACGAGGACGAGCCGCCGCTGACGGTGGGCAAGACCCGCGTTGTGAGCGCCGCGGAGGTGATCGCGGGCGCGGGTGTGGCGGAGATCCTCAAGGACATCCCTCGCGGCTCCCGGGTCTACATCAGCATCGACGCCGATGTGCTGGACCCCACTGTGGCCCCCGAGGTGGCCTGGCCCGTCATGGGCGGGCTGTCCTTCCGTGAGGTCGACTCCGTACTGCACGCCGTCACCGAGGAGTTCGACGTGATCGGCGCGGATCTGGTCGAGGTGACCTCCGGCAAGGAGACGCGCAATCTCGCGGCTATGGCGCTGGCCGGCTGCGCCAGCGCTCTGCTGCTCGGTGGCAGATGAACGCCGTACCGCAGGTGTGTTGAGGGAGAAGAACTGATGTTTCGGACTGAGTGGACCAAGGAGCTTCTGCTGGCCTCGCCGGGCCTGACCCAGCCAGCTCTGGTCGAGGGCGCGATCACCGACGTGGCCGGGCTCACGGCGGGCCTCAGGAGGGTGGTGGAGGCGTTCTCCTCCTCCACACAGCGTCCTGTCGCCCGCGTCTTCACCTGCGACGGACAGCGCGTCGACCTGCTGGAGCGGCTCTCGCACCGCGCCCCGAACCCCGCGCTCGGGTTCGAGCAGTGGCTTGCGGAGGTCCTGGGTGAGAAGGAGTTCTGCCTAGCCGTCAACGGCGTGCCCAGCTGGGACGACGACCTGCACCAAGTGCTCACCGCGGGTGTGGTGACTCCTCTGCTCGAAGAACTCGGCGTGCCTGTCGGCGGGCTGGACTTCTACGCCTTTCTGGCGAACGCGGGGCACACGCCCTTCGGTGTGCACGCCGATCGTGAGCCCTCGCTGCTGCTGCACCTGGGGCCCGCCGACAAGGAGTGTCTGATCTGGCGTCGCTCGGACTACGCCCGCCTGGTAGAGGCCGAGGGCCGGGAGTTCGACCCCGAGCGCGACGACCGCCGGTTCGATCCGGCCGCCATCGCCGAGCACGCCCAGCGCCTGGTCATGAAGCCGGGTGACGCACTGCTGATCCCGACCGGCGACTTCCACATCTTCGAGAACAAGGGCTTTTCCGCGTTCATTGGCTTGTCCTTGATGCCAGCCACCCTCGGGGCGGTCGTCTCCGAGGCCGTTGGCCTGCTGCTGCGCGACGAGGCCGGCACGCCGGTCGAGAGCGCGCCCGGGGCGACGGCGATCCCGGCGCTGCGCCACCAGGTGCTGACGGCCCTCGAGGCCATCCCCGATCTGGCGGCCAGGACCGCCTCATACGCGGCCGCCCACCTGATGAGCCTACGCAGCAACGGGTACCTCATCTACAAGCCTGTACTAGACCGGACCCGGCCCGTGCTGCGGCCGGACGACGAACTGGAGGTCCGGGAGGACTTCCCCATCTTCACCGCACGGCACGAGGACCGGCTCCACGTCGCCCTGCACGGACGGCTGCTCGACATGCGGTACGACCCGCAGATCGAGGAGTGGTTCGGGTGGCTGGCCGGTCGCCGCTCCGCATTCACCTGCCAGGAGGCCGTGGACCGGCTCGACGGCCTGGAGACCGGACGGGTCGCGGAGCGGCTGCTGGAGCTGGCCGTGTTGCACCGGGGCCTGCGGCTCTGTGGCGGGTCCGCCGACGAAAGGGCGCAGGCGGCATGAGCCCGACGACACAGGTGCGGGGCGTCACCGAAGTGGAGCGTGGCCGACCGGTCGAGTGGAGCGTCGACGGCGGTCCCGTCCTGGTCCGTGGGGGAGCTTCCGACTGGCCGCTGGTACAGGCCTGCGCGTCCGGCGACTTCGTCGCCGCGTACGGCGACAGGGAGTTGACTGCGGTACGCAGCAGCCCGGAGGCGGCGGATCAGGCGCGGCGCGAGGCGTCGCCGGGCTGGACCACCACGCTGCGGGAGTTCCTGACGTACTGCGGGACTGCCGCCGACGGGGAGGCAGCCGAGGCGCCCTGGTACGTCAAGGACTGGACGGTCGCCTCCGAAACCGACCCCGGCGCCTTCCTTCCCGCCCGGCTCCCGCACTCCCTGCGCAGCTGGTTCACGCGGCTGCCTGCCGAGGCCAGGCCCGGCTGGGAGTGGATCTACGTGGGACCGCGCGGCTCCGGCTCCGCAATGCACGTCGACGTGATGATGAGCAGCGCCTGGAACGCGGTCGCAGCCGGGACGAAGCACTGGAGGTTCCTCTCGCCCGCGGCCTCGGTGCGGGCCGGCGTGCTGCCCGAGCCGTACCTCGACCTCGTCGCCGGCCGCGACGATGCGGAGTTCGAGTGCTCCCAGGAAGCGGGCGACCTACTGGTCATTCCCAGCGGCTGGGCGCACCAGGTCGTCAACCACGACACCACGGTGGCGGTCACTGGCAACTTCGTGAACGGCGGCAACGTCGAATTCGCCCGCCGCTATCTGCGGACGCGTGGCCGGACGGCCTGGCTGAAGCTCCTGGACGCCCTGACACACGACGAGAGGGAGTGGAACCATGCCGCTTGACCTAGCGCACGCCGCCGACGCACGCATCCGGGCCAGCCGTGCGTACGAGTCGGAGCGCGGCCCCGACATCGACCAGTACCACCACTTGATCAACGCCTGCTACAAGGCCCCGGAAGAGGGCGTGTGGTGTGAGTTCGGCGTCAGCACCGGCGGCTCGCTGTGGCAGCTGTGCGGCGAGGCAACGGGCCTGGTCTACGGCTTCGACAGCTTCGCCGGACTGCCCGAGGAGTGGCGGGTCGGCCCCGAACTCACGTGGTCCGTGGGAGCATTCAGTGGCGAGCCGACGGTGCTGCGGGGTAACGCGCGCCTGGTGCCGGGGATGTTCGAGAAGACCGTTCCGCACTTCTTCGCCGCCCGCGGGGAACAGATCGCCCTGGCCCACATAGACTGCGATCTGTACAGCTCGACGCTGGTGGTCCTCAATGGCATCGCCCCTTACGTCGTTCCGGGCACCGTCCTGGTCTTCGATGAGCTGTTCAACTACCCGCACTACACCGAGCACGAGCTGCGGGCCCTGCTCGAGGTGAGCGAAGAGCGCTCCTGGACCTACGAGTACATCGGTCATGTGCCGCGGCGGTCAGCCGCGAGCCTGATCATTACGTCCACGGGGGAGAAGGAGTGACCGACCTGAAGCTCTTGGAAGAGACCGGAGGACTTCGACAGCCGGCCTACTGGAGCCCGTTCGGCGATTTCGCGCGCCACGACTGGACGACGCTGCTGCTCGAGACGCTGCACTCCATCGCCGCGACCCCGGGCAGCGCCCCGCCGATGACGCCCTATGCGGACGGTGAGGTCAGGCCGGCCCTGCGCGAGGACATCCACCGCCCGGACCTGCTCACCACGACGTCCCTGGAGGATTTCCTGGCCCGCTGGCTGGGCCACGAGCGCTTCTTCGTCACTGTGAGCCACCTGGAGGCATGGAACGAGCGCCTGCACGACCTGGCGTACGAGTCGTTCGTGAGCCCTCTCACCGACTCCGCGGGCCTCTCCGGTCTTGAGGGCCTTGTCGGCGGCTTGGATGTGTACGCGGTCCTGGGCAATTGCGGCGCCACTCCGTTCGGGGTCCACACCGACGACGAGCCGATCTTCCTGATGCACTGCGGACCCAACCCGAAGGAGGTCTGGTACTCCGACCTTGCGCCGAACGGCTCCGGCCAGGCGGCGGCGACCGAGTGGATGGACCGGGCGACACACCATGTGATGCGGAACGGTGACGTGGTGTTCATCCCCGCCGGTACCTACCACCTGCTGCGGTCCTGGGGCTTCGGCGCCTCGCTTGGCTTCGACATCTTCCCGCTGGACCCGGCGGCGTCCGCCGACCGCAGGCGTGCTCTGCGGAGCAACGGGTACCTGCTCTCGCTCCCGGCCCGGCCATGCGCGGTCGATCCCGAGGCCACGGAGTTCGCCGTGCCGAGCGGAAGTCGGCCGGAGTGGCGGCCGGAGGGGGACGGGAAGATCGCTGCGTTCCTGCGCGGCCGTAAGGTCATATTCCCCGATACTCCCTGGATGTCCGAGGCCCTTCAACTGCTGGGAACTCGAAAGGGATTCAGTCGGCACGAGCTCGCCGCGGTCACTGGCGGGCCGGAGGCGGCCCAGCAGATCCTGTCCATCGCCCTGGAGCTGGGCGCCATACGTCCCAACGAGGTTGCGCCATGACCGACATCGACACCGCCTCAGGGGCGACGCCTTCGCGCGAGCGCGACGGGGGTGAGGTACGGGACCGCGAGGGGAGTGGGGCGCGGGACCGTGCCGGGAACATCCTACGGAATCCTGTCTTCCGGTCCTTCTTCCTCGGGCAGACGATCTCCGCCGTCGGTGACGCCATGGTGCCCGTGGCTACGGCCTTCGCGGTGCTGCACATCAGCGGCTCGATCACCGCTCTCGGCCTGGTCCTGGCCGTACTGTGGGCCTCCAAGTTGGTCATGGCGCCGGTGGCGGGCCAGATCGCCGACCGTTTCGCCCGGGTCCGGGTGCTGATCTGGTCCGACCTGGTGCGCTGCGCCGTCCAGGCGGTGCTGGCGGTCGCTCTGCTCAGCGGTGCGGCCACGATCTGGGCGCTGGCCGCGGGCACCGCCGTGTATGGGGCGGCGTCGGCGCTCTTCGGCCCCGCTTCCATGGGCCTGGTCACCGAGACCGTCGACGAGGAGCACCGGCAGAGGGCCAACGCGCTCGTCGCGATCTCGCAGAACCTCATCGTCATGCTGGGCCCGGCCTTTTCCGGGCTGCTCGCGACCATGGGGGGCTATGGCGTCGCCTACGCACTGGACGCGGCGTCGTTCCTGGCGAGCGCGGTCTTCCTCGCTCTGCTGGGCCGGACCCGTCCGTCCGCCTTCCGAGCGGGGAGGCCCCTGACCGAAGCGGCCCAGGAGACGGCTCTGGGGGCCGGGGAAGGCGAACGGGCCCATGATGCGGGCGGCTTCCTCCGAAGGGAGCTCACTCGCTTCCGTGAGGGCGTCGCCGTCGTCAACAAGCATCCTTGGATGTGGAGTTCTTTCTTCGCGTCCGCGGTGACGAACGTGGGCACCTCCGCATTCTTCGTGCTGGGACCTGCGGCCACCGAGGCCCGCCTTGGCGGGGCGACTACCTGGGGGCTCGTAGGCACCGCGGCTTCCGCGGGCGGCCTGCTCGGCGGCATGGTGGCGTCGAGGTGGCGTCCGAGGCAACCGCTGGTCACCGGATACCTGCTGATGGCGTTGCTGATCCCGGCGGAGCTGGGGGCGTTGGCCCTGGGCGGGGAGGTCGTGCTTATTGTCACCGCGGGCTTGGCGGTCGCCGCCATCGTCTTCGGCACCGTGCTGCTGGACACAGCGATCCAGTCGCAGGTCTCCCAGGACGCCGTGGCCCGGGTGGACGCCCTCGACACGTTCATCTCGACGCTGCCGATGCCGTTGGGACTGCTCGCGGCGGGACCGGCGGCGGACCTGGTCGGACTGCCGAACCTGCTGATCGGCATGGCCGTCTGCACCGCACTCGCCAACCTCGCGGTCCTCCTCGCGCGCGGAGCCAGGACGTACCAGGGCCTCACGACCGACAACAGCCTCACGGAAGCGGAGTTGGCATGAGCGACATCCTGAACACCTTGAGCAACCCGAGCCTGACCGCGGACGAGTCCGGCGCACTGCGCCGCCTCGGCGCGTCCTCCGTCACGATGGACGACCTGGCCGCAGCCCGGCACCAGCGACGGTCCGCACAGCAGACGGAGGTGGGACGGGTCGTACGAGTGGAACGGGACCGGGCCCGGCTCGCCACTGCGGCCGGGACCCCGACCGCCCGCTTCGGGCCGTGCGGCCCGCCCGCTGTGGGCGACTGGGCCACTGCCCTGCGCCTCGACGACGGCTCCGTCGTACTCGACTCAATCCTGCCGAGGAGCAGCGCCATCGTGCGGCGGGCGTCCGGCAGCCGAGGTGAGCCACAAGCGCTCGCCGTCAACGTGGACACGATCCTGAACGTGGTCGCGGCGGACAGGGGCGTTCAGATCTCCCGGCTCGAACGCTTTCTGGCCATGTCGTGGGAGAGCGGCGCCCAGCCGACCGTCGTCCTGACGAAGACGGACGTGACCGACGCCGGCACGCTGAGCGAGGCGGTCGAGCTGATCTCGCGTATCGCGTACGGCGTTCCCGTACTCGCCGTCTCCAGCCGCACCGGAGAGGGTATCGACGGCCTGACCGCCGACATCCTGGGCCTCGGCCGGACGGTCGCGCTGCTCGGTGCGTCGGGCGCGGGGAAGACCACGCTGGTCAATCGTCTGCTCGGCGGTGGTGAGCTGCGTACGTCTGCGGTCCGCGAGAGCGACGGCAAGGGCCGGCACACCACCACCTGGCGTGAGCTGGTCACCCTGCCGAGTGGCGGGGCGGTGATCGACACTCCCGGGCTGCGGGCACTGTCGGTATGGCTGTCGGGCGACGCCATGGACGCGACGTTCGCCGATGTGACCGACCTGGCACAGGACTGTCGTTTCTCGGACTGCGCACACGGTGACGAGCCGGGGTGCGCGGTGGTCGAGGCGGTCGAGGCAGGGGCGCTCGACCGGCGCCGGCTCGACAGTTACCAGCAGCTCCAGCGGGAGAACGACTACCTGGAGCGCCGGGGTGACCCCAGGCTGGAGAAGGAGTACTTCATGAAGAGCCACAGCGCCTACAAGGAGGGCCGGGCCCGCGCGGCGGCCAAGGGCCGGCCCGTTCCGCGGCGGGGCTACTGACGATGGCCCGGTCAGCGCGACATCGGGATCCAGCCGTCCTGGACGGCACGGCTGCCGGCTTCGAACCTGCTGCGGGCGTTCAGCTGGGTCATCAGCCCGGCCACGATCCGCCGGGCGGTGCGCGGCGAGACACCGAGGCGGTGAGCGATGGCCTCGTCGGTCAGCCCCTGGCTGAGCAGCCGCAGGGTCTCGGCCTCCTGTGCGGTCAGCCCTCGGGCGTCGCGCTTCCCGAGTTCGGTCAGGGAACTCGCGCTGTTCCAGATGCTCTCGAAAAGAGCGTTGAGCGCGGCCACCGTGCCCTGCCCCCGGAGCACCACCGCACCCTCGGTGGCGTCGTTCGTGTGGGTCGGGAGCACGGCCACCCGCTGGTCGATGAGGATCATGCGGATCGGCAGCGCGGGGGCAGTGCGGACCAGGGCGCCACGTTCGCCGAGCCACTGGATGTGCGCCAGCGTCTCCGGACTGTTGCGCACGCTGTCCAGGTACACGGTGCGGATCTTCACGCCCCGGTCCAGGAGATCGGCGTTGGGGCCCCGGCTGGCCTCCAGGTCGGCCGCCGAGTGGGCACCGCCCGGTGCGAGCGTCATGACCTCGCCGGTGGCTTTGGAGCCCAGCTCGGCGAGCTTGAGGCGGATTTCGGCTATCCCGCGGATCTCTTCCCCGATGGAGTTGCTGGTCTCGGCACCGCTGTCCAAGCACTCTGCGATCAGCTGGGCCGCTGCGGCTCGGGAGGCTTCGATGCGCTCCTGCTGGGCCGCCAGCTCCGCCTGCTGCCGGGCCAGCAGCAGCTCCATGCCGATGGACGCGTTCACCGCGCGGAAGCCCGAGGGGTTGGGTGCGGCGTTGACCAGGGCCAGTTCACTGAGCCGGTCCAGGGCTTTCCGTACGTCCCGCAGGGAGACACCCAGCCGGTCCGCCAGCTCGGGCAGGGAGTCCTGCGGATGTCGAATCATCGCCCGATAAGCCAGCTCCGACGCCGTGTCCAGCCCAAGTGTCTGCAACATGTCCTACCCCCCGTGCACCTCAAGGCACTCCCGAGTCCTGGAGGGGATCTTAACGGGCCGATCGGCCATATCCAGACGCAGGATGCACGCGGGGCGAGGTAAATCGTCGCGATTTCGACTATCCATATCGATGGGTCATGTATCTAATCCACGTAGAAATCAATCCGCCAGATTCTGAACTCCCGGATAATATATTGGAGTGTGTCCACCGATATGCGGATCCGGCGGACGGGTTGCAGCACGTGACAGCTCACCCGGTCACGCCGAAGGGCCCGGTCCTCAGCCTTTTCATCGTCGCCGAAACGCTCGGTACGGCGGAAGCGTCCGCAAGTCGTATCTGCGGTCGGGCACTCAGCAGCTGTCCTCAGCTCGCGGGCCTTTCCCAAGCGCGCTGCGAGGCGGTTCTGGTTTCCGGATTTCACGATCGCCTGATGGGAACCGATGATCTCGAGTCCACCTCTTACTGGGGTTGAACTCGTGATGTCTGTGCCGTAGGCCGCGTCGGATGCGCTGGATGAGGCGTTCGGGCGTGGTGAAGGCGACGCCGGAGAGTCGGCCGCGTCAGCCGTCCTGCGCTTTGGCGAATTCCCGCAGCTCGGCGACTTTGTCGACGTTGAGGTTGTCCCGGACGAGCGTGACCTCGGTCCGCCGAGCTGCTGGTGGGCTGACATCAGCAGGCCCCAGTAGTCGCGCCAGGAGAAGCTCTTGCGTCCGTTGCGTCGGCCGTCGCTGTTCTTCGGTCCAGGGCCACACCCCCCTTGCCCCATCCGGCGACGGAGCCGTCGCGCTCCGCAGCGCCGGCACCTAGGGCTAGAAGGCTCATGAAGATCTTGTTGAGGGGTTGTCCGGCCCGTGGGCCGGACAACCCCCTCGGCTTATGCGGTGGCCGGGTTGATCGTCCAGGTGTTGCCTGTGCGGGTGAGTCCGAGGTTGATCAGTCGGCGGAGGTTGAGGGCGGCGGCTCGGGTGTGGAGCCAGGTGTCGTTGTTGATGGTGCCGCGGTAGCGCAGGCGGCGGTTGCCGTGGTGGACGAGCCAGGCGACGGCGCGTTCGACCGGTGGTCTCCAGCGCCGGTAGTCCGCTTGCCAGTCGGGGTCGGTGGTGGCCTGGCGGCGGGCAGCCGCGTGCAGGTCGTGGCGGGGGCGGATGGTCAGGATGCGGCCGGCCTTGGCTTTGGTGCACCGCTCGCGCAGGGGACATCCGGTGCACAGGTTCTTGAAGGCTGCCTTGCGCTGGTGGTACTGCCCGCCGGGGTCCGACAGTGCAACGGTGTGTCCTTGGGGGCAGGTGACCGTGGCGGCGGCGGTGTCGATGGCGAAGTCGTCCAGGGTGAAGCCGCCGGGGACAGCCGCCCGTAGCGGGGCGGGTTTGAAAAACAGCCGGTGGCCTGCTGCTTCGAGGACCTGGCGGGCCTCGCCGGTGGAGTAGGCGGTATCGCCGAAAGCGTCCACCGGCCCGTCTTCCCCGGCGAGCAGGTCCACGCCGACGGTGGCCTCGTGGTGCTCGGGCCCGACGCCGGGAGTGAGGGCCACAGCGGTGTATAACGCGGTCTCCGGCTCGATGGCCAGGTGGGCTTTGTATCCGTCCTGCTGGTGGGTGCGGGTCTTGTGGATGTGCCGGGATTCGGCATCGACGGTGGAGACTGTCCGGTCGTAGGCGGTGCCGCGGGTGATGCGCCAGCGTCCGTCACGGCCGTCGGAGTCCTCGGCCGGTTCCACGTCCTGTCCGGCGACCAGGGCCGGCAGGCCCACCGCGTTCGCGGCTTTCTCACCGAGCTGCTGGTCCGGCAGATGCCCCAGCAGCCTGAGCGCGTCACCGACCAGGGCGTCAACGAGATCGGCACGGGCCTGCTCGTCGTTCCAGGCGATGCGGGGTTCGCCGGGGTCGCTGTAGTCATGCGCGGTGCACTTAACGGCTGCCACCTGGTCGGCGCCGGGGACCTCGCGGATGACCGCGCGGACGGCGGCGATGAGCTGTGTGACGGTGTCCTGAGTGGCGACCGCGTCGTCCAAAACGGTGGAGTCCAGCGCTCGCCGGTGCTTGCCCTTGAGCACACCGGTGGCCTTCACGACCTCCCGCACCGCCTCGAACACCCGGTTCGGCCGGGCAGAACGGGAAAGACGGCCGCAGCGCGACCAGGACGCACAGCTCGTACGGGATGCGCTCGACCCTGCCCTTGTCGTCGACGACCGCCTCGCGCCAGTCCCTGCGTACGACGCCGTCCATCGACACCTCGTCGGCGCCGTCGTAGAAGCGGGTCTTGCCGTCGACGTCGGCGTACTTGGCCAGCAGCTTCAGCGCGTCCATCACCGGCCGGTAGGCGGTGTTGTTGCATCTGAAGCCCAGCGTGTTCAGCAGCGGCGGCAGCATCTGCCGGTAGTACGAGCTGTACGACGACCGCAGCGTGGTGCGCACCTTGGCCTTGAAGACCTTCTCATTCGCCTTCGCCTCGGCGACCAGGTCGCGCAGCGTCTTCTCGCCGACGACCGGGTACAGAGCCGTGCGCACGATCTCGTCCGGCTTGCCGATCGCCGCGTCGGCGAGCTTGAAGAGGATGCCCTCCTTGCCGCGGACCTTCTTCAGCTCCGCCGTCAGCTGCCTCTCCACCCGACGCTCGGCCCGGGCGTTGATCTTCTGAACCAGGGCGACCAGCAGATCCACCAGGGCATCGGTGATCTCCGCCTGCCGGGAGGAGCACAGAGCCGCGAGCAGCGTGATCCGCACGTCCTCGGCGGTGGCCCGGAAGTCCGAGGGGTACATCTTGATCGCCCGCGCCCGCCAGGCGGCCAGCAGCTTCTCCGAGCAGTCCGCGAACAGCCCCTCGGGCAGACCGATTCTGCGGACGTCGTTCAGCTTGGTGATCTCCGTCAGTAGCGAGTCCAGCCCGACCGCGCCCGGGTCACGCTTGAGCGCGGCCAGCAGGGCGGTGCCGCCCTCGTTGTCCTCCGCGACCAACGCCAGCAGCCGGACCGTGCCCGCGCTACCCAGGCGCTCGATGGTCCGGGTGCAGAACACCTTCTCCCACCGGCCCCGCGCGGCGACCAGGACCTTCTCGATCCGGGTCCGGCCCGGCGGCTCGATCTTCCTCGCCCGGCACTCGACCACAGGGCCTCCCGCTGCCGGTCCTCCAACAACTCGACCGGGCACACCTCCGCGGCCAGCCACGCCGTCAGCTCCTCCTCGTCCGGGAGGGTGGCCGGACGGAACCCCAAAGCCTCGCGGATCTGCTTCCGGTGCCGCTTCGCGCCCGCCAGGTCATACTTCGCCAGCTCGGCCGCCGACACCTTCACCAGCTCGGCGACGTACTCCACGGCGGGCTGCGGGAACTCCTCGATGAACTCCGGGAACCGGGCCTCGATCTCGAAGAATTTGAGCATCAGGCAGAAACCGAGCCGGGTCGGGCCGGACTTGTTCGCCACCAAGTCCCAGTCGCTCTCCACCAGCGTCCAACACGCCACCACGTCTTCCGGCGACCACTCCTGTCGCACACCCGCCCCTTTGTCGTCGGCCCTCCGGGTATTCACCCGATCGGCTCAACGAGGTGCACGGGCGCCGGGAAACGGCAGAAGTGAAGAACCGGAAGCTGCCGGCGGGTTACTTGCTCCCTGGTGTCTGAGCTAGGTCTCCGGGGCCATGTATGGGGTCCCAGCGGCGCGGCGAATCATTGCAGTGGGAGCGTGCTCTCCGCGCGAGCGGAGGTGGCCCCGTGCCCTCCCAGTCGCGTCGATTGAACGCGCTGTTGTCCCCGCCGCTGCGGGGTGGTCCGTCCGTCAAGGACGTGCAGCAAGACCTTCCCCCCGGGGAAGTGCTCCCCGCCGCTACGGGGATGAAGCGCCGTCTGCTCCCTGCTGCGCAGGGACGAAACCACTGCGCCTCCCGCGGCCGCGCCGTCTCCGCCGTCCGCAGCTTCTACGCCTACTGCGAGGACGACCTCGGCCGCCGCCCGCTGGAACCTCCCCCCGCCGTGCGCTCGCCGGGCCCATCCCGCCGGCCGCCCGCGAGGACCGGCCGGGCGGAGACGCCGCGGAGGGCCTGGCGGCCCTCCCGGCTTTTTCTGCCCTTTGGGCGCGGGCCCGCCCCTGCGGGCTGAGAAGCCGCCTTCGGCCGCCGGTCCGCGGACTCCGAACGGCTCTCGATGGCGAGTCTGAATGCTGTAAGGTTTTAAATGGCAAAATCGGGGTGTGCGGTTATGCCACCGCCCGCCCGAAGCCCGATGGAGCCCGGACGCCGTCCCCGTGAAGGCAAGGAATCCATGCGGAAAATCGCACTCTTCGGACCACCCGCCACAGGAAAATCCACCCTGGCCAGGTGGCTCTCGACAGAGCTCGGCCACCCGCACACAGACCTCGACGACATCCTCTTCACCCCTGACGGCCCGCTGCCGCTGCCCGAGTTCCGCCAACAGGCAGCGGAGATCACACGGCAAGACGCGTGGATCGTCGAAGGAAACTTCTCCAAGCTGGCCGAAGTGGTCTGGCACCGCGCCGACGCACTCGTGTGGCTCGACTTCCCGCTGTCTCTGATCATCTACCGCATCGTGCGCCGTAGCCTCTACCAGCTCACCGGACGCGAGGACAGCCCACAAGCAAGGCGGCTGACCTGGAGCAAAGCATTCTTCAGCCGCCGGTCACTGCTGCGCACCGCCATCCGCAAGTACCGGAACAACCGGCCCCGCTACGCCCAACAGGTATCCGAGACAGCCGCCCTGGGCGTCGAGGTGATCAGGCTCCGCAGCCCACACGAAGTCCGCCACTGGAAGACAGAACTGATGAAAGGGCCGGCGGAGAGCCACCCGAGGGCGGCCCGGCACACCACCGGCCCTTAACCAACATCCGCGCCGGCGAGACGCCAGCGTAAGGAAGTACCACCAGCCTACAAGGCCCCGTCCGTGACCCCACAGCCGCTCAAGGAACACCACTGTGATCCCCCGCAACCGGCCAGTGATCAATGAGGCCGACATCGCCCAGCACGCCGGCGTCCCCGCGTCCACATGGCGGCGACGCGATGCCCCCGCCTTCCGCCAGCGCGTCGCAAGCCTCTTCCCTCACAGCCGCATCCTGATCTACGACCTCGAACAAGCCCGCGCCTACCTCGAGGGCAAACCCCTTCCCGAGCTGCCCGCCGGAGAACACCCCGACGACCTCCTCAACGACGAAGAGACGGCCGTCCTACTCGGCGTCACGGCCAGCACCGTCCGCGCCTACGCGACCCAGGGCTATCTCCCAGCAGGCAAGACCCTCTACAGCGTCCGCGTCTGGCCCCGCCATGCCATTGACGAACGCCGGAAAAACCCGCCTGGACAAGGAAAGGGAGGCGGCCGCCCACCAGGCACAGGAAAAGGCCCGCACAAGGCACACGCCTACGAGGGCGACCCCCGCCTGCACACCGCGACCGCAGCCCTCCGCACCGCCGGTGACACCCCCCGCCACCACATCGCAGCATCCCTCGCCCAACAACACGGCGGGTCCACACGCACCTGGGAACGCCTCCTCACCCAGGCCAGCCAGACCTCCCCGCCCAGCTGATCCGTATGGGGAAGAGGCGGCGCACCACAGGGTGTGCCGCCCCTTCCCAAGCTCTCAGCCGAGCCGCCGGGCGCGGGAGGTTGTCGTGGAAGACGAATTGACAGTCCGTGGCCGACTTAGCCTTGATCCACCGACGTGGCCTGGAATGGATCTTCTGATCGGTTTTTGAGCGGGTTTCGGTTCGGTGTCTGTGTCTGGGCAGGTAATATCTACTGGTCTGCCCAGCTTTTCCACAGTTCGGTTCCGGTCGGGCCTTGGCGGGCGGGGTGGGTAGGGGCTGTCAGCCGGGGTGGGCGCGGAGGGTGGCGGTGGTGGCCTTGGCGTGGAAGGCGGAGGTCAGTGCGCCGGTGGCCCGCAGCAGGTTGTAGGCCATGGCCCACAGGGTCAGCCAGGCGGCGTTGGCGTGGAAGTGTCCCGACGGCAGATGGGCCAGGGCGGAGGCTTTGCTGTCGGCGATGACCTGTTCGACGACGGCGTGGTGGCGGTGTTCCCGTTCGGCCTGGAGGGTCTGGGCGGGAGTATCGGTGAAGAACGGGTGGTAGCGCCAGAGGGGGAACAGTTCCCCCTGCTCTCCCACGACAGCGGGTTTGGCCAGGTCGCGGACCCGGCGCACGATCAGCCGGGCGGTGACCCGCTCCGCCTTCTTGCGGCTGGCGAACGCGGTGTAGGCGGGTATCTCGGCGACTTCGGCGTCCGAGATGAGTTCCCCCGTCTCGGGGTCGGGCACCGCGGTCGGGTAGGTGATCTGCTGCCATGCCTGGTCGGGGATGGCGAGGATGGCCCGCTTGACGGAGGGGTTCATGCCGGTGGTGATCGAGAAGTGGGCGCCGGCCCGGCGGCAGGCGGCGATCACCCCGGCGTTGTAGAACTGGGAGTCCGCCCGCAGGATGCGGGTGCCAGTGCACCCGGCCTCCGCGGCGGTAGCCAGGGCCTCGCTGACGAACTTCGGGGCGCCGCGGGAGTCGGCTGCCTTGCCGCGGCGCATCCGCACCCCGGCGATCACCGGCCGGGACCGCGGAGTGCAGATCGTGGCCAGCAGCGGGTGGAGGGTGCGGATGCCTTTGAACCGGCCGTACTCGGCGCCCTGCTTGGTGCGGCCGTAGACGCGTTTGTGGGTGGAGTCGACATCGATGAACGCCACCTGGTCGGCCCCGGGCAGCAGTGGGGTGTGCGCGGCGAGCGTACCCAGGAACCTCCTGTGCACGGCGTGGAGTTGAAGGGCATGGCCGTGGGTGAACGCGCGCAGGAAAGTGCCGAGCGTGGAGGGCGCACGGATACCTGCGAACATGGCCGGCATCGCACCGTGGCGCAGGACATCGAGGTCGTCGATGCTGTCCGCACCCGCGACCATCCCGGCCACGATGCTGGTGACCTTCGCGTCCGCCGCCGCACCCGCGCCGTTCCTCACCCCGGTCAACTTGACCTTCTGCGTCACCAGTCGCGGCAGAGCACACCGCTCGGCCAGCCGCAATCACCGGGACCAGCCCGGCATACGCGATCAGATTCGGGTCATCGAACGCAGCGGAGACCGCCGCTGGCGTATGGGAAACTTGCATCTAGGAAGTGCCTTGCTGATTGTGCGTGCTGGAAGCGTGAAGAACTCCCATCATCGCAGGTCACAAGGCACTTCTTCATTTTCCTAAGCGTCATCCACAGCATCGGTCGGTGGATCGAGGCTTAGTCCGTCGCTCTGGGCGGGACGCGTGGCACGTCTGCGGGGGAAAGATCGAGGCGAGACCGGTGCCATCGGGCGGGATGCCGCCCGCGGCCGACGCTGTCCCGGGCGACATCGACGCCGACCTCCACGACCAGCTCCGGCCGCACGAGGGTGACGTGGATGGACTCGCGGGCACCCCATCCGGTGGAGAACGTCCAGCCGGTCGGGGTGCCATTAACGAATGTGTCACCGCCCCCAAAGCGGGTTTGACGGAGTGGCTGCCCTGACGAGCGACGCTCGGGCATGATGCGTGGCTGTGGGTCGGCAGCCGGTGGGGATGGACAAGCTGGTCGAGCACTGGACGGTGCTAGATGGGGAACTTGGGGCTCCTGGCGGGCAAGCGGGGCGGGACGCGGCTGGGGTTCGCGTTGCTGCTGAAGTACTAACCGCAGCGGCGAGCACACCATCGCCGACCTCGCCGAGCTGTTCTCCGTGAGCCGGGCGACGGTGTACCAGGTGCTGGACCGCGCCCACAGCCCTGCTCCCGTCTCCGATACAAGCTGAGCGCGCCGCGGCGCGGCTCTTAAAGGGGGTTGCCATGCTGCAGGTGGGGGGGACTGCGGACCCGCAGCAGATCGGGCCGTTCGTGCTGCTGGGCCAGCTAGGGTCGGGCGGCATGGGCCGGGTCTTCCTGGGCCGCTCGCCCGGCGGGCGGCTGGTGGCCATCAAGGTCGTCTCCAGCGACCTGGCCCATGATCCCCGCTTCCGGCGGCGCTTCGCCCAGGAGATCACGGCGATGCGAAGGGTCGGCGGCTTCTGGACCGCCGCCGTGGTCGACGCCGACCCCCAGGCCCCTGTCCCGTGGCTGGCCACCGAGTACGTGCCCGGCCCCTCCCTCACCCAGGCCATCCGCGAGCACGGGCCGTTGCCCGCGAACAGCACTCGCATGCTCGCCCGCGGGCTGGCCGAGGCATTGGCCGCCATCCATGCTGCCGGACTCACCCACCGCGACCTCAAACCCTCCAACGTGCTGCTCGCCACCGATGGTCCGCGTGTTATCGACTTCGGCATCGCCCGCGCCCTGGAAGACACCGCTCTCACCGGTACCGGGCAACTCATCGGCACGCCCGGCTTCGTCTCCCCCGAACAGGCCAGGTGCGCCCCGGTCGGACCGCCCAGCGACATCTTTTGCCTCGGACTTGTCCTGGCCTACGCCACCACCGGCACCAACCCCTTCGGCACGGGAGGCAGCCCGGAACTGCTCTACCGCGTCGTCCACGAAGACCCCGACCTCACCGGCGTTCCCGCAGCCCTGTTCCCCCTGATCTGGCACTGCCTGGCCCGCCCCCCTGCGGCCCGCCCCACTCCCGCACAGCTCCTCGCCCAGCTGGGCCGCCCAACCACGGCGGAGGCCGCCGACTGGCTCCCCGCGTCAGTGACCCGACTCATCCGCAGCCACGCCGAAAGCATCCAAGAGGCCACCACCGCTGACCCACCCGGCCGCCCGGCACCGCCCGCCGCGTCAACACCGGCCGCCGGACCAACAGCACCAGCGACACCCCGCCTGTCCCGGCGGCATCTGCTGATCGGAATCGCCGGGACCGCCGCCCTTGCCACGGCCGGCATCACCGGATGGCAGCTCCTCAACGACGGAAACTCTCCGTCCGGCAAGCAGCGCACGCCCCCCACCGCCGCTCCTCGCCCGGGCCGCGCGCGCTGGACGTCCCCCCTCGGGGAAGACGCGGTCTCACTGGCGGTGGCCAAGGGGACGGTCTACGCGGGCGGCAGCATCGACGACGGTCAGAGGGGCAGTGTGTTCGCCCTGGACGCGGCCAGCGGCAAACAGCGATGGAAGACACCCGCCGAAGGGCGCGTGGACCCGCTGGCGGTGGCCGGCGGCACGGTCTACTTCGGCCCCAACCTCGCCGGTAGCGGGTTGTTCGCCCTGGATGCCTCCAGCGGCAAGCAGCGCTGGAAGGCCAACGGCGATCGGCCTGGCTGGAGCGTGGACTGCCTGGCGGTGGCCGACAGCACGGTCTACCTCGGCAACAGCGACTACTTCGGCGGCAACAGCGATGCTGTGATCGCACTGGACGCGGCCAGCGGAAACCAGCGCTGGACATTCCCCACCGGCGGCAACGTGTCAGGAGGACTGGCGGTGGCCAACGGCAACGTCTACGCCGCCCTCGGCCGCAGAGGCGGGGTTGCGGTGGACGCGGCCGACGGCACGCCGCGCTGGAAGTTCCCTGCCAGCGGCTGGATCCTCTGGTCGCTGGCGGTGGCCGACGGAACCGTCTGCTTCGCCAGCACCCCCAGCGAGGGTGACACAGCCGCCGGAACGCTGTTCGCGGTGGACGCGGCCAGCGGCAAACAGCGCTGGAAGCTGCCCGTTGACCAGAACGGTGTGTTGGCGGCGACCGGCCGCACCGTCTACGCCGCCACTGCCAGCTCAGCCACCAGCGGTGGGGTGGTCGCGGTGGACACGGCCAGCGGAAGCCAGCGCTGGGCATTCCCCACCGGCAAGCCTGTCAACGCGCTCTCGGTGGTCCGCGGCACGGTCTACGCCGGCAGCGGCCCCAGCGAGGGCGCCGGCAGCGGAGCGGTGTTCGCGGTGGACGCGGCCAGCGGAAACCAGCGCTGGAAACTCCCCACGGACCGCGGGATAAAGGCACTCGCGGTGGCCGACGGCATGGTCTACGCCGCGACCGGCGACGCCGTGGTCGCCATCTGGGCCTGAGGACAAACGCACAGTGTTCGGCCGGGCCTCGCCCAGCACCACAGCGGACACCTAGGGTGCCCCTTCGTAGGGGTGCGAAACCGACGTGCTCGCATAACCGCCTGAACAACCCCCGGATATCCGTGAGTCACGTCGTCTTCGGGTCACCTGCCTCACGTGCCTGACGCTTCCTCGGGACCCGAGACAACCGCCGCGGCGATGCGCTCCATGTCGGCCCGGCCCAGCGGCGAGTTCACGAATCCCGAGCTTCGATAACTTTGCAGGTCAACGCCCTGATGGGGTGTCAGCATGCTTCCCCCGCCGAGAAGTCGACGTCAGGCACCGCAGTGTCACCGCAGGTCAAGCGTGATTACAGAGAGCTACTTGTCACTTCGTGGCAGCTTCGGGAGTACAGGGCCATGTCGGCGTCGGCGAACAGTTCCATCACGGGCGCGGCGGTAGCGGCGTCAGCGGCGGGGGAGGAGTGCGTACGGCCGCAGGGGGGCGCCGAAGACCTGCAGGACGAGGGTGCGGTGTGCGGAGTGCAGGGTGCGCACGGCGGCCCGGGTCAGTCCCGGCTTGGGCGGTTCGATGCCGTTGCGGGCCCGGCCGGGCTTGGTCGGGATCCAGAGGTAGCCGGGGTCGCTGCCTTCCAGCTCCTTGGTGATGCCGGCGCGGACGTCGAGCCAGCGGCGAAGGATCTCCACGGTGTGCTTGTCGAGCGGGTGTGCTGCCTCGCCGATCTCGACGACGGGGAAGGGGCGGCTTTCCAGGGCGACGTGCGTGACGTCCAGCTTCTGCAGCTCGGGCACAGTGCGGCCAGTGGCGGCAACGAGGGCGGCCACAGCGGCGGTGCGGATGGCGGTGGCCGCGTTCGTGCCGGTGGGCCGTTTCACGGCGAGAGTGCGCAGCAGGTTCCAGGCCTGCTCGGGCTCCAGGCGCTCGCCGTGCCCGGATGGCGGGTATGCCCGGCGCAGGCCGGAGAGGCCGAGGGAGTCGGTGAAGGCGTTGTAGGTCTGGATGCGGGCGCGCTGGGAGTCGTGCGCGGCGACGGCGTCGGGGCCGAGGAGGGTGTTGCGGCGGCGGGTCTCGCCTGAGTCCGCGGCGTTGAGCCATGAGTCCGCGTGCTCGGGCTGGACGAGTTCTTCGGCGGTGAGGGAGGCGTTCTTCTCCTCGTCGAGGACGTGCTCCAGGAATTCGGTGAGCAGGGTGCCGCGCAGCCGTACGGTCTCGAAGGCGTACCCGGACTGACGTTGCGCATCCATGAAGGTGGCGATGGCGGTGAGGGCGTCGGTGTTGCGCGGGATCGCCTTGGACATGCCCGACAGCGTACGCAATCCGGTCGGATGGTTCTGGATAACAGCAAGAAGCGGGGCAGGCCCTCCTCCCCCGCCAGCTACAGGTCTCGTTTCGGTCCGTGTCGGACCAAGACGGTCCGCGCAGGCCCGGCACGGTCCTTGTGCGACCCCTGGGCGGCCCGAGGGCGGGCTGCGCCCCGCGGGGCCTCCCCTGCTTCTTGCTGTTATCCAAGGGTGCCGGCTTAGCGGCGCCCCCGGGGATCCGTTCGGCGGGCCGTCTCCCCGGGGGCGCTTCACCCCTACAGACGGGGACCCCCGGCGAGCGTTACACCGCGACGCCAGGGTCCCGTTCGCCCTGCAGCTTGCCGCGGGCCTGCTGGAACTGTTCGACAGTGACGGTGCCAGAGTCCGGCAGGCCTGCGTCCGCCCATGCGGCCTGGGCCCGGGGGACGGCTCCGCCGGCGTCGTCAAGCAGGATCTTCTTCGCCAGGTTCACGGCAATGGCGCCGTCGCCGAGGTCCATGAGGTGGGCCAGCATACGCACGCTCTTGGTGGCGGAGGCCTTGTCGTTGTGCCGGAACACCAGTACCCACCGGCCCGTCAGGGCGCGGGCACGCTCGATGAGGACGCGGCCACGGTCGGTCTCCTGCTGTTCGGTGCGGATCTGCTCGGTGTCTCCGGCAGGGTTGCGAAGGGTGAGCAGACCGCGGCGGCTGGAGTCCTCGATCTCGACCTTCTCCAGAAAGGCGACAAACCGCGAGGCGCTCTCCACACGGGCGATGTCCTGTGCGGCCTGCTGGGCGATCATGTGCAGGTCAATGGTCAGGGCGTGCACGCGGCGGCCCCAGTCCGGTTCTTCACCGGGCGGGCAGGGCCCGGCGGCCTGAGCAGCGGCGATCACGAGGCTGTAGTCCACGCACCCATCATGGCGGCCATCACCGACACGCTGTTGTCCGGACCAGACGTTCCCAGACTCGGGTTGGAGGTCGAAGTTGACCGATTCCGCCCATGTACCCGATCGCCCTTTCGTATGTTTTTCATCGCTCAAGTCATGCCTTCCTGATCGATGGCCGACAACGGAGACAGCCAATGATTGGGGGCCGAGATGCCGAAGAAGACACTGCCTGATGCTGGTCGACCAGGCGCGCACGCAGAGCATCCGTACTTTGAGCTCAGGGTAGGAAGTTTCCGGGTGACGATGCAGCGGCCTCTGCGGCCACCAGTCCTGCTTCTCACTTCACTGTCGGTGCTCGGAGGGGCCGTCGGCGGCGGTACGTGGCTCGGCCGTTGAAGTACGTGGCAATCCGCCACCTACACCAGGAGGCCGCCGCCGCGGCGGATGATCGGCTCGGGCTCGTACAGTCAGGTTCGCAGGAAGGGGTGCTCCCCGGGTCGAGACGACGACCCTGACGGGCCGTCCCGGAGCGGCTGGTCTGCGGTGACGTCAGGTCAGACCAGCGTCGGCGTTGTAGTCCCGGCCGTCGTTGATCTGCATGTAGTTGAGCATGAAGCAGGAGTGGCGAGCCCAGCCTTCCTGGTCGGCGATGGCCATGCTGTCGCGGCCAGCGTGGCGGCCGACGGAAGCCAGGCCGATGCCTCCGGTGACATGACCTCAGCGGTGCCGACGAACACCGACGTCGACGGGGCGGCCCACTGTTGGCAAAACCTAGCGAGGCAGTGCCGAACCGGGGTTATTGCTGTGACTTGCAGTGACCAATAACGCCTGCGGCAGGACCCCCTACCCCTTCATCACCTCAGCCGAAACCAGCCCACCACGATGGCGGGGCAGCCAACTGACCAGGCACGCGTATGCACCTGTGCCCCAGACGTAGGCCAGCCACGCTTCCTGTTGCTGCCCGCCCAGCCACTAGCCGCCTGAAGATGGCTGATTGACGTGCCCGACACACCCGAGGACCGCCGCTTGCGGCGGCCCGCAGGGTCAACCCTCATGGCGCCGCACGTGTGCCCCTTCCTTCATGCAATAAGAACGCGTAGCCCCCGCAGGCCTCTGACCTGCGGAAACGCGCGATCTGATCCGACTCTGGGATCGGGTAACCCGATCCTGGGATCGGCATTGCCGACTCTGGGATCGGGTTGATCCGACTCCAGAGTCGGATCAACCCGACTCTGGGATCGGGTTGATCCGACTCTGGAGTCGGATCGCTTAGCTAGATGCACATGTGCTCGCAGCCCATCGATCCGATTCCGCAGCCGGATCGCTTAGCAATGTGGTAATGCTCTTCCTGG
>NZ_JBIVBS010000028.1:0-79861 GCF_044746205.1 Streptomyces sp. NPDC086549 | reverse complement strand
CACCCGACGGCAATCACTCCGCCTGCCAGCACGAGGACCGCATCACGGACTCACACCAGTACCACGACCTGCGAGTTCACGATGAAACGATCTCAATGGGAGTTCTCCGGTTGCAGACGATCGACCCGGCGACGATCTCGTGGGGGCATGTCCAGGTCCTCCTGTGGATCCTGCTGTCAGCCGTCGTGGCCATCGGGATCGTCCTGGTCGTCGCCCGGCGCCTGGTGCCGAGCCGCTCGGCGTCGTCGGACAGCATTGTCCGCAGCTGGGTCGCCATGGCACTCGTCACCGGCCTGGTGGCGTTCTGCGCGGTGGCCTTCGCTGTACGGGACACCAACCTCCGGAGCACACTGATCGGAGCGCTCGCCGCGGCCGTCGGGTCGGCGGTGGCCTTCTACTTCTCGGGCAAGGCCGCCGAGGATGCCCGTAAGGATGTGCTCAGTGCCGCGTTCGGGGGCCGGGAAGTGGTTCCTGACCTGGTGAAATGCACATGGGATCAGGCGGCCGGGAAGCTGGGAGCGACCACGCTGAAGCTTGAGCTGGCACCCGACTCGGGTCCGTCCGTGGCTCCGGCCACCATTTCCCGCCAAGACCCCGCCAAAGGAGCGACCGTTCCCAGAGGCACGGCGGTGAAGGTGACGTTCCCTTGATCTCAGACGGGGCAACGGCATGAACTGACGCCTCCTTCAAATATCTTCGAAGCGTCACTAGAGATCTTTAATGGATGGGGTTACGGCGGTTGGAGGTCGAGCCCTGTCTTGGCGATGAGGTTGTCGATGAGGCGGGGGCGGTACTGCATGCGTTTCAGCCGGGTCTTCACCAACGTGGTGAGCTGGTCGAGGCTGTGTTTGGCGAGGTTGGCCAGGGACCTCTTCTGGGGCGACCACACGCCCTCGACGGGGTTGAGCTCGGGAGCGTACGGCGGTAGCTGGTAGACGGTCAGCCATTATCGGGCGGCGATCAGCTCGTGCATGGTGCGGATGATGTGGGTGTTCAAGTTGGCCCGCACCAGGACGATGGGGCCGCCGAGCAGTTGGTGTGGGGCATCGAGCAGGCGGGCGTAGATCGGTCTCGCTGAAGCCTTTGCGACGGCCCTTGGCGGGGCCGCGGTCGAGGTGAATACGGTAGATGAGCCTGGGGCCGGTGGCCGGCTTTGGTGCAGGTCAGCGCCACCATCGACACACGTTTGGTGCCTGCGGCGGTGACCCGTACCACCGGGGTGCGGTCCCGGCGGCCCCAGACGTGGCCCTTGGGTGGCCTCAGGCCCCTGGTCGGCTTCGTCCTCGAAGCAGACCCAGGCGCCCAGGTCCGCCGCCCTCTTTTTATGACGGGCCACTGCTCGTCCTTCCAGGCGGCGATCTTCGCCTCGTCCCGCTCGGTGGCCCTGCGGGAGGGGACCTGCACGCTCCAGCCGATGCGGTGCAGCAGCAGGTCGAGACCGGCCAGGGTGTTCTCGACGCTGAACCGGCGGCGCACGATCTCAGCGATCCGGGCCAACGTCCAACACTGGTCGGACCAGCCCGAAGCGGCCGGGTCGGCATCCAACACCGTTCCAAGCACATGGAGTTGTCCCGCTTCGAGCCTGCAGCGGGCCCCGCCGGGTTACTTGGAGGCCAGGGCCTGCCGCCCCCCTGAAGCCAACGCCCGCCGCCAGCGGTTCGCCGACATCCGAGTCACCCTGAAGCGTCGGGCCACCTCCCGGTCACTTGCCCCGGCCTCGGCCGTCGATCCACCGCTATCGGGATACCTCATTCTCCCGGCATAGCGCGGCCCACGGCGGCTGTCATGGGTCGCGCTTCGCCGCGTGGTGTAGGCCGTGAGCATCTCTGCGGGGGATCCGGTACAGCACACAGCGGCGAAGCGGCCCCTCGGGCACGCTCGGATCCTCGAAGTCGTCGGCCGGATCCCGGGTCATGCCGATCCGGCGCATCACTGCCTGGGAACGAAGGTTGTGGACGGTCGTCGATGCCACCACTTCCGGCAGCCCGAGGGCCTCGAATCCGAAAGCCAGGCAGGCCAGGGCGGCTTCGGTGGCGTAACCGTGACCCCACGCCGAACGCATCAACCGCCAACCGATATCCACCCCCGTGAACGGCATGTCCTCGCCCACCTCGTCCAAGCCGGCACGACCGATGAACTCACCAGTCTCCCGTGCTTCGAGCGCCCACCACCCAAAGCCTCGCTCGTCAAACTCGGCCTGCATGAGTGCCACCGCGGCATTGCTTTGCTCCCGCGTCAGCAGTTCCCCCAGGTGTTCTCGGACTTCAGGATCGGCGTTCATAGCCGCCCACGGTCCGAGGTCGGACTCTCGCCACCGGCGGAGCTGAAGACGATCGGTTCGCAGCTCTGGCATGCCAGTCAGCCAACCCGATCAAGATCAGGATGTCGATCGGTTATGTCGAACCCTACGGCGCCGTCCATGCCAGACCCGCTGCGCAGATCCCCAGAAACGGCCTACACCACCCGGCGGGACACCATCCCGTCACGACCCGAAGCAACCCGCACCAGTAAAGGCCTCTAGTTGGTGGTGGAAACAGCCGGTGCCGCGCCGGACTCCATTGGCGGGAATTCGATGCCGGGGCGAAAATGGGGGAGAGGCGAGCGGCGTCGTCGCGCGACGTTCGCGATTCTCACGACCTCGAACGAGGCGTTTCCTCTTGGCTTTCCACGTGACGCGTCCTGTCGCCCTGAGGCTCTTCAAGGAATTGTGCCACCATCTTGGTGAGGGCTGTCATGGCGGCGATGGCGGCTTCCACGGAGGCTTCGGCGGGCGTCGGCCCTCCGGCGGGGGCCGGGCCTTCGACGGAGACCGACCCGCGGCCCGCATGGCCCCAGTCCCGGCCCGCATGGCCCCAGTCCCGGCCCGCATGGGCCAGGCCCGGGCAGGCAGCTGGACCCCGGCCCGCCAGACGGCGAGGACGTCGCCATGGGCCCTTCCGGGTGGTGCGGCCAGCGGGCATGTTCGTGGTCTCGACGGCGTTGGGCAGAGTGGGGTCGGTCGCGCGGTCTGAGCAAGGTCATGGGCTTGGGCGCGCAGTGTCCGGTGGGCGTGATCGGCCCCCACCATCTGCGCGTACGCGGACGCATGGTGTGGCCACGGGCACCTTTGGATCACTGTGTGGAGGTAGGAGATGGTCAGCCCGCGAGCCTGTTTGCGCGCTGAGCTGAGCACCGCATCGAGCCACGATACTTTCTCCGCGTGCTGGGCAGGGTCGGGAGCAAGCACTGAGCGGATCGCGGCGAACATGACGGCCTGCACGGCGGCGGAGAACGCCTCGGGGCCGATGCCCGTCACGTTGCCCAGGCGCCACGGCTCCAGGAGTAGCGCGCCGAGGAGCGCCTGCTCCGCGTAGAACACACGCTGTGGTGGCGGAATGGTGTCGAGGTAGTCCTCGTCAGGCTCGCGGGTGCGGGGCATCAGGTATCCAGAGCGAAGTCGTCGGGAGTGAATGGCGCATGCAGGTGCGGGGCGAGGAGGTGGGCGGCGAGCAGCGGAGGCGCTGCGTTGCCGATCTGGGAGAAATGCTGACCCTTGTTGCCGGCCCATGGGTGGGGCACCGGAAAGCTCTGCAGAATGCCCGCTTCCCGGGCAGTGATCCGGATCGGCTTCGGCACTGCCGTTGATTCGGCGTTCTGTGGTTGTGCGGCGGCGGGTTCGGTGATTCAGGTGCACTCGTTGGAGCGGTGTCCGAAGAACAGCGTTCCCGCTGGCTCGGTCGCCGACCGAATGGTGGCGTTGGCGTGATTGTTGCTGCGCAAGGACCACTTCCAGTGGGTGACCTTGCTGGTGAAGGCGGGCGTTGGCTTGTGGGTGGGAGTGGCGGCACGGGTACCTTGCCGGGCGGTCCAGTTCGTACCGCGCGTCTGGGGTTCGAGTACCGCATGAGTGCCGGTGTGCTGGGGCTGCCTGTGGCCGCGGACGCGAGGGTGAGAGTCTGGCGGGAGCCGGATGGGAACGGCTCGGGCCCGCCTCCAGGGCCGCCGCTGGCACGGGCCGTCGGTCCGGCCCCAGCCGAGCGTCTCGGCCATGCTGACCCAGCGGGCGCGGCCGGGCCCGAACAGCGATTGCGGCTCGGGCACTTGGGTGTGGGGTGGTGGGGGTGGCTGAGTGGGCGGAACTGGGAGGCGAGCAGGATCGCCTTCTGCCGGGTCAGCGGTACGCCGTAGTCGGCGGCGGTGAGGATGCCGCACGACACGGAGCAACCCCCAGGACCGCAGTACGGCCGCGTACTGTTTCCACAGTGGCAGAACGCCCGGTACTTCCTCCATGGCGACCCACTCCGGCTCGCCATCCCTGTTCAGGGTGACCCTCGAACTCCCGGCCCAGCGCGCCGGGATGAGCGCGCGCTCTTCGGCAGGCGATGCCGTGACCAGACCGGCGCGACGCCGCCGCAGCCGTTGTTGCGGGCTCGGATCCGTCGCGCGCAGCTCCTGCTGAAGAGCACCGACGACACCATCGATCGCGCGGCGGACCAGGTGGGCTTCGGGTCCCTGAGGGCCTTTCGGGAATGCTTCAAGCGGGTCGTCGGAACCTCCCCGCAGAGCTCCGGGTGGCCTCCGCGCTCGAGAATAGGTTTGAAAGGCCAGCGGGCTGAGTGCCGCGCCGGCACCGAGGCCGTCGGTGGCCAGGCGCGCGCAGCTGTCGCCGCCATGGCGGCGACTGCCCGTAGCACGCGCGGGAACCCGAGGCTGCGTCTTACGAGATGTCCGGACCGGCCAGCACCCATCCGGTTGGTCAGCTGATCGAATCGGCCCCATCGCGAGCTGGCGAGAACCCGTTGAGTGGTGTCACAAACGCCACTGGGATCAGGCACCTTCCAGGCCTAGCGTAAAGGGAGGAATTAGGCCCCTGACGACACTGACCTTCCCCCTGAGAGACCTGCAGATGCACGTTCAGATTGTCTTGTTCGATGGTTTCGACCCGCTCGATGTGATCGCCCCCTTCGAAGTCCTCTATGCCGGCGGCTCCGCCAGCAACGGCGCCGTGACCGTGGAACTGGTCTCCGCCGAGGGCCCCCGGGAGGTAATCAGCGGCACCGGTGCCCTGGCGCTGCGCGCCACCGCCGCCCTGGCCCCGGACCGTCCCGGCCTGGTACTGGTCCCCGGGGCCTCCGGCCGAGTCGGCGAGACCGGGGAGATGCCCGACCAGGAGGCATGCGATGAAGGCGAGTGGCGACAGGACGAGTTCATCCCCATCCTGCTCGGCCGGACGCTCACTACGGAACTGCCCGCCCTTCTCAAGGCGGCCATGGACAACCCGCAGATCACCATGACCGCCGTCTGCGGCGGCTCCCTGGTGCTTGCGATGGCCGGACTGATCGAGGGCCGACACGCCACCACCCACCACATGGGCCTGGACATGCTGGAGGCGACCGGTGTCCACGCCGTGCGCGCCCGCGTGGTTGATGATGGCGACCTGATCACCGGCGCCGGCGTCACCTCCGGCTTGGACCTGGGCCTGTACCTGCTCGAACGCGAGATCGGCCCGCAGATCGCCCACGCCATCGAGGGACTCTTCGCCCATGAGCGGCGTGGCACAACCTGGCGCGCCCACGGTCCTGCCCCCGTGGCCCTCTGAATCCCGGACTACCTCCACAAGCAAGGAGCAACTACCTCATGGACATCGAAGGAACCTGGGACCTGGCAATTGCCACACCCATCGGGCGAATCAGGCCCGTCATCGAGCTGAGCCGCGAAGACGGGCAGCTGACCGGGATCGCACACGGCCTGGGTGAGGAGGTCCCCCTCCAGGACATCGCCCTCGACGGTGACACACTCACTTGGAAGCAGGCCGTCACCAAGCCCATGCGCGTGAACCTTGCGTTCACGGTTGCTATGGACGGCGACACCCTCGTCGGCACGTCCAAGGCCGGACGTCTCCCCGCCTCCAAGGTCACCGGCCGGCGCCGAGGCAGAGATCTCCCAGTGACACTCAAGCGTACTGCCCGGTGAGGGACAGCCGCTTGGCCTGAAGTGCCTTACTGCCAGGCGGTTTAGAGGAGCTGACACAATGCCTGGACTCGCCTGTAGGTGATCACACAGCAGGCGGGCTTCAGGAACGCCTCGTGGATGTCGTCGTGGATCTCTCAGCGGGTCCGTAGCCGTCGGAAGCCGTGGATCCACGCGTTCGTTCGCTCGGCTACCCAGCGGGCCGAGCCCAGGCCGGAGCCGTGCGGAACTCCGCGTCGGGCGATGACCGGCTTGATGCCGCGCTTCCACAGGAGCCGACGGTACTTGTCGAAGTCGTAGCCCCGGTCGGCGAACAACTGCCGCGGCCGGTGACGGGGGCGACCGGTCACTCCGCGGATCCGCGGGATCGCGTCGAGCAGGGGCAGCAGTTGGGTGATGTCGTGGCGGTTGCCACCGGTCAGGGTGATGGCGAGCGGGGTGCCGCCTGCGTCGGTGATGACGTGGTGCTTCGAGCCGGGCCGGGCACGGTCGACCGGGCTCGGCCCGGTTTTGGGCCGCCCCGACGGGCCTGGTGGTGGGAGCCGTCGATCACCGCCCGGGACCAGTCCAGCTTCCCGGCACGGTGCAGCTCGGTCAGCAGCACCTGGTGCAGCCGGTCCCACACCCCGGCCTCGGGCCAGTCCCGCAGCCGGCGCCAGCACGTCATCCCGGACCCGAAGCCGAGCTCCTGCGGCAGCCACTCCCACTGGATCCCGGTGTGCAGCATGAACAGGATGCCTTGCAGGCAACCACGGTCGTCCAGTGGCAGCCGGCCGGGATGGCGCGGACGCCGCTGCCTGACCGGCAGCAACGGTTCGATCCGCCCCCACAGGTCATCCGGCGCCATCCACGGAGGACCGTTCCCCTTCCCCATGACTCGTTCAACGAGCCAGCCAGGAAGGGGGTATGGCTACGACCAGGCTACCTATTAGGTGCTCTAACTCCCGCAGCTGACGGCCTGGAAAATAGGGTGCGGTCGGCTGAGCTGGGGTGATAGGTAAGCGATGTGACAGAGAGTCTTGAGTATTCCGCCCTGCTGCAACTGATCGACGAGCGGTCGGCCGCGTTCCGGAGTGCGGTTGCCGCCGCGCCCAGCCTTGACGCGCCGGTGCCGTCCTGCCCCGAGTGGACGTTGTTCGATCTGGTGCAGCACCTGGGTACGGGCCAGCGCTGGTGGGCCGCGATCGTCGCCGCGGGCCCGGCCGAGGCTCCGCCGGCCAAGGATGCCGCGGAGGTGCCGCGCGAGCTCGAGGCGCTGCTGGCCTGGTACGCCGAGTCGAACGAACTGCTGCTGAGTGCGCTGCGCGAGGCCGGCCCGGAGCGCGAGTGCTGGGCGTGGTGGGGCGCCGGCGTGTCGCCGGCGAATGCCTGGGGCGTTGCCCGGCGCCGGGTGCACGAGGTGCTGGTGCACACCTACGACGCCCAGCTCGCCGCAGGCGCCGTGCAGCCGATGCCGGCGGACGTCGCGGTCGACGGCGTGGCCGAGTTTCTCGACACTTGCAACTCCACCCCGGCGGCCTGGCCGCACGAGGCCGCCACCATCCACTACCACGCCACGGAGGGCCGCTCCTGGCTCCTCGCGCTGGACGGCACCGGCGCCTGGCCGGCACCCCTCACGGACGACGCCGCGCCCGCCTCCGCTTCGGCCACGGGCACCGCCGAGCAGCTGCTCCTCTTCGTCTGGGGCCGCCTCACGCTGAGCGACCTGAAGATCGAGGGCGACCCGCAGGTGTTCGAGCAGCTGATCGCCTGGGAGCCCGAGGAGTAGCCAGTCAATACCGCCAGCGGACGGCCTCGATGACGTCCGCGTCGGTGAACATCGCGAACAGCTCCGCCTCCGCGCGGCGGACGGCCAGTACGGCCTCGTGCAGCTCGGGCCCGAGCGCCTCCCTCAGCACTGCCGACTTCTCGAAGGCGTCGATCGCCGCCGGCAGGCTCGCCGGGAGGCGCTCGGCCGTGTCCAGGGCGGCGGGGTCACCGACAGTCTCGGGCGGGAGGGAGTGGCCGGCCTCCAGTCCGGCCAGCCCGGTGGCCAGCACGGCGCCGATCAGCAGGTAGGGGTTGGCGGCGGCATCGAAGCACTTGAGCATCGCCCTCCCCTCCGCCCAGGCGGACCTCGGCATATCCGACGCAAACCGCCAGTGGGTGATCACCGCCTACGCGCTGGCCTTCGGTGGCCTGCTGCTCTTCGGTGGCCAGATCGCCGACCTGTGGGGCCGCAAGCGCACCGTCATCGTCGGCCTCAACCACGGTCGTCCAGTGGCAGCCGGCCGGGATGGCGCGGACGCCGCTGCCTGACCGGCAGCAACGGCTCGATCCGCCCCCACAGGTCGTCCGGCGCCATCCACGAAGGACCGTTCCCCTTCCCCATGACTCGTTCAACGAGCCAGCCAGGAAGGGGATATGGCTACGACCAGGTTTCTGTTAGGTGCTCTTAGTGGGCGGTTCGTGAGGTGATGTCTGTTTCTGGCTGAGGTTGGAGCAAGGTCGCTGGTGGAGGTTTTGTCGGCTATTGCTTCCTGGCGAAGTTGCCGGTGTCGGCCTCGGTGAGGATCCCGAGTTTGACCAGGCGTTTCAGCTTGGCGCGGGTGCCTTCGACGTTCTTCGGCAGCAGTTCGTGGCCGAGGGCTTTGCAGACGTCCTTGGCCCGTAGCGGCCCGGTCGTGTGGTTGAAGGCGGTGAGGATGCGGGGGTAGTCCGGGTGCTCGGGCAGGTCCGGCGCGACGGCCGGGAGCCGGTCGGCGAGGCCGGTGACGGTCTTGTGGGTGATCGTGAGGTGCTCCAGGTGGGTCTCGGCCTCCCGTAACTGGGTCTGCAGTTCGTCGATCTGTGCGCGGAGGTCGTCAGCCAGCGCTCGGGCGGCGTCTTCCTGGAGGTCCAGGGCTTCGAGCAGGGGCTGGATGTTCATGCTGCAACCGCCTGCGCCTCGCGCCAGGTGGGAGCATTTGCGCCGGTGAGGCGTCGGGTCATGACGTGGGTCATCGCCCAGTAGACGCGGGAGGCGGAGGAGGAGGGGCGGTGCTCGTAGTCGCGGACCAGGCGCCGGTGCAGTATCAGGATCCCGTAGGTCTGCTCGACCCTCCACCGCTTCGGCTGCGGTACGAACCCCTTGACCTGCGGGTTGCGTTCGACGATCTCGACGTCGATGCCCAGGCCGGCGCCGTGCACGACGACCTGGTTCTTGAAGCCCTGGTCGACCAGGGCTTTGCGGACGGTTCCGCCGGTGTGCCCGGCGACCTGGTCCAGCAGGACGATGCCCGCGGCGTTGTCGTGGGTGTTGGCAGCGAGGACGACGACTGCGATGACCAGGCCGAGGACGTCCACGGCCAGTCCGCGCTTGCGGCCTGGCACCCGCTTGGCCGGATCGTGGC
Source organism: Streptomyces sp. NPDC086549 (assembly GCF_044746205.1). Classification (NCBI taxonomy): domain Bacteria; kingdom Bacillati; phylum Actinomycetota; class Actinomycetes; order Kitasatosporales; family Streptomycetaceae; genus Streptomyces; species Streptomyces sp. NPDC086549. Next base: position 70,541 of record NZ_JBIVBS010000028.1, on the reverse strand, counting down.
CACTCGTGGAGGCGGGGACCCCGGCGGCGACGTGGACACTCTGGGTGTCCAGCACCACCAGGGTCGGGTCCTCTAATCGTCGGGCCCTCTCCCGGACCTGGCAGCGCAGGAGTTCATGGATGACGTGGTCGGTCCCGTCGTCCCGCCAAGCGGCGAAGTAGTAGTAGGTCGCGCTCTTCTGCGGCAGGTCGTGCGGGAGATAGGCCCACTGGCAGCCGGTCCGCCCCTGGTAGAGGATCGCGTTCACGATCTCCCGCATGTCGTAGGCGCCCTGGTGGCCGCTGACCGAGCGGTGCCGGTCCTTCCACGCGGTGATCACCGGCTCGATCAACGACCATTGCTCGTCCGACAAATCACTCGGGTACGGCTTGCGTTCACTCACCCGGACACATCACCAGATCAACAACCTGGACCGGCAGATTCCGCCCCGCCGCCACACCATCAGGCGACAGCGGATCCACTCAAAGACTCACGAACCGCCCACTCAGGACGTGCCGGATCCCTCCAAGGCCAGGCCTCATCGGTCGCTCATGGTGGCGCTTGCCGGATCAGGGGCGCACATCGACGTAGTCGCCGGTGGCCTTGGCCGGGCCGGTGGTGTTGGTGCCGGTGAAGCTCCACCGCCAGTAGCCGTCCTCGACTGCCTTGACCGTGGTGCGAAGGGTGCCGGTGCCGCTGGTGTTCACCGTGGCCACCGTGGTGTAGGTGTTGCTGCCCTTCGGGCGGAACTGCAGTTTCACGGCCTGGCCCGCGTATCCCGCATACCGGTAGGTGTCCCAGTTGGCCCGCACGAGCTTGCCGGTGACGGTGATACGAGCGCCCTTGGCCACCGGTTCCGGTGAGGCGTTGACTGTGAGCCGCGCGGCACGCTTGAGGCCGAACGACCCCACGCCGGGGGCAAAAACGGAATCGCCGTCGTTGGCGTCGACCAAGGCGTCGACTGACCATGTTCCCGCGTTGGCGTTGGCCAGATCCACCGGGTCGTCGCTGCCCGGAGCCGGGTGGGCGTTGACGGTGAACACCGTCGTGCATGCCGTCGCGGTCTCGCAGAACGCATCGGTGGTGTAGAAACCGCCGTGCGGCCCCTTCAGATCCACATCGGCGAAAGACAGACCGGAGTCATCCGATCCGGTGACCGTGACCGGGAACTGTACGTTGTGCGTGATACCCACGATGACGTCATGTCCGGAGTTGATGGTGGCACCGCCGACCACCGGGTCGCTGGGCGCGGTGTCGGACGCGGCATCGGCCGAGGCACCGACCCCCGCCAGCAAGACGGCGACGGCCCCCACCACGACACCGCGGCTTGTGGCGCGACCGACGGGCTTGCGCCAGAGGGCACGTGCGGCGGCGATGGGCGGGGCGATGTCGCGCCCGCCGCTTTGTCTGTCGCTAGGTCGTGCGGCGAAGCGGCTCATGAATCCTCCCAGGGATGACAGGCCTTGCTGCCGACCACACCGTGCGAAGGCAGTTGGTGGCGAGCGCAGGAGACCGATCTGTGTCACTCCCTACGACTGCCGAACCGGCCCGATCGTTGCCCCCGGCCGGGGCGGGAAATCAACCAGCCCCCCCGCCACGGGAGTCGGACAATAGACGAACAAGAGATGGGTCCGGCACCGCTTCACGAGTGACCCGGCATCGGCGACGTCGAAGTACACGAGGCAGAAAGAGCCGGCGCTGTCCTCGCACCGCCCAGCTACGAGATCTCCCAGGTGCCGGACCAGCCGCTGGGACTTCGTCTCCGGTGATCGCGCCGGCTTCGGCGGCAAGTGGGACTGTCGGGTCCTGGGTGTCTCCCGCTCTGGTTGCTACCGGCACTTGGCCACCGTCCAGGCCTGTGTCGAACGCCGGGCTGGGGGAGGCGTACGACGGCTGAGTTCCGCGAGGTTCACGCCGAACACCGCGGTGCCTATGGTGCCCCTTGTGTTCATGCTGAGATGCGGGCGCGGGGATGGGGTATCAACCGCAAGCGCGTCGCGCGTCTGATGCGGGTCAACAACATCGTCGGCTGGCACCTGCGGGTGCGGGGATATCACTTACATAGCCGTCGGATCCTCCTGGCTCTGCCTCGCCACGGTGATCGACATCTGCTCGAGGCGGGTCGTGGGCGGGTTGTGGGCTGGTCGATCGCCAACCGTATGCGCACCCGGCTCGTCACCGACGCGGTAGAGCTGGGCGTGGCCGCCCGCGGCGGCCAGGTCCACGGGGTCGTCGCCCATACGGACAGGGGCGCGCAATACCTCTCGGCCGCCCTTGCCGAGGTCTGCCGCCGGCACGGCATCCGCCGCAGTATGGGCCGTGTCGGCTCGAGCTGCGACTGTGAGGATGATCAGGTGCCGCTCCGGGCGGTGCCCTGACCCGAGCTACGACTGGCGCTGATGCCTTGGCATTGATCTGTCGGTCACCGCCTGGAGCGGCACTCGCTGCCGCTGGGCAGGGGACGTGTCCCAATAGGCGCCTTCGCGACAGGCACCGTCACAGTCTTGACCACCCCGGCCCGGCGACGGTCACTGACCCGAGGCGATCAGGAGACAGCCGACCTTGTCCAGCATCACGCAGTCCGCTGCCCCGTGTCACATCCCGGCCGGCGTCGCCGAGGAGATCCTGCTCGGGGTGGACACCGACAAGGACGTTCACGCCGCGGCCGTCATCACCGTTCTCGGCGCCACCTTGGACGGCCGGAGCTTCCCGGCGACTGCAGAAGGCTATCGCCAACTCGTCGCCTGAGCCCGCTCGTTCGGTGGGTGGCGGTGTGCCGGGGTGGAACGCACCGGTTCCTGCGGGGCTGTCCCTGGCCTGTCACCTGCGCACCGAAGGCATCGAGGTCACGGAGGTCAACCAGCCCGACATGGCTGCCCGTCGGCGTCGCGGCAAGACTGACGCAGTTGACGCCGAAGCCGAAGCCGAAGCCGAAGCCGAAGCCGTGCTGTCCGGGCGTGCTACCGCTGCGGCGAAGACGAGCGACGGTCCGGTGGAGATGCTGCGGCTGTTCAAGCTGGCCAAGGCATCTGTGATCAAGTCCCGGACCCAGGCCATCAACCACTGCCTGTGTCCTCCAGGAACATTGCGAGCCGATTCACGTCGCGGGCCCGGTCGCGGGTGGTCTCGGGGCGGTACCTGGTCAGGTCCCGCAGCTGGCGGATGTCGCGTGGGGGCACGAAACCGGGCCGGACCAGCCCATGCTCGACCAGGCGGCGGATCCACTCGCAGTCCTTCACGTCGGTCTTGCGACCCGGGACCGTCTTGATGTGCCGGGCGTTCAGCAGCCATGGCTCGATGCCCTCGGTCGCCTCCAGCAGGTAGAACAGCGGCTTCCAGTAGGACGCCGTCGCCTCCATGCCGATCCGCGTGATCTCGTTGTCCACGAGCCAATCCCGTAACTGCAGCAGGCCATCGCTCATCGTTGAGAATGTGCGGACCTCATAGCGAGCGCGCTTGCCGGTTCCCGGTAACCGGATGCACACCTTGGCGTCTGTCTTGCTCACGTCGGCACCCGCGCACCGTTCCTCGACTACGTCCATGTCCGCACCTTCCCCCTGTCCCGCACACCGGAACGGTGCCTGTCCATCCGGGGCCACAGGATTCAAAGAAGCTCCGTTGCGTGCTCATGGCAACATCGCTGGACTCCTGCGCACGGCCCCCGCGTCCGAACATCCAGCGGGCTCAAGGTTCGGCACCAAGCACCGTCGACGTCCTCCGGACGGGCACCGACCCCGTTTTTCCCGGCCACGGGGCGGGACCGAAAGGGCCCGGGACGACTATCCAGGACGGCTCTGACGCCGTGATCACACCAAGCACGAAGGGATCATGCCTCTACAAGATCGCCGAGGGGCAGATGTCAGCCGATCAGCAGCTCGTCCATGCGCTCAACGGACTTGGGGGTGCCCATCTCGACGGCCATTGCCACCAACCGCGCGTGGTACTGCGGCGTGATGAGCAAGGCGTCCTCGTAGATCCACGAGCACATGGTGTCGAAAGCCAACCCCCACTCGCCGTGCGCGAGCAGATGCCGCACGTCCGTGATGACAGCCTCTGAAGTGAGCGGCGAGTCCACGAGGAGAGCCTCTACCTCCGCTCGATACGACAGGCTCACCAGTCGCCCCCATGCCAGAGCTGAACGGATCGATGACGCCCATATCTTCGCCGCTTGCCGGTCGACTGTCGACTCATCTGATTTGCGGGACAGCCCTTCGGCTCGCAGGCCGCGGTTGACGGTGTTGTTCACACGGTCGGCCGCCGCCGCGTCGTGTCGGGGGCACCGGTGCTTCGCGGCACCGAGCGTGAACAGTAGGGGCTCGTCGGGGCGTTGGCCTCGCGGGGCGGGTCATGTGAAGCCGTGTCAAGCGGACGCGGGAAGGGCGAGGGCCTCGGTGCGGCGGTGGCGGCCGTTCCCGGGCGAGGTCAGGGCGGTCCGGCGCTCGACGGCAGGGTGTCCACGGTGCCGGCCGATACCGGAGTCCGTGACCGGACGAAGGCGGCGAAGGGCCCTGATGGTGGGGATCGACGGCTTCAAGGTGTTCTCCAGGTGGGGTGTTCCGAGCGGTTCCGGCTCGGGCTCAGATACCGCGGGGGTCCTCGATGACGCGGACGGTCCAGAGCTGTTCGAAGTGCCAGCGGTTGAAGGCGTAGGTGTGCTCGTCCGCCTGGGCGACGGCGGTCCACCGTCCCTCGTGCCAGTCGTAGAGGCGGTTGCCGTCATAGCGGAGCTGGTGACCGTTGTCGTCGGAGCGCCAGTACGAGTGGCCCGAACGGTCCTGCTCGCCGTGCCATTCACGCTGCCCGTCCGAGAGGGACCACCCCTCACCGATGCGGAAGAGGTCGCCGGGCTCCGTCACGGTGACGACGGCGGTGCCGGGGTGAGTGCTGTGCTGAGCTGTGGGCAGGGCGGCCGCCGAAGCGGGGCCGGTGGCGGCGACGAGTGCGCTGCCGGTCATCGTCACGGTGGCGGCTGCGAGGGCGACGCGGGTCATCAGCTTCTTCATGGTTCTGTCTCCTTGCTTCGCCCGACTTGTTGAGGGGGCGACGAACGATCGAGGCGTTGCGCCGTGGGGGCTCGTGGCCGATACGGCTGAGCAACGTCATGCATTGACGCTAACAGATCGTTGAGGCACCTCAATTAATGAACGGGTGTGACTGTCGACTCACATGGATGAAGCTGCCCGGAATGTCGTGAGTGTCCAGAAGAGGGTAAATACGGCAAGGGGCCACGGGAATACCCGTGGCCCCAAGTTGCCTGGTGGCGGGTCGGTCAGGTGCAGACGGCGTCGCTCTTGGACGTCCTTACCCGGATGAGGAGCTCGCGGAGTGTCGAGAGCTCCTCGGGGGTGAAGTCGGCGAAGAGCTCCTTCTCCACGGCGGTGATGGCTTCCCGGGCCTCTGTCAGGACGCGGTTGCCTTCTTCGGTGAGTGCCACGATGTGGCGGCGCCGGTCGGCCGGATCGCGCCGGCGCTCGATGAAGCGCGTGGCCTCGAGATCGTTCAGGATCCCGCACAGGATGCTGGGGTCCACTTCCAGGGCCTCTGCCACGCCCTTCTGGCTCATGTGTCCCGACTCGCCCAGCAGTATGAGCGTCGCGCCTTGGCGGGGTGTCAGTCCGCACAGTCTGAAGGCGTGCTCCATGCGGGCGTGGGCGATGGCGCCATGCTGGGCGAGCAGAAAGCCGAGCCGGTGGAGGGGGTCGGCCTCAAGGGTGCCGGGCAGGTCCGCAGTCATCGTCACCTCACTTACCGTGTCAGTTGGCAAACCATTACTCGAACATAATCATCTAGTGATGTCGATGATATCAAGGTCTCAATGGTATGGGGGCCTGGTCCATGGTGGGAGCACGGTTCGCAGGGCTGGAGCCGCGGTGGTGGACGGAGAGGCGTGATCGGCGGTTGCGCCATGTCGTCCCGGACAGACGAGAGCGGTTTGCTACTCGGCCGGTGATCAGAGCTGGTTTGCGATCCGCCGGTCGGGCTGTTCTCCAGCAAGCTGGCCGCGGCGACCTCGACGTCGTAAGCCGTGCTGGCGGCGCTGGACCACCCCTGCGCCGCGATGGGTGCGGCGTCGAGATTCAGCAGCACGCTGCCGTCCTTGAACGTTGCGTCGGCGATCCGGTAGCCGCCGTGCTGCGACAGCCGCTCCTGTATGGCCCCGCGGTCGCCGGGGAAGGTGTGCGTACTGATCTCGTCCGCGTCCATCCACCGGATGGTTCCGCAGCCGAGGCCATCCCGGGCCGGATCCAGCCGTTCCCCTGCCGAACACGTTGCTGCCTCTCACGCAACGTCACTGACCGGCGGTTCTGACACGGCTCCGGAAAGCATGGGGGGCGCCCCGGCCGTTGTGCACCAGCCGTTCAGCACGGGCGGCAGGAGAGTCGCTGTGCACGCTCATGGCCGGGACGACATCCTTGGCAGCGCCTGCAGCGACCGCGCCCTGGTCGTCTTGTCGTGTTCCTCGAAGCCGCCGGCATCACCGACGCGGACGACGTCCTGGACGATCCGCAGCTGATCGACTGGCAGGGCGCCCCCGCACATCGCGAGTGGGCAGGGCGCTGCGCAACCGCTCCCTGCTCAAGAGATGCCGGCCATGCGTGAGCAGTTGCTGGAGCGCACCTGTGAGTGGTGTGGGGGAGCGGGTCGAGTACAGCGGCCGCGGCCGGTGCGCGGGAGGTTCGCACGGCTGAGGCCCGCGCAGAGCGTCCTGGGCTACGGCATGGCCGTAGCCCAGGCCCAGTACCCGGTCGCGGACCTCACGGCCAAGCTCCGCGACCGCGGCGTCGACGTCACCTTCGGCATCCACCCCATCGCCGGCTGGCCCCCCGGACACGTGAACGTGCTGCTGGCGGAGGCGAAGGTGCCCTACGACATCGTTCTGGAGATGGACGAGATCAACGACGATCTCGCCGGCACCTCGCGGTCGTCCTCGTCATAGGAGCCAACGACACCGTCAGCCCCGCCCTGAGGACCCGGGAAGCCCCATCGCCGGAATGTCGGTACTACGCGTGTGGGAGGCCGACAACGTCGTGGTCTTCAAGCGGTCCATGGCCACCGGATACGCCGGAGTGCACAACCCGCTCCTCTTTCGCGAGAACACCGTCATGCTCTTCGGCGACGCCAAGGAGCGCGGCGAGGACATCCTCCGGCACCTGTAGCAAGGCGCGGCACGCAACGGGCGGCGAGGCCAGGACCCTCACCCGGGAAACGCCCGCGTCAGCAGCTCGTGCTCCGAGTCGTGCAACAACCCGCCGCAGAGTCACACCCTCGGAGAACGAGTCCCAGAGGTTCGACGTCCTTCCGTCACCCCACGTCACACCACACCCGATCCATCCCCGAAGAACGCTCAGCTGTCGCGACGCCTTTCCAGGTCCTCGGCGGTCTCGATGGCTCGTCGTCGCATCGTTTCGGCTCCCCGGAGTCCCAGCCCAGACATCAGGGAACAAGTAACCCGCCGTAGCTGTCAGGGCTTCGTAGTTGCAGCCTTCTTGGGCTGACGGGGCACGGTCTTGGTCTTGGTCTTGGTCTTGTCGAGGTGGCCGTAGATCGTTGATCGGGGCACGCTGAGCGTGCGCCATCTTGAAGTTGCAGGTCAGCGGGGTGGTGTGATCGTGCAGGGTCGTGCTCACCCAGGTCGCGGGCCGCTGTCTTCGCTCTTGGTCATCGGTCATCGGTCATCGGTCAGCGGTTGACCTCGCGGTTCGTGAGCACGAGCAGGGCGCGCAGGAGATCGGTGGCGTGGGTCTGGTCGGTGTGGAGTCCGGTGAGGGGCCGCCACATCTTCAGTCGGGCGAAGCAGTGCTCGACGGGAGCGCGCCGGCGGCCAGGACGCGATTGGCTTGCTTCTCGCCGGTGGTGAGCTTACGGGCGGTGGGCCTCGTAGCCGGTGACGACGACCGGCTGGTCGGGATCATCGTCAGGGCCGAGGAAGCCGAGGTCGGCCAGGGCGCCGAGCCCGGCGGAGCATGTCGCCAGGACTCCTGCACATCGACGCCTTGCCGCTGCAGGAGCACCCTGCGGCGATGCGCCCTTCAAGCCCAGGTGCACGGCGGGCAGACGGCGTTCCTGGCCACGGCGGTACGGCCTGCGGCCGCCCTGTTGCCCGCCTTCTTCGTGCGGACCTCGCCCGGCGCGGCGGCGGCACTCACGGAGCCCTGGCCCACATTCGCCTAGCGCTCTAAATGCTTGTACGCTAGATAATATAGTCGCGAGATAGCACCGGATGAAGAGGTCGACGACATGACACAGCAAGACCAGTCCTCGCGCCACGCAGTCGGACAGCAGCTCTCGTTCGCCCTCTACGGGGCGGCAAACCGCATGGTCCGCGCACATAAGCCCTACCTCGCACCCTTGGGACTCACCTTCCCCCAGTACCTGGCACTGCTCGAGCTCTACAGTGGCACGCCACGATCTGTCGGCGAGCTCGGTGAGAAGCTCGGAATGGATACCGGCACCATCACACCGCTGGTCAAGCGGCTCGAAGCACTGGGCATGGTCACCCGGACGCGCGACCCCAGGGACGAACGCCGTGTACTCGTCGACCTCACCCCGGACGGCGAGGCCATCCGGGAGGACGTCTGGCGAGTGGTCGAACAGGTTGACGCGCTGTGCGAGTCACCCGAGTTCGACCTCGACGAGCTCCGGGACCTCCTCGACAGCCTCGTCCGGCCCAGCGGCTTCCCGGCGGCGGACCGAGCAGCGAACTCGAAAGGAAAGCAGCAGTGAAGATCGGAATCATCGGGACGGGCAACATCGGGACCGGCCTGGTCCGCACGTTCACGAAGGCAGGCCACACCGTCCGGGTCGCGAACTCCCGGGGGCCCGAGACCATCCAGGACCTCGCGGCGGAAACAGGCGCGACCGCAGTCACCGCCGCCGAGGCCGGTCAGGACGTCGACGTGCTCATCACCTCGATCCCGCTCGGGAAGATGCCCGACCTCAAGCCCGTCATCGACCAGATCCCGGGCCACGTGGTGATCGTAGACACCTCCAACTACTACCCCTTCCGTGACGGGCAGATCGAGGCCATCGAGAACGGGCAGCCCGAAAGCGCGTGGGTCGAGGAGCACATCGGCCGCCCGGTCATCCGTGCCTGGAACGCGCTCGGCGTGGCCACCCTGCAGAACAAGGGTGTACCCGAGGGCACCCCGGGGCGTATCGCCATCCCCGTTTCGGGCGACAGCCCCGAAGCCAAGCGGCTCATCAGCGGTCTGATCGACCAGACCGGCTTCGATGTCGTTGACGCGGGACCGATCGCAGAGTCCTGGCGCATGCAGCCCGGCTCCCCGGCCTACTGCACCGAGCTGACGAGCGAGCAGCTCAAGAAGGCCCTCGAATTGGCGGATCCGGAGAAGGACGAGCTGCGCCGCGAGTTGGCCCTTCCGATCGCCGCCACCTGGAACGACATGCACCATGACGACATGGTCGGGCTCCTCCGCGCGATCGCCCAGCTTCCGCGGCTCCTGGACCTGTAACACCCTGCGCCAAAGAGGCTACCGAGGCGGTCTTGGTAGCCGCTTCATGCAATCTCGACCCTCTGTGGGGCCTCGTCGACATCGGTCGCCCAAGAGCCCGCCCGGTCAGGCACTTCTTCGCCTCGATCACCGTCGGGGGCTCGCACCAGCGCGTCAACCAGCTGGATCCGGGAGGGACTCGGTCGGTCAGACGCGTGGTCTGCGGTGCGTGACATCCCGGTCTCACGCAGAAGGCGGCACGGAGGATCCGAACCGGGCGAACTTCAGTGAACCCTTGCCGTCTTGGGATTCGCTGGTCAGGGGTACTGCGTGACGCTGGTGAAGGGTTCTCGGGCCGGTGGCGGGCGGTAGCCCGTCGTCTTGATTGTCGGGTGGCGCCGAGAGGGGCGGTCAGTCCATTCCAGGTCACGGGGCGGGCGGGTTCGTAGGCTCGCGGGATGACGGAGATCAGTGACGTCTCCGAACGCGTCGCGATCGGCCGGGCACAATTCGACGAAGAGGGATAACTCCTGCGGCTCGGCTTCTACGACCGCTGGCGCAGACACTCCGCGATCGGCTACCTCGCGCCCGTCACCTTCGAACAGAGATCAACTACTCTGGCCACCGCTGCATGAGAGTAGGTGTCCACACAGGGTGGAAGCCCCGTTCATGAGAGGGGACAGCATCTGGGCGGGTCAGGCCGTCAGTGCTCGCCGAAGAAGATCTCCTTGACCTCGCGCAGCGCGTAGTAGACGAGCACGTACCCAGCGGCCGGGTCGGCCCACCACAGGCCAGCGAGAGAATTCAGCAGGAGGCCGAGCAGCACGGCGGCGGCCAGCAGGCCGTCGATCAGGGTGACTCGACCCTCGGTCTTCAGCACCGGATTGTCCAGCATGATGCCAGTGCGTGTCTTGCCGGCGGCGAGCGCGAACATCACCGCGGCCGTCACCGCAGTCCAGCCGATGCCCAGTGGCGAGTGGTGGGACCGGAAGCCGGTGGCCAGCACCCAAGTGGACTGCACCAGCAGGTACGCCGCCAGCAGCGAGAAACCGACACCAATCAGCCTCAGCGCAAGGCGCTGGCGATCCTCGCCGCGACCGGACAGCTCCCAGATCACCACGGCGGAGGCGCCGATCTCGATCAGGGAGTCCAGGCCAAACCCGGCCAGCGCCACAGACCTCGCTGAGATCGCGGCGACGGCGAGAACCACGATGCCGATCACGTTCCAGCCGAGGGTGGCGTACTCCAGGGCGAAGCCACGGCGGATAAGCGTCTGGTGGGCGGCGTCATCAACGCTGGTCACCGCGAGATCCTCCCAGACCTGCCTGTCGGCCTGGAAGGCACCTCGGGCAGTGCTGTCGAATCTCGTGAAGAGTTCGATTCGCGCCCTCACCTGTCTGCCTCCTCAACTGGTGAACAGGTGCTGTCCGTTCTCGGGCTCTGGCTCAACTTCCGTGAAACGCACACGTTGAGTGACGGCTGACGCCTGCAAGGTCTCGGGGAAGTTGCCTGAAAATGATCAGCGACGGTGTTGGTGTGGCCGACAGTCAAGCCGCATGCATGCCTCCTACCTGCGGTTTCCCGCCGATGTGGCCGAGCCGGCTTCAGCCTGCTGCGCAAGCGCGTATTGCCGGCCATCTGATCAACCGCCCGGCTCTCGGTGATAGGACTTCCCTCTACGGAAAGATGACGAGGGGCCGACAGTATGGACGCAGCAGTAGCGATCAGCCTGATCCGCATGGCCGCTGCAGACTTGACGATGGAACCTTGGCAGCGCCCCTTGGACGCTTATCTGGTCCAGTTGGGCCTGGACGCCCTAATGGCCGACATCGAGGCTCCCTCGCTTCCTCTGCTGGCTGGGCTGGTGCGCGGAGAGTACCCCCAGGCCCGCGAGCTGTTCGACCTTGTGCTGGAAGAGTTGGGCCTGCTGCCGCTGGCCTCGGAAGATCTTGCCAAGGCGCGATGGACCGCAGCCCGTTGGTGGGCCGGCCAGATCGTGGTGTGCCAGCTCGATCCCGTTCGCGGAGCCAAGCTGATCTATCAGGAGTCTGCAGGCGAACTCGACTACCCCGACGCGCTGCAACCCGTCGTTGATCTGGCGAGTGCACTCGACCTGCTGAACGATCAACATCCGGAACAGCAGCACATCAGCGACCAGGTCACCTCTGCGGCGCGAGACTTTCTCGCCACAGAAGGGCACCAGAACCACAGCCTTTGAACTACGTCGTACGACCCACCGTGACCGGTTCACGGAAAGCGAGCCAGACCTGGCGAACATGCGCAAAGCCACCTGGGCTTTCTCGCGGCGGAGCCGGGTGACGGCCTCGCTGACCCGCTGGAGGGCGGTCTCTGTGTTGTGGCGGCGGACGGCCAGGGCAGCGGCCGTGCGGGGGTCGGGGATGGCAGCGGTGTTCATGCGGAGTCCTGTTCTGGCTCGTCGCTGCCGGCTGTGGACGTAACGCTGTACTACTCGCCATCCTCCTCGGTGCCTGCCTCGGCGAGGTCGGTGGCACGGAAGGCGGTGGGCCGCACTCGGTGGAAGTAGTCCTTGGGTTTGCACAGGTCCAGGGCGAAGGCGTCATCGAGGAGGCCCAGTCCTGCGAGGGCTTTCTCCGGGCCGTCGATGGCGCGGGCGGTGGGTTCGAAGTAGCGGTGGAGGTAATCGGCTGTGGCGTCGTCGGGGGCGCCTTCGGCCAGCAGCCGCCATTCTCCGAACTTGGGAGCATTTCGAAGTACCGCCGGCTTTTTGGCCCGTGGGCTAAGCTGTGCGGCCATGACTACCGGGACGGCGTTGCGCCACACACGGATTGGTGACCCGGTGCTCTTCTGAGCGCCGTACGGGCCGGTGCTGGCCCGCCGTTGGATCGAGAATCTTGCGCTGCTGCGCGGGCCCCGCCTCCGTCGTGTTGATCACAGGCTCGACATGTCAACCACGACAGGAGAAATCATGCCCACCAAGACGCTGCAGATTCCCACCACGGACGGCCAGGCCGACGCTTTCGCCGCATTCCCCGACCGCGGCGAGCGGCACCCGGGGGTGCTGATGTACGCGGACGGCTTCGGCATCAGGCCCGTGCTGCAGGAGCTGGCCCGCGAACTGGCCGGGCACGGCTACTACGTGCTCCTCCCCAACCTCTTCTACCGGCACGGCCCGGCACCGGTGATCGAACTTCCCGAACACATCGGAGAAGAGGTCCGACCCGCGGTCTTCGCCCAGCTGATGCCCTTGATCCAGGCGCACACCACCGAACGTGTCCTGAGCGACGCCGACGCCTACCTCAGGTTCCTCACCGCCCAGCCCGAGGTCGATGCCGGACCGGTCGCGGTGACCGGCTATTGCATAGGCGGCCTCCTGGCGATGCGCACCGCCGCGGCCCACCCCGGCCAGGTTGCCGCCGTCGCCGGATTCCACGGCCCCGTAGGCGCCGACGGGCCCGACCTCGTCTCCAAGCTCACCGCCCAGGTCCACCTCGGCCACGCCGAAACCGATATGACACCCGAGGCCCTCGGCGAGCTCAACCAGGCCCTGGATGCCGCAGGTGTCAGCTACACCTCCGAGATCTACCCCGGCACCATTCACGGCTTCACCATGTCCGACACCGATGCCTTCAACCCCGCCGCGCTGCAGCGCCACTGGGACCGCCTGCTGCCCCTTCTCGGCCGCACCCTGGCCAACGGCTGAGGCTCCGGCGCGGAAACCAAGTCCGAAGTACACGTCTCCGGAGTCCTAGCGATGTCTCGGGGCCGGTGTGAGGGCGGGCACAGCCCGCCCTCACCGATTGCGAGTTAAGAGTGTCCAGATGCAACAGGGCTCTTGTTCGTGTCTAGTTTGGCTGTGCTGACGTCCGGCTACTCACATCGGCTGCGCGTAGGCAGCCCAGTCTCCGGCGGCGGCGCGCTGCCGCTTGACAGAGACGGTGATGTCGATGCCGAGGGCGCGGGCGAGGATCGCGGCGGGCAGTTCGGTGGCGAGCTGGAACGGGGCGGTCGAGCGGGCTTCCGCGAGCCGGATGCCGAGGTTGCGGAGCCGTTCGCCCATGGCCCAGGCACTGATTGGGCGGCCGGGCTGGCCGGCGGGGAAGAGCGAGGGTGACTTTGTCCGGCCAAGGACGGCATGGCTGCGGCGAATCGCGACCTGGCGGAGGGCCAGTTCAGCGACGGATCCAGGAAGCTCGACCGGGACGGCGCCGAGGCGGATGCGGACGGTTCCGTCGGTTTCCTCGATGTGGTCGACCACGAGCCGGCAGATCGCTGCGGGCCACTGGGCGTGAACTATGACTTCACATCATGACTTCGGCCGGCGCGCGCGGCCGTCTCCCAGGTCACGTGACGGCAATCGCTGTCACGCTCCTGGTTTCCTGCCTGGAGGACGGTCTCGCCATCACCGCACTGATGCTTGACTTCCACGACCGAGGCACGGGGGGCTTCGGAATCGCCGCGCTGTTCGGGGCGATGTCTGTCCCTGCGATCGTGCTGGCCGGCCTGGTCGGCCGGATATCCGACCGCTATCCGGCCAGGCGGGTACTGTCACCCCTGGGCGTCGCCCTGGTCGCCGTGTGCGCCCAGATGGCGACGGCCCACGCAGTTGCCCTGCTCATCGCTATGTTCGCCGTGTTGTCAGGGCTGATGGCGATCGCGGCGCCGGTGTTCGTGAAGGTACTGCTTCAGGCTGCGCCCGGGCCTTTGATGAGCCGCGCCGGGGCGCTTGTCTCCATGGCATCCAGCCTGGGTTTCCTCAGGGGGCCCGGCGTCGGTGCCCTGCTCATGGACGCCATCGGACTGCGCGGGGTACTGCTGATGGACGCGGTCACCTACCTTTCCGTTCCCGTGGTCGCGCTCTTCCTGCCGGCGCCGACCGACACCGCCACACCCTCCAACTCGGCACAGCCTGACCAAGAATCCGGGTTCCTCGTCGGCCTACGAGTACTCGCAGCACCTTCCGCTGGCACGCATGGTGCTCATCGGGCTGGTACTCAACTTCGCCCTGCAGGTCACCAACGTCGTGGAGATCTACCTCGTACGCGACTCCTACGGCGCCAGCGCAACGGTCTTCGGGCTGGTGACAACAGCATGGGCAGCGGGGCAGATCGCCGGGGCCGCAATCGCCGGACGCTGGTTTGCTGAACGCCCCACCGTTCGCCCCGCCGTCCTCACCGTCCTAGCGGTGGGCGCAGCCCTGCTGGCCATCGCAGCCCTGCACGGCCTGCCAGGTCTCTTCGTCCTGACGGCCCTGGCAGGTATCGCCGACGGAGCATTCGGTGTCGCACGCCAGACCACCGTGGGGCGCACCATCGGCTCAGCCAGACAGGGGAGCGCGGTGGCGGCTCATGCCGCGCTGCTCAACAGTGCCACCATTGCCGCCCTGATGTGCTCGGGCCGTCGCCTCACTCGTCCAGCCACGCACCGTCTACGCCTTCGCCGGCGGCCTCCTCTTGCTCGCCCTGGCCGCCACCCACATCTACCGCGATGCCGACTCCACGAAGACGTCGCGACCCGCCGCCGAGCAGCACGCGGTCCCAGCCGCCGCCCTCCCCACAGACTGATCCGCGCCTTCCAGCAGCCGATCGGATCGAGGCGAGCCTCGCCGCCGCCGAGCAGAAGCGCACCGCCATGCGCAGCCTCGCGGCCCGGCACACCACCGTCCACCTCGGCATGTCCGACTTCCGCACCAGCGCCGGCCGACACACCGAGAGCCCTTACGGTGGCTGAAGGCCGTCCGGCCGCGGGCCCTTCGAGCCTGCTGCGACCGGTCGAGTGACACGGTCACCGGATGGGGTGACGGTTGCCGGTTGAGGCATCGGTGGCTTGCCCCAGAGGGATAGGACTAGCGGAGAGTAGGTCTATCAACAGGAGTCTTCGTGAAGGTCGTGAAGGTCATCGGGCGGTTGTCGATCCCTGTGGCGATGGGGCTGGTTCTGGCTGCAACGGGGGTCTCGTCCGCGGCTGCTTCGGCCGTGTCACCTGCTCCGCGCGCTTCTGCGGCCAACGGCCCGGTTCTGGAACTCACCGCTGCCGACAACGGCAAGACGGTGACGGTCGACCGCGACGATATCGTCACTGTCTTCTTGACGAGCAGCACTACGCCCGGGCCCGGCACAGTGTTCGCCTGGAGCGCGCCCACATCCTCGGACTCGAACGTCCTCGCAGAGGCAGCCAGCATCGCCACCCCGAACGGCGACGCGCATGCCATCTTCAGAGCAACCGGCTCAGGGTCGGCCACGCTCTCCGCCGTGAGGGGATGCAAGATCGTCTGGCCTGGCCACCCCTGCACTCTGCCTCTGCTCCTGTGGAGCGTCACCGTCAACGTGCAGTAGGCCGTGTGAGTGGGTGGGTTGGTTGGGTGTCAGTGGTCGTGGATGGGTTGTAGCCGGTGCTGGGCGTGGTCTGTGCTGGTAGTTGCTGCCATGGGGTGACCAGGTTGCTGCCGTGAGCCCGTTGGCACGGTGGTGGGTGGCTGTCAGGGGGTCGCTCATTCCTGTGTGCGGGGTGCCGGGGTCGGGGTGTGCCGGCTGGCACGAGCGAGGGTGCTCGGCTGGCGCGTGGTGTGGTGGTACGTCGGGCTTGCGAGCGTTCCCCAGTCCACTGTGCCCCCGACCCTCGACGTAGCTGAGCGGTCATCCTGCAGCGAGACTAACCAGCAAGCGGTCAAACTTCCCTACGTTCTTCCACGGGACTGGGCGAGCCCTTCGTATGGTTGGCCTACCCAGGGGCGTCGGGTGTGGCTTTCAAACTTCTGCCGCTTGTGGCTTCCGCCGATTGGCCGCCCGACGCCCCACGACGATTCGGCTGCCAATTACCGGTAGGAATCGTTGACCTGGGGATTCACGGAACTGCGGATAGAGCCGCAGAGTCTCAGGCAGTGCTCTCGTCCGGCTTGTTGAGCAGGGCCAACTCCTCCTCGGTCAGGCGCAGGACTCCGGCGGCGATGTTCTCTGCCAGGTGCGCCGGGTTCCTGGTGCCGGGAATGGCCAGCACATGCGGACCGCGGTGGAGGGTCCAGGCGAGCCGCACCTGGGCCGGCGTCGCATTGTGGGCCCGGGCGACAGACTGGACGCGTGCGTCCTGCTCCCGGCCTGCGGCTGCCTCGCGCCGCAGGCCGGAGACCGCGAAGAACGGGACGAAGGCGATGCCCTGCTCCCCGCACAGGTCCACCAGCCCACTCTCGTCGGCGCGGCGCCAGTCCAGGCCGTAGGAGTTCTGTACACAGACCACGGGCGCGATCGTTTGGGCCTCGGCCACGTGCTCGGGCAGGACAGCGGAGAGCCCGAGGTGCCGGACCAGGCCGGCCTCGCGCAGCTCGGAGAGGGCGCCGAAGTGCTCGGCGATCGAGGCTGTGCGGGGGCCGCCGGCGCGCAGGTTCACCACGTCCAGGTAGTCCCGGCCAAGCTGTCGCAAGTTCTCCTCGACCTGGCCACGCAGCTGGTCGGGGCGGGCTAGGTAGAGCCACTCGCCGGAGGGATCGCGTGCCGGGCCGACCTTGGTCACCACGACCACATCGCCGTACCAGGATGACAGGGCACGGTTGATGAGCTCGTTCGCGGATCGCAGTGGCGAGAAGTAGAACGCGGCCGTGTCGATGTGGTTGACGCCCTGCTCGAACGCACTGTGCAGCAGGGCGACAGCGACATCGCGGTCGATCGGCGTGCCGTCGGAGTTCCCCATCATGCCGTTGCCGGTCAGCCGCATCGAGCCGTAGCCGATGCGATTCACCTCCAGGTCCCCGAGCTTCCAGGTCCCTGCTGCCGCCGCTGCGCTCACCGTGCTCCTTCGCCCGTCGGTTCGTCAGGTCCTGGAGTATGGGGCCGTCGCGGTGTGCTGCGACAGGTCAACGGGCTGGGCGAAACATCACATCCCTTTCCGGAACTAACCATCGTCGCAAAGCCGTTGGACCTGACGAGAGAGCGCCGGTCAGGACGAAGTTTCAGACCTTCTGCTGCTGTCCTGCCGAGGTGGCGGACGATCGGGGCTCCGTTCGGCGCGGCCGGACAAGGCGATCACCACCCCGCCGGTCGCATGCGGCTCGGACGAGCGAGTTGGAACGCGACCTGCCCGCGAGCAGAGGGTGGGGAGACGAGGGGTTCTGGCCGCGATTCCGTGAAGGATCTTGGAGTCTCTCGGCCAGGTGCGGCCCGTTCGGAGTCGCCTGGTTGGATGAACGCATGACGGATTGGTCGACACTCATCGACGCGTGCGGTTCAGCAGGGCACGTGCCTGCTCTCTTGAACCGGTTCGAGGCCGACCCCAGCGGTGTGTGGTCCGAGCTGATGGACCACTTGTGTCCGCAGCTCGACACCGCCTTCACTGCCAGCTTCGCAGCACTTCCGCGCTTGGCCGAGATCGCGACCGCGGCCAGCCCGGAGACCCTGGGCGGGGTGCTGTCGGCGGCGGGAGCCATCGCTTCCTGTTCGCCCGGGTTGTCCGAGCCCGACAGCCCTCTGACGGTCTTCTCGGCTCCGATTGCGGTTCTGCATGACCTCACCAATAGACGCCTGAGCCAGACGGACGAGGCCGAGGAATACGTGAACCTGCTGCAGGCCCTGCTCTCCTTCGAGGGCGTCGAGATCTGGGACCGCTCTTTGGACGGCCTGCAGACTGGGGAGTATGAGGTCGACTGCCCCTATTGCGGCGTCAACATGTTCGTCGTAATCGGACAGGACGACTACTTCTGCTGCACCGACGACTATGCGCTGCAAGAAGTGCAGAAGTCACCCCTCCAGCCGGCGCGAAGGCAGCAGCTGGAAGGGCTGCCGCGGAGGTTGTTCACGCGGGCCCTGGCGGACGGTCAGGAGGGCCTGGCTCATGGCGTCCGTTACCTGTTCGGGCGGGCCGCCTGCCCGGACTGCGGGACCGACTTCTCGGTGGCCGAGCGGGTAGTGGCCGGCTGGATTCCCTGACCGGCCCGAGGCTATGCGCGGGCGAGGATTCGGGTCCGTAGCAGTCGGAAGCCGGCTCGGCCGTACATGGCTCTCTTGATCGTTTTCACGCGATTGACATGGCCTTCGACCTTGCCGGAACTCCATTCGAGGGTGAGTCCGGCGGTGACAGCGTCGAAGTCCTGGCGGAGGAACGCGGCGAACTTGGCGACCGGGAGAACATCGGACTGTTCGGCCTGGCGGATCCAGGCAGGCAGCAGCTGACCTCGGCGGTTGCGGACGAGGTCCGTGAAGGCCCGGGTGAGGTCGCAGGCTCGCGCGATGTCCGGGCAGGCAAGGCGGGCCTGGTCGAGGTGCTCGACCTCCTGGGTGCTGAGACGCTCGCGGTTGCGCATGCTCCAGGAGGTGATCCGGCGCGGGCTTGGGATTTCCGCTGGTGCGGCCGGGGCCGTTCCGGCTTTCAGCGTTCGGAGGTAGGGGGTGAGTGTCGAGTAGCCGCCGCGGTATCCGCGTTCGCGGATCTGCTGGAACAGCGTGCGGCCGTTGGTGATGCCTGCGGCGTACTGCCGTTGCAGATACGGCTTGAAGGCATCCAACTTCTCGGGGCGGCGGTCGCGGGCGCTGTCGAGGAGGTGGTCGAGACTGGTGTCGCGGTAGCGGCGGACCGTCTTGCGGTCGAGACCGAGGCGGCGGGCGATGTCACTGAGCGGATGCCCGGCCGCGACCATGCGCGTGATCTCGGCGTGGTGCTGGAGCACGCGCTGCACGATCCGCGTGGGCGGCAGGGCGTCCACCAGCGGCATCCGGATCGGGTGGTCACCTCCCCTTTCTGCGTGCTTCTTCAGGCACGGCCGGTGCTGGTGGCAGGCCTTTTCGACCGCGGAGGAGAGGTTCTGGAGCAGGTGCCAGAGGTCCGCGATCTCCATGGCGTCCGGCCCGGCTTCCTTGATCGCCTTCGTGTAGGCGCTGGCACGGTCCCGGCAGATGATCTTCGCGCCGGGGTGGGCGGTCAGCCAGGCGGCGATGGTCTCCGAGGTGCGGTCGGGCAGGACGTCGACCACCCGCCCGGCTTCGACGTCGACCAGGATGGTGCCGTACCGGCACCCGCGGCGGAAGGCGAACTCGTCCACCCCAAGGACCCGCCGTGACCGCTCCGGAGCAAGTGGCTCCTCCAGCAGCCCCACCAGGCAGGTCCGGCCCGCCGTCAGGTTCAGCTTGCGGCACAGCCGCTCGCCGGCCCGGCCGCCGAGCTCGATGGCCACCGTCGTCAGCCACTCCTTCAGCCCGAGGCTGAAGCGTCGGTAACGTTCCGTCAGCTGGTCGACCTGCTCGACGAACGTCTTACGGGCGCACGATTTCCGATCGCAGAAGAAGCGCCGCACCCGCAGACGCACGACCAACTTCTGCCCGCCAAAGGGCGGCTCGGACAAGTTGCGGCGGTAGGTCGAGTGCACTCTGCGTCCCCGCCATCGGCAGCTCGGGCAAGACGGTGGCCGTCCGCATGCCGCGGCGTCGACGGACAGCATGGTGGCAGTGACGCTCACACTCTCCAGCCGGACATCGATTCTTGGGAAACAGCACGTCTTCGATCGAGGAAGCCCCCGTGATCGATAACTGTCCTGAGTGAACGTTCCTGCATTCACACTCTGACCTGGGCTTTCACGGAATTGCGGTCAGAACCAGACGAGGCGAGCAGGTCCACCCGAGCCTGAGTACAGGGTGGAGAATTTTTCAAATAGTCCTCCTGTAACTCCCGTCACGCCTGGCGGCGTGAAAATCTGTGTGCGTCGGACTCCTTGAGTTGCGTGCTTCCGGGCGCCCTGCCGATCGAGTTGGGTGCGCCTTGACCATGGACGCGGGGCTGTCCGCGCACGTCGATGGGGTTTGGGCCGGTGCGCCCGAGAAAGAGTCTGACGCGGGAGCCAGCCAGGGGTCGCCAACTGTTGCCTCGTGCACGCCGATCAGCCTTTCCGTTCCCCTCCGGTTCCCCGGACAGCTTCCGCGCAGTACCAGGACACGGGAGGCACGGTGGACGAGTCGAACGAAGAACCACAGGAGGAAGCGGTAGCCCGGGTTGCCGCGATCGACATCGCCAAAAACAGCGGGGTCGTCTGCACCCGGCTCCCGCACGAACAACGCGAGGGTAAGCGCGCTCAGCGGGTCTGGACGGTCGCCTCGACCACCAACGCGATCGTTGAACTCGGCGACCACCTGGTCTGCCAAGGCGTCACGCTGGTGATGGAGGCCACCGGCAACTACTGGCGTCCGTTCTTCTACCTGCTGGAGGGCCGTGGACTTCGGTGCTGGGGTCAACGCCCGCCAGGTCAAGAACGTTCCGGGCCGTCCCAAGACCGATAAACTGGACGCAGTCCGGCTGGCCAAGCTTGCCGAACACGACATGGTCCGCCCTTCTTTCGTACCGCCCAAGCCGGTCCGGCAGCTGAGGGACTTCACCCGTACTCGCACCGTGTTCGTGCATGAACGCACCCGTCACAAGCAGCGCATCGAGAAGGTCCTGAGGGACACTCAGATCCGGCTCTCGTCCGTGGCCACCGATCCGCTCGGCGTCTCCGGACGAGCGATGATGGAGGCACTGATCGCCGGTGAGCGCAGCCCCCGGTCCCTTGCCGGCCTCGCCCAGGGCGAGTTGACCGCCAAGCACGATGCGCTCATCGAGGCGATGACGGGGCAGTTCGAGGACCACCACGCCCGGCTGCTGAAACTTCTGCTCGCCACGGTTGATCACTTGAGCGAGCAGATCACCGCCCTGGAACAGGAGATCGCTGCGTCGATCGACGTCCTGCCCAATCCACGCGGTGCCCCGAAATACTTCGCGGCCTTCCGCGGGATCTCGCGTTCCTCCTCCAGCTCGCGGACCTTCCTGCGCAGGGCCGCGAGCTCGGCCTCCACCGCCGTCTGCGGCTGCACCGGCGCCTCCGTCCGACGGCCGCGCGGATGCCTGCTGCCCGCGTCCCGTATCCAGTTGCGCAGCGTCTCCGGGTTCACCCCCAGGTTGGCGGCGATCTGCTTGATCGTCGTCGCGGGCCGCGAGATGTAGCGCGACCGTGTCCGCCTTGAACTCCGGCGGAGAGTGCTCCATGACCACGACATGTCCGTTCTCAGATCCTCAAGATCCAGTGTCTCGAGTGTCCAAGATCAGGGGTGAGGGCCCAGCCGTTGAGTGCTGCATCAACCGGCTCAAGAGGCACCGTGCCGTCGCAACCCGTCACGAAGCGACCGTCCTCGTCGCGGCGATCGACGAGTGGTTGTGAGCAGCATGGCCAAACGATTCCTAGACAACGTCGAATTCGTTGCCTTCCGGGTCCTGCAGCAGGACGGCGTACAGCCCCATGTCCGGCTCATCCGTGATCCGAAGCACACTGGCGCCAGCTTTGATCAGTCTTTCCACTGAAGTGGTGACCCGCTGCGTGCGAACCGCTAACGGGACGTCGCGCCCGCCGCCGACCTTCAGGTCGAGGTGTATTCGGTTCTTGGTGGCCTTGGGTTCGGGAACCTGCTGGAACCACACCCGGGGCCCCTGTCCTGCGGGATCGACGATCGACTCCGGGATGTCGCCCGCACCTACAGGCAACTCCTCCTCGGGCACCCCCATGGCTGCCCAGTACTCCCGCCACGTGGCATGGCCGCCCGGTGGAGGTTCGGGTATGTATCCCAGAGCCTCGCTCCAGAACGCCACCAGCCTCTGCGGGTCGGCACAGTCGATCGTCAGTTGCAGCGTCATCTCCATGACCAGAGCGTGACAGACACGTCTGACATTCATGCTGGACCGACCCGGCCAACGGGAGAGGCGCACTTTCGCAACAGGCCCCAGGCTTGATCTTTAACCTGTGCGGCGGGGCTTCGGGGTGGCTGACTTCTTTGATTGTCGTTTGGCCGGCTGTGTTTTGCGCGGTGTGTGCACGTCGTGGCGTGGTGTGGATCTGCTGTTTTGCGGCCTGGTGGCCGTCCGGGGCCAGGTCGGGAGACGTTTGGTGCTTGGGCTGGACAGACGGTCTGCGGTTGGATGTGCCGGCAGTGTCCGCGTACTCTCTGCTGGTCGGGTTGGTGCGTTTGAACGTCCCCAGTGGTCAGGCCACTTCGTTCTCTCGCTCGATGGCCTGGAGCCGGTTCTTGAGCCGGTAGCTGGGGCCGTTGATGGAGATCACTTCGCAGTGGTGAAGCAGCCGGTTGAGGATGGTGGTGGCGAGGACGTCGTCGCCAAAGACCTGACCCCACTCGCTGAAGGTCTTGTCCGAGGTCAGGATGAGGTAGCCCATCTTGGCCTCCTCCGCGCGGCGGATGTATTTGTTGATGGTTTCCGCGAGGTGGGGCAGGCCGAGCTTGTCGGCCGTGGTGCGGATGCGGTTGCCGGTCAGCTCGCTCAAGAGGACTCCTTCGTCGGGGAGTTGGTGGCGAAGGGCCGGGTGCCGGTCAGCTCGTCATAGACCAACACCGGACGGCGTCCGACCTCGATCTGGGTGACCGCGGACCGGTTCTACAGGGCCTGCAGCGAGTTCGACACTGCCGGTGAAGGGTTCGCGACGCGGCGGGGTCACGTCGCCGGTGGGCTGGCCGTCCCAGTGCGTCTCCTCGACGACGCGGACGCCCCGGCCGACCGCCCGCGGATGGGCAGCTAGCAGGGCCTGACCGTCGGCATCGGGAACGGTCGAATGCAGCTCGACCTGGGCCTTGCCGCCCTGACCTTGACCAGCTGGCGTGGGCGGACCTTGCGGACGGGCACTGAGTAGAGGTGAATCCTGCACTGTCATCGCTGATCCGTAGCTTGGCCAGCTGGGCACCATCCCTGTCCACTAGAGCTATGTTGTGGTGTCCTTCCGCCCAGCCGATGTCGCAGAAGATCGCGCTCAATGTCTCTACCTCCGTGCCAACGCTCGGTTTCGCACCCAGGCGGAGCACGCGGCGCTCTAATAGAAGCGCTCAAGGCACGCCATCTCATGGGCCGTTCGTGTCTCCAGCGACCGGCAGGGACCTCGGTCTGCTGAAGAGCTCTCGGACTCGCGAACTGCTGAGAGGTCGGCCCCTGCCGGCGGGCTGGCGACATGAAACCTGTGATGCCCACGCTCCTGCCGGGCGGGACCGGTCTTTGACGAGAGATCGAGGTCCCGGAACTACCGAAGGTCTCCGCCCGACAGAGCGAGTGGCGAGGCGTAGCCGGTCTGACCACGGGGATCCAGTCCCGGAACGGGGGCAGGCTTCCACCTCGCACAGCGGACCCTTGCACTCCCGCGCTTGGGCTCACCGATGAGCTATTAGAGGGCGTTACTGACTTCGGCTCGTTAGGGTGATCTTTCTCGAAGTGCCTGATGGGGCTGGTTGTTGTCTGTATCTCCTGGTGTATGAGGTATGCGGATGGGGGTGGGCTGAGCCCCGCGGGGCGTCAGCGCCGGGAGACGGTACGGATGCAGGCGGCTGAGCTGTTCGAGCAGGAGATCAAGCCGCCGGAAGTCGCGCGACGGCTGCGGGTGAGCCGGAAGTCGGTCTACCAGTGGCATCAGCTGTGGCGGGACGGCGGGGCCGAAGCTCTGGCCTCGCGTGGCCCGAGTGGATCGCGGTGTCGTCTGTCCCCGCGCTGTCTGGAGAAGCTGGCCGCATACCTTGACGAGGGGCCTGCCAAGCATGGCTGGGTGGAGGACCAGGTGTGGACCGCCGCGAGGGTGGCCACGCTGATCGGGAGGAAGTTCCACGTCGCCTACAGCGTCTCGGGTGCCACGCGGTTGATGCACCGGCTCGGGTTCAGCCCGCAGGTTCCCGCGCGGCGGGTCGCCGAGCGCGACGAGCAGGCCGTGACCGTGTGGAAGGAGGCGACCTGGGTCGAGGTAAAAGGGTCCGGGCGGCGTGCGGGGGCTACATCTGCTTCGAGGACGAGGCGGGCTTCACGCGACGGCCGCCCCGCGGACGGACCTGGGGCCGGCGCGGTATCACCCCGGTCGTGACAGTCAGCGGACGGCGTTCCGGACGGCTCTCTGTGCCCGGGCTGATCGCCATGCGGCCCGGTTCCCGCACCCGTCTGTGTCACCGCTTGCGCACCCACCCCGCGGGAAAGGGCAAGCGCCGCAGCATGGGCGAACGCGACTTCATCGCGCTGGTCGACGGCGTCCACCAGCTCGTCAAGGCGCCGATCGTGTTGGTCTGGGACCGGCTCAACACCCACGTCTCCCATAAGATGCGGCAACTCGTCACCGAGCGGGAGTGGCTGACGGTGTTCCTGCTGCCCGCGTACTCGCCGGACCTGAACCCCGTCGAGTGGGTATGGGCACACATCAAGCGCAGCCTGGCCAACCTCGCCGTCGTCGCCCTCGACCGGCTCGAAGCCCTCGTACGCAACCGCCTCAAGCGCCTTCAATACCGGCCCGACACCCTCAACGGCTTCATAGCCGGCACCCGCCTGCCCCTCGATGAACCAGCGTCACCTTGACGAGCCGAAATCAGTAACGCTCTCTCAAGTGCGTTACGCCGCCCACTCGCCGGAATGGGTGACTCCGGCCTGGCGGTGATCACGACCGGCGGCGAGCAGATGCACAATCCGGTGTGGATGGCGCCCGCCTCCGCCCCCGGAACGGGGTGGATCAGCCGTATCCCCAACCGCTGGGTCCGTCCAACGCTCGATCGCAGGGTTCCTGCACGCGCTCCGCTATAGCCGGCTCTCGGTCCGGAGCGCGCGCATCAGCGTCGGCATTTCTGCGCCGACGGCTCGTCAGGTCACAGGCCACGGCATGTGTCGTGGGTAAGCAGCAGGAGGAATCCAGATGCTCAGAACGAGAACAACCCTGGCTGGCATGGCCATCGCCGCCGTCGCTGCGCTGACAGGTCTGAGTACCGGGCCGGCGCAAGGAGCGTCGGGTGGGGAGGAGGGCAAGAAGCCAACCGCGGCGGCTGCGGTGGCAGACGACAGTCTCGCCCCTGACCGGGGTGCCCAGCCCAAGGTCGCCGTGTCGCCCGCCACGAAATTGGCGTTGGCGGCGATCCAGAAGCAAATTGCCCACTATGTCGCCACGAACGACACCAAGTACACGTTCGCCAGCTACGCGGACCAGGCCACCGGGAGGATCGTCCTCGAAACCGACGCCCCGGACGGCGTGGTGTCCACGCTGACCGACCTCCCTGGCGCGGCGAAAGACCAAGACCAGGCCGTGAGCCAGATGCAGGTGCGCAAAACGACCACGACCGACGTGTTCAGCCGCCGGGACGACTCGCCGCCGTTCTACGGCGGAGGCGGCATCAGCAACGGAAGCGTTCTGTGCTCTTCGGGCTACACCGTGCAGAACTCCGCCGGAACCAGGTTCATGGTCACTGCCGGCCACTGCTTCGCCAACGGCGCCACCGTCACCACTGAGTCCGGCAGGTACACGTACGGGACCGTCTCCAACCGGCACCTGCCCACGGTCACCAACGAGCCCATCGACGTGGAGCTCATCGGCGGCCAGCCCTACACAGGCCGCATCTTCACCGGCGACGTCAACAGCGCCACCAGCATCCCAGTGGTTGCGGCCGGCACCGCCTACGAGGGCTACAACAACTACTGCCACAGCGGCCGGACCACCGGCGAGAACTGCGGGCACACGGCGACCAGCATCAACGGGCAGGTATGCACGCAGACCGGCTGCAAGTCACCCGTCATCGTCTTCCAAGGCGGCACCCTGACACAGGGAGGCGACTCCGGTAGCCCCTTCTACGCCAAGGACAGCCAGGGTGCCTTCATCCGCGGGCACGTCATCGCGGGAAGCAACACCACCAGCTACGCCGAGCCGTGGACTGTGGTGGCCCCCACCTTGGGTGTCAGCATCGTGACCGGCTGACCCGCCTGCC
This sequence comes from Streptomyces sp. NPDC086549, assembly GCF_044746205.1. NCBI lineage: Bacteria > Bacillati > Actinomycetota > Actinomycetes > Kitasatosporales > Streptomycetaceae > Streptomyces > Streptomyces sp. NPDC086549. The sequence continues at coordinate 44,410 of NZ_JBIVBS010000028.1, read as the reverse complement.
CACACCCGCGATCCCCGGTCATCCGCGTCACCGCACCTCCAGTGGCCACGGCCCGCCGAAGGACTCGGTGCTCGCCCCGTCGTCCGGCGTGAGCACCACCCTCGTATATAGGTCGTAGCTCCCGGGCGCCACGGGCCCGCTGCCCGGATCGCAGGACACGAGTGCGGCCTTGCCGGGCACGCGCTCGACTTTCCCCGGAGCGAGATCCCAGCGGACCCCCATCAAATCCTGCGGCACCGGCAGTGTCGCGATCCGACCGTGCCGGATGAGGAACACCTCGGCGTCCGGGGCGACCACGCCCCGGACGGCCACCCGGCTCGTGGCCTCGACCGTGCCGCTGACCACCCGCTCACCAATCCTCACGGTAGTGGGGAACCGCCCGGTCAGCGTCAGGACGCCGTAGGCCGTCGGCGTGAACGTCTGCCCGCACTCGAGCACGGTAATGCCGGGGTCGCGCCCATGGGTCATGGTCACCTGCTCCTTGGGTGGCACCTGAGGTTCCGCCGCTCCATCCCGGTCACCGAAACCACACCCCGCGACGGAGAGAACCACGGCGAGCACAGGCATCGCCTTACTAGCATGTAGTCGGCGATCTGACATGGTCACATCCCCTTCCCAGGGCCCAGCCATCCCGGCGCTTTGGACGCCGCACGAGCCTGCGAGGTGCCGCCCGACCGCCAGGGGGGACCTCAAAAGGCTAACGCGATCTGATACCCGAGCAGCACCGCCCACGCCCAGCAGCAGCTGGACTCTCATTCGCCCGGTCCAGCGATGACACCATAAGGCGCAGACGATGGCGCGGAGGGCGCCGTCAGCGGTGCGGTAGCGGACGGTCGGGCGGTCGCCGGTCAGGTCGTTTTGATCTCTACTGCCGGATTCAACGAACTACCGCTGGTGGCCTGAGTCGGCGATTCTCTGGCAGTAGGCGGCGACTTTGTCGAGGATCTCGTCGGCGGCCTTAGAAGCTGTTGTCTTTCAGGACGTGATCGACGCGTTTCCGCTGGTCGGGGATAGGAGTGGTGGTTCGGTGGGAGTGGTGGCCTGTCGGGTCGTCGTTCCCGGGGAGGTCGCGGATGCCGTCGGTTGTGGGACTGCTGGAACAGTACGAGCTCGCTGCTCGGCGTCGAGTCGACGGGTTACGGGAGGAGGCCGCGATGTCCCCGGCAGTCCCTGCGCGTCACCGCCTGTCATAGATGAGGCCTCGGGTCCGGTTGTCTATCTGCTCATGTCCTACAGCAGGGCGGAGGAAGTCTCCGAGTATGCCGCTGCCCTGGCTCGCGAGCACGGGCTCGTCTGCTACGACCCCCAGGGAGAACCCTTGCGGGGCTGAGTTGCACGATCAGCAGACCGCCCAAACGATGTTCATGACCCGCTGCCCTGCCCGACCACGCCCTTCGCGAGCGTGAACCGGCCCGGTGCCGGTTCGGCCAGCCAGCCGCGCGCTGTCAGCCGCTTCACCTTCGACCGCAGCGCTTCCACCTTCCCGGGCACCGGAGCCAGACCGAAGCAGGCGGCCGTCTCCTGGCACGTCAGCGGGCTTTGACCGAGACGGCTTCGGTCCGCGAGAGCCTGCAGGATGCGCTGGTAGTCCACCGACAGTGCTGACCAGCTCAGTCCCGCCCGCCACACCGCCATCACCGATTTCGGCTTCGCAGCCTCCGCGGGTCCGGCCGACACCGGCTGTGCACCGCGATCTGGCAAGTCCTCGGACGCATCGGGGCAAGCAGCGTCGCCGTTGCCCGGGGCCAGCACCTCACCGACGCGCGAGCGCGCGATGACCCACTCGTTCCACTCCCGCTCAGCCAGGGCCGGCTCGGCCTGGATACGGCCGGCCTCCACCCGCAGCCCGTCCACACGACGGCGAGCAGTGAGTTCGCGCTGTTCCAGCAGCCCCACGACCGACGGCATGTGCGGCCTCCACCCGAGTGATGACACAACAGGTCACCATTTCCCGAGACCGCCGACCCTACGCCTGACCAGCGAGAACGCAGTCCTCAAGCCCGGAATGACACAGCCTCTCAGGCCCGGACGTGGGCGCTGCGGGGCTTCGCAGCCCCGCAGCGCCACCAGCAGGCCATGCCGGAGCCCCGTTCCGCGGGCAACTGTTGCACCGGACGCCGGGGAAGAGGATTCCGTACGGCACCTTGCGGTCATCCGGAGCCCTCGGTTCGATCCGCGTTTGCGGGCCGCCACTGCCGGCCGCCGGAATAGGAGGATCGCTCCTGACCCGCAGACGACCGGTTCACCCGGCGGAGGCCAGGACCGCCCCGCATGCCGGCCGGAGCATGCTCAACCGCGGTAGGTCTCCAGCAGCCGCAGCCAGACTTCGCCGAGCGTGGGGAAGGCGGGGACGGCGTGCCAGAGTCGGTCGAGGGGCACCTCGCCGGCGACCGCGATGGTGGCTGAGTGCACCAGTTCCCCGACGCCGGGACCGGCGAAGGTGACGCCCACCACGGTGTTGTGGTCGGTGTCGATGAGCATGCGTGCGTGGCCGCGGTAGTCCTCGCCGTACTGGTGGGCGCCGGCGACGCGGGCGAGGTCGTAGTCGACGATCTCGATGCTGCGCCCGCTCTGCTCGGCCTCGCGGCTGGTGAGGCCGACGGAGGCGATCTCGGGGTGCGTGAAGACCACCTGGGGGACGGCCGTGTGGTCGGCGGTGGCCACGTGCGCACCCCAGGGGGCGTCGTCGATGGGCTCTCCCTTGGCGCGGGCACCAATGACGGCGCCGGCTATCCGGGCCTGGTACTTGCCCTGATGCGTCATCAGGGCGCGGCGGTTGACGTCGCCGACGGCGTAGAGCCAGCCGCCGTCGACGCCGGTGACACGGAAGGTGTCGTCGACGGTCAGCCAGTCGCCGGGGGTGAGGCCGACGGTCTCCAGGCCGACGTCGCGGGTCTGCGGGGCGCGGCCGGTGGCCAGCAGGATCTCGTCCGAGGCCAGTTCCGTGCCGTCGGAGAGCGTGATCCGAACCTCGCCGAATGCGCCGTCTTCGCCGTCCTCGCGAGTCAGGGAGGTGACGGTGGTGTTGAAGCGGATGTCGACGCCTGCTTCGCGCAGTCCGTCCGTGACGAGTTCGCTGGCGAACGGCTCCATCCGCTCGAGGAGTCCGTTCTCGAGGACGAGCATGGTGACCTGGGACCCGAGGGCCTGCCAGGCGGTAGCCATCTCGACGGCGACCACACCGCCTCCGACGACGGCGAGGCGGCCGGGCACCTTGTCGGCGGTGGTGGCCTCGCGGCTGGTCCAGGGGCGGACGGTGTCGAGTCCGGGGATGGGGGGCAGGGCGGCGCGGGTGCCGGTTGAGACGGCGACGGCGTGCCGGGCGGTCAGGGCGATGTTGTCGCCCTCAGGGGTCTGCACGGCCACCTGCTTGGGGCCGGTGAGTCGGCCGTGGCCGCGTATGAGGTCGACGGAGACCGAGTTCAGCCAGTCGACTTGGTCCTCGTCCTTCCAGTACGAGGACATCTTGTCGCGGTGTGCGAGGACCGCCTCGACGTCCAGCGGGCTGGCCACCGCTGGGTTGAGTCCGGGTACGCGGCTCGCGTCGGCACGAGCCACCACCGGCCGCAGCAGCGCCTTGCTTGGGTCGCAGGCCCAGAACGAGCACTCGCCGCCGAGGAGTTCGCGCTCCACGATCACGGTATCGAGCCCTGCGGCGCGGGCGCGTTCGGCCACGTTCTCGCCGACCGGACCTGCGCCGATGACGATCACGTCGTAGGTGCGGGTTGTCTCGTTCCTCACGGATGCGTTCCTCACTGATGCGTTCCTCACTGTTTCGTTCCTCATTGCTTTCGTGACTTGGTCGGGCACTCCGGCGGCCGCGGCCCGTTGTCGGACGCGTTTGCCGTTCTCCGCCGCCGGACGGCACCAGGGCCGCCGCACCGCGAGGGGTCGAGGGAGCCGGTGGCCGGTCACGGGATGGGACGGCCCCGGCGGCAAAGCCGTCTCTCGGCGCCCTCGGCGCCCACGGCGCCCGATCGGCCGGCGCGGCCCCGTTGCAGCCCGACCGCCGGGCGGCGGAGAGCATCCTTGCGCTCGCCCGGCGGTCCGGTGCCGGCCTTCGGCCCGCACCGCGAGAACCGCTGGGCCGGACCGGCTGCCATCCGGGCCGGACACGGCCCGTTGCAGCCCATGGACGGTGGCTTGTGGGGCTGTCAGCGGCCGGGGAGGCGCTGCGAGACCTCCTGGAGCACCCAGCCGTTGCCGTCCGGGTCGCTGAAGGTGAGGTAGGAGCCGTAGGAGGCGCGCTCGGGGTGCAGGCCGGCCAGCCGGTCCTGGCCGGGGCTGCGGTGGGTGACGTCCCCGCCCCCGTGGCCGTGGAAGTGGTTGTTGGCGTCGTGGAAGATCTCGCTGACCTCGATGCCACGGCTGACGAGCTGCGCGCGGGCCTCCTCGATGTCGGAGACGATGAGATACAGGCCCTGGAACGAGCCGGGTGCGATGGGCGTCATCCCCTCGCCGAAGAGGATCGAGCACTCGGAGCCGGGCGGCGTGAAGTGCACGACCCGGATGTCCTCGTTGGCCGTGTAGTCGACGTCCAGGCGGAATCCGACCTTCTCGTAGAAGGCCTTGGCCCGGTCGATGTCGGAGACGGGCAGCACGATCATTTCGAGCTTCAGCTTCATGGGGATGTCCTTGGTTTCTTGACGTCGGTGGATTACGCCCAATGCGTCACCAGACCGTCGAACGAGTTTTCGCCTTGATCGGCGAGGTCGGCGAGGTCGGCGAGGTCGGCGAGGTCGGCGAGGCCTGCGGGCCTCGTGCTGACCTGCAATCCAGAGAACCAGCCGGAAAGGCACCTGCGGGCGGTCAAGCAGGCCTACCTCGACCATGGCCTACTGGTCCAGGTACTGGCAGGCCCCCTTTCCCTATCGCTGAGTAACCGCTAATGCAGGCTTCGGGATAGCGCAGCTTTATCCTCGTCGAGGCGTAAACGGCGAAAAGGTCGTCGACGCGGCCATGGGCCGACGCTCGGACGACAGCAAGGCATTCAGCTCCACCGGCGGCCCCGCCGGCGGCGAGGTCATGCACGCCTGCCACTTGGGCCCCGACCGGAGATGGTCTGTGGGGCAAACGGGCGTGGCCGGTGTGGGCAGCCCTCGGCAGCGACTGCCAGGTACCGCAGCCGGATTGACGTGGAAGGCGAGTCGGTGCCGGGAGCATGGGCACCTGCTCCCCCAGAACTTCCTCGACGGCCCACTTTCGCAACAACGCATCAGGGCATTGAGGTGATCCCAAATCCGCTTTTTAATCGCCAAGACTATATTCGGAAAGCGCCTGTTTAGTCGACGTCGCCCTGGAGGTAAGAGGAACGGCTCCATTTCGCTTTTGTGGGGCGACCGTTTCAGGAAGTTCCCTTTTTACTGACAGGCAGTGACTTATGTGGCCGCATTATTCCACTGTGCGTTTGCCGGGATTGCATGTCGAGGACTAGCCTCAATATATGGGCACGACGTCGTCCGGTTCAGGTGACAACAAAGAGCTGAGTGATTTTCTGCGCTCGCGGCGCGCCCGGGTGACTCCTGAGCAGGTCGGGGTCACGCCGGGGGCGAGTCGCCGTGTTCCGGGACTCCGCCGTGAGGAGGTTGCGCTCTTGGCCGGATTGAGCGCGGACTACTACATCCGTCTGGAACGCGGACGGGTGGCCAACGCCTCGGAAGCTGTGTTGGGGGCCGTAGCCCGCGCTCTGCGGCTGGATGATGTCGAGCGTGCGCATCTGTTCAACCTGGCCAGACCGCAGTCCGTGACCAGAGTGAGCCGGCCCGCCGTTCCATGGCGAGTGCGTCCGGGTGCGTACGCGCTGCTTGAGGTTCTTCGGGATACCCCTGCCATGATTCTGGACGGCCGCATGGACGTCCTTGCCCTTAATCGAATGGCCTGCGCGATATATGTCGATTTCGATGCCGTACCGGTCCGCGAGCGCAATTTGGCGCGATTTATATTTCTCGACCCTGCGGCGCGTGAACTATTTATTGACTGGGACATGGCCGCCCGCATGGTCGTCACAGGTTTGCACCTGTATGCGGGTCGGCATCCGAACGATCCGCAACTGACCGAGCTAGTTGATCAGCTGTCGGCCGTAGACGAAGATTTTCGCCGATGGTGGGCCGCACACGATGTGGAGGAGTTCTCCCACGGCACCAGGCACTACCGGCACCCCTTGCTCGGCGAAGTCACCTTGAACTATGAGTCCCTTGTCTTTCCCGGTGACCCGGACCAGTGGTTGTTCGTGAGTACAGCTCAACCCGGCTCCCCGTCTTCCGAAGCCTTGCGGACACTCGCCGGTCGGATCGGTGACCTGGGCCCCTCGGTACATGCAGGTTCCGTGGAATAGCCCCGAGCGACTGTCTGACCGCCAGCTCCAAGTCCACCGGGAAAAGGGTTGATGCCAGACGGTCTACCGCCGCCCCCTCGTAGGCCGCCACGCAGGATTCACATGGACCGGTCGCAATGCAGCACTTGCTCCGTGTCATCGTCTCGTCCGTCGCGGCGGATGAGGTGCCGACCCTGGCCGACGCCTCCGCTCCATCGTGTGGGTGGCGCCGAGTTCTCCGTCCAGGGCGTGGGAGCGCCAGGCGAATTCGTAGCAGAAGGTGGCGGACTCGGGGTGGGCGGCACGGGCTTGGGCCAGGGGCAGCTGCCCGCGCCGAACAGGGCGAGCCCGATCACCCGTGTCGGGCTGTGCAGGTGCAGCAGAGCGCGGGGGCGGTAGACGCCCTGATCAACGGCGCCCGTTGTTCCGATGTGGTTTCGGATCATAAAGAGGGGTGTGCGCGAAGTAGTCCGTCTGGAACTGCTCCCCGCTCACGCGGTGATGGGTGTATCGCCGGGGCGAACAGCATCGTCCGCGATGCCGGGGTGGAGCAGAGGGGCAACAAGGAACCCGAACGCGGGTATGTGGAGGACGGGGCGGCGCGCCCGCGCGTGTCCGAGAATCTAAGGAAGTGGCGTCCATATGATGTACGAACATCCGGGCCTTGCAGCCGAGCTGTTGCGCCGTATGGCTGTCGACCAGCACGCGCGAGGTGTGCGCGAGGACGGAAGGGTACCGCCGGACGGCGCGGCGATGCTGAATGTGGACGCCGACAACACCGCCTGGCTGGCGTCGGTCCTGGACCAGTACGGATGGCCCGGGCACCGTCTGGTTGGTGAGGACGCGGCCGATGCTGCCTGGCTGCTGGCCCAGCATGCCGACGCCAGCTCGGTCCTGCAGCAGCGTGCCCTTGAACTCCTGACCCGGGCTGTCGCATCGGGCGACGCCACGCCCCGTCAGCTGGCCTATCTGACGGACCGCTGCCAGGTGAACCGGAATCAGCCGCAGACGTACGGCACCCAGTACATCACCGGCCCCGACGGGCAGCTCACTCCGCATCCGATCGCCGACATCACCCACCTGGACGAGCGGCGGGCGCGCGCCGGCATGGAACCGCATGCCGAGTACGACGCCGTCATGCGCGGGATGGTCAGCTGATCCGTATAGCGCGAATGTGCGCCGCGCAGCGCGTCGAGGGTCTGGCGCGACAGGTCCGGCGCTGCCCACCAGCAGCCTCGACGGGCGATGGGCTGTCAACTACGCAAGCTCGCAGCCCTGCAGTAGCTCCATCACGGTGAACAGTGCCCATCGTGACTGCTGGCATCGTGAACCACGGTGATCCCGGGGTGTTGCAGTTGGGCCCCGTCAGCCGTCGGCGTCCCGGGGAAGTCACAAAGGAAGACGCTGACGATGCGTTCACCCGGGGACGGTTCGTCGACCGGGCTGGTCCTGGGGCCGCCCTCGCCATCACGGACGCGGCCTGCCCCCGGTCGCCGGAGGCAGGAGCGCCCATGCCACCCGGGCACTGCGACAGTCGGTGCAGCTGTCCGTCAGCCCTGCCGAAGGCAGGTCTCAGTGCCCCGGCGCATCGATTCAGAACTCGAGGTCATGCTCGATCGCCGCCAGCTCTTCGGCGGTGCCCTGGACCTTCGGGCCCTTGAACCAGTTGCGTGCCGAGACCAGCCACCACACTCCGGCGAAACCGAGGACTATGAGGACGGCGATCGGGGTGTAGTTGAAGTTCTTGCCGGTGACAGGGCTGGCTGTGGGCAGCATGAACAGGACGGTGATGATCAGTGTCCAGGCGACGGCGATGATGCCGACCGGTCGGCTCCAGCGGCCGAGGTGCCAGGGCCCGCGCTCGAAGCGGTCGCCTTGGAGCAGCCGCAGGAAGACGGGCATGACATAGGCGATGTACAGGCCGATGACGGCGATCGAGGTGACGGCCGCGTACGCGGTGGCGTTCCACAGATAGGGCAGGCCGAGGACGAAGGCGCCGCCGGCCGCCAGCCAGACCGCGTTGGTGGGTGTCTTGGTCCGTTTGTTGATGCGGTGCCACACCTGCGAGCCGGGCAAGGCGCCGTCCCGGGAGAAGGCGTAGATCATCCTGGAGTTCGCGGTGACCGAGGACATGCCGCAGAAGAACTGGGCGCCGATCGCGATGAGCAGCAGGAGCTTGCCACCGGTCTCGCCGAGGGCGTCGATGAAGATCTGCGCCGGGGGGACGCCGGTCGTGCTGGTGAGGGCGCCGTCGTAGTTCTGGATGGCGAAGGTGATGCCGAGCAGGAGGACCCAGCCGGCGACGAGGGAGACCAGGATCGACATCACGATGCCGCGCGGTCCGGCCTCGGCCGCGTTGTGGGTCTCCTCGGTCATATGCGCCGAGGCGTCGTAGCCGGTGAAGGTGTACTGGGCGAGCAGCAGGCCGAGGAGTCCGACGTAGAGGCTGGAACCCCAGCCGGTGCCGTTGACGAAATGAGTGAAGACGAAGCTCGCCGACTGGTGCTTCGAGGGGAAGATCACGAGCGCGCCGACGATGATCAGCACGCCGAGGATGTGCCACCACACACTGACGTTGCCGAGGAAGGAGACAAGCTTGACGCCGAAGGTGTTCAACGCGCCGTGGACGGCCAGCACAATCCCGAAGAGCAGGATGGTGTGCCCGGGCGTGGCGGAGAAGCCGAACTGCAGGTCGAGCAGCGCGTTGAGGAAGAATGCCGCGCCGAAGTCGATACCTGCGGTCACCGCCACCTGGCCGAGGAAGTTGAACCAGCCGGTGAACCAGGACCAGGCCGCGCCGTGGGACGGAGCGAGCTTGGCCGCCCAGTAGTACAGGCCGCCCGCCGTCGGGTAACTGGAGCAGACCTCGGCCATGGCCAGGCCCACGAAGAGCGTCATGACGCCGACCAGCGGCCAGCCCCAAGTGATCATCGCCGGCCCGCCGGTGACCATGCCGAAGCCGTACAGCGTCAGACATCCGGAGAGGACGGAGATGATGGTGAACGAAATGGCGAAGTTCGAGAACGCCGACATCGAACGGGCAAGTTCCTGGGCATAGCCGAGTTCGTGAAGGCGTTGAGCGTCTCCAGACAGAGCGCGCTCGCGCTCCGGCTCCGTCACTGACTCGTCGGTGGGCATACGGGCCTCCTCGGGCTCTGATGGCCGCCGGTGGATCCGACGCACCGCTCCTCGCTTGAATCAAAGGTTTGGTGCGATACCTTTGCCGTCGGCGTCGCCGAACGCAAGAGTCCGGCGTGAAACATCGGTTACGAAAAGGCTTCGACGCCGTCGTCGCGACCCGGGTTGCCGGGAAGCCCCGGAGCAACACGGAGAGGCGGACGCCGTCCGTGATGCCGTGGGCCACGTAAAGCCAGTTGCGGTCGGCCGATACCCATGTACGTCTCCTGGTCGCCGCCCACCGAAACCACTTGTCGATCAATGGCCTTCCTGATTACCTTAAGGGCTTGCGGTATCCCGGCAGGATCGACAGGAGGCAGGACAAGCGGTTCCGCGGGGATGTGACGGCTCGTCAATCCTCCCAAAGCTGCCAGTCGTCCTCGTCGTCACTCCGCCACAGGCTGATGTCCCGGTCACGCAACGCCGTGCGCAGTTCGTGCGGGGCCAGCCAGGAGTGCAGGGGAGAGGACAGCGTCGGCCCTCCAGCAGTTGCTCCTTCGTAGTCACTTGGACCTTCTTCGCGGGGCCGGTGTCGCGTTGGACTGGCTGGACCCGGCCTGGGGAACCGCGGGCATCGAGGGCGTCGTCATCTAGGGCGCCGTCATCAAGGGCAGCCCTACCTGCCCGGCGAACGGGCCTGGATAAAGGTCCGCGCCCGCACCACCGCGCTGGACGCAGTACGGCACTTTCTCGACGAGCACCAGGTGGTCTTCGACGGGGCTGAAGATGCGGATCGCCCGGCGCCGGGGGCGTACGCGGCGTAATGGACTTGTACATCGACGTTCCCTGGATCCTGCAGGTCGGGGAGCTTGCGGGTGCAGGTGATCCTGCTCCCGACGCTTACGGGGTGCTGGTGGCCACGGTCGCCTGCCACCGGGCCGTACTGCTGGAGCAGCCCGTCTGCGACGGCGCCTCCGCCGCCGTCACGCACCCCCTCATGCGGTCCTGACCGGTGCGGCACAATCGCGGTCAACTGGAGGGCAACGGTGGGGTGGGAACGTGGGGCGTTTTGGCTCGCGAAGCCGACGTAAGGGCATACCGAACGAGCTGGCGCTACTGGCTGCGGCTGCTGAGAATCCCGGTGGCAGCGTCGCCGAGATCGATCCGACGTATATCGACGACCCGAACGGCTACGTACCTCCCGAGGCGATCCGCGGCGCGTGGTTGGTGGACAGCAGCGGCAAACTGACAGGTGAGTACCAGGAGAATCTCCGTCATGGGGTGCCACAGGACGACTTCAGCAAGCTCACTGATCCTGATCACTGGCTTGGCTGGCTCGGCGATGATCCCGCGACCGCCGTCCGGAAGGGCATCGAAGAGTCCTTGCGCGCCCAGGTGACAGACACAGTGGTCGAGTGGGTCAAGATCCTGGAAGCGCCCCGATTTCTGACCGGTGGGCGTCGACATTCTGAGGACGAACAGGTCATGTTGGTCACCCGCGCGGCACTCGCCGCGCCGTTCGCGCTGTCCGTGCGTACAACGCAGCACGGGCGTTCCATCCTCCTGGGGGTGTTCTCCTGGGCGGCGGTGAACCTCTCACCGCCCGAAGTCCGCAAGGATCGGCACTGGTTCGACCTGGGCGTCGGGCTGGACTGGGCCGCTGAACGGCTTCAAGGGCGGATCTATGAGATTGACGGTGAGGACGGCACCGCCGAGCGGTAGAGCGGCAATGCCGCTCCGTACCGGCGGTCAAAGCGGACTGCTCCCCGCGCCCGCGGGGATGGTCCCGGCAGCATCACGGGTGGCCTGCTCCGGGCTGCCGTGCTGGTCGACCTGGCCGGGGACCGGAGCAAGGCCGGCCGAAACCGGAGGTCGCTGCGGCCGGAGTCGCGCACGCGGTCAGCACGAGCACGGTGACCAGAGCGTGCCGCACGCCGCGCGGATCTCGTGGGTCGGGCATTTGGGCCAGCCGCCCCAGTAGACCTGGGATCGCCTCGGGTACGGTTCCGGGATGTTCGCGGAGTTGGCCAAAGGCGGGCGGGGCGGCGATGGCGCGTCGGCAGGCACGGTTCATGCGCCCGCGGTGTCCTCGGCCTCCCAGCGCAGCAGGTCGCCGGGCTGGCACTCGAGCACCTCGCAGAGCGCGGCGAGCGTCGCGAAGCGCACGGCCTTGGCGCGGCCGTTCTTGAGTACCGCCAGGTTGGCGGGCGTGATCCCTACGCGGTTCGCGAGCTCGCCCACGGACATCTTGCGTCTGGCCAGCATCACGTCGATGTCGACGGCGATCGGCATCAGATCACCTCGTCCAACTCGGCCTGCATCTGCGCCGCTTCGACGTCGCGTGCGACAGCCTGAGCGAGCAGCATCCGTAGCACGAGCACGATGAGTGCGACTCCCAGGATGGCCACGCCGACCCCGCCCATGATGACGGTGACGCCCGGGTCGTCCCGCTGGCCCGGGGCATTGATGGCCGTGACCGCGAACCACACGAGGGAAGCCGTCACGATCGCGCCGATGATCCCGTCCACGTACCGGAAGGCGGCATGGGAGAACACGGTTCCGCGTCGGACCATCGTCACCAGCCGCCAGACGCAGACCAGGGCGACCTGGGCCGACACCATGCCCAGGATCGTGATCACGCGCAACGGGGTTAGCGGGAGCGTCCCGTCGTCCGGCTTGGTGGCCAGTGCCCAAACCATCCCGGCCTGTACGAACACAGTGCCGGCGAGCACCACCACGAGCACGGCGCGCAACGCACCCACTGTCAGCTTTCCCATGACCCACCCTTCCATCGAGTTGCGATGGAAAGCTATCGAATTTCGATAGCCTGGGCAAGAGTCGGGACGGAGGGTGGGGGTGGTTTCGCACTGTGGCGGGACGCCGTCGTCCCCTTTCATGGCATGGCGACGATCTTTTGGTGGCTCTCGCTGTCCTGTGCCGCGCGTGCGGGCTGGGCGATGTGCGTGTTCGGGAGTTCCTTGCTCGTGGACTGGTGAACCGGAACTGGCGTCTGGAGACTGCTGTCGGGACGTACGCGGTGAAGGAGATTACTGACGTTCCCTTGCCTAAGGTCCGCAGGAACGTGGCGGTCTTGGTGGATCTGGCTCGCGAGGGGTTCCGGTTCCGGCGCCGCTGTCGGCCGATCGCGGTGATCTTGTGGTCGAGGTCGGGGGCCACGGCTACTGCGTTTTGCCCTGGGCGGACGGCGAGCATGAGCAGGGGACCGACCTCCCGCTCGGGCAGGTTCGCGATCTTGGCGTTCTCCTGGCCCGTCTGCACGAGGGTTTGCGCCGGCACGGCCCCGGTTCGGTTCCGGAGCGGGCGCCAGTTGTGAAGGTCCGTGGCGTGGACGAGGCCGACCGGGCGGTTGCCACTCTCCTGAGCCGTTTCCCTGACGATCCTGTGACCGACTTCGACAAGGCCGTCATAGAGGCTCTGCACCACCGGCGCGGTCTCATCGCGCGCTACTCCGATGCCCAGCCGGAGGGTGAGGTGCCGACCGGGCCCTACGGATGGACGGCACGTTGACTTCCAGTACCGCAACCTGCTGCGGCGGGGTGGCCGGGTGGTGGCGGTCCTGGACTGGGACCGGCTCGGGGTCCGTCCGTACGGGGAGGAGGCCGCGTGGACCGCGCAGGTGCAGTTCAGGCTCGGCGGCGTCTTCGACCTCGACCGTATCGCCGCCTTCTGTGCCGGCTACCGGTCCGTGATCGATCTGTCGGAGGGGGCCTCGCGGATGCCGTGAAGCGGCTGTGGTGGAAGCGGATGACCGACTTCTGGCAGCTGGAGTTCTACCTCGACCGCCAGGATCGCACCTTTGGCGAGATGTTCCTGACGGACGAGGCACTGCTGAACCGGTGGACCGACCGCGCCGACCAGGTCCAGGCCGCCTACGCGGCCCGGTAGCCGGTGCGTCCCGCAGGGACCGCGCCCGACCTCGCGACGGCACAGCAATGGGTGAACGCACTGACGTTCGGCGACCGTGCCGACGACGCGGAGTCCGCTAGCTGACGCCCGCTACCGTGACTGACAGGGCGTCAGCCGCAAGAAGTCTGACCCCGGCAACGCCCTGGTCCTGGCGAACATCCTGCGCACAGACACATCATGCCCATGGCGCCTCCTACGGCATGGTCCGCGATTACGTCGCGGTGCGCCGGGGGAGATCCGCGCGATGGGCGGCCGAGGTCCACCTCGGCATCGACTCGCTCCGGCTGGCCCACGGCATCGCCGCAGCCCGGAAGAGACGCTTGCAGACCCGGACGGTCCGCACCACCACCGAGCATGTCCAGGTCGTGGAGACCACGGTGGTGCGGGCCGCCGACTCCGGCACCCTGATGACGGTGCGGGCCTTCTGCCTCGACCCTCCGCGACGACCGCCGCTTCCACACCGGCCTGCGACTGTCCCGGCTGCCGCACCACAAGACGTTGCGCTTATCTGGGGTAGTGGCGAAGGATTCCTGCGAAGCTGCTGTTCGGGACGCTGCGGACGTGTCGGGAAGGCGACTGAGGGCGCCCTCCGCCCAGGTCGCCTGCTTTTGGAGGTAATCCGCTGTGCTGTTGGAGCGGTGCTTCCATAGGATCACGTCATGACTGCCGATGCCCCGCTCACCCGAGAGTCGTTCCGGCGCCTCCACCCGATCAGCACGCCCCGGCCGCTGTCTCAGCTGCCGGATCGTGTCTGGACTGACGAGGACTGGGACCGGATCCAGCTCGGATATCGAGCTCGGGACATGGATGAGAAGTGGAACGTCTTCGCTGAAGGCGATGTCCTTTTCATGCACCGGAGTTGGACCGGTCACGGCGTCTATGAGGTGTCCTTTGCCCCCATGGGTGGTCGTGGGATGAGGATTGTCTCTGCTGTGGCCGAGGCCGATGGCGAGCGCTATCGGAGCATGGGCGGCGATTACGACTGTCTGATGATGGAGCTGATCGTCAGTGCGATCGTCCTTGGTGAGCCCGCCGCCGAACTCCGGGCTGGCCTCGTTGAGTTGACTGCCAGGGCTTCGGGAAAGAGCGATCTTCCCTCGGGTGTGGTGGAGCACAGTGCTCTGGGATTGCGCTCTGGATCGTAAGTTCTGCAGCCCGGGGGTGCTGTCACAGCCTTGGGCCGTGTGACTGGATCACGCGTTGCAAGCGCAGGATCTCACCATGTGCGGCGGCCGTGGAGGGGCTCTCCGGCGAACACGTACCCGGGTGAGGGTTTCAACTGCCGATCTGGTGGGGGTTCCGGCTTGACCTTCGAGTCGGGTCGAAGGTTTACCGTCAGCGGTGTGATGACCTACCGCATCTCGCAGCTGGCCGAACGCTCTGGCGTTCCGGCTACGACGCTGCGCTTCTACGAGGACGCCGGTCTGCTGCCCGCCGACCGCACGCCGTCCGGGTACCGCGTGTACGGCGAGGACGCGGTGGAGCGCCTGGCCTTCATCTCTTCGGCCAAGCTCCTGGGCCTGGCCCTGGAGGAGATCCGCGAGCTCCTCGACGTCCGTGAGGAAGGGGTGTGCGCCTCGGTCCGGGCGCGGATGCTGCCGCTGGTCGCGGGCCGGATCGCCGAGACTGACGGCCGGATCGCTGAGCTGCGTGCGTTCTTGGCCCACCTGGCCGGCGTCCACGCCGACCTGTCCGGGCCGGCGCCCGCTGGGGCGTGTGGGCCTGGCTGCGGCTGCACCACGAGCACCCCGACGTCAGCGGCCGGGCCTGTGCCGATCACGTTGTCGGTGACTCGCCTCTCCCCGGACGCCGAGCCATGGCGGGACGCCCAAGTGACCTGCACCCTCGGCGGCGCCGAGCTGGGCGAGCGCACCGAGCAGTGGCAGCAGTTGGTCGGTAAGGCCGAGGGCCGCGAGGACATCCCCGACGGCGTACGCCTGATCTTCCCCGCAGGCGCCGAGCTGGCCGGCGAGCTCGCGGCCCTCGCCGCGGCGGAGCAGGGCTGCTGCGCGTTCTTCGACTTCACCCTGCACCTGACCCCAACCGCGCTGCACCTGGACGTGCGGGCGCCAGAGTCCGCCGCCGGGATGCTGGCCGACCTCTTCGGAGCACTCGCATGACCTCCTCCTCTCCCCGTCCGACCCGGCCCTGGGGCACGCTCGGTGCCGGCGCGGCCGCGGCCGCCGCCTGCGCGATGTGCTGCGCGGGCCCGCTCCTGGCCGTCCTCGGTGGCATCGGCGTGACCTCCGCGATCGGATCGCTCGGGATGCCTGCCCTGGTGGTCCTGGCCATGGCCGCCGGGCTCGGCGCCCTCGTCGTACGGCGCCGTCGCCGTACGACGTCCTGCCGCACGACACCAGCGTCGGCCGACCTCGGGATGCCCACCCTGGGACCGCCCCCGGAGACGAGCGGAGGTCAAGCCACTCACTGAGCGGGAGCCGCAGCCGGGCCGGGCATGGCGGCCTGTGAGGATGAAAGCGGCTCTTCGCAGTTGGCCGTGGTGGCCTGCTGATTCAGCCGTGGTGGGCTGCTGATTCAAGCGTGTGCGCCGTGGGTGCTCGGGTCGCTGGGGTGGAGTGGTGGCGCGGCTACCGTGGGTGCACGGCGTAGGTCAGGTGGGTCACCCGCGACGACGGCTCCGAACGGACTGGCTCCAGCGCGACCTTGGACGCGTCCACGCCGTCGAACAGGCGGGTGCCGGCGCCGAAAAGCACCGGTGACAGCGTGATCGAGAACTCGTCGACCAGGCCGGCGTTCAGGTGCTCCACGATCGTCGCGCCGCCGCCGGCGATGCGGACGTCGCGGTCGCCGGCCGCCTCGCGGGCCTGGTCGAGGGCGTGCTCGATGCCGTCGTTGACGAAGTGGAACGTGGTGCCGCCGGGCCGCTCCCACGGGTCACGCTTGGTGTGCGTCACGATGAAGACCGGCGTGTGGAAGGGCGCCTCCTCCGGCCATGCCTGCTCGCCGAGGTCGAACATGCGCTTGCCCATGACGCTCGCGCCGGTGCGCTCGAACGTCTCCCGCGCGACGTCGTTGTCGCGGCCCTCCTCGCCGCCCTCGCCGAGCTTCAGGTTCTCCCGGAAGAACCGCAGCGGGAAGACCCACTGCTGCAGCTCCGTCCACTGCGCCATCCAGCGCTGAACGTCCGGGTCGTTCTGCTTATCGGGCGCGAAGAAGTCGTCAACGGGCACGGACTCGGGCGCGATGAAGCCGTCCAGCGACATCGTCACGCTGAAGAACACCTTCCCGGCCATCAGCCCTCGGCCTCCTTCCGCGCGAGGTCGGTGACGTAAGCCGCCAGGTTGCTCAGGGTCTGCCGGCCGCCCTCGATCGCGTGGTACTTCTCGACCGCCTCGTCGCGCAGTTCCTTGGTGGGGAACACCGTGCGCATCTCGATCCGGGTCGCCGCGCCGTCCGGCTCGAAGGTCAGGACCGATTCGAAGGCGTTCGGGTCGTCGCGGGACTCACCGTGCAGCAACTCGATCCGCTCCGGCGGGGCGATCCGCAGCCAGCGGATCCACTCGGAGTAGTCGGTCCCGTCCGGCCCGTGCAGTATGAAGTCCCACTCCCCGCCCTCGCGGAACTCGAAGGACCGCGTGGTGGTGGTGAACCCCTCCGGACCCCACCACCGCGAGAGGTGCCGGACCTCGGTGAACGCCTCGAACACCAGCTCCCGCGGGGCGTCGATGACCCGGGAGATCACGATCTCCCGGTCGGCCGTCGTCGGCACCGCCCGCGTTTCTTGCCTTGCCCCTGCCATCGGTCATTCCTCCTGCCGTGTCTGCTTGAGCTCCTGCACGTAGGTGTCCAGCCGGTCGAAACTCTCGTTCCAGAACCGCTCGAATCCGCCGACCCACTCGTGGATTGGCCGCAGCCCGCGGGCGTCCAGGCCGTAGAGGCGCTGCTTGCCCGCCCCGCGGACCCGCACCAGCCCCACCTCCCGGAGTACCCGCAGGTGCTTGGACGCCCGCGGCTGGCTCATCCCCAGCTCCTGGGCCAGGTCGGTCACCGGCCGCTCACCCGCGCGCAGCAGCGCCAGGATGTCCCGGCGCTGCGGCTCGGCGATCGCGTTGAACGCGTCCGATGTCGTCGCTGCTCGTGCCATGGCAGCCATCATATTCCTATATGGGAATACGTAAAGCCGGTTGGGAATCGGGCGAGTCTTGTCGGATGTCGAAAGCGCGCGGCCGCCACGAGGCGGCCGGCAGAGCACGAAGGGGCAGTTCGGGTGTCTCGGCAGGGACCGCAGGGCCTGGTCGAGCGGATGGAACACCACCAGGTCGCGATCTACCTGGCGGCGTGGCCGTCGGCGGATTGCTCGGCTGGACGGCGCCCGGCTTCGGGCCGTGGCTGGAACACGCGATCAACCCGGTCCTCGGCGCGCTGCTGTTCGTCACCCTCCTCCAGGTCCCGGCAGCCGAGCTGCTGCGGTCGCTGCGCGACGGCCGGTTCCTGTCCGCCGCGGTGGTGGTGAACTTTGTGGTGGTGCCGCCGGTGGTCGCCGCGATGTTCGCGTTCCTGCCCGCCGACCAGGCGGTGCGCCTCGGCGTCCTGCCCGTGCTGTTGTGCCCGTGCGTGGACTACGTGATCGTCTTCTCCGGCCTGGCCGGCGGCTCCAGCCACCGTCTCCTGGCCGCCACCCCGGTGCTGCTGGTGGCGCAGATGCTGCTGCTTCCGGGGTTCCTCCACCTGTTCATGGGCTCGGAGCTGGCTGACATCGTCGAGGTCGCCCCGTTCGTCGAGGCGTTCGTCGTCCTGATCGTCATCCCGCTCGCCCTCGCCTGGGCCCTGCAGGCGTAGGCCGCGCGCCGACCGGCCGGGCTGGCGGGTCGGACCGGTCCGGTCCGGTCCGGTGCGGTGAGCGGGCGGGGGAGCGGGCGAGGCCGCTGCACGTTGGGCCGGAGAGGGGGTGCGTCTGGCGAGGACGGCGGGGAGGGTGTCGTCGACGCAGGCGACGTGGTGGGCAGCCCGGCAGCCGCGCGCTTTCCCTCGACCGCCTCGGTCAAGGCCAGTTCCAGTGCCTCGCACCGGTTGGGGATCTCCCAACCGATCTGGAGCAGAGTCTTGGTGCCGAACTTCTCTCGGAGGTCGATGGAGATCTGGTGGTCCGCCCCGGAGCCGGAGCCGACCTGGAAGGTCATCGTTCCGGCGTTGCCGTCGAGGAGGTTCTTGCCGTTTAGCCGCGTGCTGTTCACGATCCGGGTGAGCTTGGCCGACATCTGCTGGAACTCTTTGTCCAGGGCTTCGCGGTCTTCGGCGCTGTTGCTGTTGTTGCGGCTCTGGACGGTCAGTTCACGCATCCGCTGCAGGATGTTGAGTCTGTTTCTGCAGCGTGCCTTCGGCGGTCTGGGCGATGCTGATGCTGTCGTTCGCGTTCTCGATCGCCATCGTCTGTGCGGATTTGGGCCGTCATCCGAGTGGTGATCAGGCGGTCGGAGGCGTCGCCCTTGGCCGAGTTGATCTTCAGGTCGCTCGACACCTGGCCATGCTGGTCGTTAGTGCGTCGCTGGCCCTGTTGAGAGTCTTCGTCACACCCGGGCTGGTGGTCTTGGCGTTGACCTCGAGGGCCATTGATTGTCCCGGCCTCGCCTCGTCTCGTCCTGTCTTTGGGGTGTTCCTGGCTCCGCGTCGGCCTCACCTTCCGGCGGGTGTCATTTCTTCGCGGCGGCGGAAGAGCCTTCGGCGCCGCATGTACAGGGCGGCGGCGAGGCTGAGCAGCGGGATGACGACGGCAGCGGCGATGTAGAAGCCGGGGGTGGCCCAGGCCGGGCCCGGCCACACGGACACAGCGACGTCCGCCGCGTCGTCAGCCGGCTCGGTGTCGCCGCTGGGGCGTTTCGGGTCGCTGTCCGAGACCGTGACCTGGCCGCTGCCGTCGGCGCTGTCCTTGTCGATGCGCAGAGTGAACGGGAACGTCGTCGTGGCCCCCACCGCTCCGACGCGCGCCGTGCACACGTACCGTCTGGCACTCGGCTGCCTCGCGGAGGCTTCCGCAAGTGGCGTGCCGTCGGCGGTGACGGCCCGGCAGTCCTGGTCGATCACCTCCTCGTCGCGTTCGAAGCTGTACGGCGACGCCGTGACAGTGGTGCCCTCGGGCACCGTGAAGACGACCTTCACCGCTGCCGTCAGCGAACCGGGACCGTTGTTCCGCACGCCGATCCGCACGGTGGCGAGACTGCCGATGGGACCGCGCGCCGTGCCGGCGACCGCGGCCAGCTCGCTCTGGTTGTGGACGGTCACGTGGAGCACCTGTGGATCGTCGCCGACTGTGCTCGTCACACCGGCGTCGGCCTTGGAGGCCGGAACGAAATGCAGTCGAGGCCCGTTGCCGGGCCGGTACCTCGATGCGATCTCGGCCGGGGGCACGTAGTCGGTGCCGATGGCATCAGCACTGAAGTTGACGGTCGGATAGGTGGCATCCCGTGCGGCCCGCAAGTGCTCGCGGGCACCCAGGCCGTACGACCGGCCGGGCGGAATGACGACGTCGTCCGCGAGGAGCCGACACCACGCCGAAGTGCCGCCTCGATAGCGGCAGTTGCGGTGCCGGTCGGTCAGGGTGATGCCGTCGCGTGCTTCCATGCGCAGGGCCACTCCGCGGGCGGGCACGTCGCCGACGTTGCGTACGGTCAGTCGGACCGCCAGGCTGCCGCCCGGTTTCACCGGGCCCGGATCGGGGTGAAGCGTGACCTGGAGCCTCGGTCTGCCGACCACGATGAGGGAGTGACCGCTGACGGGCGGCAGGCCGGGCGCGGTCACGCGGTAGCGCAGCACCGCGGAGTCGCCCGCCTTCGCGCCTTGCGCGGGACTCAGGTGGAAGGCCTGGATGCCCCCTCCACCTGTCGGACCCGACTGCGTGTCGCAGTGGTAGACGGGCAAGTGGACGACACATGCATCGAGCGCCCGCTTGACGGTGACGATGCCCTTCAGATCACCGGCATCGAAGGTCACCCTCAGTCTGACCGTCGCTCCGCCGGCTCTCTCTTCGACCCGCAGATCAGATACGGCCTGTTGTGGATCGCGGGAAACGTAGAAGACCGAGGGAACGACCAGCTTCACGTCGGCTGCCCCGCTCGAGGAACATCCGGAGAGGACGGACGTCATGGCGGCCAGCGTGAGCAGAAGGCCGACGGCAGCCTTGCACGCACGGATGACCGGGCTCGTTTCCCGACTCGAGCTCCTGCGGGGGCGTGGGTCCCGCAGCAGAGTGTTCATGTGGCCACCCTGCCAAAACGAGATCACGACCACGCCTCGCTACGGTCACGGTGTCTTGATCGTCACCAGTCGCATGAACTTTGCACTTGGTCGGTGCTCTGGATTCTGCGCGCGCCGTAGAACGCGCGTCTTCGGAGCTACCCCGCATGCTCGGGGGAGCTTTTGAGCTAGCCGCGCCCGAGAGACCCGAACTGGACGAACAGCCCCGGCTCGCGGGGCCGTTCGAACGCCGCGTCGGCGGTGAGCAGGCGGGAGGTGGCCTTCTGGGGCGGGCGGGCGTCGCGGGTGCCTGGCAGGGCTGTGGCACAGCGGGTGACCGCGTCGAGGATGCACAACGTGACCGGCGTCGGAGCGTGGGCGCTGATGCGGGCGGCGCAGATCCGGGCGGTGCTGATGGGCGACGGCGCGGCCAGAGCCGGCCGGGGCTGGCCGCGCAGCTCGCGGGTGCGCAGGGTCAGCCGGTAGCCGCCGGGCAGGTCGGCGCGGGTGCAGTCACGGCCCCGAAGGTGGTGTTCGACGGTGGTGTCGGACATGGGCGAAGGTCGGCGGGGCGGGTTCGATCGCGTACATGGCGCAGGCCGGCAATGGGGGTAGTTGACGCGGGAGGCGAGGTGATACCGGGCCAGCGCCTACGCCGAGGCCGTCCGCACCGTCTGTCCCGACGCCACGCAGGTCGCAGACAGCTCTCATTTGCGGGAGAACCTGTGCGAGGCAGTCGAGAAGCGTGTTGGCGAACGTCGCTGCGGTCGGGCAACACGTCCACGCGCCCGCCGGTCTCCACGTCCATCAGGATTGTCCCGTAGACGTGGCCCTTCTTGAACGCGGGGGTGCGGTCACGGCCGTTCACTTGCGTTCATGGGCGGACGAGTGCCGGGGTGGTCGCTGCCCGTTGGACCGGCCTGTACGGCGGTGAACGCAGCTGGATGAGACGGCCTGGCACAGAGCCAGACCGTCTCTACCTGGTGCAACCTTCTGATCCGTAGCTCTGGAGAGATCGGTCATTGGAGGTCGTACAGGCTGCGGGGCGGTTCGTGGCGGCCGGTGTTGGGTGCCGGCGGTTGCTGGGGTTGCGGTACTCCGTTGCCGTACCGCATCACAGATCCACTCGGGTCTCCGTCTCCCGGGTCCCCTGTCGCAGCACGACGCTCTCCCGCCGCAGCAACCTGACCTGCGGGGAGCTGGCAGGCACGCTGGTGGCGACTCTCGCGGAGCGTCCCCTGTTCTGCGACCTGCTCACCCATGTCACCCTGAGCCTCGAACGCGAGGTCACCTACGAACGCGTCCGCACCTTCAAACACGCCGCCGGCAACGCCGTGGCGGTCCTCACCGGAGCCATCAGCACGGCAAGCGCTCTCGACCGCGGCCAGGCCCAGGAACTCGTCATCGCCATCATCGCCCTGACTGCGCCGCTGTGGCAGGCCGGCCATCCTGGGGAATCCCTCGCCCGGCTGTACCGGGAAGAACCCGACGTCGCGCACATCGGCATCGACTTCGAACCTACCCTCACCCGCCTCCTCGCCGCCCTCTGCGACGGCCTCGCCCACAACAAGAGCAGCATGGAAGCCCCAGGCTGACCTGAAGCCGGAGCGATCGGAGGCGAGGCCGTCAGCACGCCTGCGGCCAGGAGGCCGAGCGCCACGGCCACGTTCCCGTCGACAGGGGACCTTGGCGCCGGGGCTGTCCGCGTACTCTCTGTTCTGGTCGGGTTGGTACGTTTGAACGTCCCCAGTGGTTAGGCCACTTCGTTCTCTCGCTCGATGACCCCGGTCTCCTGTATCTCGGCGGCAGCCCGTTGCACCGGCCCGCCCCCCATGACCCGGCGACCAGCAGGGCCAGGGGTGCGTCTGTGGGCAGGGCGAACCGCTCGCGAGCGGCGGTCCGTTGCCTGGCCGTGGCGGTGGCGGTGGCGGTGGCGGTGGCGAAGCGTGCATCGGTGATCGGACCGACGACGGTGGCGGCGGCCGCGCCCTGTACGTGGGCCCGGGCCGCCGGCGCCGGGCGCACGGCCAGGTGGGCGTCGATGCCGGGCGCAACCCAGAGAGTGTGGACGGAGAAGCGGTGAGGTAGGCCAAGGCCGGCACTGCCAGCTTGCCGCGCCGGCGCAGCGCGCCGAGGACCTGGCTGGCGCCGGGGTAGGTCGAGACGACCGCGCGGGTGTCCGGCGCGAGCGCCCGCAGTGTGCGCTGCTCGGCCGCGCGGAACAGTGCCCGCCACACCGCGCCGGGGTGTGCGGCCCGGTCGGTGGCCGCGTACAGGCGTTGGTAGCCGTCCGGCATCCAGGTCAGCATGCGGTGGTAGGTACCGCACAGCAGCTGGCCCGTACCGGTGGGCAGCAGGTCGAGGAAGTCGACTGTGCGGCGATGGCCCGTCCTCCTCGAATCTACAAGATGTAGTAGATTTGCCGGGCGATCACTCTGGCGTCGTCGCCGTGTCATTCAAGCGTCACCTCACAGGCGCGACCCGACCGGTGACACAGCCCGAACCCAATTGCCGCCCGCTCATCCCGTGGGCACTCAACCCGCTCATAAAGACGGAAGGACGTCTCCCTATGGCCGCGGCCGCCACCGCGCAACTGGCCCTCGACGGATCCGGCATCGACGGCTCGTTGTTCACCTCGGTCACCGACTTCGCCCGTGACACCAAGTGGCTCAACACCCCCATGGAGGTGTGGACCAACCTTGGTCTCGGGGTCTTCGCGATCCTCATGATCGCGGGCTGGTGGACCGCACGGCGCCGTGGCCCGCAGGCGATGACCCTCGCGCTGGCCGCGCCGGTCGCCGTCCTGACGGCCTTCGCCGCTGTCGAGGTCGTCAAGAAGCTCGTCGCGGAGGTGCGGCCCTGCCGGTCGATGCCCCACGCCTACCTCGTCGACACCTGCCCGGCACCTTCGGACTACGCCTTCCCCAGCGGGCACGCCGCCGTCGCCGCCGCGACCGTGGCAGCGCTCTTCCTGCTCGACCGCCGGCTGAGCGCCGTCGCCGCCGTGTTCGCCGTGCTGGAGGGCTTCAGCCGGGTCTACGTCGGCGCCCACTACCCCCACGACGTCCTCGGCTCCGCTGCCCTCGCCCTCCCCGTCGCCTTCCTCGTCAGCTCGGCACTGCGCCGCTGGGCCACCCCGCTGGTCGGCTCCCTGAGTCATGGGCCGCTGCGCCCGTTGCTGACGACCGAGCTCATCGCCACCACAACGTCGGCCCGGCAAGCGGCTTCGACCGGGGATCCACTATGACTGCCCGTCCGACAGCGCAGCCTCACAACATCTTGCGGCGTGCCCGAACGGCCAGGACCAGGAGTTCCGGCACCAGGGGCAGCCAGCCGGTCAGGAGCCGGTAGCCGAGTACCACTGCGACGGCCGTACCCTCGGTGCCCCGGCGGGGACCAGAGCGAAGGTCAGTGCGGCGTCCAGCGCCTAAGCCCTCGGGTGTGGGCAGCAGCACGACGACGCTGTTCGCCGCCAGGTAGGCCAGTGCGACTGCCGGGGACAGCGGCAGCTCCAGAGCGTGGTCAACGGCGATGGAGGGTGAGTACGTATGACGCGGCGAACGCCATGCAACCGCCCCAGAGCGCAGATGCCCGTGCGGGGTGGGTGTGGCCAGTCCGGACTTTCGCAGCAGCGCGCGGAGCAGCGGTCCCAGCCGCCGAACGAGCCGAATGAACGGGGCGAACAGGGCGAACAGGACACAGGGGAACAGCACCAGCAGCGAAGCTGCCGATGGAACGTGCGGAACGTGCGGAACGCGGAGGACGCGGGGGCAGGCCATCGCCAATCTGACGACCGGTGCGACCCGTGCGGCGGCGCTCGCGGTTGTTTTGACGGTGAGCGCGATGGCCATCGCCGTCGGGGTGAGGCCACAGCGGGTCAGGAACGCCAGTCGACCGTACTCACACCGAGCCTGGCCGGCAGGACGTGGTTCGCCGCGGAAGCCGAGAACTGCGCCGCCAGCAGGCGGGCCTTGGCAAGCGGTGCCGCGACCACGCCCTGTTGGGTCACCGCCGTACACACGTGCCGTTGGCGGACGGGGGAGCACCGCCGCTGAACAGCACCAGCAGCGAGACGGCCGTGTGCCAGTGGATGCGTCGGCCCGCCGGTCCGGGCGCCAGGGACGTTGCCCTCTTGCGCGCTGCCCCTTACGGGGACCTGGGGCAAGGTACGCGTACACCTGGGCGTCCAGACGAACCCGCCGCCAGCCCCGGGCGTAGCGCGGCGGCTTGCCGCCGTCGGCGGTGATGACGGCGACCGGTATTTATCCGTCGGGCGGTGCGTACGAGGGCGGCGGCCGTGGTGTTCTCGTTGTGGCCGCCGGTGTCGGCGGACACGCGTACTCGGTGTAGAAGTCGATCGGGATCGCGGGCGCCGCCGAGTAGTTGCGCGTTCACCGTGATCCTGCCGGTCCGCCCGGGCGACCGCGCGACGGGGTGAGCACCGACGCCGGGCAGGTCAGAAGTGCCGCTCTCCGTGCTCCGGACGATCGGGGTCGGCACAGCAGCCGTCCGGTCCGTGCCCAGGGTCATCGCCGTGGTTCGTTGGCGCGGTGGTGGTGTCGGCATGTGCCGTGCACAGCGCCCACTGCGCGCTGTCCAGCATCCGGTCGCTGTCCGAGGCGGCGTTGGCCAGGCTCGCGCAGCAGACCGCCAGCAGCAGACCGCCCGCCAGCAAGGGCAGGCTCCGGCGGGCGGGCGGCGGGGCCAGCAGGGCCCGTACCCGCTGGGGCACCACCCCGCCGGTCGCGGCCAGCGCGGCGGGACGGGACGCACCGGCGGATGCCAGGGCGGCGCGGCCCACGGCGTGGGCGACGACCGTACGGTCACCGACCCGCTCGGCGGCCTCCTCGTCGGCCCAGCGCTCCAGGACGAAGTTGCCCGCGGCGGCCACCGGCCGCAGCAATGGGTTCAGGGCGGCCGTGAGCCGCCACACGCTCTGGAAGACGTGGTGACGCCCGCGCAGATGCGCCCGCTCGTGGGCGAGCAGCGCCTCGCGCTCGGCGTCACCGAGGCGGCGCAGCATCCCCCGGGAGACCACGATCCGGCCCGGTGCCCCAGGCAGTGCGAAGGCCAGCGGGACGTCGTCATCGAGCACGGCCAGCTCCGTGTGCCCGGGCAGCTTGGCGCACTCCCGCCGGGCCCGGAGCAGGTGGTGGCCCTGCCGGACGGTGGCCACGCCGAGGGAGACGACGCACACCGCGAGCACCAGGGCGCTGGCGGCCGCGACCACGGCATAGACGGGGTCCTGGGAGCGCAGCGCGGACACGGACCAGCGGCCCTCCTCGGCGATCTGCGGGATCTGCGCCACTCCGGTGAAAGCCAGCAGGGCGAGCGATCCCGCCCATCCGGCCGCCGTCACCAGCGCGGCACAGGCCAGCGCCAGGGCCGCTGGGCGCGGAGGCAGCCGGTGCGCCACGGGGGGCGCGAGCACGGCGAGTGCCGCCGTGACGAGGAACGGGATGTAGACGCTGATCAGCACCGGCTCACCGCTCCCCAGGTGAGCGCCGGCTCTCGGGGAGTGTGTCGTCGTGCCCAGACAGCAGCTGGTGCAGCAGCTGCTCGTCCTGTTCGGACAGTTCCGAGACGAAGCGGGCCAGTACCGCCTGACGGTCGGAGCCGCCCTTCAACAGGGAGTGCATGCGCTGGGCGGTGTGCGACGCCTCGTCGCGGGCCGGTTCGTAGCCATAGCCACGGCCCTCGCGGTGCCGTACCAGCATGCCCTTGTCATGTAGCCGGGACAGGATGGTCAGTACGGTCGTGTAGGCGAGGTCGCCCGCCAGTCGTCCCCGGACCTCCCGCGCGGTCAGCGGACCGTCGGCCGCCCAGAGCGCGGCGAGTACATCGCTCTCCAGTTCGCCGCGCGCCCGCCTGCCGGATGCCTCGTGGGCTTCCTCGTCTCCTTGGCCCGCCACCTCACCATCCGCCTTCCCTCGCCGTCGTTGCGGACAGACTACCCACCCACCTCCTACTTGTCGTAGGACATGTCCTTGTGCGAGACCGCCAGGTAGCCGACGAAACAGGCGATGGCGACCGTCCAAGCGAGGGTGACCGGACCGAGGCCGAACCCGAGGCCGCCACGGGCGTGTCCGAGTGCCATCCAGTCGGCGAGGGATGCGCCGAGGGGGCGGGTGATGACGTACGCCGTCCAGAAGGCGGGCACGGCGGCCAAGGCGCCGAAACGGTGGGCGAGTGCGGGAACGCAGATCGCCACGGCGAAGAGGACGACCGAGCCGAGGTAGCCGAATCCGGCGGTCGCGGTGAGGTCGCCGGCGGCGGTGCCGAGGGCGAAGGTGGCCAGGACAGCAGCCCAGTAGAAGAGCTCGCGGCTGCGGGTGGTGATGCTGTGGATGGACAGGGTGCGCTCGACGGCGTACCAGAGGGCGAAAACCGTGGCCAGCGTGACGAGGAAGAGCGGGGTGGACACGATGTATGGCACGCCGAGACCGACGTGCAGCACGTCGGCGGCCATCGTGCCGAAGACGCTGACCATGACGACGGCCGTCCAGTAGACCCAGGCGATGTACCCGCGCACGGCGAACTGCACGGCCAGGGAGAGTGTCAGGGCGAGACCTCCGAGGCCGACCGCCGGTACCGGGCCGAGGAGTTTGGCCAGCAGGTCCGACGCGGTCTCGCCCATTCCGGTGGTGAGAATCTTGATGATCCAGAAGTAGATGGTCACTTCCGGCACCTTGTTCACCATGGTGCGCAGGGGGGTGAGGGGGCGGTCGTCGAGGAGACGGTCTGTGGTCATGGTCTGCACGATGACATGGCCTTCTCCCGCCACCCCAGGCCCCTTTACCGTCGCTTGGGGACTTCTGGTGCATGAATTTCATGACCGTGCGTTCAACCTGACCGCAGCCTGAATGCCTCGCCAAAGTGCCTGGTCAGCGTGGTTGCGAGGATGATATGGCCGGTGCGCGGCTGATCGTCGCCAGCAGGGTCATCTCGCGGTGTGTCTGCTGGGGGTCGACACCGGTGACGCCAGGAGCCGGGGGGCGTCGCCTGGTCCTTCACGCTCCGCCATCGTGTCCTTGTGCCGGTTGCGGCAGCGTGGGCGTCGGCTATGACGCCCGCCTCCCTCGTCTCGCCCGACTGCCCGCCGACATGTGAGATCCCGGACGATTCCCAAACGGCAACTACATCATGTAGAGGTAGGGCGTACCGTGAGAGTGCCACAGGAGCCGGGCAGCCTTCCGGTCTACAAGGCTCCGGTCATGTAGTTGTTTGTCTGAACTCATCCATCCGAAAGGACCCTGCCCTATGACGGCACCCATCCCGGCGGCGTCCCAGCTGGCTGTGAACGTGCTCGACGCCCACTCACTGCTGGCGGCCTTCGGGGTGCTGGGCGTCGCGGTGGTGATGTTCGCCGAGACAGGACTGCTGGTCGGATTCTTCCTGCCGGGCGACTCCCTGCTGTTCACCGCCGGCCTGCTTTGCACGGGGTCGGCGCAGGGGAGCCTGCACCTGTCAATCGGCCCCTTGCTCGTGGCGGCGGCGGTAGGCGCGCTGGCCGGGGCTCAGTGCGGATATCTGCTTGGGCGGAAGGCCGGCGGAGCACTGCTGGCTCGCAGTCACTCCCCGCGACTGCACGAAGGAGCGAAACGCGCCGAGGAACTCCTGGAGCGCTACGGGTATGCCAAGGCCATCGTGCTGGCCCGCTTCGTGCCCGTGGTGCGCACGGTCCTCAACCCGGTGGCGGGGGCGCTGGAGGTGCCGGTACGGACGTTCACCCTGTGGCAGGTCGTCGGTGGGCTCGTGTGGAGCGTCGGCCTCAGCCTCGCGGGGTACGCGCTCGGTTCGTCGATCCCGAACGTCGATCGGTATCTGCTTCCGATGGTGGCGCTGATCGTCGTCGTGTCACTGGTCCCCCTCGTCGCCGAGGTGTACCGCGGGCGCCGGGCCGCCAGGTCCGAGGAGAGCCGCGGGTGATCAACGCCTGGGTCAGTGGCTGGGGCGCCGGCGGGTGCACTGCGCTGCTCGTCGCCGATGCTGAGCCTGAAGGGCAGGACGATGCGGGCGAGCGCGAAACACTCGCCGCGGGCGAGGGTCGTCCAGCCGCACCGGAAGTGGAAGCCGTTACGGATCTCGCGGACCACCAGTGCGCTGACCAGGGAGAATGGAGAACTCTCGCTGGAGTACCTAGGGTCAGCGTGTGGCTTTTATTGTGGTGTGTGAGGATGACGCAGCGGTCCGTGACGTCCTCAAGCGTGCACTTGAGCACGACGGCCATACGATCGCAGTCGCTTCCACGGCGGACAGCCTGCTGCGGCAACTTGAGCCAGCCCCTCACCTGGTCGTCCTGGATCTAGGGCTCCCGGACGCTGATGGCCGTGATGTCTGCTTGGCGCTGCGGGCACGTGGTGTTGATGCCCCGGTGCTGATGCTCACCGCTCTGGACGGCATGCATCACAAGGTGGGCGGCTTCGAGGCGGGAGCCGACGACTACATGACGAAACCGTTCGACATCCCGGAGTTGCTGGTGAGGGTCCGTGCCCTGCTACGCAGAACAACCGCGACGACCCCACCAAGGGGCGTCGTTCTCGATCCGGCGAAACATGTCGTGATCCACGGTTCGACAAGCGAGAGCCTGACGCCGACCGAGTTTCGGTTGTTGGGCAGGCTTATCGCTTCGCAGGGCGACGCCGTACGCCGCCACGCCCTCGTTGCTGCCGGTTGGCCGCATGGCGCGCAGGTCAGCGACAACACCCTTGACTCCTACGTTCGCCGACTACGGACCAAACTCGGTGCGCTGGGCGTGGCCGATCGCCTGGCGACGGTCCGCGGGGTGGGCTATCGATGGGAGTGACGGGCTTCCGCGGGAGGGTTGTCGCGCTCGCGGTTCTGATCGCGACAGCTGTGGTCGCAGTGCTGGTGGTGGTCTCACACGTGTTGCTGAGCCAGGTGACCGACGCCGACGCGAATGCTCTGGCGCATTCGCGTGCAGAGTCGGTGGCGGCGAACGTGACCGTACGCGGTGGCCACGTCGTGCTGATCGAGAGCGGCAACGAAGCGCTGGACACGGTCTCGTGGGTGTATGCCGATGGGCACCTCGTCGACGGGATCGTGCCGGGCAGCGTCCATGACCGCGTCGAGGCGCTTGTCGGCTCCGGGCGGTCCCAAACCACCACGGTCGGCAGTCACCTTCTGTATGCCCAGCCGATCCGGCTCGAAGGCCACCACGTCATGGCGGTCGTGAGGGTGGATCTGACGCCGTACGAGACGTCGGAGCAGCGCAGCCTGACGATGTCGCTCATGTTGGGTGGCATCGCGATCCTGCTCGCAGGCGTCGTCGCACACCTCGTGGTGGGTCGTGCGTTGCGGGTGGTCCACGAAATGGCCGCTCTCGCCGACGACTGGGGCGATCACGAACCCGGGCGCCGATTCGACCTCGGCGTTCCTCGCGATGAGTTCGGGGAGCTCGGGCGAACTCTCGATCGCCTGCTTGACCGCGTGGACAACGCGCTCGCGGACGAGCGCCGGCTGACCGATGAGATCGCCCACGAGTTGCGGACGCCCTTGACGGCCCTGCGGGGCGAGGCACAGTTGGCGCAACTCTCCGGTCACCAGGTGGCACCAGAGTCTGTTCTGACCGAGGTCGACCGCCTGAACACGGCGATCACGACGATTCTGGGTGCCGCCCGGACACGGATCGATGGCGGTACCCGTTGCGATCTCAGGGCTGCGGCGCGACAGGCGATCGCTGGTCGCTCCATCGAACTCGCCATCCCGACCAACGTCGACGTCGCCGTGGCAACCGAACTCGTCGTGGCTGTGTTGTCACCGCTGCTGGATAACGGACTGCGGCATGCGAGTTCGCGCGTCTGGGTCACGGCGCGCATTCAGCCCCAGGGGGTCGTGATCGATGTCCTCGACGATGGCCCGGGGTTCGACCCGGCGGAGGTTGATCGGGTCTTCGAAGCGGGCGTGACCAGCGGCAACGGGCACGGGTTGGGGCTGGCCGTGGTAAAGCGTCTCGCCGCGTCCGCGGGAGTGGCAGTCCGCGCGATCGCGGATGGTCACGGTCGCGTCGAGGTGACCTTCCCCACGCCAGAGGCGATCGCGTAGTCAGGTTGTGTGCAGGTTGGCCGAGCCAGCCTCGCCGCATGACAACGACGAGCGAAGCCCGCACGCACCGCAGCGGGCGGCTGATGCTGAACAAGGTTCCCGAGGTCACCATCTGGTTCTGGGTGATCAAGATCCTGTGCACGACCGTCGGTGAGAGCTTCGCCGACTGGATCAACATGAAGCTGGGCGTCGGCCTGGTGAACACGGCCTGGATCTTCACCGCGGTGTTCGTGGTGGTCCTGGCCGTCCAGCTGCGGCTCAAGCGGTACGTCCCGTTCCCGTACTGGCTGACCGTGGTCGTTGTCAGTGTCACGGGCACGCTGTACACCGACATCCTGACCGACCAGCTCAACGTGCCGCTGTGGATCAGCTCCGCAGTGTTCTCGGTCCTGCTCGCCGTGGTCTTCGGCGTGTGGTGGCTGCGCGAGCGCACCCTCTCGATCCACTCGGTCACGACGCTGTCGCGAGAGTCGTTCTACTGGCTCACCGTTCTCGTCACCTTCGCGCTCGGCACCGGAACCGGCGACTGGACCCTGGAGCTCACCGGCTGGAGCCCGGGAGCCTCGGTCCTGTTGCCGTTCGGCCTCATCGCGGCGATCACGGCTCTGTGGAGGTTCGGCGCGAACCCGGTGCTGTCCTTCTGGCTCGCCTACATCCTGACCCGCCCGCTGGGCGCCAACATCGGCGACTGGCTCGCCTCCCCCAAGGTCGCTCAGCCGGGCGAGCCGACCGGCCTCGCGCTGGGCACCTTCACCACCAGCCTGATCTTCCTCGGCCTGATCCTGGCGACCGTCATCTACCTGACGGTGACGCGCTCCGACGTGACCGAGACCTACGACGCCACGCACACCCCGCAGATCACCGCCAACCCGCACAGGGAGCGCATCGCGCTGGCGTGCTTCGCCCTCCTCGCCGTCGCCACCGGGGGTCTGCTGGTCTGGGCGCACAGCCAGCCGCACGTCGGCCCGGCGCCGGAGGACGACGCCACCTCCACCGTTCAGCTCGCCCCTGGCCAGGCCGTGAAGAAGTTCCCGACCACGAAGGTCGACGCACTGAAGGCACTCGCAACGACCTCGCTCAAGGACGCACGGTCGGGGAACGCGACCGGGGCCCACGCAGCCGCCCAGTCGCTGCGCGACCTCTGGGATGCCGACCAAGCCTCGTTGCAGCCGCTGGACAACACCGGCTGGACGTTCCTCGACGCCCAGATGGACCAGGTCCTGAAGACCTTCGGCATCGACCACTCGAACCCGCCGATGTCGCCGGCACAGCAGGAGACTGAACTCAACACCCTCCTCACAGATATGGGCTGACGGACCTGATCGGCGGCGACTCCGCTGGAGTCGCCGCCGATCACGCTTTCTCGGGGCACGGGATCCGTGACGCCATGGTCGCCGACGCACCCACCTTCGCCCAGGTACTGCCCGAGCTGCTGCGCGTCCCCGACGTTCTGCCCGCTGTTCGCCGTCTGCTCCACCAGCACCGCCTCCTGCGGCACGCCGAGTCTTGGCGCGTACCCGTGGTAGTGCACCGCCCCGCCGCGCGGGCAGCCCGTCACCTGTCCCCGCCGGGCACGGCCGCAGCCCGTGGTGCATCTGGCAGTCCCGGATCAGCGCCCTTGCATCAGCGGAAGATGCCGGTGTGCCCCAGCGAGTAGCGGCCCGGCTGCGGATAGACCGCGAGGCCGTGCGGGCCACTGCCCACCCTGATGCGGGCGAGCTGTTCACCGGTCGTGGTGTCGATGGCGTACACCTCGGAGCTGTAGCGGCCGGACAGCCACAGGACCTTGCCGTCCGTGGAGACGCCACCCATGTCGGGGCTGCCGCCGTACGGCAGGCGCCACTTCTTGGTCAGCCGGCCCTCCTTGAAGTCGAACACGGAGATGGTGCCCTCGCCCCGGTTGGAGATGTACATCTCGCGGGAGTCACGGCTGATGTAGAGGCCGTGCGCGCCCTTTCCGGTGGGCATGAGGACGGCTTGGAGAAGGTGTCGCCGTCCAGGACCCAAAGGCCGTGGGCCATCATGTCGGCGATGTAGAACTTCTTGCCGTCCGGAGAGATCTTCACGTCCTGCGGCAGGACCGGCAGTCCGCTCCGGGTGCCGTGGAGGACGCCGGCGAGTTCGCGGACCCCGGCGCCGACTTCGTGGACCTGACCATGATGCGGCTGCAGCTGTCCGGGCAACGCCTGGAGACCGCGCGTGCGACGCGCTGGCTGGAACCGGACGAGGGGAGTCTGCTGTCGCTATGGTGGCTGGAGTGCGCCGTCTTTAGGTCCCAGGACGGCACGACGTGCTGCGGCTGCCTGCCGGCCGGGATCGTCTCGATGACCTTGTACGTCTTCGGGTCGATCAGAGACACGGTGTCGGAGTTGGTGTTGGGGATGTACACGCGGGACGGGAAGTCCTTGACCGCCGGCGAGAGCTGGTTCGGGCGGTCGGCCGCTTAGAGGTCGTTCGGGTCGAGCACGGGCGGCATGCCTCTCAGGCCCCGGATCCTCTGTTGCTTAGCGGGGGCGGGGGGGGGCTTGGAGGCGAGGGCCTCGTCCTTGTGGGGGATTGCGCTGCTGCAGTCGGCGAGCGCGGCGAGGGCGACACCGGTGATCAGTAGGAGGGCGGTGGCCGTGGGATGCATCAGCTCAGCAACTCCCTGGTGGTCACCGCGCGCAAACCGCGTCGGTCGAGTCGGTGGAGGAAGCCGGGTAGGCCATCGGCCGTATCCGCGTGCCCGAAGTGCATGTTCACCACGGATTCGTTGCGGATCTCGCCGATGGCCTTGCACTTGGCGGCAGGGGCGACGTGGAAGGCCACCCGCGATGCCGGTCGGGAGCGCCGGGTGGACGTTGGACCGCCTGGAGGGCAAGCGGGCGGCGAACGCACCAGCCGCGGCCGGTCCAGCGTGCAATGCCGAGCGACGGTCGGGCACCGTACGCGCGCTGTCCGTTGCGCGATACGACGAGGTGGGACGGATGTGGGACGGGAGTGCTCACCTCGACCATTTAAGGGCGGATCGATCAGAACATCGGTCATTTGACCGTTTGGGGAATGTGCCGGGTCGCGAGGACGGGTGACGGGCTGACGAAGGCCCGCCGTGGTCGCCGTCGCCGTCAGGACGGCGGGGCGGCGGATGCCGCACGGCAGTCAGGATGAGTTCAGGTAGTCCGTGGCACGGTCGGGTCTCATGGCATACGAGACATCAGAAACCACGGCGGCCTCATCGGTCGACGCCGTGGCGTCCTCGGGCCGCCGGTTGCGCTGGAACAAGGTGCCCGAGGTCACCGTCTACTTCTGGATCATCAAAGTGCTCTGTACGACAGTCGGCGAGACCGCTGTCGACCTGCTCAACGAGAAGGCCGGGCTCAGCCTGACCGGTGTGTCGGTGCTGATGAGCGCCCTGCTGGCGGTCGTTCTGGTCGTGCAGCTCCGCACCACTGCCTACCGTGCCGGCGTGTACTGGCCGGTTGTCGCGCTGATCAGCGTCGTCGGCACGCTGATCAGCGACAACCTCACCGACAACATAGGCGTGCCGCTGGCGACCAGCACCACCGCCTTCGCGATCATCCTCGCGGTCGTCTTCGTGGTCTGGTACCGCCGCGAGCGGACGTTGTCCATCCACAGCATCGACACCACAGGCCGTGAGTCCTTCTACTGGCTCGCCGTTCTGTTCACGTTCGCCCTCGGCACGGCCGCCGGCGACCTGGTCTCCGAACGGATGGACTTCGGCTACTGGCTGTCCGCGGTCCTCTTCGGCCTGGTCATCGCCGCGGTCGCCCTCGCGCACTTCGCGCTTGACCTGGACGCGGTGTGGAGCTTCTGGATCGTCTACGTCCTCACCCGCCCCCTCGGCGCGTCCGTCGGCGATTACCTCTCACAGCCGACCGGTGACGGCGGAGTGGGTCTGGGCACCGTCGTCACGAGCGCGCTGTTCCTCAGTGTCATCCTCGGTCTGGTGGTGTATCTGGCGGTGACCCGGACGGACATCGCGCAGCCGCAGCAGACCGCGCGCCACGCTGTCTGAACAGGGACGGGGCAGGCGTGCAGGATGTGTTCAGGCTGACGCTGTCAAGGTCGTGAGGTGTGATCGTTTTTTTACCGCGATCACCCCGCCAGCAGGGCGGTGGCCTCTATTGCGGGATGGTCGCCCTGTTATGCGACCACACGAGGAGCCCCCCACCTTGCAGCAGCCGAAACCCCGCTCCAATGGACACGTCGTGAGCATGCCGACGTCGGTGATGAAGAAACTGCCCGAAGTCACCCTCGCCTTCTGGATCATGAAGATCGCGGCGACGACACTGGGTGAGACCGCC
Source organism: Streptomyces sp. NPDC086549 (assembly GCF_044746205.1). Lineage (NCBI taxonomy): Bacteria > Bacillati > Actinomycetota > Actinomycetes > Kitasatosporales > Streptomycetaceae > Streptomyces > Streptomyces sp. NPDC086549. The sequence continues at coordinate 9,493 of NZ_JBIVBS010000028.1, read as the reverse complement.
GGAGACCTCTTCTCCCAGACCCTGAAACTGGGCTACTTCTTCACCACGATCGTCCTGTTCCTGATCTTCGTGGTGACGCTCGTCGTCCAGCTCTGCTCCCGCCGCTACAACCCGTTCTTCTACTGGACGGTCATCCTGTCGACCAGCATGGCCGGCACCACCATGTCCGACTTCATGAACCGCGATGCCAGCACCAAGTACCTCTCCAACGGCGCCACTTCACTCGGCTGGGGACCACAGGGCCTCGGCCTCGGCTACCCGGCCGGCGCGGCGATCCTCGTCTCGATCCTGATGGTCATCTTCGCGGTCTGGTGGCTGAGCGGGATGACCTTCCAGATCCGTGACATCGTCACCTTCCGCGGCGAGGCCCTGTTCTGGTCGGCGATCCTCGTTTCCAACACCCTCGGCACCTCCATGGGCGACTTCCTGTCCGACAGTTCCGGGCTCGGCTACGCCGGCGGCGCGCTGCTGGTGACTGGGCTGCTCGCCGTCCTGGTGGCCCTGATGGGGGTGCCGGTGGTGCCGAACGTCCTGCTGTTCTGGATCGCGTTCGTCCTCACGCGCCCGCTCGGTGCCACCGCGGGTGACTTCCTGACCAAGCCGGTCGCCAAGGGTGGTCTCAACCTCGGTACCCCCGGTTCCTCAGCGGTCCTGCTGGCCGTCCTGCTCGGCCTCATGGCCTACGCGCACGTCCAGGAAGGCAGGACCCGCAGCGAGCGGGCGTAGCCGCTCAGCCCATGGGCAGATCGGCCAGGAAGCGCGCCCCAGGACTTTGACCGGGGTCGTGGGACACCTTGCCGCCGACGGCACGGGCAAGGCGCCGAGCGGGCGGCAGTCCGAGGCCCGCGCCGTCGTGCCCGTCCTCGCGATCGGCGCGGCGGCCGGGCTGGAAGAGATCGCCCAGGAACTCCTCCGGTACCCCGTCTTCTTGCCCGCCTCTAACCCTACAAGCAGTAGTGTTGGTGTCCTCCTACGAGCTGTAGAGGGTCCGATTCCGTGGCGTGCGACGACGAGAGGTGCAAGATGACCGACGGCTCGAACGCCACGAGGACCGGTGTCCCTCGCACCGGCCGCCCCTCGCAGACCATCCGGACCCGGCGTGCGCGGGGCGAGCCCCGGCTCGGGGCGGTCGCAGCCGCCTTCACGCTCGCCCAGCTCGTCCTCGCACGGCCGGATCTCGGTCTCGGCTGGGACGAGACCGTCTACGTCAGCCAGGTCAGCGGTCACGTTCCCGCCGCCTACTTCAGCGCGCCCCGCTCCCGCGGTATCTCACTCCTCGTCGCGCCGATCGCATCGTGGTCCGACTCCACCGCCCTGCTCCGGATCTACCTGGCCGTCCTCTCCGCCCTGGCCCTCTACTTCGCCATGCGGGTATGGCGAGGTCACCTCGGACCCGGCGTCCTGGCCTTGGCCGGTGCCCTGTTCGCCTCGTTGTGGGTGACGCTGTTCTACGGCCCCCAGGCCATGCCCAACTACTGGGTTGCCATCGGCGCCCTGGCCTGTGTCGGCTGCTTCCTGCGCGCTTGCGTGAACGCACGGGACCGGGCGGCCTGGTGGGGTCTCTTCGCGGGCGCGGCGCTGATGGCAGGGATGCGCCCCATGGACGCGGTCTACGTCGTGCTGCCCCTGCTCGCTCTCTCCGTGCGTCGCCCGCGTCTTCTCGTCGTGCTGGTCGTGGGGCTGGTGGCGGGTGCCGGCGAGTGGGTGATCGAGGCGTATGCGAGCTACGGCGGCCTCGCGCAGCGCCTGTCTGCTGCCTCCGCCATCCAGGGCGGTATCGGCTGGCACCTCGCGGTGGTCGATCAGCTGCGCAGTCTCGGCGGACGTACTCTGTGCCGGCCCTGCACCGGGTCGGCCCCCAGCCCGGTGGTGACCCTGTGGTGGGCGGGGCGGCCGTGGGCGAGGGCGAGCAGGGTCAGGCGCCACAGCAGCAGGGCCGCGCCGATCCACAGCAGGGCGGGGCCGAGGAAGGCCCAGTACGACACGGAGATGCTGGGGACGCCCTCGGGGGCGAGGACGAGTGCGTACTGGTTGCCGGAGGAGGCGCGGAAGACGAGCCACGAGCCGATCAGGAGGGCGAAGTCCAGGCCGTAGCGCATCCACCAGGGTGATCGGGTGCGTCGTACGTCCTCCTGCTTGCGGGTGTCGGCGACGGTGACCGTGCGCAGGTCCCGCAGGGCGGGGACGAGGACCGCACCGGCGGCCACCGCGACCCCGAGCACGAAGGCGACGGCGTACCAGACGGACCAGGTTCCCGCGCTCGCGCCGAAGGAGGCCGTGCCGAAGGCGAGCCGGCCGGTGAGGGCGCCGATGCCCAGCCCGGCCAGACCTCCAGCGAGGCCGATCAGGGCGGCTTCCAGACCGGCGAGTGCGGTGATCTGACGGGGCCGCAGACCGCGCAGCCGCAGCAGCCCCTGTTCCTGACGGCGCCGTTCGCCGCCGGCCGAGGCGACCGCCGCCGTCAGCGTGGCGGCCAGCACCGCGCCCGGCACACCGAGGAAGAGGAAGAGGATCTGGGCGTACAGGGCGTCCTGGCGGGCCGAGTCGAGCGCTGCGCCGACGTTGTTGCCGACCAGGGCCGTGCCGGCGGAGCGGGCTTCGAGGTTGTGGGCGGCGCCGGTGACGGCGGAGTACGCGGAGGCCGGGCCGACGACCGCGAGCCGGTCCCCGGCACGGATCTCCAGGTCGGCCCCGTGCACCGGCACGACCGCCTGAGGCCCCCGGCCGAAGGTCAGGGCCGCGTCCGCGCAGCTGACAAGTACCTCATCCGACGGCATCGTGTGCCTCCTCGTGGTCCTGCCGCCGGGTATCGGTGGCCTTCCCGTTTGTCAGGGTGATCACCCGGTCCGCGATGCGGACCGCTTCTCGGCTGTGCGTGACGATCAGCACCGCGCACCCCTCCGCGGCCCGCTCCCGCAGCATTGCCAGGACCAACTGCTCTGTCTCGCCGTCGAGTTCACCGGTCGGTTCGTCGGCGAGCAGGACGGCGGGCGAGTTGGCCAGCGCGACGGCGAGCCCGGCCCGCGCCAGCTCTCCGCCGGACAACTGGCGCGGCAGGGCGTGCGCTCGGTCGGCGAGCCCTACCCGAGCCAGCAGTTCCTCGGCCGGGACGGGGGCCCTGCGGCCCTGCGCCCGCTGCGGCAGGCGGACGTTGTCCCGCACGCTGAGGTGCGGCAGCAGGTTGCGGGTCTGCAGCAGCACGCCGATGTGCCGGGCCCGCAACCGGGCTCGCTCGGTCTCGGGCCGATGGCTGATCCGTACGCCGTCGACGTGGACCTCGCCGCCGGAGGGCTCGTCGAGTCCGGCGGCGCCAGGCGTCGGGGGCAGCGTCGCCGGTGGCGCTCAGGACGCCGGCATTGGCCATGAGCAGCAGGACCAGGTCCCGGCTGGTGAAGTCCTCGCGCAGGTCTCCGCTGTCCTGGGCGCGGGCGATGAGCTCCAGGAAGCCCTGATACGCCTCGGCGCGACACGCCTCCAGGGCCTCGGCCCCAGGCAGGCTCATCGTCAGGATGTCGGCGAAGCCGCGGTCGGCGGCCTGCATCGCGCAGACCGTCTCGATGTAGCCGCTGAAGCCGCGCCACGGGTCGGGGCCGGCCAATGCTTCGGCGGTGGCTTGCACGTAGGCGTCCATCCGGTCCGCGAAGACGGCCGCGACCAGTTCTTCCTTGGTGGGAAAGCGGCGGAACATCGTGGCGATCCCCACCCCGGCCTCCCGCGCGACCGAGGCCATCGACGCGTTCAGCCCGTCGCGGCCGAACACCGTGCGCGCGGCGGCGATGATCCGCGCCCGATTGCGCTCCGCATCGCTGCACAGCGGATAGCCCTATCCATCTCTACTTCGCGGAAGGCTTCCCATGCCCACTATCGCCATCGTCGGAGCCGGCCCGCAGCTGGGCCTCGCCATCGCCCGAACCTTCGGCTCCCACGGCCACAGCGTCGCCCTGATCTCCCGCAACCGCGCCAAGCTCGACGACCTCGTCGCCAAGCTGGCCGCCGACGGCATCACCGCCGCCGCCTTCCCCGCCGACGTCCTCGACCGCGACGTCCTCACCGGGGCATTGCAGCACGCCGCCACGCACTTCGGCGGCATCGACGTCCTGGAGTACTCCCCGGTCGGCGGCATCGACTCCACCACCCTCACCACCCGAGCGCGACCGAACCGGCGCACGTGCAGCACGAGATGGACTTCCAGCTCTACGGGGCCATCGCCGCCACCCAGGCGGTGCTGCCCGCGATGCGGAAGGCCGGCGCCGGCACCCTGCTGTGCACCACCGGCGCCGGATCCATCGACCCGGTACCGCAGGTCGGCAACGTCAACGCCGCCGCGGCGGCCCTGCGCAACTGGGCGATCAACCTGCACAAGGAGCTGGCCGGCAGCGGGGTCCAGGCCGCCCACGTCGGCATCGACGTGTCCATCGGCATGTCGGTCGTCCCCGGCTTCCCGACGGCCCAGCCCGAGGAGATCTCCCCGGTCTACTGGGAACTGCACACCGCCCACCGCGACAAGGCCGAACGCGTCTTCAGTCGCTGACACCACGCCCCGCCAACCCTTGATCGTGCCGCGGCGGAGATGACCGCGGCACGATCAACGAGGGCAGCAGCCCCAAGGCCCCGCCAATGTGTCCGCGAAGCCCCGTGAACCCAGCCCGGGCTTCGCCGCTGACATGCTCCGAAGCCATGACGGCCTCTCAGGAGGCGACGGACGGCACGGACTTGCTCGTCGCCGAGCCGCTCGTCCGGACCGAGAACAAAAGTCGGGTACGCGCGGGTGTCGACCGGCGGGTAGAAACTGGAGCGGCAGCTCGACGCGCTCACCGCCGCTGGTTGCCGGAAGATCTTCGCGGACAAGAAGTCCGGCAAGGACGCGCTCCACCCCGAACTGAAGGCGAGCCACACCTTCCTCGACGTGGGCGACACGCTCGTCGTCCCCTGGCTCGACCGCTACGGCCGCAGCCTCCAGGACCTCATCAACATGGTCGCCGAGCTCCGCGAGCGAGGCATCGGCTTCACCTCGCTGCACGAGAACCTCGACACCACCACTCCCGGCGGGCGGCTCGTCCTCCATGTCTTCGCCGTACTCGCGGAGTTCGCGCCGGCGCCCGAGGGACTGCCGCGCTCGCCCTACGTCCATGGCGGGGCGGACCATGCGAACTCGGCGTGCGTTGCCGGGACATCCGGCGCGTGTGGTGTGGATGTCCCGGCGGTGGGCGGGGTCAGCCGTGGCCAAGTTTTTCCGGAGTTCCGTGTTTCGTCGCAGAGTTGGGCGTTGTTCGGAGCGACAACAGAGGCCAGTGCGCTGGAGAGGCGGTCCAAGGTCACCGGCCGCCTGCTGTGCTCGTGGGCCCCGGCGCTTGGATGGGCCCGTACGGCACGAACCGGGTGCCGGAGCCTGAGGTGTCCCTGCACGGCTGGGGCCTGGCCGTCGCGGACGGTGCGGCGATGCCGCTCTCGCGGCCCGCGGGTGAACGCGGACGGAACGCGCTCGCCCAGCGCGGCCATATTGTCTCCGCCACGCAGCTGAAGCGGGAGATGTAAAGAGCCTGTTCCTGAATCACTGATGGCGGGTGCAGCGGGGCGAACAAGACCTCCGGGCTGCATGTTTTCATATTCATCACATGATCGTCACGAGTGCTGCACGATGTGCGGCCTTGTGCGAAACTCGCTGCTCACCACCTGACCCGCGGCGCGGAACTCTGCCTCAACCGCACATCCGGCAACCGAGGAAGGACCGCGCCGACAAGGTTGCTTGCAAGATCACCGACGCGCCTCGTGCGCGTCGGTGACCTGAAAGAAAGAGAGACATCACATGGGCAAGCGCGTAGCGCTGTCTATCGCCGCTGCGCTCGGAGTCATCGGCTTCGTGGCTCCGGCTGCTTATGCCGACGGCGGCTCGGGCGACACCGAGATCCTGGGTGCGAGCGTCAACGACGGTTCGTCTGTCGTCATCGGCACCACGAATGCGAAGACCTTCGACGTGACGATCTATGCCTACGACGACTCGGGCCTGCTGTCGGCGGACACCACTCTGGAGGGCCCCGGGGCCGGGTTCGCCGACGACGAGACCATCTGTGAGTCCGACAGTGAGTGCACGCACTCGTTCACCTTCGACCCCCGGGTCGACCTGGACAACAGTCAGGCGGGAACCTGGTATGTCGGCTCCTGGGTGGACGCTCTCGATGACGACTACCGGTGGGACGAGCGTATCGACAGCTTCCGTGTCAAGCGTGCGAGCACGCTGACGACGAACGCGTCCCCGGAGCCGGTGACCAAGGGCAAGACCCTCACCGTCACGGGTACGCTCAAGCGCGCGAGCTGGGACGACTACCAGTACCACGGCTACACCAGCCAGCCGGTCAAGCTCCAGTTCCGCAAGAAGGGCACCAGCACCTACACCACCGTGAAGACGGTGAACACCGGCAGCGCCGGCGCCTTGAAGGCCACGGTCACCGCCTCCACCGACGGGTACTGGCGGTGGAACTTCGCCGGCACCACGACCACTGGCGCCAAGACCTCCACCGGCGACTACGTCGACGTGCGGTAAATGCCGCGCGCCTGGGCGCGACCACCAGACCCTGCTGCGCGGCACCATACCCCGGCCCGCTGTCAGGGCGGGCGGCGAGGGTGGTCTGTTCTGCGGGGCCGATGGTGAGCTGGTAGCGCGTCTTTGGCTGGCCTCTGATCCGCGCACCGTCACCGCCGGGCGCCGTCCGGTCATGGAAGTTGCAGCGGCGCCGGCCGGGTCACCGAGGGTGCGCAGGATGCAGTATGTCGCCGCTGGCCAGGTTCGCTGGTGGCGAGGGCCGCCCACCGGCTGCATGGATGCCTCAGTAAGCGGGCCGCCTGGCTCCACCGACCGTCCACGGCGTTGTGGCTGTTACCGGCCGCGCCACAGGCGGTGGAGGTGCGCGGTGTCGGCATGGAGGACGTCGCGCAGGACATCGGGGTCGTCGGGGACGATCAGACCGAGGCTGGCGGCGGACTGCCGGTACGCCGCCACGGCGTCAGGGTCGCCGGCCGCCAGCAGCGTGGACAGGGGCGGATGGTCGGTCGCGGTGGCGCGGTCGACCAGGAGCAACACTCGCGCCTGATCGGGGGCCGTGGGCCCGGCGCTGGTTCGGCAGGTGCGTCAATGTCGCGCGTCGGCGCCGCGCCGGACCGTGCCCGGGCTGCTGAGTCGAGGATGTGCAGCTGAGCGTCGGGCTGGCAGTGGCTGCACGCCCGCAGTCCTGTGGCGAGCAGCCGGCGGGCTTCGTCGCGGCTGACCGTAGGGCGTCGCTTGCCCGCCATGCGGCAGTCGCCGACGTGAACCTGGACGGGCGGCCGACCCGTGCCGATGCCGAGTTCCACGATCCAGTCCGCAGGCCGTGGACGGTTGCGCCGGCCGCGATCCTCTTCGGCCTGCCGCCGCTGAAGAGCTGCGATCTTGCGGTCGATGCGCTCCACCCACGGGGCGTGCCAGACCCGCATTCTGTGGAATCAACGTTGTCAACAGCAGAGTGGCTGCTGCAGCGCCAGATGAGCCGTCAGCTCCTTGGACAGCGCCCGCCATCCACCGGCAGCTGGACGATCAGCGCCCTCGGCCTCGACCGGGAACCAGTTAATCAGCGCGCCGCCGTGGAAGCTGGCCCAGACCAGACTGAGCGGCCGCCAGCCGGAGGAGGCTCACCCCGCACCGATCCCCGTCCACGGCCACCACGCTCTCCTGGCCAGCATCCTCGGCAACCTCCTCGACAACGCCGAACGCCACGCCGCCAGCACCATCACAGTCCGTCTTACGTGCGACGCCGAACACCGGCAAGCTGTCCTTGAGATCCTCGACGACGGCCCAGGCATACGCCTAGAACATCACCAGAGGATCTTCGAACGCTTCAGCCGGCTCGACGACGCCCGCACCCGCGACGACGGGGGTGCGGGGCTGGGGCTCGCCATCGCAGAACGCATCGCCACCACGCATCACGGCACACTCGCCGTCGTCCCAAGCCCCCAGGGCGCCCACTTCCTCCTGTACCTGCCTACAGGAACTCCGCCGCCGTAGGACCCGTGAACGGCCAAGGCGCCGCGCGGAGCAGGACGTCGGCAATGACAACCTCGCCGTCGAAGGCAGCCTGATGGATGGGATGTTTGCGGCATCCGCCGGGGATTCCCGCCATCCTGTGAAAGGGCGCCATGACGGGAGCATGCGAAGGTGAATTGTCAACTGCCCGGCCAGGAGGACGCGGACGTTCTCCGCCGGGCCCCAGCCCTGACGCTCCGCCGTGAAATCTCCGCCTTGAAAGCGTCGGCTTCTGCCAGCGGCACGGCCGTGTCACCGATCGTCGGCGTCGCGCACGTCTTCTCCCTCGGTGCCGAGGCGAGCCTCCGCTACACCAGCGCAGTGACCGAATCGGAAGCAGAGCAGGCGCCGAACACCCGCTGATCTTGAGTTCTACTCCATAGGGAGCCGTCGTCGGCCCTCAGGGGTGAAGGTGAAGGTTTGACGGAAGGGCCCCATTCCGAAGCGCACTGCAAGCAGGAGGGCCTCTTCGTGCTCAGGTGGCCATGATTGCTCGGCTCCCGGAGCACTGCCGTTCCAGAGATGGAAGGACACCATCGGTTCCTCCGAGTTGCCAGTCAGGTAGCCCAGGGTCTTGCCGTAGTAGGGGTTGTTGCTGCCGAACAACATGGACGGGGTACCGAACTCGTCGACGACGTCACTCCACACGCGGTCCTCTCCCGCCCACTGGCGGACCGCACCCTGCAGCACTGCGTATTCGTCACGGCCCAGTACGCGGTTCGGCTTGAGCCAGCCGTGGCGGTGCGCGAACTCGGCATACACCGAGGCAATGCCGTACTCGTAGTAGCGCTCCGGGATCAGATCGCGGAACACACCCGCGACGCCGGTGCTGGACCAGGCGCCACGCTCCTCCCAGACCCCCTGCTGCTCGGCCAATGCCTCGGGCTGGCACTCCACGAACAGCAAGTGATCCATCAGCATGCGCAAGGCCAGCTCCGACTCCCTCCCAAACATTCCGGGACGTCGCAGGGCGAGATTCAACTGATCAATGAGATACGCACGTATCTCGTCGGAGGCTGCAAGCGATGTGGAAGTAGGCACCCCACAGTCTCCCGCAGATGTCGCCGGATCGTGGTCATGGGCTGACACCCAGCCACTCTCCACCTGAGGATCCAGGTTCGTCGCCCACTATCGGCTCCGCTGCGGCAACCGGCCTCTCACGCGGCAGGGTCGCCTTCGAATCCTTGAGTTCGCGCTACTGAGCCTTCAGATTTCCTGAACCCACGGAAGTTCGGCATCGATGCCTTGTATGCCTGCCTGGAGTTGAGGGCGCGCACGAGCTTCGCCGACTGGACCGTCGTCACCGCCATCGCGCTGTCCATTCTCCAGCAGGCCGGCGACCATGAGTGGCTGTTGTCGTACCGATCTTGAGGCTTGTCGATCGAACGGGAGTCCCGATTAGGTGATCGCGGAGTGTTCGGCGCATACAAGTAGGGCCTC
>NZ_JBIVBS010000027.1:0-105742 GCF_044746205.1 Streptomyces sp. NPDC086549 | reverse complement strand
CTCCGCGCCCCGCGTCAACCCGCTGGCTTCGCCAGCAGGTTGACACTCCGTCCGCTCCGCTCCCGGAGTAGCGGGGCAAAGCCCCGCACGGCCCTCCGCTGCGCTCCAGGCCCCTGGAGCGGGCCCGCTCCGCTCCCCCGCACCAGGGGCCCTTCGGGCCGCACTAGTGGGAACGGTGACGGGCAGGCAGGCGCGCTGGGGGACCGGCCAAAGAAGGTGGTCCGATCCCCCGATCACAGGCAGGGTCTGATTCACTCAAGGTCGACCTTTTGATGCACATGTAGCATTGGCAAAACAGAGACATACCCTCGGAACGCCTCCTGAGTGGACAGGATTCCGTATCCCCGAACCTATCGCGCGTACAAGTCAACCTGTCGATCTCATGGAATCCAGCTGATTCGGAGCCCTTGCCCGGCCTCGGCCTGCTGAGCCTGCCCCGTCCTGGGGATGCCAGCTGCCCGAGGACCTGCCTCTCCTGCCCCTACTCGCCAACTCCCGCCAGCCGCAAAGTTGGTGGGAGCAGAAGTTCACGATCAAGGCGCGCTCAACCTCCTAACTCCAGCGGGTCCGCTTCAAAACCGCGTTGTAAAGGAGGAGAGGGGACGTTGATGGATACGACCACGGCCGTGATCACGATTGGGTCTGTCGTCACCGGCAAGGCCTGTGCCCTGTTCGGGCTCTGGCTGCGCCTGCGTTGGCGGGCCCGTCGGGAGCAGGCACGGCACCAGTACCTTCTGGGCGTCACCGAGGCAGTAGCCAGCGGTGGCCGGCTGGAGCTGGACGACCAGCACGCCAACGGCCACCGCCTACGGTTGAAGATCACCCATACTCCGGTTCACGGGGAGGACCAGGCAGCGTGAGCGACCACGACCCAGCAGACGGCACCGAGTTGCCCGCGGCCGCACCGACGCGCCCCGGCCCGCTCGAGTCACGCCAGCGCTTACGGCAGCAGACAGACGAGGAGTTCTCCGCCTTCTACCGCCAAACCATCCGTCCCCTGGTGGGCTTCCTGGTCAACCAGGGCGCCACCGTGCACGTCGCCGCAGACATCGCCCAGGACACCATGACCAGCGCCTACCACCGCTGGAACGACCTGCACACACCCAAAGCATGGGTGTACACGGTTGCCTCCCGCGCGCTGGTCCGCAAGATCGCCTCCACCGAGGAGGAGCCCGTCGACGAAGTGCCCGAACCGACAGCGCTGCTGCCCCGCCCGGATGCCATCGCCGAGTGGGAGGCCGGACACGACGCGCTGCCCCTGCTGCGCAGCCTGCCGCCCCGCCAGCGCCAGGTCCTGGCCTGGACCCTGGCCGGCTTCACCCCCACCGACATCGCCGGCCACCTCGGCCTCACCGCCGAAACCGTACGCGCCAACCTCAAAAAAGCCCGCCGCGCGGCAGCCGCCTACCTCAAGGCACGGGAGGAGGACCAGTGACCCACCACCCCGAACACGACCCCCGCGACCAGGCCGTGAAGCTCTGGCTCGAGCAGCACCAGCACGCCGTGACCAACGCCCTGGACGACGCCCTCGACGTCGAAGCCGGCCTGCACGAGATCCTGCTCCACTCCCGCCACAACAGCGCCGTGGACGACCTCGACACCATCCTCAACACCGAAGCCGGCCTCGCCGACATCCTGCCTGCCACGACCGAGCGCCCGCCAGCCACTACGCGCGATGCCAATGACACGGCACATGGCCACGCCGGCACAGACGAGTTTCCGGTTTCAGCCAGCCCGGCAGACCGCATGGCCCTGCGCAACCACCCCGACGTCAAGGCAGCCAGCGACGCCCTCACCAGCGCCCTCGTCATCGGCTTCCGCCTCGACCAGGAACACGGCGTCTACCTCGACCTCGGCTATGCCCGCGCCCACGTCGCCAGCCTCGGACGCGACCTGATCCGCAACCTGATCCGTGACATCCAGGATGCGCGCGCCTTCAGCTCCGGCCTGGCACCAGGCAGCGAATATGACCGTGCCCTCAGCGTTGGCCTCGACCTCGCTCGCTCTCTTGACCGCGTCTTCAGTCCAACTCACGATCCCGACGACGCCCTCAACCGCGCCCTCGACATCGTCCTCGCAATCAGCCACGCACTGGCCCTCAATCGCACCCTCGCCCTCCAGCGCGCTCTCGATCGCGCCGAGGATCTCAACCGCATCCTCAGCGTCGGCCGTGCCCTCAACCACGCCCACCACCACGACATCGCCCGCGGCCTCGACGATGCCCTCAACTGCGCCTACGCCCTCAACCCCAACCCCGCCCCGGACATCGTCCTCAACCCCGCCCACTCCCGCATCCTCGCCAAAGCCGTCATCGACGTCCGCACCGACGAAGTCCGCCGAGCCATCGGCCTGGCCCTCCTCCAGGACCCACCCCCGCTCGACACGGACTCGGTACGCGCCTTCCTGGACGACTTCACCACAGCCGATCTGCGCACCACCAACCTGGCCGACGTCGACCTCGACGGAGTGCGCTGGTCGCAGCACACAACACGGTGGCCCAAGACCATGGACGTCGAACTCCTCAAGACCCATTCCGAGGAGACACCACCAGGCAGCGGAAACTGGACCGTCCAATCCGGCACTGCAACCATCCACGACTTCGCCGACCGGGGATGAACCCCACAAGACTGAGCCACGTAGTTCGCGTGCGCGTTCTAACCGGCCGACCGCGTCCCCGTATACCAACCAGGGTGCTGGCGTGCTCGAAGCCCGGTCAGCGCCTAGGACCCAGTGGGTCTGCTGCGATACGTGTCTAGCGCGTCGGAGTCGGCCCCATAGGGGCGGAGCGCCAGGCGGGTCACCTTGGTCCACATGTCGCGCTCGTCCGCAAGCTTGTCCGGCAGGGTCAGTCCCAGTGACTCCGCGAGCGGCTTGCGGCACAGGTTCACCAAGGCGCGGACCGCGGACGCCCAGTCGTCGGTGGCCGCGATCGCGCACCGGTACCAGACAGGTGCAAGAGAGGTGAGTCCCAGTCCGGTGCTGAGCAGCAGCGCCGTGTTCGTGGAGGCGGCGAACAGTGCACCGAACGCCGCGGCAGCGACGAGGAGATGCCCGTAGAGAAGGGCGATGAAGAAGTCGACGTTCGTCCGTGCCGTCTCGGTCTGGCGGCGTACGGGGTCCGGTGCCACACCGACCAGTTCGTCCCACAGCACCTGGCTGTCCAGGCGGAAGCGGTTGTAGCCGTACTCTTCGAACCGCCGGATGGCGTTGCCGAGCAGCGTGGGTGTGATCTGTTCGTCGTCCACGGGATAGCGCCGCAGCCGCTCCCCCAGCAACGCCCGCCGCACCATATTGCGCCGCTCGTCACCGCCACGGTGGCGCCGCAGCTGCGGGTCGGCACGCAGCCCGGAAAGCCGCGTCTGCTCCGCCGGAGAAAGCGCCACTCCGCGGCGTTCCTTGTTCGCCAGCAGAATGAGGCTGCGCCGTTTCTTGAGGACCTGCTTCGCGCGGATGTGCCGGCCGCAGCTCCACGCAGCCAGCCGGCTCGGCCACAGCAGATAACCCTCAAGCAGCCGGTAGAGCGCGGTCCGCAGAGCAAAGAAAACCAGGCCTATCAGGACCGAACCGGTGAGCAGCAGCAGTGAGGATTTTGGGCCTTGGGCAGGCCAGGTGCCGGTGACGTAAGAGGTGGTACGCAAAGTAGGCCAGACACAGAGAAGGAAGACACCGAGATTGACCGCAGTAGGCAGGATCCAGCCGACCAGCAGCGACCAAGCCCCACTGAACGCCCCTTTCGCGATATCGCCCATCGCGCCGTCAGTCGTCTTCCTCGTCGTCCCCAAAAGGAGGACCGGGCGGCCCCGTGACGGCCTCACCTGGGATGACTGTCACAAAATCGCCCGTGACGACTGCCCATCCCGTCGCCGCGACAGCGCGGTCGCCAGACGCAGTCACTTCGCCCGCATGCTCGTCGCGCTCGGCTGCCCCGGCGGCTCGAAGGTCCGTCAGTACATGTTCCAGCGCCTGCGCGAAGTCTGGATCGCGCTCAGCAGCGTCCTCCAGCGAAAAGGCCAGCCTCAGGTGAGTGCGCCGCGAAGGTGCTTCCTCGCTGATCACCTCCTCGCGAGCCCGCTCCAGGGCCGGATCATCCTGCCCCAGTTTGCCGCTCACCAGGTCAAGCAACCGATCCAGGGCCGCGTCTAACTCTGTGTCCGCCCGCCCATCTGTTCGCTGGGCCTGACGGATCAGCCCAGCCAGCAGGTACACCACAGCAAGCTCCACCGGAAGCACAGGCTCCCTCCCCCCCCTTCGACCCGGCCGAAGCAACACCCCGACCGTACTCAAACGCACCCTCCCGCAGTGCTACAGCCTCACGAGCCACCAGACAAGCCAGGGCCCAGAGCCCAGCAAACCAACTCCCCCATGCCGACGCACTCAGCCAGCAGGCGCCCGGGCACGACGGCCGACCTCACGGAAGCACACCTCCCCCAGGCCCTCGTCGGGAACGACGATTCCGACGCCTACGCTTGCTCACGGGGTGCCCGCCAGAGAAATCCATCGCATAAAGTAATTGAAGGGAGGTCGACGAATGCCCATTCAGCTCCGGGAACACCAGGTAGACGCGAATTCACGGGTCCTTAAATGGACAGGATTCCCTGCAAGATCACCGGTGCCCGCCCAGGGCGCGCGCGCCACGCTCGTGTCCGCCACCGGCTCCGGCAAGACCTACACCGCCGCCGCGGCCGCCCTGGAGTGCTTCCGAGGCGGACGGATCCTCGTCACGGTGCCCACCCTCGACCTGCTCGTACAGACCGCCCAAGCATGGCGGCGCGTGGGCCACACCGCGCCGATGGTCGCCGTATGCTCGCTGGACAACGACGCCGTCCTCGACAACCTCGAAGTACGCACGACCACCAACCCGATCCAACTCGCCCTGTGGGCCGGATCCGGACCGGTCGTTGTCCTGGCCACATACGCCTCCCTCGTGGACCGAGAGGACCCCGAAGACCCAACGGGCCGGGCCATGGTCCGCGGGCCGCTGGAAGCCGCCCTGGCAGGCGGAGAGCGGCTGTACGGGCAGACCATGAACAGCTTCGACTTCGCGGTCGTCGACGAGGCCCACGGCACCGCCGGCGACCTCGGACGGCCCTGGGCCGCCATCCACGACCAGAACCGCATCCCCATCGACTACCGGCTCTACCTCACCGCCACCCCCCGCATCCTCGCCTCCCCCCAACCCGTACGCGGCGCAGCCGGCGAAGAGCTGGAAATCGCCTCCATGACCTCCGACCCCGACGGCCCCTACGGCGAATGGATCTACGAACTCGGACTGTCCGAAGCCATCGAACGCGGCATTCTCGCCCCCTTCGAAATCGACGTCCTCGAAATCCACGACCCCAACCCGATGCGCGAGGACACGCAGGCCTCGGGGGAGGCCGCGCGGGGCCGACGCCTCGCGCTGCTCCAGACCGCGCTCCTCGAACACGCCGCCAAGCACAACCTCAAGACGATCATGACCTTCCACCACCGCGTGGAAGAAGCCGCCGCACTCGCCGAGAACCTCCCGAAGACGGCCGCCCAGCTGTACGAGAACGAGGCCGTCTCCGAGCAGGCCCTCGCGGCCGCCGAACAGCTGCCGCCGTCGTCGATCGACGCCCGCCTCTACGAACTCGACCAGGGACGCCACGTCCCGCCCCACCGGGTCTGGTCAGCATGGCTGTGCGGCGACCACCTCGTCGCCGAGCGGCGCGAGACCATCCGGCAGTTCGCCAACGGCATGGACGCCGACGGGCGGCGCGTGCATCGCGCCTTCCTCGCCTCCGTCCGGGTCCTCGGGGAAGGCGTCGACATCGTCGGCACACGCGGCGTCGAAGCCATCTGCTTCGCCGACACCCGCGGCTCCCAAGTCGACATCGTCCAGAACATCGGCAGAGCGCTCAGGCCGAACCCGGACGGGACGACGAAGACCGCACGGATCCTCGTACCCGTCTTCCTCCAGCCCGGCGAAAACCCCACCGACATGGTCGCCAGCGCCTCCTATGCGCCCCTGGTCGCCGTCCTCAACGGCCTGCGCTCCCACTCAGAACACCTCGTCGAAGATCTCGCCTCCCCCGCCACCACCAGCGGACAACGCAAAATCCACCTCCAGCGCGACACCGACGGACGCATCATCGCCACCCCAGCCGGCACCGAGGGCGAGGGCTCGACCGACGAGACCGGAGGCGGTACACAGTCGGCACTGCTGCACTTCTCCACCCCCCGCGATCCCGCCACCATCGCCGCCTTCCTCCGTAGCCGCGTCTACCGGCCCGAATCACGGGTGTGGCTCGAGGGCTACCAAGCCCTCAGACGCTGGCGCGCCCAACACCACATCACCGGCCTGCACACCGTCCCCTACGACACCGAAGTCACCGTCGGCATCACCGACACCTTCCCCCTCGGACGATGGGTCCACCAGCAGCGCAAAGCGCGTCGTACCGGCGACCTCGACACCCACCGGATCAAGCAGCTCGACGCCGAAGGCATGGTCTGGGAACCCGGCGAAGAAGCCTGGGAAAACCGCCTCGCCGTCCTCCGCTCCTACCACCACGCCCACGGACACCTCGCCCCACGCCAAGACGCCCAGTGGGAAGGCCCCGACCCCGACGGACCGGACGGCACCAGCATCCCCATCGGCCAGCTCATCGCCAACCTCCGCCGCCCCCACGGACTCGGCAAAAACCCAGAGCGCGCCGCCGCCCGGGCCGCACAGCTGACCGCCATCGACCCGGACTGGAACTGCCCCTGGCCACTCGACTGGCAACGCCTCTACCACATCCTCACCGCCTTGGCAGCCGACGAACGTGCTGGCCGACTCCCCGACATCGCCCCTGGCGTGACATTCGAGGGAGATGACCTGGGCAAGTGGCTCATCCAGCAACGGCGAAACTGGGTAGAACTCTCCGAAGAGCAGCAGCAGCGACTGTCGGCGCTCGGCGTGGCGCCCGCCGAGCGGACCGTCCCCGCCCCAAAAGGCGCGCGGAAGGCTACGGGGAAGACGTCAGCGGCCTTTCAGCGGGGCCTGGCGGCCCTCGCGCAGTGGGTGAAGCGGGAAGGCGCCCACCGGCCTGTACCACGCGGCCACAGTGAGCAGATCGCGGTCGACGGCGAGCCGGTGATCGTGAAGCTGGGCGTATGGGTCTCCAACACCCGTGCGAGGCGCGACAAACTCACCCACGAGCAGCAGGCCGCCCTCGCCGCCTTGGGCGTGCCCTGGGCAAGAGCCGCAGCGGTGCCAGCCGGGCGGTGAATCGGATGGTCAGCGAAGTACACAGCCAGGCCCCCAGGACAAGCGTCCTGGGGGCCTCGTGCCGTCAGCAGATTTGCCGCACAGGGGCCCCGGGGTGCAGGGTGCCGACGGTCTGGATGCAGACCTGGACGCGGCCGTGCGAAGTGGTGGAAGAGGTCATGCCCACCATGGTTCCCGCTGGCCAAAACCCCCGTAAGGGGTTTGCTGTTGACAATCTCAGCGTCCCAGCTCGCCGGTCGTCAGCGCCGGCGGAGGGCAAACGCCACGGCGAACGCGGCAACCAGCGCCGAGGCCACCCCGCCCACCGCCCCGATCGGACCGGTCAACGAGGGGTGGACCAGGCACAGGTAGAGCGTGGCGCCCAGGACCAGGCCGAAGACGATCCCCAGCACCAGGAGCAGCACGGGGTCCGTGCCCGAGGGCTGCGTGGCCGGCGGCTGCTGGGACTGGTTGGTAGCGGTGGACATGAGGGTTCCCTCCCTGGGATGCCTGCGGACGGTCCGCAGGCGGAACGCGGAGCATGAGGCGCCCGCACCCCTTGCGTCACGGGGTGCCAGGCGGACAGCAGAGTGCGAGACTGCGGGGTTAGGCCCGCAAGTCGACCGGGATCACAGCCCAGCAGGTGCGGCCGTCTTCCTGGGCTTGCGTGGCCGTGTGATGGCGGTGCGCTGGTACTTGTGGGCCATGGTGAAGCCGAGCGGAGAGAGGGGGGCTTTGGTGCGGTGCTCGCGTCGCTCGACGAGCCCAAGGGCGACGAGCTTCTTCAACCCGCGTTCGTGGGTGTCGGGGGACCAGCCGTACCACTCGGGGGCTTTGTCCGCGGGGAAGGTCGACCCGTTCTTCTCGCGGGCGACGACCAAGAACAGGGCCAGGCCCGGCAGGTCCAGATCCTCGTCACGGCCCAGCGTCCAGAACGTGGTCGGGATCTGCAGGAAGCGGTTCTCCTCCGCGTCGCCCACAGGGCGGTCGTAGGGCTTCCCGCTGCCGTCCTCGCGCAGGAGAGTGACCGTGATCATGGTCCCGCTGCGGCTGCACTCGATTAGCTTGCGCGCCTGCAGCCGTCGCAGGGTCCTCCAGGCACCGGTGCGGGCAGACTGATCGGTCGCGGTCTCGTGGATATCCATCAGCCGCGCCCACACAGCGCTGTCGTGCGTGGTCGACCAGCCGTTGTCCCCGTTGCTGCACGCGGCCACGATGATCAGGTAGGCCTTGAGGCCCCGCAGGTCCCTCCCGGTCACGAAGTCCTTCAGGGGCCCATGGCGGCTGGCGGCCCCCCTGTTCGCCTGGACGAAGGTCTTGCGCAGCGGCACGTTGGCCCGGATCGAACGGGTGAGGACCGCCGTACGCGTGTCCCGCCCAGTCGCGGTCGTCTCCTGCATGTCCCGCTTGGCAGGCGTCGTCGTCTTCATGCACCAGAAGGTAGCCAGTTGAGCCCTCTAACCCCAAACGATCCAGCCTCCCGAGAGCTGACGCACCAACAGCTGATCATGAACGGCCCAGCGGGTGTATGTGATGGCCGCTGAAAGAGCCATGTGACAGATCCAAGGTGAGAGACCCAGGTGAAAGGTCAACTGGGATAACTACTTGGGGGTACGCCTCAGCTCCACAACCCGCATGTCCGGCCGCCACCGTCCCGGCACGACGGCGGACCCGACCGACCACCTCGCTCTTCCGGCCCGCCGACCCGTTTCGCGCCCCCTGGCCCCGTGCCGCCGGCGCCCACAACACGAGTCCGCAGGCGGCCATCTGAGCGCCCTTCAAGCACTGCTCCGACGGGGAGGGTCGTTTCGCGCTCGGAGGCGCCCAGTGGGCCGTACGGCGACCCCTTGGCCGACAGCCGTTCCGTGCGCGCCTCGGCCAGGCCGCTGGGGGCGGGAGGGGGCTATGGAGCACGTGATGCCGCCCCAGTCGGACACGCGAGCGAGCGCCAGACCGGCTGTGACTGCGCGCTCCAGTTGGCCACTCTGTGTAGACATCACAGTGGCGCCCGGGACCAAGTGCAAGTCAGGGTGTCGCCGGATACCAGTGTTGGGGCAGGTGCAAGTCGATTGGCAGAGGTTGCCCGTTTGAAGGCACCAGGCCTCCCGGTGCTGGACCGAGGGCACCCCTGAAGTCGACTATGGAGCCGGTGAAATAAGCGTGGTCGAAGTGAACCTCGCTTGACATGAAGCTTGCTCCGTTGAAGGCCACGTCACCGCCAGCGAAATGCGTGTTTACGAAGCGCACTGCGCCGCCGAGGAACTGTGCGGCTTCGAAGTGGACCTCACAAGCGCTTTCGAACCGTGCACGCAGGAAGTTGATCTCACCTCCGGCAAAGGTCGCGTTCATGAAACTGACCTGGCCACTGAACTGCACGTCGGTGAAGTCGACTTGGCCGCTCCAAAGCGTTTCGTCGAAGAGGACTGCGCCGCCGGTGAACCGCGCGGCAGCGAAGCTTATGAGGCCATCGGTGAACCGTGCGCGACTGAAGTCTCCGCCGTCGAAGACCACCCCGGTGAAGTCCAGGTCGTGTCCCTGCCAAGTCTGAGGATGCCCGCCGGGAAGGCGGAGACGGTCGCGGATTAGGCGGATGACAGTGTGCCGGACTTCCCGTAGGGCCAAGTACGCCCGCCAGGCGCCCCCGTCACCCGACGGGAGGTCGGCCTCGGCGGTGTAGGGCAGCCGGAGATAGGCGCACAGGACGTCGATACACGTCTGTCTCAGGTCACGGGTGGGAGCATCATCGGCCAGGGCGGCTAGGCCGTGCACGCCGCCCAGTTGTACCGCTGCGGATTCCTCGCCAAGCTGAGAGACCGCTGTGGCGAAGCGCTCAGTGTGCAGGCGGGTGGCATCGCGCAGGGCGCCGTCTTCGTCTACGCGCTGGCGTCGGTAGGCCACGACCAGAGCCACCAAAGCACCAGCGCCGGCGACCACTCCGAAGGAAAGCTTCACCAGGTCGAACAGAGTCTCCGAGGTGAGCCGGTGCTCTGGGGTCAATCCCTGAGCTCCCAGTAGACGCCACCCCGCGAAAAATACCCCCGCCGCCACGGCGATGGCGGCAAGGAAAGCCAGACCAAGTGCGGTGCCGACAGGCCATAGTCGCAGGCTGCGCCGCTCGGTACGGCGTCCGGGCAGATTAGGGCTCACACACCGGAGGACTCTCTCAGCATTGCTGCCGGTTGCAACGCTCCCTGCGTCGTTCAAACGCGTTCCATGGGTTCGCACATGACGAGAACGTGCAGTTGACCTCCAGGCCCGCTTTGCGGTCGACCGGCCAACTGTCGCGCTCAATGGCCAGCTGAAGCGCTCAGTCACACCGGCTGGTCCGGGGCTCGCGCCGTCACGGTGGATCAGAGGTCGAACTCCAGGTGTTCCAGGTCGGTGAACTCCACTTCCAGGCCGTGGGCGCGACGGCCGCTGTCGCGGAAGTAGACCTCACCCAGGGCCTCGGCCGCGATCTGGCGCACCTGGTCCTCTGTGGCGCCGGCTTCCCGAGCATCGAAGAGGCGGGCTGCATGATGGGGCGGGAGGGCCAGGGTGAGGTGGCGCAGCCGGGCATCGTCGGTCGTGCCGGGGGCGGCGGTGAAGCCGAAGCGGGCGCGGGTGTCGATGACGATGCCGCCCCTGGGTGGCCGCGGTCTGCTTGGCCTTGGCCAGGATCTGCGGCTGCCAGCGCTTCTTCACCTCGCGTTCCAGGCGCTCCGCGAGGTCCTTACGGGGCTTCTTGATCTGGTCCTTCACGTACCGTTCCACGGTCCGCTGCGAGACTCGGAGCATCTGGGCGACTGCCTTGGTGCCCTTGTACTGCTTGACCAGGTACCGCATCTGCGCGCCGGCCGACTTCGGCACCGGGCGGGTGAACGCCTTCTGCACCGCGGCGTCCAGGCCGTCCCCGAACATGCTCATCGTGGTCTACCTACTCCCCAGTGTCCTGGTCGGTGACAATGCCGTCCTTGATGTATCGGGCGAGGTTGAGCTCTGGGGCGTTGAACTGCTCGCGGACGCCCTCGCCCCACAGCACGCTCTGGGTTCCCTCCCACTTGACCAGCCCGGGGTTCACGCCGAGCTTGAAGCCGCCCGGAAGGGGCTTGCCGTCCCGGTAGGGCAGGAAGTCCAGCGGCGACGGCCCGTCGGCCGCGTACACGGCGCAGTCGGACAGGATCGCGACGGGGTACTGCCCGGTAAAGGCGGCATGCCTGACGATCTTGCGGTGCATGTTGCTCCGCGTGCGGGAGACGACCGCGGCGCGGATGTCCGGGCGCCACGTCGGCCGGGCAAGGGCCCGCCATGGCTGCCCGGGCTTCCAGCCCTCGCCGCGCGGACGCTCGCGCAGCTTGCCGATGCCGCCCTTCACCGTCGCCTTGATCGCGGACACCACGATCGCCAGTGCTCGGCGACGTTCCCGCCGGCCTGGGTGAGCACCTCCCACAAGGCGTCGCCCACCACAAACCCGCCCTGCCGCGGCCGCGCCTCCACCCGCCCCTCGCGTCCCTCGGCCAGCCACCGCCACACCGTCCGCTCCGTCACCCCCGCCAAACCAGCCGCGATCCGCACGTGCAACGACGACAGACCGCCCTCACCCCGATCCACCGCCCGCTCCACCCGCCCGGCCTCCGCCGGACCAGCCGGACCCGGCACCGCCTCCCCCACCGGGGTCTGTAAAACCGTCACACGGCCAACCCCACCCGCCCCCGGCCACCCACCCGTACAGAAACAGGCAAACCCAACACAGTTGGACCGTGACCTGCTAACCACACCGTGACAGCCACCCGGTCACCCCGTGACAGCAGTCGGCGGGCACCTCCTCGCCGCCCCCATTCAGGCAGCAGCGCAGATGCACAGTCGGGCACGATGGGCCGATGGCCGGGGAAAGATTCTTCAACGACGATCCTGTCGACGGGAGCACCAACGCTCCTGACCTTCTGGGGCGCCAGCAGTACGCCCAGCACGCTGTCGCACTCCTCCACCAGGTGCGCGAGCAGAGCGAGTCCGGAGTCCTCGCGCTCATCGGGCCCTGGGGCTCCGGTAAATCGTCCGTCCTGCAGATGACGATCCAGCACCTCAAGAACGCGGCCGGCGCCACCGACACCAACCGATGGTCGGTCGCTGAACTGAACCCGTGGATATACGCGGACCTCGAATCGCTGACGCTGGCCCTGTTCAGCGAGATCCGCGCCGCCCTCCCCGACGGGAACCAGTGGTCCGAGTTGCGAAGGAAGATCGGGGCGTTCGGCCAGTCGATCAGTCCGCTGGGCAAGCTCACGGGGCTGCTCGGCCTGGACTCCTCGGAGCTGATCAACCACGTAGCCGACCGGATAGCCGGAGATACCAGCGCCTCGGCCGCCAAACGCACCGCCGAAGCGGCCCTGCGCCAGGCGGCCTTGCCGGTCCTGATGGTCATGGACGACCTTGACCGGCTCACCCCCGAGGAACTGCTGGTCGTCTTCAAGCTCATCCGCCTGGTCGGCCACCTGCCGAACGTGTACTACCTGATCAGCTTCGACGAACAGACCCTGCTGGACGTCCTGCAACGGACCGACCTGGTCGGCTCGAACGACCAGCGCGCCCAGGAATTCCTGGAAAAGCTCATCCAGGTCCGGCTCGACCTCCCGGCCTTCCGCGACCGCGACATCGCCGCTATGACCACGCGCCTCCTGAACGCACTACTGGACTCCCACGTGGTGTCCATGACTGCGGACCAGGAGCAGCGTTTCGCCGAGGCGTACTTCCGTCACCTCCAGGACCGGCTGAGGACCCCGCGGTCCATCAAGCGCTACTTCGGCCAGGCCGGCGCGACGCTCGGCTCACTGGCCGGGGAGGTCGACATCGTCGACTTCCTGATCGTCACCTTCCTGCGGACCAGCGAGCCCGGCGCCTACCGGATGCTGGGACGGCACCGCGCCGAACTGACCGGCACCAGCATCGACCCGGCGCTGCAGCGCGACTCCAGCCCCGGTGAACGCGCCGAGCGGTGGAAGGAACGCCTACGCCAGGCCGGTGTTGCCCAGGACAACATCGACGGGATGCTCGGGCTGCTTGGCCTGCTGTTCCCCGCAGTCCAGCAGGCCGTCGGCAACGGCGGCGACCCCCGTGCCGCGGCGCGCCGACGCGGGATCGGCAGCCAGGACTACTTCGACCGGTACGTCGTCTTCACCGTCCCCGAAGACGACCTCCCAGAAGCCATCTTCCAGCAGGCCCTCGCCCAAATGGCATCAGGAGCTGAGGGCGATGAGGCCGCACAGTTGCTGCTCCGGCTCAGAGAAGACACCCACCGCATCGTCCGGCGCATCGACCAACTGCGCGCCGACGGTATCCCGGTACCCGCGGCCGCGCTGCTCCAGGCCATGGCCGACAACTACGGCCAACTGACCGCGCAACCCGAAGCGATGGGCCTGCTGGGCGCAGACCGGCGGGTGCGCTCCTTCACCCCGAGCCTCCTTCTCGACCTGCCTCCTGAAGAGCGCCCTTCCGTCGTGGCCGCCATGGCCGCCACCCCTGACGGAGCAGTCCTGGCCACCCGGACCCTCCACAGCGCCACCAACCCCGACGACACCGCCTCCGAACACTCAACGACCACCGAACCTTGGGCCGCCCAAGCCCGCGACGCCCTCACCGAACGTCTGGCCGAACACCTCGCACCGGCCGCCGGACGGCCCGCCTCTGACATCACCGAGCAGGACGACACCCTGATCTGGATGTGGCGCCACACCGACCCCGCCAGCATCCGCACCTGGCTACGCGACCGCCTCGACCACGGATGGGAACTCCTCCCGCTCCTGGCCGCACTCATCACGCCCCAGCAGTTCCCGTTCCCCCTCATCGACAACGAGACCTGGGCCGGCCTCGACGCCCTGTTCACCCACGACGACCTCTACACCCGCCTCACGCCACTCCTCAACAACTCCCCCGACACCCCACCCCCCACCGACCAACACCAAACCAACATCCTCCAAGCACTCCGCGACCGCCGACCCGACCAACACCAAGCCACCCCCGACACCCCCTCCTGAACCCACCCCCCGCACCCCGGCCCACCCATAGGAACGGCCACCCCCACGACAGCCGACCCACCCCACACAGGTCAGAAAACAGCAGCCGCTTGGTCACCCCATGACAGCGAACCAACCCACACACGAGCCCCTAGACCAGGCACTCAGCACCCCCACCCTGCTGACACCCACCCAATGCCACCAACACACCCACTCACACCGACCAGCCACTGGAGTACCTGGATCTGCGCGGCCTGCCGGAGGTCGTGGCAGCGCAGCGGCGGTGGGCGCAGGTGGCCCGGCGCGCAGCCCGGGCCGGTGTGGAGGCGGGGCGGGTGTTCGGCCTGGCGCAGGCCGTGGTCGGTGGTGGGACCAGGCCCTGCACTGGGAGCGGGAAGAGCTCTGGCCGCACCGCCTGGACCAGCTCGCAGGCGGCAACGCCGGGGCCGAACTGGAGCGGTGGCGGGCCGTGGGGCGGGATGCGGTCGTCTTTCCCGAGGTGGTGGCCGTCGCAGAGGCCCTCCTGGACCCGGGGATGGCCGAGCTGGCGTGGCACGACAGCGGAGCGGGGCGTCCGCGGTCGCCGCCTGCCGACGGGGCGTTCTGCCGGCGGCCCGGGGAGCGGACGGGGCGGGCCTGGCTGGGGCCCCTGGCCGCGGTCGACTACGGCGGCCCACTGATCGCCTGGATGGGCACTGGCGCATGAAGAGCGGCTGGCCCCCGTGGCGATGAGCGTTCGGTCCTCGCAGACCGAGCGTCCATCGAAGGGGAATGTTCGGTCTTATCGGACCGATCTGACCAGCAGCTCGCCTGACTGCCGTGGAACGCCGGACGACACGTTGTGTTCACGCGGCATGAGAGCCGTCTGACGATGCGTGACGGCGCACGTCGCCCCCTGTGGACGACGCGCAGTGGAAGCAGTGGCTCACGCCCTCCTGCTGCGCACGTACCAGGAAGGGCAGGACCATGACTTCATCGGACCTTTCAGCGGGCCTGGACGGGCTCGATCACGACGATGGGCTGCCGCCCCTGCTGCGCCGGCCGGAAGCGGTGGCGGACCCGCAGCCGGTGGCCAGGCTCCGCAGGGCGCGTAAGGCGCTGCTCGCGCACCCGGACGTTTCGCTGGATGAGGCGGCGGCGAACGCCGTCACCTCGGGCGCGGTCGACCCGCTGCGGCTGCAGGCGCTCTTGGCCGCTGAGCCGTTCGGTCTACTGACGGCCAAGCCGGTCGTCGGGGGCACGCTGTATGCGACCGCGCCGCACTCCCGCTACCTCGACCTGGACGTCCTTCCGGACATCATCAACCAGAGGTGGGCGGCCCAGGTCCACACGGCCATGGACGTGGTGCCCTCCACGTTCCAGTCCACCGTGTACGAGACGCTCCTCGATCCGGCGAGCGGGGAGCCGTTCGCGGTCTTCACCGTCCGCATGCGGAACCGCAAGGCGCTGGCCCAGGCGGTCGCCGAGAGCATGTACCGCACGTATCACGCCCAGAAGGGTTTGAACGACTACACCCAGAGCGTGCTCCAGCAGGGGGTGAAGGAGCCGCTGACGCTGTTCGTGATGCGCGTGGTGTACGACGACCGCAGCGAGGACACCTTCCTGGTCACGGGCGACGGCAACAGCCGGCTGATGAGCATGTGGCTGGCGCGGGCCGGCGGCGACATCCACGCCGCGATCTCGGCGTGCATCGCCTCCGCCATCGGCTCGCTGGACCACCCCGGGACACGCAGCCGGGCGGAGCAGGGGCAGGCCCGTCAGCGGGCGAGTGAGCTGACGGCGCGTACCCGCAAGAACCTGGCGGCGTCGACGATGACGGAGGCGACGCGGCGGGAGGCCCACACGATCGCGTTCCCCGCCACCGTCGTCGTCGGCGCGCGCGCCGACGACGGCGGGCCGCTGGCCGACCTGGTCGCGGCCCGTGACGACCTGCTGGCCAATCTGCACGTCCACGTCGTCCCCTGGACCGGGGTAGCACAGAACACGCAGGGCATGCTGCGGGTCTACCGGCACGCCCTGTGCGAGGGCCGGATCAGCACAGACGTGTACCACGTGCTGTCGGGCACCGTCGACGCGCAGGAGATGCACGAGCTGCTCGGGATTCCCGCGCACCGGCTGTGGTCGGCTGCGGTCCATCAGCACGTGATGCTGGCCGGGCCGGGCGCATACGCCATGAACCAGCTGGTTAAGCAGGAATTCGGGCTGGCCAGGGCCGACCGGCAGCGCATCAGCGAGCGGTTGGCGCCCATGGCGCTGTCCGCCTACCGCAGCCAGGACGGCATCGAGCAGCCGTTGCGGGCCTTCGGCAATGGCGGCACGATCACCGACCGGGTGTGGAAGCAGCCGTGGTCCCTGACCCAGGGCAGCGAGCCGTCCAAGGTCCTCGATGACCTCCTCGACCGCGCCTTGGCCGGCGAGGCGGGCGCGGTGGCGGAGCTGACCGTGCTGGGCGGGACCGCCGCCATCCTCGACGGCTACATCACCCGGGACCGCGGCTCGAAAGCGGGCACCACCCGAGACAGCCGTACGGCGCCCTTCCGGGCCACGCCCGTGAACCTGCTGGATGTGCTGTCGAAGACCGCCGGGGGGTTGCGGATGCTGCACTCCATCGCCCGCGCCCACGTCGCCGCCGACCCGGCCGTCCTGCCCAAGCAGTTCCACACCCAGGACCGCGAGGTCGACGGCGTGCCCGTCCGCGACGGCGACCCCGTGCTCGACAAGGCCCGTGAGCAGGTCATCATCGACTACGAGTGGGACCTCGTCTACGCCGCCGCCCCGGCCAGGGCCCTGGCCACCATCGCCAAGAACAGCGGCGAGCCGCCGGAGCTGGAGGCGGAGGACGTGCGCCAGCGCCGGATGCTCTCGAGCGGCATCGCCTCCGCGTGCAAGGCCGCGCGGACGCTCGCCCGCATGCGCCAGAGCCGTGGCCCGGAGGTCTTCGGTCACGAGGACACGGTCGACGACCTGCGCGCGCAGCTGCGCCAGGTCGAGGAGATCCTCCTGCGGTTCGGGCCGTCCCAGGCCTCGTTCCTCTTCCACGAGGACGAGGAGGAGGGCGAGTGAGCACCGGTCTCCTGCTGTCCGTGCTGAGCCTGGCACGGCCGGTGTCTGATGTCGGCGCGGCGGACCGCGGTTTTGGACGGTCACAGTCGGCGGTGCGGGTGACACGTGGCCGAGCGCTGCTGCGGGCCGGTGCCGAGGGGCGGGACCAGTGAGCGCGCCCGCCCCGCAGCAGCCCCGCGTCGGCGGGATCCGCCCAGCGGCCGTGAGCATGGTCAGCGGCAGCGCGGTCGTCACGGCTCTGACGATTGCCAACGCCCCGTGGAAAGCCGTGGTCCCGACCGTGCACCACGCTCGTGGTCTCGCTCGTTCTCGGCCTGGCCAAGATCGTGATATCCGAGGAGTCCGAGCACAAGCTCAACCTGCTGCTCGCCTTTATCCGCTACCTCGAGCGCCGGGCTGAACTGCGCAAGCACTCACGGCCGCGGCGCAACTGATCCCTGTCGGACGTCGCCCCCCGGTTCCCGAGGGGCCCGGCCGGGCCACTGCCGCCTAACAGCAGTGGCCCGGCTCCGGACCACGATGCACTCCGCACCCTGTGAAGCGCTCATAAGACGTACATCTCGCGTACCAGTCATATGCGGAAGGGCGCCCTTGCCGGGCCATGAGGCGCCTGCGAGGCGGTCTTCCGTGCGTGGCCAGGACTACCGAAGCATGGTGTCATCCAGACACGCGTTTCCTCTACCTGCGGTAGAGGGGCGCGGTAGAGTCGGGATATGGCAGCAGACGAGACGAGTATCAAGGTGAGCACGGCCGCTCGGGACCGGCTCGCCCAGCTGGCGGCCGAGCACGGCACCACGATCCGTGGCCTGGTGGAGGATCTCGCGCAGGGCACTCCGACGCAGGCTGAGTATGCGGAGCGTGCCGAACTGGCTCGCGCCGAGCTCACTTCCGCCCTCGGCAGCGCGCCGAGCCCGGAGGCCGAGGAGAAGGCGAAGGCCCTGCTGGAGCGTCTGGGCGGCGCCGCGCACA
The DNA here is from genome assembly GCF_044746205.1 of Streptomyces sp. NPDC086549. Lineage (NCBI taxonomy): Bacteria > Bacillati > Actinomycetota > Actinomycetes > Kitasatosporales > Streptomycetaceae > Streptomyces > Streptomyces sp. NPDC086549. Next base: position 87,514 of record NZ_JBIVBS010000027.1, on the reverse strand, counting down.
GCCCGCAGGCGGCCGCGTAGTGGCGGCGATCGCGGTCGTCCTGGACCACACGGCCGCCGCGGCGCTGTACGACCCGAAGGAGCCGTTCAACGAGGCGGTCGCCGCGTTCTACGTCCAGGCCTCCGGCGGACTCGGTGACCTGTACGCGCCGGTGCTCTCCCTGACGGCCGGCGACGCCGAACGGCCCGGTCTGCTCGGCTACATCAAGGGGCTGCGGTTCATCCGCATCGAGGCCTTCGACACCGACGCCGCGGTCACCGCCACCGAACTCCTGCGCTTCGGGCACTCCTGGGCCGCCGTCCACGCCGTCCACGCCGCCCGCCCCTCCCCCGCCCACCCCACCGGGCGGTACCTGCTCACCCTGACCCCCAAGGCGTACGCGGGCACCGGCGTCCAAGCCGTCCACCCTGACCAGTAGCCGTCCGCCGCCCTGGCAGCAGAAGACGGTCGCCCCCGCTTGTTCTGCCGTCACGATCGTCGCATTGCCCCGGGCCTGGCTGCCGCCGCCTGACCCCTGCCAAGGGCCCGGCAGTGCTTCGCCGGGAGCGGCGCCGCTCGCACAAGGGCGGTTGGGTCTTCTGTTCTGATGTGCCCGGCCGCAGGCCCGAGGTGTCTTCCGGAGGAACTGTGCAGTTCACTGTCCTGCCCGTCCGCGGGCGGCCCGTCTCCCCCGTGCCGGGGCAGGCCTTCCTGGTTCGGGACGACTGGGATGACTACAGCTTCAAGACGACCTTCCGGCTGCTCTGTGTCGATTCAGACGGCGAGATCAGGGAGATCGGCGGGGTCAAGATCGGCCGGTTCGGCATGGTGGCACCGGCCAGGACGCCGCTGCCGGAGGACTTCGAGACCCTGGACGGGGCCTTCTTCTCGCTCGGGCTGAGAGACACCTACTACGAACGGCTGCGCGAGCTGGGTCCCGATCTGCAGCGCACCGTGCTGCGGGCTCTCAACGATGTCTCCTTCGACCTGGACCTCTTCGCCCGTGCCCGCACCGAGAGCGTGATGGGCACGTCCCTGCTCCGGTCCGTTTCCGCCGACACCGTCGTCGGCCGCTTCAGGGGCAGCGACATACCCGCAGGGCCGCCGGCGGCCATCACCGACGTCACCCGGCGGCACCTGTTCGACGCGCTGCGCAGCACCGGGGCGAGCTGGTCGGGCAGCCTGGACGAGATCACCTTCCTGCGCAGGCTGTACGACCTGGGCCGTTTGAAGAGTCACGACCCGCGGTTCACCACGGCCGAGGACGACATCGTCCAGCACCGCTACAACAACCCCGAGGACTGGGAAGACGACTGGGTCTTCGGCGACGACCGCTTCGGGCTCGCCGACGGCGCCGACGAGGTCCTGCTCCGCTTCCTCGCGGAAATGGTCCACCCCGCCGTGCGGGCGGACCCCGTCGAGGTCCGGCGACTGCTGGCGGTGGTCAATGATCGTCTGGCACCCGATGGCTACGAGCTCGCCGAGGTACGCACCGTCAGCGGCTACCCGGTGTACGAGGCCCGCCGGATACCGGCACACCCCGGCACCCCCCACTCCGCTCCCCCAGCTGCCCCGCCGTCCGCACCATCCGGCCAGGACGCCCACGCCGCAGTCCGCCGTGCCGCTCGCGGCGAGCGCAAGGACTACGCCTGCCCGCGCGAGCCGGTCCCGGACGGGGGCCAGGCGGACGTATTCGAGGCGATACACAAGCCCACCAGCACGACCGTCGCACTGAAAAAACTGCACAGCAAGTACCCGGCCGAACGCCAAGTGGCCCGCATGCGACGCGAGATCGAGATCGGCCAGCTACTCAACGGCCATCCCCACGCCATGCCGATTCTCGACTTCAGCACCGACCACACCTGGTTCGTGATGCCCTGGGCGAACGCGACCGCCGCACAACGCCAAGAACTGCTGCGGGAACCGGCCGAGCTGCGCGCCCTGGTCGACGCCCTGGCATCGGTACTGGCCGCCGCACACGAGCATGACTGGCTGCACCGCGACATCAAACCGTCCAACATCCTCCTCTTCAACGGCCGCTGGACCCTCGCCGACTGGGGTATCGTCCGCCGGCCGCGAGGCCAGACCACCAAAGCGGGCCGAACCGGCCACTTCCTCGGCACCGAGGGGTTCGCCGCCCCGGAACTGTTCAGGAAACCCCACGAAGCCACAGCGTCCAGCGACATCTACAGCATCGGCAGAGTCATCGCCTGGGCCCTCACCGGCAAGCTGCCGGAGACCAACCTGCCGCTGCTCCCCCCTCCCGGCCCGTGGCGCACCATCGTCCGCGCCGCCACCCATCAGGATCCGCAACGCCGCCCCCAGACCGTCAGCGACCTGCTCGCCCTGATCGACCGCGAACACGCGGCCATCCCCGAGGACCCCCTCCAGACCGCCCAAGCGCTGCTCGAAGCCGCCGGCAACGGCGACTCGACCGCCGTCGACACCCTGCTGACCCTGGTCGGCGACCACCCCGAGGACTACGAACTCCACGTCGGCGTGCTCGCCCGCCTCGACGCCCAGCAGGCCGGACCAGCCCTCGCACGAGACCCCGCACAAGCTCACAGCCTCCTGCGCGCCCTGGCAGAGCACGTACACGGAGACGACACCCACATCGTGCAGTTCGGCGACGCCGCCGCAGTCGTGATCTGGCTGCACAGCATCTGCGTCTACGCCGCCGACCACCGCGACTGGGACCTGCTGGAGGAGGCCGCCCACACCATGTGCACCTGGGACGGCGCATGGGACCAGTGGAGCGCCCAGGACAAGATCACTCCCTGGCTGCGAACCCAGAAGGATCAGGCCGCAGTCGTCATCGCCGCCGTGCTGCGCGACCACCCGGACTCCGCCCAGCACTTCAGCCACGTCGCCGACGACCGCGCCGCCGACCCCCGCATACGCCAGGCACTACGCACCAGCACGGCCGGCTGAAGCGGTCGGCGCCTCGAGGAGACGTGGTACCGCACCCTGCAGGACCTGACGAACGGCCGACAGGGATGATGCGAGCCTGGCCCGAGAGGGGAGGGCGGAAGCCACTGTCGCTGGCCTCCGCCCTTCTTCGTGTTCGGTGGCGGGTCTCAGCCCTCCGGTTCGCGCGGCTCGACACGGGAGAAGAACTCCTTCGCAGCCTGCGTGTCGAGTTCCCCGTCGTGATCGCGGAGCGCCGCAGCGCTTCGCCCGTCACCTGGGCGGGGATGTCGAGCTGCTGCTGTGCCTCGCTCATGATTTCGCCGATGTACCACTGGGCCGAGGTCGGAAAGTGCTGGATGAACCAGCCGAGCATCTTCGCCAGGGGCACCGACAGGATGAGGTCGAAGGCCTTGAGCTCACCGCCCCGGCGTTCGGCGCCGCGGAGTGAGGTGGCGAAGTCCTCCAGGACGGCGTGGCGGATGGTCGGTCCAAGGGCGTCGGTCGGGATGATCTGCCGGAGGCTGTCGGCGACCTCGAAGGCCAGTTGGTCGGCCACCTCCCGCACGCTCGGCTCGTTGCGCTGCCGCAGGACCCAGCGCTTGCGGATGTCGGGCCGCTTCCACAGGAAGCCGAAGAAGCTCTCGCTGAACCGGTCGCGGATCTGGGCCGCCCCTGGGGCGAGACGGTGACGGCCGCTGGCCGACATGGCCTCCCGCAGCCCCTCGGAGGAGCGGCGCCGGGCTTCTGCCCAGTCTTCGGCGACCGGGCGGGACCACTGGGCCCGGCTGCCGACGGTCGCCTGGGGCGGCGGCACGTCGTTCTCGCCCCGGGAGATGTAGCCCTGCAGGGTGGAGGCCGTGATGCCGCCCAGCGCGGCCATCTCCGGCACGCCGAGCAGAACGAAGAGCATTGCGATACCTCGCCACCGCCACAACGGACTATGGGCGATCGCTGCCGCATGATGCGGGGCGGATCAGCTCGGCAGCTTCCGGCCATGGGGGAAGGCGCCATCGGCTGTCAGGGTGGACCTGCAGGTGCCCGCCGTGCCACCGGAAGTACGACGGCTCGGGCGGGAAGATCCTGTAGCGGTGATCCGTCGTAGATGCTCCGTGCCGCACCTGCTGTCCGTTCTCCTGCTGACTCTCGTTTCCATGTCGGGCACTGCAGTCATTTCTCATGCGGCCGAGGCCTATCAGGCCGACTCCTGCGGAGTCGACAAGGTTCGTGGCGTCAAGGTCACCGCATCGGCAGAATTTGATCACCGTGGTCAAGACTACAGCATGGTCACCAGCGTGATGGAAATCAAGATTCCGGCCGGATGGGGGCGCTCCGCGGATCTACTCCTGGACACTCACGCGTCTCGTTATCGTGAAGTGCTGCGCTGCCTTCTTGGGAAAGTCTCCGAAGAGGATTTCTATGACGAGGATGAGTGGCGGTTGAAGCCGCTCACGGTGCATTCCGACGAGAAGGGCGTAGTGGTTCACTACGAGGCCGTTGCTTGGGTGCAAGGGCTTGGCACGTATCAAGTCGGTCCCTGGAGGCTAGTGGCTGGCAGGAGCACCTGGAGTATCCGATTGGTGCACTCGGAGGGTCTTGCCAAGGCGGTATGGGAAGACGTGCAGGTCCATACGGGGGGTCCCAGACCGTTGTCGGTCGCCACCCCGCCAGCTAGCGGCGAAAACGGCACCCTACTGAGCTGGCACAACAAGAGGCCGACTGACTGCATGGTCACGTTCCGCCCGCCCGCAGCCCAGCAGTGGGGAGCAATCGGGTTGTCACAGGAGCAGGCCTGGGAAGCTCTGGGGGTCTACAGCGGATCGGCCGCGGCCTGGTACGTAGTGGCAGGTGCCCTCTTGCTCATCGCGGTGAGAAAAATTCGGCAAGGGCTTGGGCGACGGCCGATCGAGGAGGAAGAAAAGGCATTGCGGACACTGCGCTCCTGGGCGCTCCTTCAGGTGGGTCTCAGCCTGCTCGTCTACATGGGCGACAATGTCTACTATTTCATGGCGGATCGCTTTTCCTGGATTCACGACTACTGGCCAACCGTGGCTTTGTTTTCACTGCTGTTCATGGGGCTCATCCTTTGCCTCTTCGGAAAGTTGCAGAAGTCTCTGCTTGCCCTCGCGTGCGCACTAGCATTTTCTATTGTCGGACTTTCCGTCGGCTCTGAAGTGACGGAGGATGCGCTATTTCCCGCGTCTGATGTCTATATTTCCCCTGCGGGAACGCGGGATGTGCTGATCGCTTATGCGGCTGCAGTTTTTGTGTTCTGCATGGGCGCAATTTCGGCAGGGCAGAGATCTCCATTGACGGAGGGGCAAAGATTGTCGAAATGGCAGATGACATCTATTTCCGCAGGGTTTTCGGTGTTGACTATCCTGTGGGAGTTTCCGGCCTTTAGCCTCGACTGGGATCGCCGTACTTGGCTTGCCGACCCTGCCTGGCCGACATACAGGAAAGGATTTAATGAATCATACGATTGGTGGTGGTACCGGTTCCCCAACGCGGCACTACCGTATCTGTGGGAATCTACATGGATTGTCTTGACGGCGCTGGTGTTGCTGGGGGCCCTTCGCGCCTGCCGAGCAGAACGAAATGACACTGGCTCGTTCACGCCCACTCGGCCTGAAATGTTTCTTCTCGTGGTCCTTTTCGCGCTGGTTGCGCTCCCTGATTACTCGACCTACTTCGGCATCTCGGGTACCACTCTGGGCTCGCTTATCGGACTCTGTACCGCTTGGATGATACTGTCCTTGGCGCGTTCCAAGTCCGTGCTGCGAAAGCCTTCCTCAGACGGCCTTCCTCTGGGCCAAGTCATTTCACAGACCGATCGATCGCACCTTCTGAGCATGGTGCGGCAATATCGAGAGCTCCAGGATCAGCTTCATCACGCCGACTCCGGAAACAGCGTCGGGCGTGCGGCGACTCAGTCGGTCGAGCGTCAAATCGATCAACTGGACCGGTGTCTGCCCGAAGGAGTCAGGCCCATCGATGTGGCCTTCGCCCTAGGCCCCATGGCCACATGGTGGGCAAATGCCTGCAGGTGCGCGATCATCGCCTGCTTCGTCGGCCTCCCCGCGACCGCGGTGATGTATTGGAACGACATGGTCGGAAATAACAACTGGGTCCTGGTCACTCTTGTCTCCCCCGTATTTCCGTCAATCGTGCTAGACGTTCTCTCCTGGCAGCTCGCCTGGATGGGCGGAGCATTCTTTCTGGGGGCGCTTTGGCGTGACCTTCCCGGCCGCCATGGGCCGACAAAAGCATTCTGTGTCTCTGTAGCTTTCTCCATTCCCGTTGCCGTTCACCGAATCCTTGGCGAACTCAGTGGGCAGAGCCTTCAAGGTACGGTCGCCGAGGTTGCCACCTTCACATCGGTGTTGACCGTCACAGGATTAGTCATGGATGTGCAAACGTTCCAGAGTGAACGGCGCTACTGGCCCACGAGTGCCAGTCTGGTTGTCTACATCTACCGGATGCGACTTGCCTCGGTCGCATTCTTTCTGGCGCAGCTCGTGGCCCTCGTCTCGGTCTGGAAAGCTCTGCGGGAAGGCGGTCCCACGGCACCCCCGCCCCGATAAGAACGTGACGACATGCACACCGTGATGAGAGAAGCACGGTCATGTCCCCTGTAGTGCAACGCCAGTGCGTTAAGGGTGTGTGCGCCCTGTCAAGAGGGCGGGACCTCTGGTAGTTCGCATGGTGTCGAAGCCATTGCGAGTGTCCCGGAGGTCCCGTTGTCGCAGAATTCTGTCAGCGTCAGGTCCGGCGCGACAGCCCTGGACGTGTACGCGCCTGGCCATCTGGGCGAGTTGACCGAGATCATCAACCCCGAGTTGGTCGACGCGGTCCTGGAGGACACCGGTGTCCGACAGCAGCGGCTGCGGCTGCTCCCGGCGCGCGTCGTGGTGTACTTCGTGCTGGCCCTCGCCTTCCTCGAGCGATCCTCCTACCAGGCGGTATGGGCCAAGCTCACGGCGGGACTGGGCAGCGTGCGCGTGGCCCACCCGTGCGCCTCGTCGCTGGCCCGTGCCCGGCGCCGACTGGGAAGCGGACCACTGCGCCACCTGTTCACGATCCTGGCCGGCCCCGTGGCCGACCACCGCCAGTCCTGCGCCTTCTACCACGGCCTGCGCCTGGTCGCCGTGGACGGCACCACCCTGTCCGCTCCCGACGAGGAAGCGGTGACCTGGCACTTTCGCAAACACATCGGCAGGGTCCGCGCGTTCGGCTACCCGCTGGTGCGCCTGGTGGCCCTCGTGGAGTGCGGCACACGGGCTCTGGTGGACGCGGTCTTCGGACCCGACGACGTCGGCGAACTCGCCTACGCGCGCCGTCTGCTGGGACATCTGGATGCATCGATGCTCTTACTGGCCGACGCCTACTACGACGCGTTCGATTTCCTTCAGGCCGTGCAGGACACCGGGGCCCGTTTCGTGCTGCGCTCCACCCGCAAGCGGCGCCCGACGGTGCGCCGCCCACTGCCCGACGGCTCCTACCTCACCGCGGTCCTGCCGCGCCGCTACCGTGCCAGGGCGGACGGGCAGCGGGTTCAGGTGCGGGTGGTCGAGGCGTGGCTCACCGTGGTCCTCGCCGACGGTACGCGGCGCACGGAACTGTGGCGGCTGCTGACCAATCTGCTGGATGCCGAGCGCCACCCCGCCAACGACCTGCTGCGGCTCTACCACCAGCGCTGGCAGGCGGAGACCTGCTACTTCTCGCTGAAGTCCACGATCTTGGACGGGCGAGTGCTGCGTTCACGCAGTGTCCCCGGTCTTGAACAGGAGATCTTCGCGCTGCTGACGGTCTACCAGGCGCTGGTCCGCATGGCCGGCGATGTCACGACGGCCACGCCGGGACTGTCCGTCCAGCGGGTGAGCTTCACCGTTCTGTTCCAGGCCGCCGCGGACCAGATCATCGTCGCCCCGGGGCCGGCCCGGGGCAGTGCGACGTCGTTGATCGGAGCCATCGGCCGGGCCGTGCTGGCCAACCTCCTCCCCGAACAGCGCCGCCAGCGTCTGAAGGCCCGCTACCGCAAGACATCCAGCAAGTACCAGTTCCAGCGGGACCAACATCCGCGCACCGTGCAGACGTACACACTGGACTTCAAGATGGTCAAGGACGGAGACATTGACGCCGGGCCTGACGGCTAATGCAACGGCGTTGCACTCAGCGGGACATGACCTAGCTGACCTGCACGGATGCAGGCGTCGCGCTCGCTATTCGGGGGCCAAACACATAAACCGCTCCTGGACTCTCCTGGACGGACGGTAAGGGACTGTGGCGGAACGGAAACGCAAAGGCCCGGATGTCGAGGCGGTGTCCGGACCGCTGGCCGATGTGATCGTGCAGGTCTCGCGCGTGTTTTCGATGGTCCTGTTCAGCCCCGTAGGGTGCCTCCGGCCCGGTGAACGGCCTTGGGGTGCTTCGAGCCGCGCCGGGCGTCGGTGAGCGCGGCCAGCAGCTGGGCGGGCTCGGGCTGCTGGTGCTCGCTGAGGTAGCGAATGCCTTCACCCTCCGGCGGGGTGCCGGTCTCCTTGCCGATCGGGTGGCGCCGGCTGACGGCGGTACGCCAGCCATAGCGCTCGTCCCACACGAGGGCGGGCGTGCCGGATCCGCTCAGCGCCACGGCCGCGGCGAGCACGTCGCCCTCCAGGCGCTGCACCCGGACGTCCTGGGCCTCGGCCAGGCCTGCGCCGGCCAGAACGTCGGCGACGCGCTGCAGGTACGGCTGTACCTGGCGGGCGCGCAGCTCGGTGGCGGCACTGGCGAGGGCGGTGCGCTGCACTGCGGTTGGATAGCCGAGCCTGGTGGCGGCTTGTTCGGGGGTCAGGTCCGGTTCGGTCTGCAGCAGGTCGGCGATCCGCTCCCCGCGCAGCCGGGGCAGGGCACGCGCGGCCGTGGCGTAGGACAGGCCGAGGTGCTCCTGGACGGTTGCGAGGGTCACCGCCGGGTCTTCGTCGAGCAGGTCGCCGACCCGGGCGGAGATCTCGTCGCGCGGCACCATGTCCCCGCTGCCCTTGGGGCGGCCCTTGGGGCGGCCCTTGGGTCCGGCGTCGGCGCCGGCTTTCTTGCCGGTGCGGAAGGCCTGCACGATGCCGCGCGGGCAGTGCTCCACGCCTTTGACCTTGGTCAGGTGAGGGGCGATCTGGGGGTGTGTCTTGTAGACGTCCCAGGTCTTGGGGCTGACGCCCAGCTCGGCGGCGGCTTCGTTACGGTCGAGGAGGTCCTGCTCGTCGTCCTCCTGGGGCAGCTCGGGCATAGGGCGGCCGGCCAGGTGGGCAGCAGTCTGCTCGCTGTCCCACAGCTTCACCCGCGCCCCGTCGGAGCTGATCAGGGGCGGAAAGGCGTCGTCGGCGTAGGGCTGCTTGTTGCGGAAGGTGCCGATCGTCACACCCATGGCGGCGGCGAGATCTTCGCTGTTCTGGGTGTACTTCCGGCGTCCGGCGCGGATCATCACTCTCTCCTGGTCGGTTGTGCAGGGCGCCAGCGTTGCGGGCGAGGCGGGGCAGACGTTATGCCGTCGGGGTGGGCGTGTCGGCGGCGATGGAACGCCACTGGGCTTCGAGGGTGCGGACGACGGCGCGGCAACGGTCCTGGGCAGTGCCGGTCCGCGCGTCCTGGGACTCCTCCTGCAGCGCCTCGAACAGCGGCGGCTCATCCAGGAATCGGCAGGCCGGCTCGTCGACGAGGCGAGCGCCGAGGTCCTCCAGGACTCGAGGGGCACAGTGCCGGTGTCTCCGCGTGCGCTGCGTAACCCGGCGGCACGCGGTTCGTACGCGGTGCAGCATGGAGGAACTCCTTGACCCCGGTGATGGCTTCGGGCTGGTGCTGCTTGCCACAACACACCCAACGAAAGAAAGCTACCGAACTTGCGTCATCGCGGGCAAGGAGGCGTTCCTCGTGCCTGTCGCACCGCTACACTCGAAGGACGGCGCAACCCGTGCGGGCCTAATGTCCTGGGCGGTGCGTGTCTTCGGTTGGCCGGCGCCCTTGCCACCCGCTTCGGCGGATTGGGCGCCGGCCGCTTTCGTTCGCGACGCTCATCGCCAGGCGCCCAGACGCACAGGTGCCCCGCCGACGGGGGAGCGGCGGGGCACGATCAGTGTCGCAGCCGGGGCCCCGTCCGCGGCGGCTTTCACCTGCGCAGGTTCTCACGTTGGCTGAGTTCGCCCGGTCGATCAGGCGTCCTCCTGCTGGCCGAGGATGCCAGCGAGCCGGGCACGCTGCCGCTCTTCCTCGGCCGTGACCTGGGCGAGGACCTCCCGGTCGATGTAGGCATCGACGGCCTCCAGGACCAGACGCTTGAGTTCGGCTGGTTCCAGTGCCTCGACCTCCCACTGGACGGGACGGTCGAGATCGAATCCGTAGCGGCGGGCGAACCTGGGCCAGCGCGGATCGTCCCTCTTCCCCTCGGCTGGCGGCAGCTGGTACTCGCGGACCTGCCCATCCGTCAGCAGCACCCGCTCCACCCGCTCCCAGCAGTCGGTGCGCTCCACCCAGTCGCGCTCGATGTCGGAGCCGCTGGCATCGAAGTCCCCGATGTAGAGCAGCACTGCCGGGCGTGGATCACTGCGCGCGCGTTCGCGGACGACGTCGGCGTAGGACTGGCTGCCGAATCCGCGCACAACGAGGACAGGGATGCCGTACTCGGCGAGCCAGCCGGTCAGCAGCTGACGCAGTGTGTCTTTCTCGGCTGCCACATACAGCGCCCACTCCTGGCCACGGGTGCGGTCCAGGCGGAACCACCGGGGCATGTCCGCCACGAACGCGGCGGCGTCCGGCCAGGCCGGCGGGACGTGTATTTCACGGATCGTGTCGATGAGGTCCGGGAAGAGCCCGTCGCGGCGGGCCTGGGCGAGCCGGGAGGACAGCCTGCGATAGGTCGGTGCGGTGTTCGGCAAGAGGCCCTCGGCGACCAGCCGGTACATGACCTGCCGTACGGTGACGCCGCCGTCGTAGCCGTCGACGATGTCGCGGGCCCGGTCGATGATGTCCTGCCACTTGATGCGCGCCATCGGGTACATGTACCAATTCCTGCCGCCCTGCGGTCAACTCCGTTTTGCCGAGTGCTGGTTATGCGCACGACGCCTGCACCGCTCTCGGATCACCGCCGGTCTGCCGCCGCGGCCCGGCCGTACCCGGAGCCAGCTGCCCGGGGCCAAGCAGCTGGCCCCCTTCTGGCCTCCGCATGGGACGGAGGCCAGAAGGACCGGACTGTCAGCTAGCGAGCGGTACATGTACCGATCCGGGGCACGCCTCGCCCGCGGGCTGGTGGCCGCGCTCGGCGGAGTGGACCCGCATGCCAGTCAGGACGGCGCCCGCCAGACCGGTCGTAGCGACCGTTTCAAATCCGTCCGCGCTGCGGTGACGCACGCTCCACTCCGGCCCGGTCAGAGTCGGCCGCCAGGTGAGTTCGTAGCGGTGCCCTTCCTGGCTGACCACGTCCCACCATCCCCGCTGGACGGGGACGATGCGCTCCCCCAGCTCCACCTCAGGCGTGGCCGGGTCCGGACCGTAGGTCGCGTCCACCCATGCGAGGTACGCCGGGGTCGGAGCGATCAGGGCGCGCATGGTGTCCCCGCGCGTCCCATGGGCCGTCCAGGTGCCGGTGACAGTCCACCCACGCTTTTCCACCAGGGCAGCAAGGGTGTCCCGTTCGACGGACAGCGGGGTGCGGTAGCGCCCGCCGATGGTCTGCGGCCGCCACAGCGGGTCGTCGTGCGTGGTGGCACACGTCCCGCACACCCAGGCCAGCACCGCGTTTCCTGTGATCGGCGAGACGTAGAGTTCCGCGGCCACGGGACGGTGCTTCTCCTCCGTCCGACGGGCGATCGCGCGCCGCTCTTCCTCGGTCAGCCGTACGGGGGCCTGCCGCCGCTCCCCCTCCAACCGGTAAGCCGCGCGCCGCTGTTCCTGCTCGACACGGCGGCGGTCCGCTTCCAGAGCGGCGCTGCGGCGGCAGTCGGCCCGCACGATCGCACGCACGTCGTCCAGGCCGACCCACCCTCCCAGGTCGACGTCGGCGCCGCCGAGGGTGTAGCGCACGGTGTAGGGGAGTACCGCGTCCGGCGCGTGATAGACGCGGTACTGCCTCCCCGTGCAGGTCAGTTCAGTGGTTCGGCGATTCGTGCCCGGTACGGGTGCCCACTCGGGCGCGGCCGGATGGACAGCGTAGGGGGCGTCGGCGCCCCGCTCCTGCGCAGAGGGGACGCGGACGGTTTCCACTCCGGGAAGGGCGCCGCCCTCGGCGTCCCAGGTGTCGACGGCCCCCGGGTCGCTCACGACGTCAGGGCGTACCGGGGTGACGCCGACGGCCGGAGCGGTACATGTACCCATTTCCGGCGACGGGTCGGTGCCGACGGGCGCAGCACCGCATCCAGCGTCCGGCGCGCTGGACCGGTCGACGCCGACGCACGCCCCGCCCTCGCCCTCCCACCCGTCCACGCTGCACGGGTCGCTGATCACGTCCGCCGGACGCTGCCCGTACGCCACGGCGACCGCCTTGCGCGCGGCCTCCCCAGCGCGGTGAATCTCGCCGCCGCTCGCGCCCGACTCCTCCGCCTCTTTGCGCGCTGCCCGCGCGGCCCGGATAACGTCACCGGCCGGAGCCTTGACCGGCGCCGGGCCCGCCTCGGGCAGACGGCGCCCGTGCGCCGTGTAGCACTCAGCGCACACGTACGCGGGCCCCGTGTGCAGCGTCGTCGCGTACAGCGCCACACCGACCGTGAAACAGCGCGGGCAGTACTGACGGCCCGTAGCCATGGCCTTTTCCTCCGCTGGGCACAGCACCGGCCTGGACGGCATGAGCGCGGCCACGATGTCCACCCGCCCACACGTCCGGCACTCCGCACCGAACACGGTGTCGGTGCCGCAACGGTGGCAGTGCGCACCCACCGGAGCCTCCGGCGCAGCAGGCTCGGCCGGAGCGCCGGCAGGCTCCACATCGTCCGCCGGAGCGTCGGCAGGCTCCGGGGCCTCAACACCAGCCACGGCGCCCCCCTCGCCCTCCCACACGTCGACCACGTCAACCGACGGGGTGACGACGTCGAACAGCCCGTCACCCGCGCATTCCGCAGCGATCACGGACACGTCCGCGTTACCGCCGTCCGTGCACACGAACGCATACGCGCGCTTCCGGCGCGAGCCGTACACGAACGGCAGGCACACAGCCTCATCGCGCCGTGCCCGACGGCCGTCAACCGTCGCAACCACAACCGCCGAGGTTTCACCCCGGTCGCCGTTCCACTTCCCGGACCGGATGCGGTTCGCCCACACCTGACCCGTGTACGACACTCCGTCCACGGTCCATGCCAGCATCACACCCGGGGCGTAGTCGACCGGAGCGAATTCCTTGGAACGCTGCGGCTTGCCCGTCCACATGCCCAGCGGACGCTTGCGCCACTTCGGGGCATCCTTACCGCGCTTGGCCACTTCACCGGCCAACTCCCGCGCAAGTGCGGCAAAGCCGTTCTTGGCTTCCTGGTGTGCCTCGTCATGCACCGTGTGCAGCGTGTACGCCATACGGCCGTCCGCCGACTCGATCCGGAGCCGTTCGCCGTTCCCGGTCACATACGCGCGGCCGGTTTCGCTCGTGCTGATCAACCGGCGCGCGTTCTCGGGGGTGCCCTCCGGGGCAGTCTCCGGGGTCTGTGCCGGAGCCTTATCCGGGATGTGGACGGCCGGAGCCTTGACCGCCGGAGCGTCCGCAACGGGGGCTGATTCGGCCGGAGCGTCCACGGTGGTCGGAGCCTTGACCGCCGGAGCCTCCGGGGCGCCAGCAACCACCACGTTCGCACGCTCCGGAACCTCTGCCGGAACCGTGCCGAACTCCCGACGGTGCTCGCTACGCAGCGCGTACGAAACGGTGTGCGTGCCCCGACCGTCCCGAACGATCACCCAGCCATCACGGGACACCTTCTCAGGCTGCACGCCCGCACCACACGAACATGCGTACCCGTAGATGCCGCGCCAGTCGTCCCCGATTGCCTGACGACACGTCCCCGGACGGCGCCCGTACTGCGTCGCCTTGAACGGGCCGTTGTGCCGTACCGGCTCCAGGATCACAAGTCCGTCCGGGCGCACGGTCGCGATGTTCTTCCGCGCGTACGTCGCCACCGGGCCCCGAGTCTTGTAACCCTCCCGCCCCGGGATGATCCACCGACCGTCAAGCGTCACCAGGCTGTACCGCTCCGTCGCGGCGCAGTACACGGAGTACGCAACCGCGCGAGGAGTCACGCTCAGTCCCTGCCGCCTCGGGTGCAGGTCGGCATCCGAGGCAAGGATGGTGCGCGCGTCCGTAAGGCCGTGCCCTTCCATGGCATTGCCCGCGGGAGTGGTGATCATGACCGCGTGCGACATAGGGGAGTCCTCCGTAGTGAGGGTGTGTGGCTTCGGTATTGGGGGCCGTGCCACCGACCAACCCAACAAGAAAAATATACCGCACTTACATCACCAACGGAAGGGGTTCCGGGGCGCCATTTCGAGAATCTCCGCCGGTCAGCGACTCGAGCGGCGCCACGCGCGCGAGCGCGCGCACCCGCCCGCGGCGCCCCTGGGCGGGCCGGCGACGGGCACAACCGCAGCCCGAGCCGGCCAGACACCGGCGGGATGACCGGACGGAGCCGGATTGGGCTGAACTCTGGGCTGGGCTGGCCTGTGCTGAGCTAGGTCTGAGCTAGGTCCTCTTCCTCCGACTTACGCGGAGAAAGAGGTGTCGACGAGGGTGAAGGGCTTGCCCATGGGGGGTGAGCTGGGCGAACGCCGGAAGCGCGCAGAGGGGTGCTGCAACTCTCGGTGCTCCTCTCGGCGCAACGGTGCAGCCCACTGTCCAGGCAACGGTCGGGCCCACCAAGGAAGCAACTGCCCACGAGGCGCCGGTCAGCCGCGGCCGGCTACGCAGCTCGCCGACCACCGAGGGGCCGTAAACCGCATCTCGCGATGCCGGCGGCGACGCGGGGCTAGGGCTGGGTTAGGGCAATGCAGTTGCTTTAACGCGTTCGTCAGCTCCTACGGCCCGTTCTCTACCGGTACCGAACGTCAGCCACGGCGATGCCTTCGCCCGAACGAGCAGGCGCGCGTGTGTCACCGCAACCCGTTCCCGGTCTCAGCCACGCTTCGGCATTGAAGGCCCCGACGGACCCGCTGGTCGCCCATGGCGACTGGCCACCCCGTCGGGGCACCGCAAGCCCGCCAGGGCTGAGGACTGCCGACCCTCGGCGCCAGTGCCCGAGAGCGCCGCCTCGCGTTGATCACTGAGTGGAGGGGAAGACCAGCGTTGGGCAACGGACGCGAATCGGGATCTTGACGCAGGTGTTCACACCCGAACTGGTCGACGCGGCGACAGCTAAGCACAGCCGGGCCGAGCAACGACGCCGTCTACTGCCAGCCCGCCTGGTCACCTACTTCGTGCTCGCTCTATGCCTGTTCGCCCGAGAGTCGTACGAAGAGGTCATACGCATGCTGACCAGCGGCATCCCAGGCAGCCGCGCACTGGCGCGGACCAACCGGTCCTCACTGTCGCGGGCAAGAGCCCGACTCGGCGAAGAAGTGCTGGAAAGTCTCTTCCGCCAGGTCGCCAGCCCGCTCGCCACGCCGGGGACGCTGGGGGCATGGTGGCGCGGGCTCCGTCTCCTTGCACTGGATGGCACCCAGTTCGACGTCCCGGACTCCGTGAGCAACGGCGACACCTTCGACGGGCGTTCCACCGGCGGTACGCCGTTCGGATTTCCCGAGGTAAGAGCTGTGCTCCTTTCCGAGATCGGCACCCATGGAGTGCTGGACGCAAGGCTCGGCGGCTACCGCGACGGCGAACGGGCCCTCGCCTACCCGCTGGCGGCAGCCACCGGCCCCAGCGACCTGATCATCGCCGACCCCGGTTTCTGGTCGGTCGAGTTCATGCACACCTTTACTACGACCGGCGCGAACCTCTTGGCCAGGCTCCAGTCCAACCATCTCGGCACCACGCAGGAGGAGCTTCCCGACGGGTCCCGGTTGTCGATGATGCGGCCCGGCAAGGAGGTCCAGCTGCGGGCCCGGCGCGAAGGCCGGACAATGCCCCAGGAGTCGGTCTATCGCGTCATCACCTTTGCGAAGGACGGCAAGGAGGTGCATCTGGGGACCACATTGCTGGACCACGAGCAGTATCCGGCGGCCGAGCTGGTGGCGCTCTACCGGCAGCGGTGGGAGATCGAGTTGGCCTTCGACGAGATCAAGAACCACCTCGGTCCCGGCGGGCCGATCAGGTCGCGCACGCCGGAGGGCGTCAGGCAGGAACTGTGGGCCTACCTTGCGGTTCATCATGCGGTCCGGCAGTTCGCCCATGCAGCAGCGGCCGCCGGCCCGGCTGTGGACACCGACCGCCTCTCCTGCCTGCGCTGCGTTCGGATCATCCGCCGGAGCGTCGTGTCACAGGCCGGTGCCACCAGGACCAAGCTCACCCGAGCATGGTCCGAGTCGGCCCCAGGAAGCCCGCAGCCAGCTGTTGCCGCCCCGGGCCAAGAGGGACTGCCCTCGCGCGATCAAGAAGCCGCTCCGATGGCCGATCCTGCGGACCCGGGCCGGACGCGACAAGGTCAGCGCCAGCCGCTGGAACCACAACCAGACGACCAAACAGCGCAAGTACAGGGGCGCGGGAAGACCCTTCGCCGAACCAGTGCAAACCTCGCCACCTCCCTAGGCCGGGCGGACACACGTCGCTTACCGGTCCGGCGGCGTGTGTGCGACCTCAAATCCCGGGAACGCCGTCCAGGGTCCCGCATGATCCCTATGTGAGACGTGTGCCGAAGCATGTCGGACTGCTCTATGTCGTCCTGGTTGGTGCCTTCCTGGCGTGGTACATCGCACGCGGACACAAGGTCGACGTTCTGGTCACCATGGTCTCCGCGTTCACTGCCCTGCTCGCGCTGCCCGCCGCAGTAGTCGCCGTGCTCCGCTCCGGCAAGACCGGACCGGCGCCCGCCCGTCCGGGGGACATGGCCGACCAGCTCGCCCAGGGGGTACGCCAGCAGTGGGAGGCCGAGGCCCGGCTACGCCGCCTGAACGACCCTTTCCCGCTGCCGGTCGCATGGGAGGCAGCCGACGCGGACCTCGTCGAATCGTGGACGCACCTGACAGAGCTGGCCGAGGACTGGCCCGGCCAATCCCCCCAAGCCGACTCCGCGTGGGCTCTCAGCCCGGCAGGGCTGGCCGGCAAAGGGGGCGACATCATCCAGGTCTTCGAGTGCGTCCCCACCCGCCGCCTGGTGGTCCTGGGCGAACCCGGTGCGGGCAAGACCATGCTGCTGATTCGCCTCCTGCTGGCCCTGCTCGAACACCGCCTGCCCGGCGGCCCCGTCCCGGTCCTCTTCACTCTGGCCTCCTGGGACCCCGCCCGGCAGGACCTGTACGCATGGATGGCCGAACAACTTACCCAAGACCACCCCGCCCTGAGGGCCCCCACCCTCTCCGATCCCTCACAGACCAGCGCCGGCACCCAGGCCCGTGTCCTCCTTCAACAGCGGTTGATCCTGCCCATCCTCGACGGCCTGGACGAACTCCCCGAAAGTCTGCAGGCCCGGGCCCTGCACGCCATCAACCAGGCACTGCCGGCCCGGCAGCCCCTGGTGCTCTCCAGCCGCACCGCCGAGTATCGAAGCACCCTGACCACAGCGGCAGCGGTGACCGTGCTCCTCAACGGAGCCGCAGGTATCCATCTCCTCCCGCTGGATCCCGTGAAAGCGGCCGCCTACCTGGAGCGCGACGCCGGAGGTCCCGACACAAAGGCCGCGGCCCGCTGGAGGCGGGTCACCGCTGCACTGGGCACCACCGCCCCCGTCTCTCAGGCCTTGAGCACCCCGCTCGGCCTGTTCCTGGCCCGCACCATCTACAACCCCCGCCCCGACGAACACCTCTCCGGCCTGCCCAACCTGTCCGACCCCGACGAACTCCTCGACCAAGCCCGCTTCCCCACCCGCCAGGACATCGACACCCACCTGTTCACCGCCTTCATTCCCGCCGCCTACCGCCCCCACCCCGACCAGCCCACGTCCTGGAGCACCCAACAGGCCCAGCGCACCCTCACCTTCCTCGCCCACCACCTCCAACACACCCTCCACGGCACCCCCAACCTCGCCTGGTGGCAACTCCCCCGCGCTCTCCCCAAGCGCAGAAGGGTGCTTACGATCGGGCTCATTGCCGGACTCATGAGCGGGTTGTTAGCCTGCATCGCAGTCGGGCTCTTGTCCCTTGAATCCCAAGAACTCACGCTTGAGTCTGTATTCACATTCGTTGTCCTGGCTGGGCTTGCTTACGGATTCATCTGCGCAGTAGCGGTGGCATTGGTCGGTTGGCTTTCGAGAACGGATCAGCCAAGCTCGCAGATCCGTTGGAGCTGGAGAGGGAGGTCCTGGCTAACTTTCGGACTCGTCCCGGGACTCGTCTTCGGGGCCGCACTCGGCATCCCAGGTTCCGATTATGGACTGAAGCACGGAGTAGTAGTCGCACTTAGCGCCGGGCTCCCCTTCGTGCTGCTGGGCGGGCTCAGGTCCGTGCACCCCGACCTGGCCAAGGCAGTGCGGCCAAGCGCGATCCTGGCTCAGGACAGACGCACCTACTCGGTCATTACCGTCACAGGCGGACTCGTGGGCGTGCTCGCGTTGAGTCTCGTACAGGCCTTTGAGATCTGGTCGGGGCTTGCGTGGAAAGGGGTGGTCTCACTCGTGCTCTGGCTGCCATTCGGCCTGGCTCTGGGCTTTCCTATCGGTTTCATACTGGGACTCGCTCGGTCGGTGTGGCTGGAGTACCTGGTAACGCGGATCCGACTGGCGGCCCGCGGACGTGTGCCCTGGCGTTTCATGAGTTTCCTGGCCGACGCGCACGAGCGGCGGGGTGTACTTCGGCAGGCAGGAGCGGTCTACCAGTTCCGTCACCTCGACCTCCAACGCTACCTCGCACAACGCCAACCGTGATCGGCCGCGTTGTCTTGGGACGTTGTCCGGCCCCGTCGTGCACTTGCAGGGAAGCCGTTGCCGAGGGCAGCGGATCGTCGAATGGTGGTGGCCAGCTAAGGCAACTGCAACTGCATTGGGGCTAAGGCTTGTCCCGTAAACGATCTCCGTACCTTCCGCGACCGGTAGCCCTGTCTGCTGGTCCGTATGTGCGGCAGACTTCGGGCAACAGACACAGCCGAGGGATAGGGGGACGCATAGAACACATCAGTCAGTCGTTGACGGGCTGTGGTCCGTCGGTGTTGGACGCGCTTGGCGTTGCTGGGTGGACAGCAGGCCGCAAAATCGCCGCAGGGGACTGGGCACAGCAACTGACAGCCGCTGGGTTCGAGCTCAATGACACGGCGGTCGGGGTCTGGGCCGAGTTCGGCGAGCTGACGATCAAGAGCTGCCCCGCTCGCGTCCCTGCCTCGTCACTGCACATAGACCCCGTTGACGCTTGCGTCGACACCAACGCGGAAGCGTCCAAGCTGAGGCACCGATACGCAGAGAACTACAGCCCTCTGGGGATGTGGTCGGTCCAGTTCAGGTCGTATATCGCGGCCAGCGGGCGCGTCGTCGCCGTCGGGCCGAACTCCCTCTGGCTCCTGGGGTCGACCTTCGCGGAGGCACTGGCCTACGTGGTGGACGGCGATGCCGGCGTCAATCGTGCAGAACAAGCAGACTGGCTCGCCAACTGCCCCACCGGCAGATGAGACGATCTTGTGGTGGCTGGTGTGATCACGGCGTCGGAGCCGTCCTGGATAGCCCCGTTCACCGGTCTGAGCCCTCGCCTGTTCGGCAAGCTGGTGAACGTACTGCGGCGCGAGGGTGCAGACGCGGTCCGCAGGGGCCGGCCATGGAGCCTTCCGCTGGAGGACCGGGCACTGCTGGTCGCGGCGTACTGGCGCACGAACTTGACGATGCGCCAGCTCGCTCCGCTGTTCGGGGTGTCCAAGTCGGCAGCGGACCGCATCATCGACCACCTCGGGCCGATGCTCGCGCTCCAGCCCCGCAAGCGGTTCGCCAAGGACACTGTGCTCATCGTGGACGGCACCCTGGTCCCCACCCGCGACCACACCATCGCTGCGCAGTCGAAGAACTACCGGTACTCCACCAACCACCAGGTCGTCATCGACGCCGACACCCGGCTCGTCGTCATGGTCGGGCGACCGCTGCCCGGGAACCGCAACGACTGCAAGGCGTGGGAGGAATCAGGCGCCAAGGCCGCCGTGGGCAGGACACTCACGATCGCCGACGGCGGCTATCCCGGGACTGGAAGGAAGCGCACAACAAGTCCCACAAGCAGGTCCGCGCCCGCGTCGAGCACGTCTTCGCCCGGATGAAGACCTGGAAGATCCTCCGCGACTGCCGCCTCAAAGGCGACGGAGTCCACCACGCCATGCGCGGCATCGCCCGCATGCACAACCTCGCCCTCGCCGGATAGGCGAGTGGACCGCACCCGCCCGACCCTGCCCCAGCAACTCAAAGATCATTTACGGGACAGCCCTTAGGGCCTGTCTGACAAATGATCACCCGGCGGGTTCGCGGAGCCACAGGATCAGAGCTGCCACGACGATTCCAGCCCGGTAGCGATCGGCGAGCTTGTCGAACCTTGTCGCGATCGCACGGAACTGCTTGAGACGGGCGAAGCATCGTTCGACCACGTTGCGGGCGCGGTAGATGTCCTTGTCGAAGGCGGGTGGGCGACCGCCGTGGGTTCCACGTCGCCGGCGGTTGGCCATCTGGTCGCGGCGTTCGGGGATCGTGGCAACGATGCCCCGGCGCCGCAGCAGGTGGCGTATCGCCCAGCTGGAATACGCTTTGTCGCCCAGCACCCGCGCCGGTGTCGTGTGTGGTCGGCCCGTAACGGCGCGCGGAATGCGGATGGTGTCGAGGACCTGGCCGAAGGCGGTGGCATCGTTGACGTTGCCGGGCGTGAGAACGATGGACAGCGGGAGGCAGCGGCCGTCGACGGCGAGGTGGACCTTGGTGGTCAGCCCGCCCCGGGACCGGCCGAGGGCCTGACACTCCTGCGAGCGGCCCGGATCTTCCAGTTCATCCCCGTCTGCGGCCCCTTTTGCGGGCGCCGACCGCGTGCTGGTGGGCCCGGTTGATCGTGGAGTCGATGGAAACGGTCCACTCCACCCGGCCCACGGCGTCGTCGCGGACCTGGACGTGTTCCAGCAGCTTCGCCCAGGTCCCGTCCGCTTCCCAGCGGGCGAACCGCTCGTAGACGGTCTGCCAGGGTCCGTACCGCTCGGGCAGATCGCGCCACAGAGCCCCGGTCCGCAGCCGCCACAGCACCCCGCTGACCACCTGCCGGTGATCACGCCACGGACGACCACGCCCATCCACCCGCGGCAACAAGGGCTCTATTCGCTCCCACGCCGCATCCGTCAACTCACCTCGACCTGCCACAAGATCAATGATCAGAGTGCTCGTGCTCGGACTCCCGTGCGGGCTCCGTCACGAAACGGCTCAGCCGGTAGGTGGTCGGCAGCGCGAGGCGCCCGCACAGCGTGTCGATCCGGATCATCGACCCGTCGACTCCTGCCTCCCGAAGACGGCGCAACCGCGAATGCATCTCCGCCTGGTCCCGAGTCTCAACGACCACTTCCCACTGCCCCGCGTCCGGCGCGGTGCGAGCAGCAAGCCGCTGCCGCGCGTCCTCCTGCCGCCGCCTTCTCTTCCCCTGTCCTGGCACCTGCCCAGAATCACTGGCCGGTGCCAGGACGGCAAGGCAATTGAACCGAGCACGTACACGCTCGGTGATCATTTGTCAGACAGGCCCTAGGTGGGTGCCTGGTCCTTGGCGCGGCAGGCCGGGCAGATCAACTGGGCGTTGCTGCCGTACCGAACGGTGAGTCCCTGGCACCGTGCGCATGGGCCGATCTGATTCGGGTTGCAGCCGAGCATGATCGCTGCCGACGCGGGGTCGGTCGAGGGATCGATGCGTCTGACGGAGTCGTTCATGCATCCGAATTTACGTCGGGCGATCCGGAAGACTTCGCCACCATGGCCGTCGGCTGGGCGGCGGGAGACGGTGGACAAGCCACCGCCCGAGCCTGGGCAAGCCCTTCTGCTTCGGGGTGGGCAGCCCGGTCCCACCGATCTCGGCCGGGTCGGTCAATTGCGAGTGACAGTGAAGTCAGTGCCGTTCAGGTCGCTGGTCCACACGTCGCGGTGCAGGACAACATCAGCGCCTACTCCGGCTGGTACGACATGGCCCCGGCCTTCTTCAGGACGGGGCCACGGCAATCAGCCGCTGTGAGCACGTCCGTGCTGGAGCCAAGCTAGGCATCGGTGATTCACGCAAAGAAACTCCTTCGTCTGCCTCGATCACGTACGGAATGCGTCGATCGCGGCCCGCACGCCGTTCGCCCCGTCCCACTCGATGCCGTACTCACCGGCGGGCCTGCGCCCCTCACCCACAATCTGGTCGGCCACCTCGGCGACGTCATCGGGTGCAGCGAAGACCCGCAGCAGCGGTTTCAGGGGCTGGCGGGGGCCTTTGATGCGAGGGTTGGCGCCCGTGATCGCGTAGGCCCAGCCGGTCTCCTCGTGCCAGTGGAGCCGGATGCCGCCTAGCCCGGCGGTGCGGCTGACATCCCAGGCGAGGACGATGTACATCCGCTCGCCGTACTCGCGGCCGGTGCGTTCGATGCGGACTTTGCCCGGCGGGATGCCGCGGCAGGTGAGGGCATCGTCGACCGCCTCAAGGTAGGGCCAGTGCGGCAGCCTTTTCGGCCCTGCCGGGGTCAGCCCGGGCGGTTCGAGCAGCATCGGCCACCTCCTTGGACAGGACGGACGGGTCAGGACGCGCGGTGCAGCGGGGCGGTCGTGGCGGGGCCGATCGGGCTGGGACCGAACTTGGCGCGTACGCGGTCCATGGCAGCCTCGGCGACGAGGCGGGACTCGCGGGCCTGGTCCAGGCTGATCTGCTCGGCGACCTGGTCGGCGTCGACGAGGTCCTCGCCCTTGAGGGCGAGGCCGGTCAGCCGGCCGCGCTGCAGTCCGGCGGCGTCCATCAGCTGGTAGGCCAGGGTGCGCAGGTCCTCGTCGTGTGCGGAGGCCTCGGGCAGGCGGCGGGTCTTCTCCCAGCTGCTGCCGCCGGCGAAGCGGAGGGTCAGGGTGAGGGCGCGGGCTGCCTGGCTGCGGCCTCGCAGCAGTACGCCGAGCTGGACGACCAGGTCGAGCAGGGCGGCGCGTACGGCGGCGCCGTCCAGGGTGTGACGGTCGAAGGTGTGGCGTACGGAGGCCGAGGCGGTCAGGGCGCGGGCGACGACGGGGCGGGGGTCGATGCCGCGGGCCCGGTCGGCGGCTGTGCGTCCGGCGCGGCCGCCGAGCAGGCGCTGCACGGTGGCGGGCGGGACGGCGGCGAGCAGGCCGATGCTGTGGATGCCGTAGTCGTGCAGGGCGGCGGCCTGGCGGGGGCCGATGCCGTGCAGGGCCTGAACCGGCAGCGGGGCGAGCCAGTCTGCGGCGTGCTCGGGCGCGATCGCGAGGACCCCGCCGGGGCCGGTGATCTGTCCGGAGGCGGTGGCCGCGACCGTGATCGACGGGCCGATGCCCACCCGGACATCGATGCCCAGGCGCGAGATGGCCCGCACACGCAACACTTCGCCGAGCCGGCGGGCGCCGACGCCGTGGTAGCGCAGGGCGCCCTTGAGCTCCACCAGCGCCGCGGACGGAGGCAGGGCCTGAACGACCGGGGAGAGGTCCGCCAGGAGCTCAAGGACCTGCCGGTAGGTCTCCTCCAGCAGCCGTTCCGGGCAGCGCACATGCATCACCGACGGCTGCATGCCGTGCTGCGTTTCCGTGTTCACCAGGTCCACCTCCCACCCCTCACATTATCGAACGGAAAATCGAACACGCGAGTGCGTGGCAGCCGATCATGGCTCTAGAATCAAAAATGTGTTCGATGACCTGCCTCCCGACCTGGACCGTCTGCGCACTTTGCGTGTGTGGCACGCCATGTGGCTGTGGCGCATCGACGCCAAGATCGCAGCCCTGCAGCAGCGGAAGGCCGAGGAAGAACACGGCCGGCTCCATCGGCCCAAGCCGCCGGAGTGGATCGTGGAACTGGGTATCGGCATCGGTCGCCCGCCCGTCCAGGTCCACGCCGGTGACTGCTACATGGCCGGCAAGCGCCGCCGCCCCGCCAGCCGGGACGACGCCCGCCGCCTCCTGGCAACCGGCGTCAAGGCCTGCACTCACTGCCAGCCCGACGCCCAGCTCGGCATCCTCGACTTAGCTACCCCGCCCGGCCGGCGGGCGGGCCGTCAGTTCTCCGAGGGGACCCGCGCGGCGATCTCTTTCGCGATCCGGTTGGCCTCCGCGGACAGCGCCCCGTCCTCGGCGGCCACCGCCAGCAGCAGCCGCAGCAGATCGTGCGCCTCCTCCAGGCTCAGTAGGGCCAGCCGCTCGCCCGTCTCCTCGACAGGGGCGAAGTCGATCTCATTCAGGTCCATGTGCTCGTAGTCGTCCATGACCCCGGCAACGTACCCGGCCGCCCTCCGGTCACACTCCCCCACGTTCGGGTGCAGTCCCGACCCGAAGCCGGACGCTGTTGGCGCATCAGCAGTCGGGGCTCCGTCCCAGCGACCTCACGGTCGGGACGGAGCCCCTACGCATGCCCCGGCAGTGTCACGTCTGCCGAAGAACGTTCTCCGCCTGCGGTCCCTTCGGCCCCTGCGTCACCGTGCACTCGACCCTGTCGCCCTCGTACAGCTCCTTGAACCCGGTGGACTGGATGGCCGAGAAGTGGACGAACACGTCCGGCCCGCCGTCATCCTGCTGGATGAACCCGAATCCCTTATCGGCGTTGAACCACTTCACCACGCCCGTTGCCATCGGTATGACTCTCTCCTTCAACGCCGCCGCACGAGCGACGCCCAAGACCGAGGCAGCCCGCCGCTGCCCGCCTTCACCCTTGAATACCCCTCATGGAGTGGATCTCCAAGCATCGGCAGACAGCAAATCGCCAACGGCTTCCTGAAGCCGGTCGGGGCTGCACGAGCACCTCAGGGTGGACATCGCCGCCCGAGCGCACCCATCGCGCCCAGTTCACCCGTTGCTACGCCAGGAGCGAAGGCGGTCAGCGATGTCGTAGACGGTGAGCCGCAGCGCGCGGATGTCGGTGATCAGGTCCCGCCACGGCTCGAAGGAGTCGTCGACCTCCTCCCCGGAGGCCCGGATGTACGCCACCGCCACGCCATAGGCGAAGTACGCGTTGCGGGCCGGCAGCGGGCGCAGCAGGACCAGCTGCTCGAGCAGGGCGGCAGCCCGCCAGTAGGCGTCGGGCTCGCCCATGTCCAGCTGTGGCGTGTTCACCCGGTGTCGAGCGACGGCGGCCACCAGGCCCGAGTAGTCCCGGACCCCGAGTTCCTTGCCGAGTAGTTCCTCCTGTCGGTCAAGGAGCCACCGGATGTCGATGTGCAGTTCCAAGGGTCAGGCCGCCCGCCCCGCGGTGTTTCGCCGGGCCGGGGCGTCGTCAGGGAAGGCCTCGTCGAACGCTTCGGCCAGGCCGGGCCGGGCGATGATCTCGCGGAACACGGCCGTCGCCTTACTCAGCTTGATCTGGTTCTCTTCCTCTATGGCCAGCTCGGCCAGGTAGGCCCGCACGCTCTGTCCGCGGGCTGCGGCGACCGCAGCGAACCGGTCCCTGGTCTCGGAGTCGACCTTCACGGTGGTGTCAGCCATATCCCGAGTATGCACCCATGGGTACCTTCGTGAATACCAGTCGCGGGACTACGGCTACTTTTCCGTCAGTGCCCCTCGTCGAGCCTCTCGGGCGTCAAGTCGCCGCGCACCCGTTGAACACGCGGACGATGTCGATACCGGCCGAACTCCAACCGCGGCTGATCTACCTCGATCTCCACCACGACCTCCGGCTTGACCGGCCAGAAGCGCACCGGATCCGCGCCGGGCAGCCCGCCCACCGTGCCCGGCAGCTCACGCATCTCCTCGCCGGCCGCGTGCAGGAGCGGCGCCACGGCCAGGCGCACCGGCTGAGCGAGCGGAAGACTCACGCCTACCGCCCGCATCCGGCCGCCCGTTGGCCGGCCCAGCACGAGGGCCTGCGCCGCCGGCGTCGTTCCGGTCACCCCGATGACCACGGCCTCGGTGGTGTGGCGCTCGCGCCACTTCACCCAGCCCGAGGCAAGGCCGGCGGTGTACGGTGCGTCGGTCCGCTTGCCCACCAGGCCTTCCACGCCCGCGAGCGCTCCGACCCATTTGAGGGCTTGCCCACGGTCCTCGGTGGTCGGCACCGCGCGCAGGGTGGCCGGGCCGTCCTCGAGGAGACGTAGCAGTTCGGTGCGGCGCTCGGCATACGGGCGAGGCCGCCAGTCGGCGTCGCCGACGGCGAGGACGTCGAAGAGGGCGACGTGGACGGTGAAGTCGGCGCCGCGCCGCGGGCCGCGGCGGCCGGCCCGGCTCTGCAGCCGGTCGAAGGCCACGCCGGAGCCGTCGTTGAGGACCGCGACGAGCTCACCGTCGAGTACGGCGTCCGGCAAACCGGCGGCAGCGTCTGCGACGTCGGAGAACTGGCGGGACAAGTCAGTGCCATGCCGGCTCCACATCCGTCGGGTCGCGGTGTGGATCTGGCATCTCCAGCCGTCCCATTTCGGCTCCAGCATCCAGCCCGGCGCCTGGGGAACTGTTTCGACCGCGCGGGCCAGTGCGAGCGGGGCGGGCAGAGTGAAGGGCGGCACAGGGACCTCCTGCGGGACCTTCAGCGTAGGTCGGCGTCCCTCCTCGCGCGTCCCGGCAGGGCAGCGAGCAGTTCCTGCTGCATTCCGCCGGCTACTTCGCCGTTCTGTGCTTCGGCGTCGGAAGCGAAGGCAGCCTACGTACCTGGTCTACGAGTTCGCCATCGAGTCGAGCCGCCCGTGCTTTCTCGGCTGATCCGGTGCGATCGGTCAAAGGATCAGGCCAGCACGACGGGATGTTGGGGGATGCGGCCATCACGGATGCAGGCAACGAGGTCAGCGAGGCCTACGGGATACACCGTCTCCTGGGTGCGGCGCAGGTCGGTGGCGGTCCACCAGCGGTATTCGCGGATGTTGTCGGGCTGCGTGGCACGGGCCGGGTCGACCGCGTCCGCACCGACCCGGGCGAGGAAGTACTTCTCCACTTGACGGACCTGGCGTCCGCCGACCAGGTGGTCCTTGCTGCGCTCCGCGAGCTGCACACCCAGTTCGACCGCGTGCTTGTCGATGCCGAGCTCCTCGTGCAGCTCGCGGAGCGTTGCCGTGGTGTCGTCCTCCCCCGGCTCCAGCGAACCGCCCGGTGTGGCCCAGAAGCCGCCGTCGGCGACTCGGACGTCGACCGGGAGATCGATGTCAGGCCGACGACCGAGCATGCATCATGATCGGATACGGCAGCGCACGAAGCGGGGGAAGATGATGGCAACTCCAGCAGAAGCTGAGTCCCACCATGTTGCGGGTTCAGCGAGAGCTTCGCAGCCATCCGGCGGACTGATCATCTTCCTGAACGGCACATCGAGTTCCGGGAAGTCGAGCATCGCCAAGGCGCTCCTCGCGGTCCTGGACGACACGTACTTTCACATGCCGGTGGACGCCTTCCACGCCATGCGGTCGCGGCGGGACATCGCACCGGACAAACTGCCCTCCGTGCTCAGACACACCTGGATGGGCTTCCACCGCGCGGTCGCCGGCATGGCTGCGGGCGGCAACAACATCGTGGTGGACCACGTCCTGAGCGAGCAGTGGCGTCTTCTCGACTGCGTCGCCCTATTCGCCCCCGAAGACGTGGTACTGGTCGGAGTGCACTGCCCTTTGCCGGAACTGGAACGACGCGAGCAAGAGCGCGGAGACCGCCCACCGGGGCTGGCCGCACGCCAGATCACCCAGGTCCATGCGCACGGCCTCTACGACATCGAGTGCGACACGAGCACCGCCAGTCCGGCCGACTGCGCTCAACAGATCAAGGACTTCCTACCGCACCGCCCGGCCCCCACCGCATTCGAGAAGCTGAAGGCGAACCCCCCGGCCGATCAGCCACCGGTCGGCTGACTCCTGGCCCATCCGAATCCCCGGCTCAGGCGAGCACGGACAACGGGTGGGGCCAAAATACTCGTTCAAATCGCGCCCCCATGATCGATACCTGGGGCCACAGGACTCGTTCCTCTGGTGCCAATCGACCCGTTCGAAGCCAGCGGCCTTCGGGCGGTTACACCGGCTGACCGGATGGTCCCGGCTGCGGGGCGTGGAGGAGGAGCAGGTCGAGTACAGGTCCGTCGGGGGCGGTCTTGTACGGTCCGGCGTATTGGTAGCCGAGGCTGCGGTAGAGCTGCTGAGCGGGGGCTCCGGGCATGGCCAGCAGGGAGACCCATCTGGGGCGCATGGCGTCGAGGAGAGCCTGGTGGATCTGGGTACCGATGCCTTGGCCCTGCCAGCCGGGGCGGATGGCGAGTTCGCAGATTCCGGCGAGGGAGTCGGTGGTGCGGGCGTCTTCGGGGTGGATGTGTGGCAGGAGTTCTTCGCCGTACCAGTAGGCGGGTGTGCAGCGAAAGCCGTAGCCGTAGCCGACGAGGAGGCCTGCCGCGTAGGCGGCGATCAGGGTGAAGTCGTCGCGGCGCGCGTGGCCGGTGATCTGCCGGCGCAGGGCATCTGGGGTGAAGCCGGCGTCGGCGACGTCGGGGTGTTCGGCGTGGGCGTCGGCCCAGGTGTCGACGAGGGTGTCCAGGAGGAGCTCGACGTCGCCAGGGCCGTAGCGGCACAGGGTTGTGGAGGCGGGCATGCGTGTCCTTCAGGCGGCTGGCAGGGCGGCTCGGTAGGTGTCGAGATAGTCGGCGACCACACGGGTGCGGTGGTGGGGTTTGAGGGTGCCGGCGATGTCGCGCAGGGAGCGCAGGAGGCGTTCGGAGCGGACGTCGGGCAGGTAGGCGAGGGTGCGGTGGGCGGCGTCGGCGGCGGCGTCGAGGTCGGGGTTGGTTTTGCGGGCGTGGTGGAGGGCGAGGTCGGCGGTGTAGAGGGCCTGGTTGCGGGGGTGGCTGTCGGCGAAGAGCATGACGGTCTGTTCGGCTCCGGCGGTTGCCCGTTCGTGCTGGCCGAGGTCGGCGCGGCAGAGGGATTCGAGGCCGGCGAGTTCGGCGGGGACGTAGAAGGTGAGCCAGTCGGGGTCGGCGTCGCGTGGGCCTTGGGCGTAGAGGTTGTGTGCGTGGATGAGGGCTTGGTCGGTGAGGGCGTGGTCGCCTTGGAGGGCCCAGCCGCGGGCTTCGCGCATGGCGAGGAGAGAGAGCCAGCGGGGGGAGCCGAGAGGGGAGACGAGGCATTGCGCGGCCTGGGCTGTGGTGACGGCTTCGTGGGGGCGGCCGGTGGCGTGAGCGAGGAGGGAGAGGCAGGCGAAGGCGTGTGCTTCGAGGCGGGGGTCGTCGGCGTAGCGGGCGCTGGCGAGGGCTTCGGTGTAGAGGGAGCGGGCGTCGTGGGGGCGGCCGGAGTCGAGGGCGAGCCAGCCGGCGGCGACGGACAGGTTGCCGGTGGCTGACTGCAGGTGGCGGCCCAGGGGTTCGGTGTAGCTGCCGTGCCGGAGCCAGGTGTGTGCGGTGGCGAGTGCCCTGGCGGCCTGGCGGCTGAGTTCGGCGGAGCCGTGGTCACGGTCCTGGGCGTACAGGGCGTGCTCGGTGTCGCGGAGCTGCTGGAGGTGGACGCTGCCGAGGGCGGGGCCGTTCGAGGGGGTGCGGCGGGCGGCGGTCAGCAGGGAGGCGCCGGTCCCCAGGAGCATGGTGCGTCGCCGCATATCGTCTTCGCTTTCGGCCGTTTCGCTGGTGGGCGGGGTGAATCCGAGCTGGGCGACGGTCCGGCCGGTGATCTTGTGGAGGAGGCGTCGGTAGGGCGGTGAGGGGCAGGCGGTGGTGCCGTCCTCCCAGGTGGCGATCGTCCGTGTGACGCAGTGGACCGGTTCGCCGTGCTCGATGGACTGCTTGACGAGGAATTCGGCTGCCTCGCGGCGGCCCATCTTCCATTCCTCCTCGCGTAACCGCCGGAAGGCGTTGTTCGGCTTTCGCATGGGGACCCCCGCGCCGTGCTACGACGAACCGTTGCTTTGACGGTAGCGAACCGGACGCATGCGGTGGCAGGCCCAAGGGGTTGGAAATGGCTGGTCAAGGGCGGCGATTTCATCGGCATTTCCGGGTCGGCTGACATCGCCTCAGTCTGTGCTCTGGCGGTTTTCTGATCCCCGGCCCGGCGGCATTGCCGGGGGTGCCGCGTCCTTGGGCCTTCAGCCCGGCGCGCGCGCTGGCAACCGGAGTTCCTGGGGGTATTCGATGCACCAGCATGTCGTCATCGCGGGAGCCGGGCCGGCCGGCCTGGCCTGCGCACGCGCCATCCGGGCGGCCGCGCCCGGCACGGGTCTGTTGCTGTTGGAGGCAGGCCGCCCCTTCCGGCGTCGTCCGTGCCCGGTCGACCGCGGCCGCAGGTGCACCGGCTGCGCCGGGATCTGCAATGTGGTCAGCGGGTTCGGCGGCTGCATGCACTACGGCGACGGCGCGAAACTCAGCCTGCTGCCGTCCGGGCGCCGTCTCGTGACGCACCTGGGCGCGGACCGGGCCGGCGAGCTGTGCGAGACCGCGTTCGGCTGGCTGACGGAGCCGCTCGGCCACAGGCCCGAGCTGCTCGGCGAGCACCTCACGGGCCGGGCCGTCGACGCGTTCGCCGCGCACCAGCTCCGGATCCGTGAGTATCCGGTCGCGGTTCTCAGCGAGAGCGAGCTCGGCTCCGTCATCGCCGGCTGGCACGATCTGCTCATCCGCGACGTCGACTTGTGGCACACCGCTGAACTCGTCGACGTCCAGGAGCAGGGCCGGTGCCTGGAGCTCACCGTCCGCACCGGCCGGGGCCAGGAGCGGCGGATCAGCTGTGATCACCTGGTCCTGGCGACCGGCCGCCGCGGCGTCACCTCCACCACTGCGCTGCTCCAAAAGCTCAAGGTGCCGACCGAGTTACCGGACATCTCGGTCGGGGTGCGTATGGAGATGGCCGTGGGCCTGCTGAAGGCGATCGGCCAGGAGCACCCGGACCTGAAGGTGTCCCAGCTCGACCACGCCCAGAAGATCAAGAGCTTCTGCTTCTGCGGCGGAGACAATGGCGGCCGGATCAAGGTGACGAACTACCAGGGGGCCTTCGGGGAGCCGGTCTTGACCCTGGACGGGCACGAGACCACCGAGCGGCCTTGCGGGGAGCGGCCGCTGGCGTCGAACTTCGGCCTGCTGTGCCAGGTCCAGGGCCGCGGCAATGCCCTGGAGGCCAGGGACTCCTTCATCGCCGCCTACCGCAAGCTCGCCGGCGGCCGTCCGTTCGCACAGAGCCTGCGCGGCTTCCTCGCCCGCCACCCGGACGCCGAGACGTGGCCGCAACTGCAGGCGCACATGCCGTTCCAGCCGTCCGTGCTGGACTTGACCGCCGGACCCGTCGACCAGCTGTTCACCGAAGCCGAGCACGCCAGCCTCAGCGCCGGCTTCCAGCGGTTCATGGGATCGATCCTCAAACACTCCCGGCTGGGCTTGGCCGTGGACGATGTCCTGGACGACGTCCTGGTGGTCGGTCCCGAACTGGAGTTCCTGTGGGACAAACCCGCCATCGACGCCGACTGCGAGGTTCCCCACCTGCCCGTCCACGTGGTCGGCGATGCGGCCGGCATCGCCCAGGGCATCGTCCAGGCCGCCATGATGGGCATCGCCGCCGGCCGCGCCATCGCAACCGCCCGGACGCACACCCCGGCCGGCAGGTGACCGCCATGACCACCCTCCCCGCACCGCGCCACCGGCCCGCCAAATCCCGGACCGCCACGCTGGACGACCTGTACCCGGCAGCCGCCTGGCACCTGCCGGTCAACCCCGGCCTCCCCGCGCCCCGGCTGCCCGACCCGCCAAACGAGCTGACCTGCACCGGCGGCTACCGCGAGCACTACGGGCCGTTCATCCTGCGAGAGCTGCCGATCCCCGGACACCCGGAACGCCTCGCCGCGATCGACAAGGCATTCCCCCACTCCCTGTACGACCTTATGCTCCTCGTCGCCCGCGACGACGTACTGCGCACCCACGTCGGCAACACCCCCGACCCGGTCCTTGCCGAACTGCTGGCCGCCGCACACGCCTTCACGCACTTCACCGAAGCAGCAGCGCACCGCTTCGGCCTGCGCGGCGCGCGGCTCGGTATCGGATGGAACAGCGACCCCACCCTCGACCGAGACAACGGACAATGGTGGGACAAGCGCCTGCACCTGCACCTCAACTGCTGGCCCGCCGCCGTCTGCTCCAGCACCCGGCCGGTACCGCTCGCCTCGATCGCCGACGCCACCACCCGCTGCTCCCTCATCGACCCCGCCGCCCACCTCGCCCACCGCGTCATGACCGACGCCCTCCACAGCACAGCCCTGCCCCCCGGCTGCCAGCAGCTCGGGCCCGACCTCGCCCGGGACGCCGCCCTCGGCCTGCCGATCGGCCTCAAACTCCGCCTGCCCAGCATCGCGTTCCTGACCACGGCCGACTGCCGGGCCTTGCTGCGCGCCCTGCACGCCACTGCCGAGACCGTGCACCGCGCCGTGCTGACCGCCTTCACCGGCCACGCAGACCCCCCACGGCCGTGGCAGCGGCCCGCCCTGCTGCCGCCCGACACCGTCAGCGCCAACCTGACCGCCCTGCCCTGGCTCTCCCCGCCCGCCATCACTGGCCTGCTCCAGCTGCGCGCTGCCCTCAAGGACGTCACATCCGCCCAGCTGCGGCTGCTTGCCGCCCGCCCGCAGATCGCCAACCGCTGCCTCACCCTCGGCGGCCTCAGCTACAACACGGCCATCTTCACCCCGCGGCCCGTCCGCGGCGACGGCGGCGAGGACGACTGGTACCTCGTCATGCAGTTCAAGCTCGTCAGCTACATCGGCTCCAGCCCCGCCGTCGGCGGCGCCGTCGCCTCCCTCATCGACCGCGCGGGCGGCCCCGTCATGACACCCGCCGACCGTGACCACCGCGCCAGCTTCCAGAACGCCTTTCTCGACCACCTCACCAGCACGGCAGCGTCCCGCGCCCGGCAGACGGGATCCGCCCTGTGACCGAACCGAGCCTCGCCCCCGAAATCCTCGACTACTACAACGCGGGCCACGAGCAGGACCGCCTGACGGCCCCGCACCGCTTAATCGAGTACTGGCGCACCCTGGACATTCTCCAGCGGCACCTCCCGACGCCGCCCGCGACCATCTACGACGTCGGCGGCGGCCCCGGCCGCTACGCCCTCGACCTGGCCGCACTCGGGCACCACGTCCACCTCCTCGACCCCGTCCCCCTCCACACCGAACAGGCCCGAGCAGCCTCCGCAGCCGCCGAACAGCCGCTTGCCGGGGTACGGCTCGGCGACGCCCGCGCGCTGCCCTACGAGACGGACTCCGCCGATGCCGTGCTGCTGCTCGGCCCGCTGTACCACCTCACCACCGCCGAGGACCGCCACCGGGCGTGGGCGGAGGCCGCCCGCGTCCTCAGGCCCGGAGGCACGGTCATCGGCGTCGGTGCCTCCCGCTACTACACGGCCTGGCAGGTGCTGTCACAGGACCTGCTCGGCCTGCCCGGTGCCGAGAGCGTCATCGCAGAACACCTGGCCACCGGGCAGCACCGCAATCCCGGACGGGACTTCGAACGGCTGTGGACCACCGCCTACCTCCACACGCCCCACGAGCTCGCCGACGAGGCCCGGACTGCGGGGCTGGGCGTCCGCGTGCTGCTGGCAGTCGAAGGACCGGCCAAGCTCCTGCCTAACCTCGCCGAACAGATGACCACCACACGGGGACGGGACCGGGTCCTGGCTGCGATCCGCAGGATGGAGGCCGAGCCCAGCGTCCTGGGTCTGTCCTCGCACATCCTCGTCGTCGCCGGCACCGCCAGCGGCACCCCCGGGCGGAGTGCGGCATGAACGCCGCCCGGACCAACGCTCTGATCCTCGCCGTCTCCGCCTGGATCGACTCCGCCCCCGAAAACAGCACCCGGCCCCCCGAAGCGCTGCTGTGGGGTCGGGTCGCCAAGGTCGGCGAAGAGGCCGGTGAGGTGATCGCCGCGCTGGTCGGCACCACCGGCCACAATCCGCGCAAGGGCCACTCGCACACTCTCGCCGACGTCGAGCGGGAACTCCTCGACACCGCGATGACCGCCCTCGCAGCCGTCGCCCACCTCCACGCCGGCGAACCGGAACCGCCCGATCTGCTCGCCCTGCTGGAGGCGCAGGTGCTGGCCGTCGCCCACCGCGCCGGGCTCGCCTGACCACGCCGCTGCCCCCGGGCCGGGAACATCCCGGCCCGGGGGCAGCCTGCTGGTGTGCTGCAGCTACAGCCGTCCGACCGCCATGTAAGTGAAGCCCAGTTCACGCATCCGGGCCGGATCCAGCAGATTGCGGCCGTCAAAAAGGACCGGCTGCCGCATCCGCTCAACCGCCCGGGCCCAGTCCGCTTCCCTCAGCTGAGCCCACTCCGTAACCACGACCGCCGCATCCGCGCCGTCCATCGCCTCTTCCGGGCTCGCATACCGGGTCGCCGACGACCACGGCTCGCCGGTGGCCGGACGGGCCAGCGGGTCCCAGCACCGCACGCGCGCTCCCTCAGCCAGCAGACGCGAGGCGAGCACCGTGGACGGAGCCTCGCGCATGTCGTCGGTGCCCGGCTTGAACGCCATCCCCAGCAGAGCGATCTCCCGGCCGGCCAGCGTACCGAGGGCGTCCTTGAGTTTCTGGATCGCGCGGCGCTTTTGGATGTTGTTCACGTCGATCGCCGCTGAGAGCAGCATCGGGTGGAAACCGGTGTTGCTCGCGAGCTGCCGCAAGGCCTCGGAGTCCTTGGGGAAGCAGGACCCTCCCCACCCGATCCCGGGCCGCAGGAAGTGGCTGCCGAGCCGGTGGTCGAGCCCGACCGCACGCAGCACCTCCTCGGCATCGGCTCCGGTGTTCTCACACAGAGTCGCAATCTCGTTCGCAAAACTGATCTTCGTGGCGAGCAGGGCGTTCGACGCAAGCTTGACCATCTCCGCCGACCGCACGTCCATCGTCACCACCGGCGCGTCAATGCCCTCGTGCAGCTCGGCAATGAGCGCGCCCGCGGCCGCGTCGTCTGCTCCGATGACGATCCGGTCCGGGTTCATGAAGTCACTCACGGCCCGGCCCTCGGCAGTGAACTCCGGGTTCGACGCGTATCCCGTGGCCGTGAGCCCGGCCTCGTCGAGAGCTGCCCGCGCCCGGGCACCGGTACCGACCGGAACGGTCGATTTCATCACCACCACACGCAGATCCGCAGCGCCGGCCAGGGACCTCACGACCGACCAGACCTTGGACAGATCGGCATCACCGGACACCGACGGCGGGGTGTCGACGCACACGTAAGCGACCTGCGCGTCGTCCAGCGCTTCGTCCAGGTCCAGCGTGAACGTCAGGCGCTCCTTGTTCCGAGCGATCATGTCGCCCAGGCCCGGCTCATAGATCGGCACATCACCGGCCTGGAGGGTCTGCACCCTTTCTGGGTCGATGTCGCGCACGACGACGCGGTGCCCGAGGTCGGCCAGGCACGCCCCCGTCACGAGTCCGATGTATCCCGCACCGAACACCGCGACCCGTCGCCGGTCCGCCATGATTGCCATCCAATCTCGGCAGTCCCGAACCACCTTGCTGCCGGGGGAAGTTCCACCTGAAACCCGCAAAGGGAAGCCCACCCTATCCCCCGACGCGCCGCCGCCATTACAACGGCGCAGGCACCCGTCAGCACCAACGAGTAGGCCATCACTTTCGAGGTACCCAACGGAGACGGACAGGGGTCGGCCTTCGCGGGCCGGGGTCGTCAGCTGGTGGACCAGGCACGCAACTGCGCGGCGATTTCCTGAGCGCGGGCGCCCTTGTGTTTGGCGCGCATGACGAGTGCTAGGTGTATTGCCCTGTGAGGTTGGGAGTCCGGCCAGGAAGCGACGGCCGCTGCCCCGATCGCTCCTCACGCGTTGTGGTCTCGACCTCGGTGGGGTCTGGAATCGGTCGGGGCCTCCCGCCCCCGATGGCTTCACACGCCAGCAGCCTCAACGCATCAGGTTGCCACAGGTGGGAACGCCAGTGGATCGCTCCGCTGAGGTGGCACCGGACCGAAGAGCGCGGTGCCTTCCCGTTTCATCGCCTCCTGCCGCCTGGCCCGTGGGCTGGCTGGGCCTCCCGGGGCTCCGCGGGCGTTTTGTGTCTCCCCTCTGCAGGGGCGACAGAGCGGTCGACGGCAATGGCGTGGGTCGCGATGTTCCCGCGGCATGCCGGACCATCGTGAGCACGAAAGCGTCGGCTGCCTCGTGTTGACCCGCTGGGCGCGCTCGGCGCGGGCGCAACGCAGGGGCGTGACGCTTCGGCCTCCTGGACCCTGTCTGACCAGCACGGGTGGGTGCCGTTCGAAGAGACCCTCTTTGAGTGAGCGATCCCCCCCCGTACGACGACCTGGAGCGTGGGTGCGGCTTTACGATGCGCGGATGGCTTCCTACGCGAAGGAGCCGCGCTGTATCGCGATGGCCGAGGCCCTTGTCCCGCTGCTGCGCCGCGCCTGTCCCGAGGGCGCTGACGGCTACGGCGGCTCGTACCAGGTGAATCTGGACGATGAGGAGGCCGTCGGCCTGGGCGGGGTGGAACTGATCAGGGCCGCGATGCGTAGGGCGGCCCGTCGGCTCGGCTGGAAGGCCGCCACGGTCGGGTTGATCGGCACGCGCTTCGGCACGATGGTCGCCGTCCAGGACACCCGGGAGGTGCCCGGGGAGTACCGGCCGGTGGTCGACGCGGCAATGCATGAGCGCATGAGCGCCGCGGTAGCCAGTGTCTCGGGCGAGCCGGGCGAGGTGCCTGTCCAGCGCGGCTCGGTCGCCCTGATGACGCAGGAGTTCCGCGCGGCGGTCGCCGCGGCGAACCCCTGACCCGACACGGCCGCGGGCCTCGGCCGGCTCAAGGGACACAAGTACAGGTCCCGCATGACCCGCGCCCGCGTCCGTGTCGAGGCTTCCGCGGACGCCTGCACCCCCGGCACCCCCGGATGGGCCGCCGACACCCGTGTTTTCGCTCAGTAGGGTCGGGGACTGGCGCGGTGGCTTCCACTCCGTTTCCAGTCAAGCTAGTCCCCTGTACTGACACCGGGTGGACTCACGAGATCTCCGCCGACGACAGGGACAGGGGCCCAGACGCCTTCGCCCGGTCACGCGGTTCGTGACTCAAAGAGGGCAGGGGGCCGCGGCTTTGCGGCCCCTCTCGCTCCGTGGCAGGTTGTTCCCGGTTCAGCGAGTCGCCAGTTCTCTGGGCAGGTACTCAGTCTTGATAAAGGTGCTCAGCGCGTTTCCCCAGGGCACGGTGCGGGCGAATCCTTCGGCGAGATGAGTGCTGGGGCGTACGGGCTGGGGGAGGTGGCGGTCGCGGGTGAAGCCCAGCATGCGGGCCTGTGCCCGCCATAGCCGGGCGTCGGGACTGATTCCGACAGCGGCGTGGTGGGCGGCGAGTAGGTGGGCGGCGAGCGGGTCTTCCCCGCCGGCGGCGAACCGCCACCAGTACAGGGCGCTTTCGCGCCGATCGAGGGTGTAGAGGAGGCAGGCGAAGGTGCGGGCGCCTCTGGGGTCGTAGTCAGCGGCGAAGTCGGCGAGGGAGTCGATGTCGTTGGAGCGCAGCACCATCTCGCATAGTCGGCGTACATGGTCGACGACTGCCGTGGGGCTAGTAGCCGGGTCCTGCGTGAGGATCGGGGTGGGGCGACGGCGCAGGCCCCGGCGGATGCGGGGCCGGGTGGCGGTCGGGCGGCTGGGAGCAGGGGCAGCCGCGGGTGGCGGCAGTTGGGGGTATGGCGACGTGGGAGCGAGGACCGCACGGGCAACCCGGGGCGGTCGCGCGGCATCCTGGGCGATGCGGACGGCAAGGCGCCGCATGAAGTCACCGGTGTCGTGGCTGTCGTAGGTGCGGTGCAGAGCCTGCGCTTCGGCGCGCAGGAGATCTTCCAGCATCAGGACTTCCCTTTCCCCGGATCCGGGAGACCGATGAGGCGGTTGAGGTTCTTCAGGCCCAGATGGACATTGGTCTTGGCGGCGTTGGACGTGATGTCCAGGCGGGTGGCGATCTCGGTGAAGTTGAGTTCGGCGAGGTAGCGCAGGCGTACGCAGTTCGCCTGGAGCGGGGCGCGCTGTTCGAGTTCGGCCAGGGCCCGGTCCAGCCGGTCGTGGCCGCGCAGCAGCAGCAACTCGTCGGCGGTGGGTACGTCGGCGTAGGTGAGTTCGCCGTAGCTGACCTCCCGGTCGGCGGTGCGGGCGCGGCGCCGGTAGAAGTCGACGATGGTGTTTTCGAGTATGCGGTGGGCGAGGGCGATCGGGTTGGGATGTGCCAGGATCCGCTCCCATTTGCGGTACATCACCACCGCGGCGTCCATGAGCACTTCGTCCGCGTCGTGCGGGTTGCGTGTGCGGGTGCCGGCGACCCGGAGAAATTCGCTCTTGTGGCGGGTGAAGAACGCCTCGAAGTCGGTCGGGAGTTCGGCGGGCTCGATCACGCCGAAGTCCTGCTCGTCAGGACTGGTCACTGCTCCTCCACGGCGGGCGGCGGAACGGCGGACCCCGCGTCGGGGTGCAGTCCGGCGGGCAGGGCGGGGGGTGGTGCGAAAACGCGTGCGCGGGAGCGGTGCTCGTCGCGAGCCAGCGAGGCGATGCGGACGACACGCCGTACGGCGGCGTCGAAGGCAACTGCGGTCATCCGGCAGGCGCCGGCCACTGCCAGCACATGCCAGGCCCAGTGAAGCCCCACGGACCCTCCTTCTGCTCAACTCGGCCCTCGCTCCGCACCGTTGCCGAGCGAGGGGAGGTGCGGCGGCACCTCACCCCTTCACCGCTCCACAGACCCCGGGGAGTTAACTCTGCGACACACGTCTTCGATGGAACGCAACGGTCCACATGTGACTGACGGTGTGACCTGCATACACGCTTCGTGCTGTGATTGACATCACGTTTGCCGATCATTTGTTCGCCACGGTTCGCCACCCCAAAGCCACCCCGCGCACCCCTGCCCGGACCTGCAACGGCCCCCGCCACGACCGCAAACACCATCACCAACGCGCGCCCGCGCACAACCACCCGATCGGCTTGCTGGAACGGCGCGGCATGCACGATGGCGAATGAACCTCCGGGCTCGCCTCGTTCACACCTGGCGCCTTCGACCCCGGCCGGGGCTCCCCGCGTATCGGCGTTGACCTGGACGGTGATGGTGTGACTTACCGCCCGTGCAGGTGAGCCACCCACGGATCACCGCGCAGGGGTGACGCCGAGTCCGATACGAAGATCACCGCCCGTTCGTGATCTTCGAGAGGAAGCCTCCGTGCGCTTCACCCACACCGCGGCCGCCGGGCTGTCCGCGCTCGCCGCCCTGCTCGCTCCCGTCTCCGCCCACGCCGCCTCCCCCACGCCGGCACCCGCCGCCGTCCCGCAGCGTCACGCCCCCGGCGACACCATCACCCTGCCGGTCCGTGACGCCCTGGCCGCACTGACCGTCCAGGACGAAGACCGCACCGGCTACAGCCGCGACAAGTTCAAGCACTGGACCGACGCCGACAAAGACGGCTGCAACACCCGCGCGGAGGTCCTCCTCGCCGAAGCCGTCACCGCCCCCACCGTCGGCCCGAGCTGCACACTGACCGGCGGCAGCTGGTACTCGCCCTACGACGACCAGTACTTCGACAACGCCCGCAAGCTGGACGTCGACCACCTGGTCCCGCTCGCCGAGGCCTGGGACTCCGGGGCCTCCGCCTGGACACCCAAGGAACGGGAGCTGTACGCCAACGACCTCGATGACCCCCGCGCGCTGATCGCCGTGTCGGCCGCCTCCAACCGGTCCAAGGCCGACCAGGACCCGACGACGTGGCTGCCCCCGTACGCCAGCTACTGGTGCACGTACGTCACCAACTGGGTCGCCGACAAAACCCGCTACCGGCTGAGCATCGACCCCGCCGAGCAGACCGCGCTCGCCGAGCGCCTCGCGGCCTGCCCGGACCAGCCCATCACGGTCACCATTGCCCGCTGAAGCAGCAGTTCGGACCCGCGGTCTGATCTGCTGGAGAAGCGTCCTTGCGTAACGGGTTCCTCGCGAAGAGCGCTGCCCGTCCACCAACAGCAAGTGGACGGGCAGCAGCCAGTACGGCGCCGGGTCAGCCCTCCCGGACGGAGGCTCCGTAGGTATCGGCCTGGCGGAGCACCACCGCGTCC
This sequence comes from Streptomyces sp. NPDC086549, assembly GCF_044746205.1. Taxonomy (NCBI): domain Bacteria; kingdom Bacillati; phylum Actinomycetota; class Actinomycetes; order Kitasatosporales; family Streptomycetaceae; genus Streptomyces; species Streptomyces sp. NPDC086549. The sequence continues at coordinate 47,425 of NZ_JBIVBS010000027.1, read as the reverse complement.
TGAGTCGGCGCGGGCCACACCTGGATGAGATACCACTCGGTGATCTCGTCCGGGGCGAGGTCGATGGCGGTGTCCCGGCCGCGGGCATGGATGCGCAGCCGGTAGTCGCCGGGTCCGTCGAAGGACAGCACCGGCAACTCTTCGTCCAGGTCGTCCATCAGGCCTCGCACCATCAGCTCTCCCGACACCGAGTGAAGCGATACCTCGACGATCTCGTCCCACTCGGCACCCCCGGGCTGGGGGACGCCGTGGTACAAGGAGACGGTGACGTCAACATCCCCGGTGTGGATACCGGTGTGGACCGTGGCGATACCGTCCTGCACCTCGACCAGTCCGTTGTGCTCGCGGGGCAGGTCGGGGCCGGCGGGACCGTCCTCGTCGTTGATCTGAAACTGGTGGTATTGCACGGGCACGGGCCCGCGCCCATGCTCGGCCTGATCGCTCATGGCGTGTTCCCGGTCGATCGGAGGCTGGTCAGGGCTTGATCCAGACGAGGAACTTATCCTTCTCCAGGATCCGGTTGTAGAGGTAGAAGCGGCCAAGGGCCTTACCGCCCTCCTCGTTCTGCGTGGCGTTGATCATGCGCTAGCTGAAGTTGCCGCTGCCGGTGGAGGCACCTGTTCGCACAGGACCATCCGCAGCGGGTGAGCCGGCTCGTCCTGGAGGACGTTTCGGTCCCGTGCCCCCGGGAGCCGACCATCCCGGCCAGGCCGGACGGCGACCTAACCTTCGACTGGGAGATGGTGCTGGCCATCAGCACCGGATATCCAGGAGAGCAGATCGTTCCCCGTGTACATGAAGGCCGGGTCCGTCACCACGGGGGGAGTGACGAACCCGGCCCGCGTCCACGGTGCCACACCTGTCCCCGACGTGCGCGGTCTGCGGGCGAACTCGCCGCAGAATGAAACGGCTTGGCTCAGGCGGAAGTATTACGTTCGGGCCCGCAGCAGGGCGAGGACGACAGCCCCGTACGCTCGGGCTTGAGCAGGCCCGCAGCAGATACCTGACAACGTGATCGGTGGCAGGGGCGGCAGGAGTCGAACCTGCGGCATCCGGTTTTGGAGACCGGCGCTCTGGCCTCTGAGCTACACCCCTTTGGTGGGTGACAGCTTGGCACGTCCAACAGGTCTATCTCCAAGGGATTTCCGTCTTCTCAGAGGAGGCGTAGGACGCCGACGTCCTTGGTGAGGATCTGCGCCTCGTCGCCGGGGTCGGCTCGAAATGCGGGACGGTACGGTGCTTTGCCCACGGTGCGAGGTGGTCGCTCCACCGTATGCCTGTGACATTCCACGACGGGGTTTCTCGCGGGCTGGTGGGATTGCTGTGTATTCCAGCAACAAGTGTTTTTCCAGGGGCAGTTGGGAATATCTGGGGGCGAGTTGTCAAGTCGATCGCTCAACAATCCCGGGGGGATCTGTGACTTTCATTCGTCGTGCCGTCGCGGCCGCTGCCGCCGCCTCTGTCGTGATCGTGGTGACTTCGGCGGACTTCGCGCTGGCCAAGGATGCGCAGCAGTCATACATCGCCGAGGACGGCACGATCCAGGGGTGTGTGAACGCGAGCGGCCGGCTGCGTCTCGTCGAGCCGGACTCCGCCTGCCGCGACGGCGAGGACTCCGTCACCTGGAATCGGACCGGCCCCCAGGGGCCCGTCGGCCCCAAGGGCGACAAGGGTGACAAGGGTGATGCCGGGGAGAAGGGGGAGAAGGGGGAGAAGGGAGAGTCCGGGGCCAAGGGGGACAAGGGTGATACCGGGGCTCAGGGGCCCGCGGGGGTGGACGGGGTCGCGGGGGCGCATGTGGTCACCGCCACGAAGGACGTCGCCGTGCTCGACATGGTCGACGTCGAGGCGCGGTGCCCGGACGGTGAGATCGCCACCGGTGGCGGGTGGTACCTGCCCGGCAGCACCGCCCAGTCGTACGGCGCGGCGCTGCACTCCAACCCGATCGTCTCCGGCACCACACCCGTCGGCTGGACCGCCGGCTTCATGAACGGCGGCTACGAACCGCACTACACCGCCACCGTCTACGCGATCTGCGCCAAGGCCGGCTGACCGCTCACCTCGGCCAGGAAACGGGCGAGGGGCCCGGTGCCGTACCGGAGCCCCTCGTCCACTCGTCGTCCGGAGGACTGCGCGTCATCGCCGGCGGCCTCGACGTCGAAGTGAAGCTGCGGTACCGAGAGCAGCTTCACTGCCCGCCCGATGGGCTCGATTCCCGCGGGCGAGACCGGACTCGCACTCGGTGAGGCGTGATGATGCGGGGCGCCCCCGCGAGGCGCTCGACAGGCCCCGGGGTCTACCAAGGCCCGGTGGCAAATTCCTCTGCTGAAACTGCTCAATCGGAGCAGTGGGCGCGGTGACGGAGCGCGCTGTTGCCAACGAGCTCGTACGGTTTTCAGTGGCATGCCCCGCTCCTGACAGGACGAGCGCGGGTTGGTGGCCCCGTGTCTTCTTCGCACGTTGCTCGGGGCCGCCCCACCTGTGGAAGCGCACTGCCACTGTCGCTGTTCATGATCAATCCGTACGGTGCGCTGCTGGGCGCGGAACGGACGACCGGCTGTACGGTGCCTCCAAGTACGGTTACGTGAGGGGGAGAACCAGAGCCCCAACAGCCCCAGTCGGCCTGCTGGCCGCAGGCACTCCGGGCCGTCCGTGGCTGGCTGACGCCCTGGTCCACGCTGCAACGCTACTGGCGGGCATGGTCGACGAAACCCCCACCCGAAGCACTCCAGGAACTGATCAACACCCTCGGCAGTGGCAGACCTCTTGATCTCTACCGCCCGGGCTAACAAACCACCGAGGCTTCAGGACCGGCGGCGGTTGAGTACCCCGATGAGAGTGGCCAGGTCGGCGGCGCCCGCGGGGTCGTCCGCATAGCGTGTGGTCTGAAGAGGGCCGACCTCCGGAAGGACGATGTCCTCCCGGGCCAGGACGTGAACCAAGGCCAGCAGGGCCGCGCGGGCATTGCCATCGGCGAAAGGGTGGAAGAACGCCACGTCGAGGTACACGCGGGCCGCACGGGCCGCCAGCGGGGCCTCTGGGCCAGTCGCCTCACCCAGGCAGGCGGTGAAGTCGGCCCGGGTGCGCGCAGTCAGGCCGTAGCGCTCACGGCCGCCCTTCGCATAGGCGTCGTTCGCGCGGAAAGGCGCCTCTGCTTCGCCGAGGACTTCTCGCTGCCAAGCGGCCAGCCGGGCGAAGTCCAGCGGGGCACGGCGTGCGGCATCGGCGCAGGCCAGGGCGTGGGCGGCAAGCCGACGCTTCGCTCGGACGGGGTCGCGTCGGTGTACCGGCCCTTCGCACCAGGCCCGGAACCCGTCGCTCGCAGGTGGAACCCGCTGCAGGACTGGTGCTTGGTGCCAGTCGATGTCACGGCGCACGCGCAGCCAGATCGAAAGGCTGTCAGTAGCGGTCATGGAAATCCTCCAGGACCGCCCGCTCACGGTGGTCCCGATAGGGGGCATGGCCGGTGAGGCCGACCGCGAGGTCCTCACCGACAGATTCGATCACTGTCTGTCCAGGGGTGACCCAGCTCTCGAACCGGCCGCCGATCGCGCTCTCCACCGCCTGCTCGGCGTCGTCCTGGCCCATGCCGGTGGTGGTGAGGAACCAGCGCAGGACCTGCGCGGCCTGCCCGTGCCAGCCGCCCTCGGCGCCCGAGTCCAGGGCAAGGGTCACGAGCCGGACACAGGCCCGCTCCAGATGCCAGCTGCGATCTTCGGGAGAGGCTTCGAGCGGCGGCGCCAACTCGGCGAATCGCCCGGCCATTTCCTCCAGCCACTGGCGCCACTCCAGCAGCGCGGCCACGACGCGGGCCGCGGTCTCATCAGGGGTGGTCACCGAGCTTACCCCGGTGACCCAGCTGCCGATGGGCCCGCCGTACCGGTAGCACCAGTTCCATCCCTGGGCCCAGTTCCCGTAGCGATCCCGGATGATCGCGTCCACCTGGTTCTCGCACCAGCGTTCGCCCTCTCAACAGCCCGCCATGCCTGAGAGCACAGGCGGCACCCACTCGCGGACCAGCGCGCTGAGACGGGCTTCCTCGTCCGCATCCCAGCGGAACGGGTGGCGGGCCGGGTCGAGATCATCCCAGCTCCGCAGGCCCGCGGCAGGCGGCACGAGGTTCTCGGGGAAGGGCAGGGAGTCTCGGTTGTACGTCAGTGCCGGCCTGCTCTTTCTGTCCGATGCGATCAGCCCTTCCAGTCTCGGCCCGTAGCCCCGGGGTGGCGAACGGTTTTCCGGACCGGAACCCGTGCGGCCACTCGGGCAGAGCCTACTACTCGCCTCCGTCGTCCTCGCCGGCCGGAAGCAGGCATACCGGCCGAGGAAGTTGATGTGGTCGAACCGCAGCGGGGACAGCCGGGCCAGCAGGCCGTCGATAACGGGGAAGCCATCGGCGGCGAGCTGCTTGGCGGCCGGGACCAGGCAGAGGCTGTTCCACAGCACCACAGCACCACAGCACCACAGCACCACGGCGTTCAGGGCCAGGCCGAGCGCGCCGAGCTGGTCCTCCATGCCCGCGCGGTAGTTCTGCCTCAACTCGCCGCGCTAGTCGAAGCAGATCCGCCGGGCCAGGCGGTGACGGGCCTCGGTGATGTTCAACTGCTTGCCGATCATCCGGCGGTAGCCGTCGTTGGAGATGAACTGCAGCAGGTGCAGGGACTTGACGTCGAGCCCCTGTGTCTCGGCGTCCGCGACGTTTCGACCACCCGGCCCGAGCCCGCCGCCGCTGTCGGCGCGGCCCAGATAACCTGCGCGAATGAAGCGGATTCAGCGGGCCGCTGGCGCGGTCGTCGGCTCAGCGGTGGGTGACGCCCTGGGCGGCCCCTTCGAGTTCGGTCCCCCGGGAGCGTTCTCCGCGCGGTTTCCCGCGCCTGGTGCCGGTGGCGAGATGTGCGGAGGCGGTGGCTGGGACCCCGGGCGAGGCCACCGACGACACACAGATGGCTGTCCTGGTCGCGGAGTCGCTGTTGGAGCGGGGCGGACTGGATCTGCCGGACATCTTCGCCCGCTTCCAGCGGTGGGCAGCATCAGAACCGAAGGACATCGGCCTGCAGACCGAAGACGTCCTGACCAACGGCATGCCCTGGGACCTCGCCGCCGCGATCCATTTCCAGGTCAACCAACGAGCAGCGGGAAACGGCTCCTTGATGCGGGCATCGACCTCCGCGGTCCACTTCGCGGCCGCCGGCCAAAAGGCCACCATGGACGCGGCCCGCCGCATCGCTGCCCTCACCCACGGCGACGGCGCGGCCTGGGAAGGCACCGCGATCTTCCATGAACTCATCCGCGTCACGTTCGAGGACACCGACCCCCTCACCGCGCTCCCGGACATCCTGGCTCTCGTCCACCCCGACCACCGCGGCCGCTACACCACGGTCCTCGCTCCGGACTGGCACCCCGATCAGGCGACCGAGTTCAACGGTGCCGTCTGGCCCTGCCTGGGCTCCGCCGTCTGGGCCCTGCGCACCACCACCAGCTTCGAGGATGCGATACGCGCGGCGATCGACCTCGGCGGTGACACGGACACCGTCGCCGCGGTGACCGGAGGCCTCGCGGGAGCGCACTACGGGCTGGATGCAATCCCCGCCCACTGGACCCAGCCACTCCATGTCCCCCTCCCAGGATTCGACGGGCGCGTGCTGCACCTGACAGACCTGCTCCACCTTGCACACCGCCTCGCAGGCTGAACCGGCTCCTGCTCCGCGACGGCACCTTACTGATTTCGGCGTTTTGGGGTCAGTTCGGTCTGTCGAGAGCGAGGCCCGTCCCGGCGAGGAACCCGCCGAGGATGCTGCGTCGGTGCAGTGAACGCCCGCCAGCGGACGCTCTGCACCCGCACGTCCGCAGGAACTGCGCCGAGCCTTCGGGGCCAGCTCCGAGCACGCTCCCAGGCCCGGTGTATCGGCTTCGGCGTCACCAGCGACTGGGTGCATAGCCGCTACGTACGCCCGGCGACGTCACCGTCCGTATCCACTGAGTCCGATCACCAGGCGCGGACAGTAACGAAGCATTACTCGCGGCGGCGAAACACTTCAGCGTTGCAAGCTCAGGCCTTGCTCAAAAGATCCACGGAATCTTCGACTCCGGCATGTCCCTGCCATACGGTCATCGGGTCCGACCGCCTCCAGGGCGGTCCCCACCGGGTAGGCATTCTGTGAGAACAGCACGTCGCGCCATATTTGCTCCTACGACGGCCCTCTTGCTCTGCACGGCCCTGGCTGGGCCCGCAGTGGCTGATGACGGAACTCTGCCGTCCGCATCTTCGGCATCGGCGCAATCCGACGACTCCGACATCAACACCACCCCGCCCGAGGAGCCGGCAGAAGACGTCACCGACGTCCCCGCTGATGCGGTGGACAAGGATCCGGAAGGGCCTGCTGAACCCAAGCCGCTTCCCGGCGACCTGCCGCCTTTCCGTGACTGCAACCCCGCACACGGCGTCTACATTCCGACCAAGCAGGGACGCCAGTACCACCGGGCTGTAGGCCCGAGGAACTCGAACCACAACGCAACGTCCAGGACTGCCAAGTCAACTTTCACCTCGGAAGTCACGGGCGAGGTCGGCGTATCTGTATCCGGCAAGCTGGACGTTTCAGTCAACACGCTGCTCGTCAAGGTGAAGGAAAAGTTCGAAGTCACCGTGTCCGCCAAAATGACGGCGAAGCTCGGCAACTCCATTTCGGTCGACACCCCGCCGCACAAGACCACCAACGCCGTGTACGGCGTCTGGCGGCTCAAGCACACGGGGAAGAGCTACTGGCTGCACGCCAACTGCACCAGCACGCCCGAAAAGACCATCGTCAGCTACTCCCCCTACCGCGTGGGCTGGTACCTGTGGGAAAGCTGAGCCTCCTCGCCTCCGCGGCAGCGCTGTCCGCGGTAGGCGTGCTCGTCGCCGGCTGCACCGAGAACAGCGACAGTCACAGGAGCAAGGCGGCCGTTCCACCCAGCTCCTCGCCCTCACCGACACAGACACCACCGTCTGATCGATCCGAGCACATACCCGGCGAGTCCGTGACGAAGGCACCGACCCTGCCAGAAGGACACGTAGTCGCGCAGGCCGTGAACGCCGCCGGAAACCGCGAAATGGAGGTTAAAGGCGGCCTCAAGAGCGGCCCCCTGTCCATCCTGGTCAACTGCCAGGGCAAGGGAAAACTGACGATTTCCGTCAACCCAGTCGGCCTGAGCTTCCCACTGGATTGCGTCGCCGGACAAACCAGCAGCACCTTCAACCAGCTCAACCTGAAACGGCCCCGTACACAAGGGACTGTCAGCGTGACAGCACCCTCCACCGTGCGATGGGCAATCACTGTGGGACGGTACTGACTTCGGCCCGTCAAGGTGGATTCCCGGGAGACCCCTGGTACCCCAGGCTCTGATGGCCAGCCTGCCATCAGACCCTGATGTGGAGCGGGACCAGGTCCAGCCGCTCGCGCCCGAGCTGCTCGCCGTTGCGGCGGGTCTGCCAGCGCACGTACTCCGGGGCGAGGCTGTGCCCGGCGGCGGCCTGGTCCTCGGTGAGGGCACCGGCGTTCACGGCGTTGGTGCTGGTGGCCGCGGTGAAGTACCCGGCCTTCGTGCACACCCGGGTGAGCGGCCAGAGGTGGGGCGAGCAGGGTCTGGGCGCGACCGGTGGAGTAGTTGGGGGCGGTGTCGATCCACTGCGCGCCGGAGGCGGCCGCACGGCCAGCCGCCTCCGGGATCGCCCGGCACCGGTAGGTGCTCAGAGCGAGCTGCGCTGTCACAACAGGCTCCCTACCACGGCGGCCTGCCCGGCAACGAGCTCGCGGACCAGCCCGGCGACGTTCTCCAGGCTCAGGCCGGCCGCGTCGGCGAGCGCGGCCAGGTCCTCGGTGCGGCCGTCGACCAGCGGGCGCAGCACCGCCTCCGCCTCGGGAGCGAACTCGTACACGGCGCCGGCGGCGGACAGCGTCACCGCGTCCTCGCCGACGCCCATCACCGCGCGGACGGTGGTCAGCCGGACGCGCAGGTGCAGGTCGGCCGGGATGCCGTCGATGTACGGCAGGCTCGGCACCATGCGGCCGACGGCCTGGCCGTCCATCGCGGCCCGGTAGCGGGCGATCAGCGCGGGGTCGTCCAGCAGTTCGGCGAGCCGCTTGCGCATCCCGTCCAGGGCGTCGGCCTGGACGTCTTCGGTGGCGAGCAATGGCAGGTCGCGGCGCCAGTCCTCGTGCGTGAGCAGCTGCTCGGACACCCACGCCATGAGGTCGGTGTCTACGTCGCCTTCGTCGTGGACACCTTCTCCCGCCGGATCGTCGGCTGGTCCGCAGCCACCGTGAAGGAGACGGTCTTCGTGCTGGACGCCCTGGAGATGGCGCTCTGGCAACGCGACCGCGACCAACACCCCATCCAGTCAGGCGAGTTGCAGCGTGCGCGCGGCCAGCCGCAGCGACCCCGGCCCGGTCCCCGGCAGCCCGTAGTACACGCACTCCAGGCGCAGGCCTTCGCCGAACAGCGCGCGCCACGGGGCGAGCAGCTGCTCGGCGACGTCCGGGCGGCCCGCGGCCAGGGCACGTACCGGCTCGGACATCGGGCCCAGCAGCACGACCAGGCCAGGCCCCGCGTGCTCCGCGAGCGCGGGCAGGGGCAGCACCGGAGGGCCGCCCGCGGCCGCGGCGTGTGCCGCCGATACGAGTCGGCACAGCCGTGCCCAGCCCTCCTTCGTCTGGGCGAGCACGGTGATGCGCAGGCGCGGCTCGAGCACGTGGGCGCCGCCCCTCACCGGCGTACGACGCCTCCGGGCTAGGTCAGCAGGGGCGTGGGCGGCGACGGCGAGGTCGACACCGAGGACGGGTCGGACACCGTGGGCGGCGCAGGTCTTCACGAAGCGGATCATCCCCGTGACGCAGTCCCGGTCGGTGAGCGCGAGGGCGCTCATGCCCCGCTCCGCCGCCTGGGCCACCAGGTCCCGAGGGTGGGAGGCACCGTAGCGGGCCGAGAATCCGGAGGCCGTGTGCAGATGAGTAAAGCCATCGCCCGCACCTCCTGTCGCTCGCGCACCCCCTGACCGGCTTGCACCTCTTCAGGTATCCACCATACCCCGGTATTCGCGCAAGTGTTCGAACGTGTTCGGGCGCAGCGTGATCCTGTCCGTTCAGCTGGCCCAAGCGGCAGAAGCGGCCCGCGACCGGGATGCACGCCACCTGCTGGCGGATGACTCTGGATGCATGAAGGCCACGTGGTCCGGGATGATCCAGTTCGGATTGGTCGCTCTGCCGATCAGGCTGTACGCGGCAACGGAGGAGCATCCCGTGCGCCTTCACGAGATCCATGTCGCCGACGGCAGCCGCGTCGAGCACCGCCGCTTCTGCAAGGCCGAGAACCGGGAGATCCCCTACGAACAGGTCGGCAGGGGCTTCGCCCTGCCAGACGGGCGCATGGTGCCGATCACGGAGGAAGACCTGGCCTGTCTGCCCTTGCCCACAAAGCGGACCATCGACGTGCTGGGTTTCGTGCCCTTCGAGGACATAGACCCCATCAGTTTCGGACGGCCGTACTACGCGGGTCCCGGACCGGGCGCCGACCGCCCGTACGCCCTGCTCGTCGAGGCACTCGCCCGCACCGGCTACGTCGCCGTGTCCAAGGTCGCCCTGCGCAGCCGGGAGCGTCTGGCGCTGCTCCGCCCCGCCACGGCATGCTCATCCTTCAGACTCTCCTGTGGCAGGACGAGCTGCGCGACCCCGGAGACCTCGCACCCTCCACGCCGGTCACAGACCGGGAGCTTGAGCTGGCCGAGGTGCTGATCCGCGAACTCACCGGTATCAACGTCGGCGAGGTGCACGACGAATACGCCCACGCCCTTGAGCAGCTCGTGGACGCGAAGATCACCGGCAGTGAGCTCGTCGAGCCAGCGGAGCCCGCCCCGGCGCTCGACCTGATGGCAGCACTGCAGGAGAGTGTCCGGGCTGCCGAGCGGGCACACGAGCGCCCGCCGGCCCGGCCTCGGCCATGACCGATTGCTCGGCCCGCCATCACCGCGCGGAATGGCCAACCGCCTTTGGGCAGCGACGACAAACCCCTCACAATCGAAGCCGTCGCCGATCGCGCCCGCGCCCGTACGGGCGCCAGCGGCACTACCCCGGGCCCTCGCCATCAGCTCCCGTCCCCCGTCAGCCCGGCATCAGGACGGAGGTGGTCGCTCAGAGGACGCGCGTGAACGTCGTGCGACGTAACTCCCGGACGCTCGCGATGTGGCTCATTGCCTGGGTGCGGGTTCCGATATCGGATCCTCTCGGTTTCTGCGACCATCTGCCCATGGTCGACAGCAGTGATCGTGCAGCGCTGCGAACACTGGTCGACGAAGTCGTCGCGGGACTTGGCAGCCTGACGCACCGGGAGCTGAACCCGGCAGCCTTCTCGGCCTTCTCGGGGCCATCGCCTTCGAGCCGACACTGATCACGTACGCCAACGCCGCGAGCACCGACCAGCTGATCGAGTTCTGCCGGCTGGCCTTGACCGTGCGCGCCGTCGCCGACGAGGACGCCGCCGAGATCAAGGCGTGTCTGGACCGGGCGAAGACGCTGAAGGACAAGCGGAACACGATCGTGCACTCGATCTACATGCGCGAGGGCGAGAGCGGTGGGCTCGAAGCGATGAAGCCGCTCCGCAAGAATCTCGGCCTTTCCGACACGCCGCTCACCATCGAGGAGATGGAGGACGTAGCCGAGCAGATCGAGGAGCTCCGCAACCCGACAGACAGGCATGCCCCGCCTGCCTCGGCCCAGCGAGCCCGACGAGAAGACCGCGTCCCCCAACTGACAGGCTGCCGTTCGGAGGCGTCTCCGACTACTCGGAGCGCTTCCGCCACGGCCGCTCACCGGTCTCCGGCGTACGCCCGCCCGCCTGCTGCCGACGCGCTGCGTTCGTCACCATGACGCCGATCAGGACCACCCCGCACAGCCACGCGAGGAGCGTCCACCCCTTCGCCACGCTCACGAACAGCAGCACGAGCGCTGCAACGAACACGCCCGCGTCAACCGCCCCGTTGCTCCCGTTACTCATCAGACCCCCCTGAATCGAGTGCGGACACCGTACTGCGGTCAGTGCAGCGGCAGGACCATCGCGCACAACTCCGGGGCACCCTCGAACGGCACACACTCCCCGACGGCCTCATACCCCCACGCCTCATACAGGGCCCTCACCTTGACGTGGTCCTTGTGCACGAGGAGCGTGGCCCGCTCTTCCCGCCGGGACGCCATCAGCGTGTCGTGGATGCGGACCGAGGCCCCCGTGCCGCGCCACGGCACCCGCACCATCAGCTCGGACAGCGCGAACGTCCGCGTTCCGGTCTCGGCGGTGAACGCCGCGGGCAGAGGCGGGGTGACCTTGGCCCACCATGTGGTGGACGCGCCGAGCGAAGCACCGTAGGCATAGCCGACCGGTTGTGCCTGGTCGTAGGCGATGACGCACGCGAACGACTCCTTGGACGACCAGCTGTCCACGAACTTGGCGAAGGCCTCCCGCGGAGTGAGGGGATCATCGACGCCCTCGTACACCTCGTCGTGGACGTCCAGGAGGAGTTCACGGATCGCGGCCGCGCTCTCGCGCCCGTAGTGCCGCAAGTCGAGTCCGGTACCGATGGTCACGTATGCCCTCCCTGGCTGGCTGCGTTGACCCGCGCGAGGCGGGCCGTCATACGGCTGCTGGCGACGTGGCCCGTTTGGATCGTCGCCGCGGTCGCTGCCGCCCGCTCCCGCTCGCCCTGGACCAGCTGGAGCTCGGCAAGCAGCACCGTGTAGTAGGTGCGATTGCGGTTGAACCCGTCCTCAAGAAGATCGAGGGTTCGCACCGCGTGCTGTTCGGCCCGGGCGTACTGGCCGGCGCTCTGATAGGCGATGGCGCCGAGCCCGGACAGCTCGGCCGGGGTGAGGAACGCAAGCCAGCTCGGTGCGCCTGCCGCGTCGGCCCGGTCGTAGGCGCGTTCCGCCGCTACGAGCTGACGGCCCATGCCCTGCGAGTCGCCAGTCTGCCCGAGACAGTCAGCGAGCCGCGCATGTAACAGCGACTTGATCAACGGCTCGGCGCGTAGGTGCCGCTCCGAGAGCGCGGCCCGGTTGATGCGGGACGCCTCTGACGGCCGTCCGGCGTGCTCTGCCTGCGCGGCGAGGTCGGACCAGGCGCGGGTCACGGCGACCGGATCCCGGGCCAGCAGCGCCGCCTGGAGCGCCTCGTTGCGGTACTGGGCGGCGCGGGCGTAGTCGCCGCAGTCGTGCGCGGACCAGCCAGCGCAGGCCGCGACGTCGGCCACGGCCCGGGTCAGGGCGCGCTCGACGCGCTCGCTGTAGGTGCAGTGGTTCAAAGCCCGCTGGAGACGCGTGAGGTAGTCGGCGGCGACGTCGACCAGGGCGCCGCCGCCGAGCCCGTTGAAGTGCGCGTCGAGGCGGCTGATGGTGGTCTGGGCGCGGTTGACGTCGGTCATACCGAGGCGGCCGCGCTGGGGTGTCTGGTCGGTGCCGAGGGTGGCAGCGAGGGCCCCGGCGATGAACGTGCGGCGCTGCACAGGGTGTTGTTCCTTCACGGGCGCCGGCCGCACCGGGGCGGGAGACGAGGACGCCGTGCGCGGTACGAATCCCATGTCCTGTGGGCTGCGGCCGAAGATGTGTTCCAGGGGCCGAAGGTAGCGCGGCCACGGCCAGCGCACGTGGCCGGAGATCCAGCGTCGCACGTGCCGGTCGGTGCAGTTCACGGCTTCGCCGAACTCGTCGGCGGCGAGGCGGTTGACCTCGTCGGCGAGCCCCTGATGCGTGTACCCGAACTCCGTGAGGAGCGCCTCCAGCGTGGTGTTCCGCTGCCTGGACATCGTGTCTCCCTGCTGCGCGTGCCCTTGACCGTAGTCGTACCGTCACTGCGCGCGTGGGGAAACTGTCCGGTCCTCTGCCGGAAAGTGCCCTCGATCTGTCCTGATGCCGGACAGGACACTTCCGGTTTCCTCATGGGACGACAAAGCCCCGGCGAGGCGGTCACCTCCCGGGGCGCTGGCCGGACGCTGCGAGGAGCGCCGACATGCCGCACAGTACGCACACAGACGGTTCCCTGGAAGCCCCCACCGCCTACGGCTGGTGCGCGTGGCACAAGGGGTTCAGCTCGGGTGTGCGGGTCATGCAGATCCACGAGCAAGGATCCGGCCCGGGAACCGGGCGCAACCTGCTCGCGTGCAGCCCCTGCCGAGAGGTGCATGGCCTCGTGCCGCTCTCGGACCGGCCGTGACCACCAAGGCCGAGATCCCCCACCCCCGCGACCTGACCCGCGCCCAGTACACCGGCTGGGCCTGCGTCTGGTGCGGGCGCCGCCTGCTGGACGCCAAGGCCCGGCTGGCCGGCAGGGCGATCGGCTCCATAGGAGCGGTCGTCATGGACGTGGACGTGTACGAGTGCGCGGACGAACAGGGGTGCGCAGCGCTGCGCCTGGAGAACGAGCAGACAGGAACGAACTGATGCCCGAGAACTCACTCGCCGAGCGCTCCGCCCGCGCTGCGCAGTCCGCCGGCCGTGCGGCGGGCTACTGCTGGCTGGAGCATCCCGACGGGGGCGCGCACTGCACCAGGCCGCCGCACACCGGCCAGCAGCACGTCGACTACTACAACGGCAGGACATCCCCCACGGACACCAATGGCCACGAGTGGGAGGAGTGAGACTCCAGCAGCGCGCCGGACGGCAACCGGGCGTGGCGCTGCTGGACGGGCGGCCGCCCCTGCACCCCCGCGGGGGCGGCCGCTCCCACGAACACCCGCCCGTCCCCATCCCCCGTGAGCTCATCGGGGGCGGGCGGGACCAGGCCCCGGCCGGACGCCGATCCGGCCGGGGCCGCTGATGGATACGCCTGGGCCTGTTCGCCGAGTTGAAGCAGATCGCGCTCGACGCCTATGACCGCATCGTCGGTCTCGTCCTCGACCAGATCGCCGTGGACGGCGCCATCACCAAGGCCCCCGGCGGCGGCGAAGCGGCTGGACGCTCTCCGGTCGACCGGGGCAAACAGGGCATGAAGCGCTTGGGCATGACCGACGGCTACGGCATCCCGCTCGGCCGCGTCCTGCGCGACAAGGACGCCGGGGGCTCATGACGACGGCACCTGGACGGTCTGCGGATGGCGCAAATGGCGGCGCGGTCGTTCTGGCTGCGCCGCCGGACGGCCGGTGTTCGTCAGAGTGTCTTCGGGTGCCTGGTGTCTGCCGGCCTGCTGCGTGCTGTGTCGGTAGGTTCGGTGTGTGAGAGTGCGGCGAGGAGTTGCAGTTTCTCGTCGCTGTCGCTGTCCTTGTCTGGGTAGTAGACGACCAGGATGACGTCGTCTACGGGGAGTTTGTCGCGGTGGAGCCGTAGTTCACCGACGACTGGGTGGTTGACGGTGGTGGTGCCTCCGTCGAGGTTGCGGACGTCGTGTCGGGCCCACAGGGTGCGGAACCGCTGGCTGGACAGTGCGAGTTCTCCGACGAGTTCGACGAACCGGGGATTGTCGGTGTCGTCCCCGACGGTGGTGCGAAGGGTGGCGATGAAGCCGGCGGCGGCTTTCGTCCAGTCCTGGTGGAAGGCTTGTTCCTCGGGGTCGAGGAGGAGGGAACGGAGCCGGTTCTCACCGGGCCGCAGTCGCGGGGAGAGCGCGACGGCCATCGGGTTGGAGGCCAGGACGTCGAAGGCGCGTCCCTCGACGAACGCGGGGATCCGAAGGTGGGCAAGGAACTGGTGCACCCGTGCCGGTACCTGCTCGGGTCGCTTGCGGCGCGGCGTCCTTGGGCGGGCTGCCACGAGGCCGAGCAGATACGTCCGCTCGATGTCGTCGAGGTGCAGGACACGCGCGAGTGATTCGAGGACCTGAGGAGAAGGATTCTTGTCGCGGCCCCGTTCCAGGCGCAGATAGTAATCGGCGCTGATTCCGGCGAGCAGGGCGACTTCCTCACGGCGCAGGCCCGGGACGCGGCGGTTTCCGCCGGACGGGAGCCCCGCCTGCACCGGGGAGACCAGCTCACGCCGGGCACGAAGGTAGCTGCCGAGCCGGTTGCCGGATTCCTCATCCTTCATACCGACACCGTAATGCGGTGCGCGCGTTTCAGAGGGGGCCCTGGCAGGACCAGGGAAGACGGGGGCCCTGCCACACCCGGCGGATGCCGTCAAGACTTGCGGCATCACTGTTTGTGAAGGACAGGGACCATCGCTGAATGCGCCGCGAGCCTAAACGCCGTCGCGCCCTGAACTGAAGGGAAGATCTCGTGGATCACTCCAACCGCACCGTTCTCATCGTCGGCGGGACCTCGGGCATCGGGCGAGAACTGGCCCGCCGGTTCGCCGCAGCGGGCAGCACCGTGGCTGTTGGCGGCCGTAGCCCGGAGGCACTCTCGGAACTCGCCCAGGAAGGCTTCGGCACTTTCGGCATCGACGTCACCGACAGTGTCTCCGTCGCACGTGCCCGCGACGCCGTGCTCGCCCAGTACCCCGAACTGGACACCGTGGTGACCATGTCGGGCGTCATGCTCCTGGAGGACCTGCGCGACTCCGCGCACTTCGAGGCGGCACGGACGACGATCGACACCAACCTGGTCGGCACCATCCGCGTCATCGACGCCTTCACCCCGCACCTGGTCGAACGCGGCGCCGGCACCTTCATCACCGTCACCTCCGGCATCGCCTTCCTGCCGTTCCCGCCGATGCCCACCTACGCCGCCTCGAAAGCTGCGGTGCACGCCTACTCCGAGGCACTGCGCGTACAACTCGACGGCACCGGCGTCAGCGTCGTCGAGCTCGTCCCCCCGGCCGTCGCCACGGCAGGACAGGAGAAAATGAACCCGCTCGCACTGCCGCTCGACGACTTCGGCGCCGAGGTCATGCAGTTGCTCTCGCAGGACCCCACCCCTGAGGAGATCCTGGTCGACCGGGTCCTCATGCACCGCTGGGCTGAGCGCGACGGCACCTACGACGACCTCGTCGCACAGCGTTCCCAGGCCCTGACCATGCTCCCCAGCCGCCAAGGCTGACACAGCCGCTCGCCCTTGGGCCGCCATTCAAGTCGGCCGATCGCCCTCGCCTCGTTGAGGACATCGCCGCCGCGGTCCGTGACGGCGCGCTACCGGTCGGCGAGGAGCACGGCCTGCCGCTGGCAGCCCGTCATGGTCGACGTCGGGGGCGGGCTGCCCAGCGGTGAATGGTCCAGGCTCGGCGGATCAGACTACGTACGGTGATGATCGTGTCGGCGAGGTCGAAGAAGGCCTCGATAACGCGGGTCCGGCGTTCGTAGCAGCGCGTGAGCCGGTGGAAGGCGTTCTGCCAGGCGTGCGTGCGCTCGATGTGCCACCGGTGGGTGGCCTGGACCGGCGCTTTGATCCCCTTGCGGGCGATCCGGCCGTGCAGACCGCGCTCGGCAAGCACGGCGCGGGAGTTGGCCGAGTCGTAGCCGGCGTCGAGATGGACGGTGATCTCGTCGGGCAGAGGCCCAAGTTCGCTCAGAAGATCGAGAGTTGGGGCCAGTAGTGGGGAGTCGTGACGGTTGGCGCCGGCCAGGACGCGGCCGAGCGGGATGCCGTAGCCGTCGGTCATGCCCGAGCGCTTCATGCCCTGTTTGCCCCGGTCGACCGGTGAGCGTCCGGCCGCTTCGCCGCCGCCGGGGGCCTTGGTGATGGCGCCGTCCACGGCGATCTGGTCGAGGACGAGACCGACGATGCGGTCATAGGCGTCGAGCGCGATCTGCTTCAACTCGGCGAACAGGCCCAGGCGTATCCATTCGTCGCGGCGGCTGCGGATCGTCGTGGCCGAGCAGGCGGAGTCCGCGATCGCCTCGTAGGAGCAGCCGAACCGGAGGACTTGAAGGAGCTTGTCGAAGACGACCCGGTCGCTGATCCGGCGCCGGTGGCAGCCCAACGGGTGGGCCGGATCGAACTCGGGCCGCTGCGGCAGCAGGGCGGCGAATTGGTCCCAGAGCGGTTCGGTCAGCCAGGATGGCAGCGCAGGCACAGGTCTCCCCGGTGATCACAGAGCGTCGCAACTCCATGATCACGGAACCTGTGCCTGTTCTGTCTGCCAGCTGGCCCCGCCTGCCGCCTATCCGCGCGACCCCTTAGTCGGTGTGCCGGTGGCGCGCAGCAGCAGGACGCGGTCGCCGGTATCGAGGAGGATGACGCGGGAGGCTTCTCGTAGCGGCGGAGTCGTCATGCCTTGCAGTATCGAGCCTCCACTCGCCGGTGTTGGGTCAACTTGCAAAGGCGAGGTAGGTGCCAAGGGCGAGTCCGGAGAAAGTGATGAGCTGGCGGGGTTTGAGGGCTGTGAACGCCGCGTGCATTCCGATGCCCGCGGCTACTGCGTACGGCGTGGTCTGCGGGAGCAGCAGCGCGATGGGCAGGGTGAATTCGGCGATGATGACGGCTACGGAGACGAGCCGCCACAGGCGGATGTCGCGGGTGCTCAGATTGCCGGTGTGACGGTGGACGAAGCTGGGGATGGCGTGCTGGCGGCGGTAGACGAGTCGATCTTTGAGGTGGGGGTAGGCGTACATCATCTGGGCGAGGTAGAGGCCGGTGCGGAACTGCCGGGAGCGGAGTTTCAGGAAGGCGCTATTCCAGTAGAGGTCGGTGGTGACGGCCACCAGGAGGACCTGAGCCCAGGTGTTGGCGGTGCTTGGATGGTGCTCGATGTGGAGGCCATGGCCAAGATTTTCGGCGCCCATCAGGCAGGCGCCGGTCAGGAGCGTGAAGCGGACGGCGCTGGGGCTCTTGAGGTAGAGCAGCTCCATCGCGGCCCCGGCCAGAACCAGCAGGAGTGACAGTCGGGGCACGAGGCCGGCGGCCAGTGCAACGCTGGCGGCGGTACGGACGATCAGGGCAGGCCGGTAGACACCGGCGAGCAGACGGCCGCGCTGCGGGCCGAAACGCTGTTCCGCGAGGCGGCGGCTGAGTGAGCCGGGCGCGAACCGTGTCCAGCCGCCCTGGCCGAAGGAGAGGGCGAACCTCGTGGTGAGGACGGTGCCGTAGACGATACGGAACGCCTGGAGCCGGCCGGGGTCAGTGGGACTGTGGAAGCCCGACATGACGGCGTCAGAGAGCCACACGGCTGTCCCTCACCTCGATCGGCTGCACGCCCTTGACGGACAGGCACCGGCCGTCGCCGTCGATCCGGTCGTACCGGCCGGTGTTGATCAGGTGGTCGATGACCGTCTGCAGCTGGGGTGGGGGCAGGAGGAACGCGCCCGGCGACAGGAAGGCGTACGGGTTGACCTGCTCGACCCGGCCGTCCTTGGTGCCGGTGAGGTCGATGATGACGAAGGTGGCCTGGGAGAAGAGGGGATAGCGCATCCAGCGGCCTGGCCTGCGGGTGAAGCCGCTGATCATCCATGCCACCAGGGCCGCAGTCGCGGAGAGTTGGGCAGCGGTCAGTAAGGCTGCGGGCATGACGGGGGACCTCCGGGGTTGGGGAGGGTGAAGGCGGTGGGGCCGCTATTCGGGCTTGGGGGGCCGCTGCATCAGCTGGGCGGCGGCCTCGTTGAGGGTGACCTTGCCGTGCAGCACGGCGGTGACCACGGTCGTGATCGGCGTCTCGACGCCGTAGGCATGGGCGAGGTCGAGGATCGCCTCCGCGGACTTGACGCCCTCGGTGGTCTGCCGGGTTGCGGCGGCGGCCTCGTCGACACTCAGCCCGCGACCGAGGTGGGTACCGAATGTGCGGTTGCGGGATAGTGGGGAAGAGCAGGTGGCCACCAGGTCGCCCATGCCGGACAGACCAGAGAGGGTGACCGGCCGTGCGCCCATCTCAGTGGCCAGCCGGATGCTCTCCGCCAGCCCCCGGGTCATGATCAGCGCAGTGCCGTTGTGGCCCAAACCCATGCCCGAGGCGATACCGACGGCGAGCGCGATGACGTTCTTCAGCGCGCCGCCCATCTCGCAGCCGATCACGTCGGTGGAGGTGTAGGGCCGGAAGTATGGGGTGAGGCACGCGGCCTGGAAACGCTCGGCGATGTCCTCGTCGGGGCAGGCGATGGTGGCGGCTGCAGGCTGCCTGGCCATGATCTCGGCCGCGAGATTCGGCCCGGAGAGCACCGCGACCCGCTCGGCGGGCACGCCGGTCACCTCGCGGATGATCTCGCTGGCCCGCAGGTGGGTGTGTGTCTCAATGCCCTTCATGAGTGAGACGATCACCGTCTGGGGCGCGATGTGCTGCGTCCATTCCGTGAGGCACTGGCGCAAGGCCTGCGCAGGGACGGACAGCACGAGGTAGTCCGCACCGTCCAGCGCGGCCCCCGGATCGGTGGTGGCGGTCAGGGAGGCGGGCAGCTCCAGGTGCGGGAAGTAATCCGGGTTGCGGTGGCCGGTGTTGATCGCGTCCGCGACCTCGCTGCGGCGGGCGTGCAGGACGACACTGGTGCCGGCGTCGGCGAGGATCGTCGCCGCGGCGGTGCCCCAGGACCCGGCGGAGCACACTGCCGCTCGGGCGGGGCGCTGGCTCACTGCTCGGTCCTCTCGTCCGGTCCACGGCCGCCGTCGGGGTGGCCGAGTGCGGTCATCGTAGCGGCCGCAGCGGCTACCACCGGGGTTGCCATGGGACGCCGCAGCGTCAGCAGGACCGCGCGCCGGCCGGGCAGCGAGGGGAGTCTGCGGGTCGCGCTGGCCAGCATGTTCTGTGCCTCGGCCTCGCCGAGCTCGTGCGTGAGGGCGTCCGCGTGACGGATCCACAGCCGGAACAACCGTTCCCAGGTCACGGGTTCGTGCGGGCGTTCGTCGATGTGTTCCAGGACGAGCCCGGCGGCCCGGGCGTGGTCCTCGAAGTCCGGGTCGGCATCGCGTCGTGCGGCCCGGGTGAGGGCCAAGCGTCCGCCGGGCGCCAGGACGCGGCCGAGTTCGCGCAGGGCGGCGGTCCGGTCGGTGGCGAACGAGAGGGCGTCGATACACACGATGGCGTGGGCGCAGCCGTCGGGCAGGCCGGTGGCCTCCAGCTGAGCGACGCGGAAGTCGGCGTGGTCGGTGGGGACGAAGCCGGCGGCGCGGGCGGTGGCCTGCTGGAGGGCGGCCGCCGACACGTCGATGCCGACCAGGCGGGCGGACAGGGCGCGGGCCAGCCACAGGCCCACCCCGCCGGTGCCGCAGCCGGCGTCGACCAGGAGCTGGCCGGGTGTCATCTGCAGGCGGGTGACCAGCAGTCCCAGCAACGGCCAGTCGCACGAGCTGTTGGCTGCGACCTCGTACGGGTAGCGCTCGCCCATGGCTTCGACGTACAGGCGGGCGATGAGCGGCGCACCGGTCCGACGGGCCGTGTGCCAGGTGTCGAACGCGGCCGCCGCTGTCTGCGGGCCGGGCCTCGGAGCGGAAGCCGCGGACGCGAGAGGGGGTTGGTGTGTCATCGGGGCATCGACCTTGTGATCCGTGAGCGGGTGCCGGGAGCGACGACTTGCACGGCGTGTACGGGACCCTCCGGGTCGGACAGGTCCAGGGCAACGGGCTCGTGGCGGGTGACGCGCTGGACGCGCCGTGCGATCTCGGCGACCTGGTCGGCGAAGCCGCCACGGGCGGGGGCGAGGCCGGCCGCGGCCTGTGACCAGTCGGCGAGGCCGGTGCGCTGGGCGGGCCGGAAGGCGGGGACGTGGTCGGCGCAGGCGGGCTCGCCCGGCAGGTCGTCCCGGGTTCCGGAGATCACGGTGAGCCGGGACTGCGCGGCCTCGGTCATCGCCCTGGTCAGCGCGATGACGGGGCTGGGATGGCAGCCGCCGCCGGCGCACACGGCGGGGAGGTCCTCCGACCACAGGTAGGCCAGGGCGACCGGCAGCCCGTACGGGCCGTCCACCAACGCGATCTCCAGGGCCATCTGCGCCGCCGTCAGACGGTCGATGATTCCCCGGGCGTAGGGGTCGTCGACCGTGCCGGGGGCGATCAGGGTGCGCCGCCGACCGCCCGACTGGCCGTCGCGGTAGAGGACGTCCCGCTCGACGATCTCGCACAGGGCGTGCAGCAGCGCCTCGTCACGGGTGGTACCGCAGGCCAGGCCAGTGCTGGTGGCCCGCAGCAGATCCGGGCTCCACTCCGGCCGCTGCACCCGCCGGCGCACCACGTCGACGGGCACCAGCACATGGTCCCCGCTCACCAGGCCGCTTCCCGCCGTCCACTCCCACACCACCCGGTCCAGCACACTCGCGGTGTACGAGACGGTCATCGGCAGCACACTCAGCGGGCAGTGCGGCTCGACATCCCGGGCGGGGCTGTGCGCAGCGACGGGCAGCGGCTGTTCCACGTGCCACAGCTCGATAGCCTCCATGACCGCCGAGATCTTCGCGAGCAGGTCGGTGGCGCCCTTGCCCTGGGACGTACTCAGGGTGCGGGAGGCGGGCCTGATCGCCGTCCACACCGGCAACCCGATCACATCGAGGCCGGTCAACTCGGCGACCCGGGTGATCCCGTACTCCTCCAGCCACCCCGTCAGCAGCTCCCAGATCTGCTCCGGATTCCGGGCGCGCACCGTCCCCGGCAGTTCCACCAGGCCGTCACCGCCCACCATCGGCCACCTCCCTGTCCTTCGTCGCGACCGCTTCTCTCGCTTCGGCGAGGAAACCGGGCACAAGCCGCTTGACCACCTCGATGGCGTACGCCCCGCTGATCAGACCGCGGCCGGACGCCTCCGCGTCGAGCGCCGTCGGCCGGCAGCGCCATATCTGGAGCAGGACCCGGCGGGCGACGTCGCCGGACACTGCCGCAGCCCCGGGCCTCTCCTGGCGGTACGCGGCGCGCGCCTCGGCGTACCGGGCGACCGCGGCGCGGTCGTCGCGCGTCTCCCCGCCCAACAGCATGGCGAGGGTCGCTTCGTCGCGCAGGTCGAGCGCCGGATGGAACACCCGGTGCGCGGGCAGCATCCCGCCGGCCCGCTGGAGCCGCTCGAGCAGCGGCAGGCCCTCACCTCCGCACGCTGGATGCCGGGAACGGTGGGCGAGGAAGTCAGCCCACCGCTCCCGGAAGTCTCCGTCAAACACCTGCTGGTAGACGACACGGTCCTGGGTCCACAGCTCCACCCCGGCCACGACGCTGCGGGCGAAGTGGTTGGACCAGCCCCGGAAGTACGACGAATCCCACGTCACCGGTGACGGCGGGGCTCCGGTCGGGCCCCGGCCGGCAAGGGCGGCGCGTACGGCGGCGAGGGCGTCCAGGCGTTTGACATCGCCGAAGTACAGGTCGCGGCCGCGCTGTTCGGCCAGCCAGCCGGCGAACTCCGTCTCCCCCTGGCGCTGGCAGACGGCCCGCACCGCCGCCGTGGTGCGCTGCGGGTAGTAGACGCCGCGCAGCGCGGCCAGCAGCCACTCGGCCCGCGCCTCGTCCACGATCCCGGCCGCCCGGGCCAGCCCCAGGACGTGCCGCAGGTTCACCAGGGGCCAGGTCAGCGACTCCCGGCCGCCCGGGGCCTGGCCGACCGCCACCTCGTCATCGCCGGTGATCACTCCCCGGACGTAGGAGGTGTAGACGGCGCCGACGCCGAGCATCCCGAAGGCGTCCAGTTCGGCGGCCCGCAGGGCGCCGATGCTGGCCGCCCCGATCACCGGCACGCCCCGGCCCATCGCGTTGAGGATCTCTTTGTGCCTCAGTGCCGGGGCCTGGTGGTACACCCCGTCGATGATCACGACGGTGTCGCCGTCTCGGACAGCGGCATCGAACAGGTCGCCGTGCCGGATCGGCGGATGGACCTGTACTCCCGGCTCCAACAGCACCGGCTCGTAGCGCGGCAGCGTCGGTCCGACGTACACGTGATGCAAGGCTCCTCCAGACAGTCAAATGGGAGAGGTGTCCTCCCCGAATCCGGCGGACACGGGAAGGACACCCTGGGCACAGCTGCAGGTCAGGGGACGTACGGGTCGTCCTGCTCGACGTCCTCGGCGACGACCACCGGCTCGGTGGTCACGGGGTTCTCCTCGGCGGTGGCGGCAGCGGCGGCGGCAGCGGACTTGGACATGGCTCCTCCTGTAGAACGGAGTTCAAAGGCCGGGCCGGAACGACACGGCCGTGGACGTCCGACAGTCTGGCCACGGCTCACGGCGCCTGGGCAGGGGGCTACTGTCCGCACTTGTCCGCAGCTGTTCGGAGCGTCTGCCGCCATCCGGCAGGAGAGTGTGTGCTGGTCGCCGTCGTATGGCGTGTCCGCATCGGCTCTGCGGACAACCAGAAACCCCAACCCCCAACGCGGTGGAGGCAGTCATGACCCCAGCCGACGAGGTGACCTTCGCCGCGGAACTGCGCCGGCTCCGCGGGCAGCTGACGCTGCGCGCGCTCGCGAGGCGGGCCAATTGCAGCAAGAGCATCATCAGCGACCTCGAACACAGGCGACGCACGCCGACGCCCCGGATCGCGGGCGCCCTGGACAAAGCGGTTGGGGCGGACGGCACACTGGTGGCGTTAGCCGACGCGGAACGACAGCGCGCGAGTGAGCGGGCAGCCCCTACGGCCCCGGACAGCGCCGTGGACGGTCTCCTGCGGGAATGGGACATAGTGCTGCGCAGAAACTTCCTCAAGGGGACCAGTGCCGCAACAGCGGCCTTGGCCACGGGCCTTGGTATAACCACGGACCTTGACGGGGACAGCCGCGATCTGCTGCATGCTCACCAGGACTTACGCGCCGTCCACGGCCGGCTGGACAACCTTCGCGGCGCACAAGCCGTCTACCGCCAGGCCGTCGATCACCATCAGCAGATCCTTGCCTGGCACGCCTCCGCCACCGGCGCTGAGCGGCAGCGACTCGCCGCCCTCGCATCCGACACAGGAGGGTTCGTCGGCTTCCTCACCTACGACCTCGGACAGGCCGAACTCGCAGCCACTCACTACCGTGATGCCGCTGCCCACGCCCAGGAGGCCGGCGACGTCTCGTCCTGCACCAACCTCCTTGGCCAGATGAGCCGCATCCTGGCCGACCTCGGCCACTACGACCGAGCGCTGTCCCTTGCCGACCGCGCCCTTCACCTGGCCGGCACCCGCGCTCACCCCGCTGTACGGTCCTGGCTGCACGCCGTCCGCTCACACCACCATGGGTGCCTCGGAGCCGGGCCCGCCGCGCGAGGCGACCTCGGTACGGCCTGGACCTTGCTCGAACGGGCCGATGATGGCGAGAAGCCCCCATACATCGGCTATCTGAGCACAGCCGAACTGAACAAGTGGACCGGCCACACCATGCTCCGACTCGCTTCCACGGCTCCGAAGCTGATCCCCGCGGGCAGGGCCGCGCTCGACGAGGCTCGCGCCGACTGGCCAGCGGCAATCGTGCGGGGCTCGGCCGAGGTGCTATCCGCGAGCGCCGGCATCTACCGCGTCACTGGTGAATTGGACGCCGCCGCGGGCCTCGCCACCCGAGCCGTCGCCGTGGCGACCAAAACCGGCTCGGCGAGAAACCTGCGGGCCGCGCTGATCGCACAGGCGTTGATCAGCACCGACTCCTGAGCGCACTCCGGGAGCCTCCAGTTTTCTGACAGCCTGACGTGCTCCGGGCGCAACGACGGCGGGCCGAGTCACGGGTGGCGGAAGACACGCTCGGGGTCGCGGCCCTGGTCGAACGGGGCGAACCACTCGTTCGGGGCAAGGTTGACCATGCCCGTGGACTGATGGATGTCGTTGTCGGGGTCCTCAATGCCGTCGAGGGAGTGGTCGAACACCATCAGCACGTCGTGGTCCTGTTTTCCGAACGGGAGACTGGCGGCATTGATGCTGACCTGGAGTAACGCGTTGCGTAAGCGTCCGGGACGTACTCAGCGCACGCTGGAGGACCTGTTCGCGCCCACGCCGACGCCGAAGGCGTGAAGCTGCGGCTCGACGGCACCGAGGTGCAAGTCCGCCGCCCACGTGCAGGCCGCCCGGGCCCGCAAGGCGTTCGTCTCCGGCAAGACCTGGATGCCGTGGTCGGAGCGGGCTTGACCTTGACGCTGGGTCAACCCTCCATCCTTCCGCCAGGGGCGTCCTCGCAGACGCGTGGAACAGCTCCGCAAAGGAGGCAGATGACCATGACGGCCCAAACGATCGCCGGTCCGGCGATGCGCGTGCAGGGTCTGGAGAAGTCGTACGGGAAGCTCGAAGTGCTGCGCGGCGTCGACTTCGACGTGGCGCCGGGCAGCATCTTCGCCCTGCTCGGCTCCAACGGGGCCGGCAAGACCACAACCGTACGGATCCTCGCCACGCTCCTGAAGGCCGACGCGGGGACGGCGAGCGTCAACGGCTTCGACGTCGCCACGCAACCCGCGAACGTACGGGAGTCCATCAGTCTCACCGGGCAGTTCGCGGCCGTCGACGAGATCCTCAGCGGCCGGGAGAACCTCGCCCTCGTCGCCAGGCTGCGCCACCTCAAGGACCCGGGCGCGATCGCGGATGACCTACTGAGGCGCTTCTCGCTGAACGAGGCGGGCGCGCGGCGAGTGTCCACGTATTCGGGTGGGATGCGCCGCCGACTGGACATCGCGATGAGCCTCATCGGGAATTCGCCGGTGATCTTCCTGGACGAGCCGACGGCCGGACTCGACCCCGAGGCGCGCATCGAGGTGTGGGATGCGGTCAAGGAGCTCGCCGGCCACGGAACGACGGTGCTGCTCACCACGCAGTACCTGGACGAGGCCGAGCAGCTGGCCGACCGGATCGCGATCCTCCACCAGGGTCGGATCATCGTGAACGGCACCCTCACCGAGCTCAAGCAGCTCTTCCCGCCCGCCAAGGTCGAATACGTCGAGAAGCAGCCGACTCTGGAGGAGATCTTCCTCGCGGTCATCGGCGGCGACAAGAGCAACGCCACGGGCACGACAACTGGGGGACAACGATGACCGCGTACTTCTTCAGCGACACGGCCGCGCTCACGGGGCGGACCCTGCGCCATGTCACACGCAGCATGGACACCATCATCACGACCGCCATCACGCCGGTCGCCATGATGCTGATGTTCGTCTACGTGTTCGGTGGCGCCATTGATACCGGGTCAGTTTCGTACGTGAACTACATGCTGCCCGGCATCCTGCTCATGACCATCGCATCGGGCATCTCCTACACCGCGTACCGGCTGTTCACCGATGTGAAAAGCGGAATCTTCGAGCGATTCCAGTCCATGCCGATCGCGCGGTCGGGTGTGCTGTGGGCCCACGTCGTCACCTCCCTGGTCGCCAACCTGATCGCGCTCGTACTCGTCGTGGGCGTCGCTGTGCTCATGGGCTTCCGCTCAGGGGCAGGAGTGCCGGCGTGGCTCGCGGTCGCCGGCATCCTGCTCTTGTTCACCCTGGCGTTGACCTGGCTCGCCGTGATCCCCGGCCTCTCCGCGTCGTCGGTCGAGGGAGCGGGCGCGTTCGCCTACCCGCTCATCTTCCTGCCGTTCGTCAGCTCGGCGTTCGTGCCCACAAAGACGATGCCCGGCCCGGTGCGCTGGTTCGCCGAGCACCAGCCGGTGACGTCGATCGTCAACACGATCCGTGCTCTGTTCACAGGGCAGCCGGTCGGCGACGACATCTGGACCGCCCTCGCCTGGTGCGTGGGCATCCTCGTCGTGGCGTACGTCTTCGCGATGACCGCCTATCGCCGGAAGATCGCCTGAGGCAGGCTGAGACCCATGCTCACCATCAGCCAGCTCGCGGCATACGCCGGGGTGACGGTACGGGCGGTACGCCACTACCACAAGATCGGCCTGCTGCCGGAGCCCGAACGTGACCGGTCCGGGTACCGGACTTACGACGCCGCCACGGTCGTGCGACTGATCCGGATCCGCACCCTGGCCGATGCCGGCGTGCCGCTGGCCAGGGTGCAGGAACTCCTCGACGCCGGCCCGGAGGAGTTCGCCGGCGGCGTCCAGGAGATCGACAAGGATCTGCGCGCCGAGATCCGGCGGCTGCAGGGCACCCGCAGCCGGCTCGCCCGGCTCGCCGCCGGAGAGCACCTGGCGCTCCCGCAGAGCGTCGTGGACTACGTCGACCGGTTGCGCGGTCTCGGCGTCGGGGAGCGGTACATCGAGCTGGAGCGGGATGCCTGGATCATGATCGCCGCGCAGGTGCCGGACCTGATCGACTCCGTGATTGCCAAGAAGCACGAGGAGCTGGACGACCCCGACATGGTGAGGCTCTACAGCTTCTTCACCGGGGAGCCCGACTGGCTGGCCGGCGATCCACGGATCGTCGAGATCGCCGACATCCTGGAGCGCCTGATGATTCGCGCCGTGGAGGCCGGCGAGGTGGGTGACGACGGCTTCGACGATCAGTTCGTCGCCCTGATGGACTCAACCATGCTCGAGTCCGCACCGGGCGCCGAACTGGTGTTGGCGATTCTGAAGGAGCGGGGCTGGAGGGGTTGGACCCGCATCGAGCGAGTGCCTGCCGACAGGCTCAACACTGAGCTGCCGCCATCTTGAAAGCAGGTCTGGGGTCTGGTGTGACGTCTGTTCTGGGGTGCTTATGCTGGCCGGGGCGGCAGTCAGCCGTGCAGATCTTCTTCTCAGGAAGTCTCTTGGAGTTCAAGGATTTGAGCTTCGAGGTCAGCGATGCGCTTGTCGGAGAAGCGCAGGTTCGACCTGGCGCCTTCAAGGCGTTCTTGCAGCGTGCGGTGTTCCCGGGTGAGTTGCTGGACGCGGCGTTTGAGCGTGATGTTCTCGGAGGTCAGAGCCTGAACCGACTCCCCGGGAACCATCTGGTCGAGGTCGCGGAGCTTTCCCATCAGCTCGCCGATCTGCTGCCGTTGCGCGAAGACTTCCTTCTGCGTGCGGCCGAGTTCGGCCTCCGCGTTCAGCGCGCGTTCACGCCAGGACGCTTCGATCTGCTCGTGCTCGGCCTGGGCTGCTCGGACTTGGCGTGTGCGGCTGCCGTCGACCGCATTGCTGACGAGCGCGCGGGCCTTGGAGTTCTCGTAGAGGAATGTGACGGACACGCCGGCCCGTTGTGCGACGGCTCGGACGGTCAGCCGACCGCGTTCGCGGCGAATCTGACCGATGGCCTTCTCGACCTGCTCGAGCTTCTGCGCTGTCTGACGGCGGCGTGCGTCGATCGCCGCCGTAGTGGCGTGAGGTTTCATGCAGCCTCGCCCTCCGTGTCGAGTTCCGCGAGCTCACGCGCCCGGAACTGCGGCCGGCGGAGGTCGAGTGAGTAGTCAGGACGAAGCCCGCACCGTGCGCCATCAGCGCACAGCACCCGATCCAGCGTCCCCTTGGCTCCGGGAGAGCCCGGATTCAGGAGGCGTGGGAGCCCAGGAGCACGCCGGCCAGCGTCCCGGCGAGCAGGAACGGGCCGAACGGGATCCTGCTCGTACGGTCGGCCCGGCCCGCGAGCATCAGGCCGATGCCGTACAGCGCACCGAGCAGGTACCCGGCGAATGTCCCGATCAGGACGATCGCCCAGCCGTACCAGCCCAGGACAGCCCCGAGGACGAGGGCGAGTTTCACATCGCCGAACCCGAAGCCCTTGCTGAGGAGGAAGAGGACGAAGTAGCAGGCTCCCAGGATGAGGGAGCCGAGCAGCGCGGACGTCCAGCTGCCGCTGGCGTCGGGCAGCACCGCGGCAACACCGAGCAGCACGAGCGCGGCCGCGGCGAGCGGCAGGGTGAGCGCGTCAGGCAACCGGTGCACCGCGAAGTCGACGGCGGCGAGCAGCACGGCGATCGGTGCGAGCAGCAGCCACACCAGCAGCTCGGGACGGTCGCCGGTGGCGGCCGCCAGCACGGCGCAGACCACGGTCATCACCAGAGCGATGGTGGGCGTACGCGGGCCGAACGTATCCCCGTCGGCGCACCGTGCCCGCCCCAGCCACCCATCTCCGATCCCGGCGAGGGGATGTTCTGCCGGGCAGGCCGTTCGCCAGGGCTCCTCCGGTGTCACGGAGAGCCGGTACGCGGCGCGCGGTATGAGTAGGCCCGTGCTGGCGCCCCACAGGACGGCCGCCGTGATGATCCAGAACGTCTCCACCGAACGGAGCCTAAACTCAGCTCCGTTCGGACGTTGCGGACGGCCCATATCGTAAAAAGCACCTGCGTGCTGTTGAAGCCCGGCACCACCTGCGATCAGGCGATCAAGCTGCTGGAAACCCTGACCTGGCAAGGGCTCAACGACGTCCAGAACGCCATCCCCCACATCCCCCGGCCCGTGACCGTCGTGGGGAGCTGGTCCAGTGACGAGGCGAACGGCTGGGAGAAGGCCGTCATTCCAGTGGTACGCCAGTACGACCAATGGACGACGCAGGCCGCGGCCGAGCTCCTTGAGGCGTTCGCCGACCCGGCTGTGCCGGCGCGACTGCGGGGCGAGCGCTACAACGCCATCCTGCACGGCCAGTTCACTCCCGACCGGTGGACATTCCTAATCAACACCGAACTGCAGGACCTGCGCACCTACTTCATGGAACTGGCCAACGAACTGCGCCGCATGAAGGACCGGTTCACCAGTCACCAGGTACGAACGGTGGTCCTGGACACCAACGACCTGCTGCACTACATGCGCTTCGACAAGATTCCCTGGCAGCGGCTCTTCGGCCCGGGCACATCTGTGATGATCCCGCACGTCGTGATCGACGAGATCGACAAGAAGTCGTACGACGCCCACGACACCGGCGTCCGGAAGCGGGCCCGTGCAGTCTTCGCCCTCCTGGAACAGATACTCGCCCAGATCGAGGCCGACGGCCGTGCGGTCGTCAACAACGGGGAGACCGTCGTCGACGTCCTGCGGGACGAGCCCGGGCACGTGCGGCTGCCGAATAACGACGATGAGATCGTCGCCCGCGCCTGCCATCTGCAGCAGGCCATCGCCCCTGCGCCGGTCACGGTCATCACCGGGGACAACGGGATGCGGGCTCGCGCACTGTCCTGGGGGCTGAAGGCCAAGGTCCTGGACGAGAAGTACAAGATCGAGCGGCTGAGTGCGGCGGAGAAGGCCGCCAACGAGCAGACCATCACGTTCGAGGTGCCGACCGACGGAGACGGGTAGCCCCGGGAGCTGGGCCGTGGCCTCAGCTGGTGGCCCAAGCGCGCAACTGCGCGGCGACCTCCTGGACGCGGGCGCCCTTGTGCTTGGCGCGCATGACGAGCGCGAGGGCTTCCTCAGGCTCGTAGTTGAGCGTGACGCCATTGGTGTTGAGGAACGTCTCGGCGACCAGCCAGGCGAAGAACTCGTTCTTCGCTTCCAGCGGCTCGTGCAGCGCGATGGTCTCCAGCATGGCGGCGGCCTTGAGCCAGTCGCTCGCGTACACGTCGCGGTCCATGTAGTGGGACTGGGCGCGGGCGCAGACGGCGTCCAGCACGCCCAGGTCGAGGCAGGCCGGGTCGCCCGGGAGGGTCTGAGCGATCTGTAGGAGCTCTTGCGGGGTGAGGAAGCGGGTCACGCAGCGTGGCCGTGCCGCGGGAAGTCGTGCAGGTCGCGGCTGCCCATGGGCGCGGGGTCGGGCCACGCGGCCGTGCTGGTGTTGGCGGCGCGGGTGTCCTGGGTTGCGAAGACCTCGGCGAGCTGCGGGACGCGGTCGCGGGTCCGGCCGAGGGCCTTGAGGAACGGGTCGTCGGCAGCCTTCAGCGCCGCTTCGCGGACGAAGTCCTGGGGGGACTTGCCGACGATGTCGGCGGCTGCCGCGACGCGCGCGTACTCTTCCGGCTCGAAGGGCGGCACCTGGGATCCGTTCTGGTCCATACGAGCGACGGTACCAGCGGATCCGGCTTCCGCCGAAGGCGTTCGGGCAAGAAGAGAGGGGCAGCGGCCGGTGGGACGGCGGGTGCCCCTTCAAGTCTCCGGCGAACGTACCAGGTGATCGTCGACTCAGACGGGGTGGGTGATGGTCACGCGCTGGTGCGGGCGGCCTCAGAGTAGGTGTCGAAGAAGCGGTCGCCCGTGAGCTTGTGGTGAGCGAGCTGCGCGGCGACGGCCTGCTCGTCGCCCCATCGGCCCAGGTCACCGGCGAGCGCGACGGCGTACTGGACGACCGCCTGCTTCAGCAGCTCGTACTTGGCCGGCGTCACCACGCGCATCCCCGGCTGCGGGGTGGCCTTGGCGTCGCACACACGGCTGGGGTGCATCATGATGGGCAGGGCCTTGACCTCGGGGTTGTTCTTGTTGAGCCAGCGGATGCTGCCGCCGAGCTGGTCCGCGTCCTTCTTGGCGATCGTGCCGGTGACGCACCCGGTCTTCAGCTCGATCACGGCCTGCCGCGCGGCCGAGAGTGCCCAGAGGTTGTCCGGACCCGTGCCGTACAGCTTCTCCGGCCGGGTGCTCACGAACCCGAGGTGGAGGCCCAGGCGCTCCCAGGCCCGCTCGGCATCGTCGGTGCGTTCCTCATCGCCCCACACCACTTCTTCCAGCAGTGCCTTCACCCCGAGGACCAGGTTGACGCCGTCGCCGTACTCGGCGGACAGGAACTGCGCGGCCTCGCGGGCCTGCACGGCGGCGGCCTTGATCTGGGTCGGCTCCACGCCTCCCGCGGGCTTCAGGACGAACTGGTTCTCGTCCAGCGCGCCGGCCAGCACCTGCTGGGCGGCGACGGGATCCGTCATGTGCAGGTAGGCGGCCTTTTGCTCCCGCAGCCAG
This sequence comes from Streptomyces sp. NPDC086549, assembly GCF_044746205.1. Taxonomy (NCBI): domain Bacteria; kingdom Bacillati; phylum Actinomycetota; class Actinomycetes; order Kitasatosporales; family Streptomycetaceae; genus Streptomyces; species Streptomyces sp. NPDC086549. The sequence goes on along the minus strand of NZ_JBIVBS010000027.1, from coordinate 15,968 downwards.
CCCCGCAGCGCCTGGTCGTCGAGGTCGTTCACGGTCAGCTGGATGCGGTCGGCCGCCGCGGTGGTCCGTCCGGTTGCCGCCAGGTCGAACGCTTCGCGCAGGGCGATGGCCTCCGGTCGTACGGTCCCGTGCGGGGCGTATCGCACCTCGGCCAGCGCCCGGCGGCTGCGCTCGGTCCACTGAGGCACCCGCCCGAGGGAGGCCCGCAGCGCCTGGCGCACCGAGTTCAGGCCCTCGCCCTTGATCTGCCGTGCAATGTCGCTGCTGAGTTTGAGCTGGGCCTGGGTGGCGGGTGAGAACAGGCTCAGGTGGCGCGGTTCATGGATGGCGACGCCGAGGCCGGCTCCGAGCAGCAGCACGGCGCAGTAGTCCTCGCTGTCGCGTACGCCGCGGCCCATGCCCTGCTCGATCCGCTGCACCTCCCGGGCCAGGCGGACCGTGCTGTCGGCCAGTGCGACCGCCTCGCGCCGTTCCACGCCGTCCAGGGGACGAGGGATCCCGTCCAGGATTAGCAGGCGGCAGGCGTCAGCGGGCAGGTCGACGCCGTCGTACTTGTTGACCAGGACCACCAGGCCGACATGGCCGGCCTGCAGCTGCTTGACGCCGACGGCGAGGTCGCCGACCCGGTAGGTGCGGTCGGCGTGGTTCTCCCAGGCCGCTGCGGCCTTCTCGCTGGGCACCAGGACCACGACGTTGACCGGCTTGTCCTCGGCTACGCCGTCGCCGTCCCGGTCTCCGTCGGCGAACTGGCGGGCCAACTGCCGAACGGCCTCGGGGTCGAGTTCCGGGTTGAGCGCGACGGGCGCCAGGATCATCCGGTCTCCCAAGTCGGCCGCGCTGCCCGGAGTGACGGGCCGGGCTACGAGGGCGGGATCGGCGTCGAGGTCGGTCACGAGGGCGCTGTCGTCGGCGAGCGTCGCGGTGAGGTAGACGCGGCGGCGTGCGCGTACGAACGAGGGGATGCGGTCGATCGGCGGGCAGGAGGGCCGGATCTCCACGGCCTTTGTCGTGGCCGTCGCGGTGCACAGGTGCAGCACTTCGGCGATCAGTGGCCAGGCGAACTTGAAGGCGTCGTCGAACCTGTGGGGGTGGAGGATCTCCATGAGGCGGTTCTTCTTGTCCGCCCATGCCCAGAACGGAATCGGCGCCAGGGCGGTGGGGTCCTTGTCCTGGAGCTCCGCCCACGCGTTCGCCGACTGGTGCTGCAGGTCGTCGGCGAACAGGTCCAGCAGTTTCTGGTACGCCTCGTGGCCCGCCGGCACCCGGAGCCGGAACTGGTCCTCCGTCGTCGCCAGCGCGGCGTGCGCGTCGTCGACGACGACGATTCCCAGATCGATCGGCTCGCGTCCGTCGCCGACGACGCCGAACACCGATTTGCCGTTGATCAGCTTGTAATAGTTCGTGACGAGCACGGCTTGAGCGGCGAGGAACGCCGGGTCCTGCGGATCGTCCGTGGTGGCCACGCTGAGCTTCGCGGCCTCCTCGCGGACCTGCCGGACCAGGTACTTGTCCGGGGCCAGATACACGGCCTTGCCGATGCCCTCGTTCAGGGTGCTCTGCGCGATCAGCAGGCCGACGGCGGTCTTGCCGCCGCCGGTGTTCTGCTTGATCACGACATCCCGCTCGTCCCGTCGGCGATCGAACCACTCATCGAGAACCTCGCCCTGCTCATGGCGCAGATAGGGCCACGGGCGGTTGGCCAGCCCCGCGTAGATGTCCCGGGGACGCAGGATCGCTTCACTGTCCCCCGCACCGATCCGGTCCCAATCCAGCGCCATCCCGGCACTCCTCCCCCAATGCACGCGGGCGGCTCACAGCGCACCCAGATGCCGCCATTCTCCACCGACTCACGGAGCCGACGGGGTCGAGGCAATCATCACCCGGTCCGGGATCAGGGTTTCCAGGTACGCAGAAAGGGGAGACGATCCGGTTTGCGGCCTCGGACCGCACGAAGCCGCTCTTTGTAAGGGACTCGCGGTGCCGCGCTCGGAGCGGTCCTCTTGAGTGAGCGCCCCTCGGCATTGGCGAACCAGCAAGTCGCAGAACCCCGTCCTGGAGATGTTCCCAACATGGCTGGCGTGCGGCCGATCTACGGTCCAGCGTTGGACGCTGCGCATGTGGTCCCGTTCACGGCGGTGTCTCAGGGGACTGGTTCTCCTGCGGCGTGAGCCGTTCCCAACTTCCAGTGAGAAAGCCGGGAACGGCCGGAGCCCCGCACGGGGCGGGGCTCCGGGTGGATGATGGTCCGGTGTCCGGGGCTGGTAACGACAGTCCCGGGCACGCCTACTTGTGCGTGTTCCCGGTTGTTGCGCCGGTGCTGCTCTCCCGGAGCATGAGGACCGTACGGCGGGGCATCCTGGCGCGGACGGCGATCTCGCCGTCGCCGCGGCCCCAGCCGATCGCCGCAGTGACCAGCGCCAGGCGCTCGGCCTGCTTCGGCTCCAGGGCGTCCCCGGCGAGGGCGGGCTCGTCCTCCAGCCAGGCGATGTCCGCGCCGACCACGGCGAGGCGGTCCCACTCCTGCTCGCGCAGGCGCTGCCGGTGGCTGGCGGCGGCGTTCTGCGTTCCGAGCAGGCGCCACCCCTGCCGTGCGGCGCTGGCCTCCTCGCGGTCGACCCACCTGGCCAGTTCGGCGTCCGTGGCGGTGGAGGTGATCTCGCTCGTCGCCAGGCGGCCGTGCTCGCCATCCCAGTCCGCGAACTCCTTCAGCGGCCGAGGGTCGCCGTCCATGAGGGCCGTCCGGTACCAGGCCCGCACGCCCAGGACCTGCAGCCCGATGCCGCTCCCGTCGCTGTACGGCTTCCCGAACTCCGCCTTGATCTCCTTGTGCCAGTGCTCGTTGCAGCCGAGGTACCGGGTGACCCACTCGCACTCCTCGGCGAGTTTTTCTAGTGGGTGGCGCAGTTTCTCGGGCTGGTAGACCTGCGGGAAACGGGAAAGAATCTCGGCGAAGTCGACCAGTTCGGCGTCGGCCTCGGGTCCGGCGGCCGTCCGGTCGCGTGTGAGAAGGCGGTGCATGTTGCGGCCGGCGTGAGCGGATGCGGTGGACCAGTCGAGGTCGCCGCCGCCGTCGAACAGGCCGTTCAGCAGTTCCTGCGCGACCGGGACCACTTCCTCGAGCAGTGCGTTGGCGGCCGCGACGTCCAGGAAGGGGAGCTCGGCGACGCCGGAGTCGATCCCCCAGGACAGTAACTCCGGAACCGGCTCGAACCACTGGTGCGGACCGTTGAACGCGAAGAGCGTTCCCGGGTGCCACCGCGTCCATGTGTCGCGCGGCACATCGATGACGGCCTTCCAGGCCGGGTCCCACGGCTCGAGATGTTCTGTCGACTCGTGGAACCGCAGCTCACCAGTCCGGGTGTCCAGCAGCACCCGCTGGTAGCGGCCCGGCTTCGACCGCCCTGCGATCGGCTCCGACGAGATCACGTCCGTCACCGGCGTGACGGTGACCCGGGGCGCCGCGTAGCGGGCCACAGTGACCTCCGGTACGGCCACGTCCTTGTTCGTCATTTCAGTCTTCCTCCTTTGGTCATCGGAGTTCCTCCCGGGAGCTGGTTGCGCTGCGCCAGGAGGCTGGTGCCACACCACGCTGAGTGCGCGGATGTGGGTCAGCCCGGGCTGGGGTGCGCCGGGCTGGTCTCGTCAGGAGCCGTGAGTAATGCCGTCGAGATCGAGCGCTCCGGTTTCTCCGGTTTCGCAGAACAGGGCGTCGTCGTGCCGGACACCTGTCGGCCACAGGCCCACGCCGGAACGTTCGTCGATCACCACGCACCCGGCATCGCTCAGGAAGTGCTTGAACCAGGCGAAGGGCCGGTCTTCCCGCTCCACGGTCTCGACGACGGAGCGCATTTCCGTCCAGGGGTAGACGGCGCAGGAGCCCGTGAACGTGGCGCCGTGCTCGTCGGTGATGGGCTTGACGGCTCCGATGCGCACGTCGATACGCATGCAGACGGTGCACGGGCAGTGCGGACGGACGTAGCGGTCGGCGCCACTGCGACCGTGCACCGACCATACGGGCCAGTGGTTGGTCCGCAGCCCCCAGCCCGCCTTCTTCTGCGCGCGCACAGTTCGGGCGCACGCCTGGCAGTTCTTCGGGATCGGGCCATGCACGGCGATCATCCGTTCGTACTCGTCCCGGGTGTCGGGTATCCAGAAGTCGGCGAGGTCACCGCCGTAGCCGGAACCCCAGGTGGGCTTGCCCCGGTGGGTGAGCGGCAGCAGCGCCGGCTGCTCGGACGCCTCCAGTGCGAGGGGCAGCAGCGCCGTGGTGTCGGCGTCGTGCGGCCACACGCCGCCGGGCAACGCGTCAGCCACGCGGGCGGCCGCGGCCTCCGCATCCGGGCGGGTGAGGTAAGGGAAGCGGGTCGCGCGGTGGCCGCAGGGGGTGGAGATGTGCCAGCACTGGACGCTGCTGCCCTCGTCGGCGGGATGCTGGCGCATCCCCGGCTTCTCACCGTGGCGCGGATACGACCAGCCGGTGTGCACGACAAGGCCACCCGGCTGCAGAGGGCTCTGCTTTCACTTCTTCAGACAGTGCTGGGGCGAACTCGATCTGGAGCGTTCTGGCCGTGCGGCTCTTGGCGGTGACTGGGTTGGCGGCCATGAACCCCCCAAAGAAAGTGGCTTGCCACTTTTAAGGTAGCCGCCTCTCATTGAAGTGGCAAGCCACTTGGTGGAAAGTTCTCCGCATGAGCAGCCAGCACCGCGACCCGCCCCTGACCGTGCGCCCGCCCGCCACACTCAAAGCGGACGCCCAGAAAGAACTGACCAACCGGGGCCGTGAGATGAAGGCTTTCATCGTCGCCTGTCTCAACGCCCTGGTCGCCGACCCAGACGGCTTCCTGAACCTGCTCAATGAGCACTGGCCTGCGGAAACGCCCCGCGGTCGGCCTCGGAAAACGGCAGAGCCGGAGCCGTCGGCGCACTCCCAGCGGTCAGCTCCCCCCAAGGCCCACCACCCCTGGGACGACGAGGCACCGAACGCCTTCGACGCCCTCAACACGATGGCACGGGACGAAGACACACCTAATGACCTTGAGGTCCTCGACGAGACAGCACCGGACTGACCAGCGTCACGGCGGATTCGGACGGGAGTTGCGGGGCTAACCCCATGGTCCTCCAAGGTCGGTGCGGCTCGCCGCCCGGCCAGCCGCACCGACACTTTGGAGGCCGTCCGTGTCCCCTGCCCCTGACCACCGCACCGCCATTGCCGTCGCTCTCTTCGGCTCCGGCCTCGTGGTCCTCGTCGCCGTGCAAGCGCCTGCGCTCGTCCCCGCACTGTCCCTGGGCCTGGGCGCGTGGGCTGCGCTGTACCTGTTCCTGCTGCTGTGACGCCCCGCCGTTCAGGACGGCCTGGGAGGATGCGCAGCAGTGGTCACGCGACTGCGCGTCCTCTCCGACCGGGCGGGCGAGCGCGCGCCCGGACCTCATCGAGCGGGCCGACGGACGCCCCTCCTCCAGCGTGTCCAGGAAGACCACCCTCGTGGTCGCCGGGGAGGGCACCGGATCCAAGCGGGCCAAGGCGGAAGGCCTCGGCATCCGACTTGCCACACCCGCCGAGTTCGCTGTGCTCGTGGCCGACTACCTCGACCGACCCTGGCCAGCGGGCAACCGCGCGCCGCAGCGTCCGCCTGCTTCACTGTGCGGGCTGTCGCGCGTGGGCCTCCCCGGCCGAAAACAGCCAGGGAGGTCCACGCGTGTGACTACCAGGCAGCGGCCCGCTGCTTTGCCCGTCAGTGGGCCTTCGCCGGTGGCAGGGCCAGGTCGAGGTACGCGGTGAGGCTGGCGCTGTCGAGCTTGCCGTCCATCAACAGGGAGCGCAGCAGTGTGTCGGCGACGGCGTCGCGGGGGATGTCGAGACGGCTCTGGGCTTCGCGGACGATGTCGCCGATGGCGTACTGGCCGTAGCCGGGGTGGTGGCGGATGAGCCAGTCCAGGGTCTTGGCGACGGGGGTGGTCAGGGCGTAGAAGTGCGTGCGGTCGTCGCCTTCGTCGCTGTCCCAGCCGTGCTGTTCCGTCAGCTCGTCGAGGACGGCGTGACGGATGGTGGCGGCCAGGTGGTCGGTGGGGATGATGTCGTCCAGGCGGGTGGCGACGTGCAGGGCGAGGTCGTCGCAGACCTCCCGCACGTCCGGCTCGTTGCGGTGGCGCAGCACCCAGCGCTTGCGGATCTGCGGGCGACCCCACAGCAGGCCCTGGAACTTGGCAGTGAGGCGTTCACGCAGGTCGCTCACGCCGGCGGGAAGGGCATCGGGGTCGGGCCCGGCCACGGCGGCCGCGACGTTCTCCCGGCTGCGCTGGGTGACCCAGTCCTGGGCGACCGGGCGGGACCAGGCGCTGCGTCCGCTGACCGTGGCCTGGGGCAGGGGAACGTTGCCTTCGCCGCGGGAGACGTACGAGCGCAGGGTGGAGGCGGCGATGCCGGCCAGACTCGCGAACTCGGTGACACCCAGCAGCTGGTCGGCGGCGAGTTCGGGAGCGGAAAGCTGGACCACGCACTGGTTGAGGGGGAAGTCGCCTTTGCCCACAGGGGCGCACCACCGCCTGCCATGTCCGCGGCGTCTGCTTCCTGGGTCGCGCTCACTGTCCTGCCGAGTGCCGTTCAGTCGAGTCGAGACATGTGAAGTTGGACGATGCTGCCCGGGGGAACGCTGACGCCGGCTGATGGGTCCTGTGCGTCCACCTCGGTTCGGTTCCCGGCCGAGCCCGTGAACTTGGCAACCAAATCTGCAGCCCGGATTGCGCTGCCAGCGGCTGAGCGCGACATCCCGATGACGTCCGGCACGGTCGTCGGGCCGGCTTGTTGGAAGACCCGAACCTGCATTCGCGGACTGCTGTCACCGAACCACTCGACCCCGTCCTGCACCATCTGCCATTGAAACGGCACGGATGCCAACCCAGCAGGCGCGGTGATCGAGAACGTGAATGTCACCGTATCGCCTGATGGCACAGGATGTGGAAGCTCGACCCGGTTCAGGCCCCAGAACTGGTTGTCCATGGGGCTTTGCGAGCCCAGCCGGTAGGAGTTGGTTGCGGTCCATGGTTCTGTGCCCAGGTTCCGCATCGTCACCGATACCTGTTGGACCTGGCCAGCGACCAAGTTCGTCGGCAGCGACTGGGACACGAAACGGGCGTCATGGGCCCGAAGATCCGAGGCGAACCACAGGTCATTGGGATCCCGGCCGTCGAACCCGGTCACCTCCTGCTGCCCCATGGTCCACCGCGGGTCTGAGAACCCAGCGTGAGAGTGCAACGCAACGTTGGTTGGCACATGGATCAGGCGAACAACCCGATCGGCATCCCACGTGCCTCCGCCATCGACGTCCACCCGCCAGTTGTCGTTGCCGTCCCCCACTCCGACTTCACCAAAGCACGTCACTTCCTGCTGCGCAGTGACCGGCGAAGGGAAGCCGGCGTGGCTGTGCAGGTTTCGGCGCGTGGGCAGGTGCTCAAGGCGGATCACATCGCCATGCTGGACAGGCTGGCCCGACCGGAAGTCCAGGGGCTGTCCGTCAGGTCCTTTGAGCAGCCAAAGGTCGTTGCTGTCGGCTCCCTGGAAGCATGTGACCTGTTGCTGTCCGGACGAGCCGGGGTGGCCGTAGTTGAACGGGTGAGAGTGCAACGCACACCCGGTCACCGCGTGCCGGAGTTTGAAGACCGCGCCGTAGCGCAAGGCGGCGGTCGCGGGCGCAGGCACCAGGTCGGGCGTCGGTGTGCCGAATGATCCGGCTCCTTGCCGAAACATACGCCACTGCAGGTGGGTAGGCGTCGACGGGGCGGTGACCGTGAACTGGAATGTCACGTCCTCCCACGGGGGGACCGCCCGGGGCAGGAGCACCTCGCTCTCCCCCCAGTCGTTGCTCCCTTCGGGATTCTGGGAAATCAGCCGGTATCCGCGTCCGTTCGTCCATGTCTGCAGCCCAGTGTTGCGCATGGTGACTGTCATGTCGTATGTCTGACCGGGGCGGACCGCGGTCGGTGCGGACTGTTGGACGAAGACCGCTTCGTTGACCGGACCCCAACCACGCACGCCTTCAGTGGTCCACATCTCGTCGTCGATGCCGCAATTGCCGTAGGCGATCCGGAAGAATCCCTCGTCACCCCAGAGGCTTCCCCAGCTGTTCTTGCAGATCCAGCATCCCAAGGTGTCGTCGAACCCGACCACGCTGACGCAGTGTCCGCCGAGGAAGTCCCCGGCGACATGCTGGTACACACCGCTGCTGTAGCTGACGAAGTCCTCGTAGACCGAAAAGCATGCGACGAGTGGGCCGACGTCGGTCAGCCACAGCTTCATGGATGCTGCGGTCACATAGCGCCGCCAGTTGTCGATAAATGTCAGACGGGTAGGTGCGCTCCCACACAGGTTGCTGCACGGCAGGTCGCGGCCGGAATACGGAAAGCAGGTCTCGTCGGCGACGCCATGCTGGCGCAACGACTCCAATGCCTGGTCGGCCCACCAGCCGTCGTTGCAGCCGCGTCCCTGACAGAAGTACAGGTGGGCTTCAGAGAGGTTGACGTCGAGGTCTGCATCGCGTAACGCCACCTTGAGAGTTGCTTCCGCGGTGGCGATGACTCCGAAGGCCACGCACGACCCGCAGTTGCCTTGGTCCTTAACGGGGGTGACGAAGTTCTGGCCGTTGACGTTTCGCAGGTCGTATGAGGTCGGCGGCATCAGCCCGGCTGGCGCCGCCATTGCCAGAGGGGAGACGGCATTGCGTAACGCTGCCTGTTCCCGCTCGGCCAGGGATGGTTCGTTGGGACCAGGCACGTAGCCCAGTCGTCGGCGTATCTGGTCTCGGGACAGGGCCGTCAGCTGATTGCTTTCTGCTACCCAGGCAGCTCCCTCCTGAGTGATAGCCGCTCGGACGGCATCCACAGTCAAAGGAACCGAAGCCATGTGTGTCCTCCGCTGTCTCGGCCACGAGGAGTGGGATATGACCGTAGCGGTGACGGAACATGGCAAAAAAGGTCAGTTGGCGCGCACCGTCAGTCGGTACTCCCAGAGATACGCGTCATGTGGCTCCCATGGCCGACGGCAAACGAGTACAACGGTCGTAGACCCGGGAGCGGCCGCGCGAAAGGCGAACCGACGCAGGCCGCCACCACCGAATCCATCGTCAGGCCCGGGCCGGTAGCGTGATTCGACAAGGGCGAGGATGCCGTCGAGTGGGGACACCACCTCCCAGCGGTAACCCGTAGTCGGGCTTTCTGGAACAGTAATCGCAATCACGTCGCCGGGGGCCGCCGCCACCTCCCGCCCGTTGTCGGCCTCACCGAACTCCCAGCCGGTCATAGGGCATGCACTGCAGAGATCTGCCGCGCTCCAGACCCGTCGCACCTGGCGCTGTCCCCGCACCGTCTCGAATCGGACCGCACCAATGAACTCACGCGCCTGCTGCTGTCAGGCTCGTGCGCCCCACTGCTCATTCCTCGTCCCATGCCAGACCTCCCTTGGCCAACACCCAGGAGTTGACTCCCGCGATCTTCACGACAGGACCCTGGCAATAGCCGTCCACCGGCAGGGGCAATCGCAGGGACTGAACCCATCATCACCGGGCACGGCCCGGTCAGCATCCAACACTGGTGCCTCACCCGCAGACCTGTACATGGACAATCTCCTCCATTCCCGAACGGTCATGTGCCTGGACCGCGTAGCCGCCGGCCAGGACGAGGCCGTAGGCGGAACCGCAGGTGAGGGCGTCGGTCAGCAGCCGCCGGTGCAGGTCGGGGAGCTTCATGCCGCGGCGGCGGCCGCCAGCTGGGGGAAACGCTGTTCCCAGCACGTGCGTACGGGCTTGCCCAGCGCGATGCGCAGCCGTGGCCAGTGCCGCATCAGGAGGTCGGCGTTGAGGTACGCGGTCAGGTCCTCGCGCAGCCCGTTGGTGAGCACGATGCGGTACAGGCCGAGCAGCAGCTGCTCGTCCTCGAGGCTGAAGCGGGTCAGGCCGGACCACGCCAGGTGCAGAGGAAGCTCGACACTCCCAAAGACGGGCCCGGACAGGTCCTCAAGGCTGTCGGGGAGCCGGTCAGCCAGGTGGGACCACCGGGCGTCAGCCGGGGTGCGGTGCACAGTCACCCCACCAGTATGGCGTGGTCAAGCCCTGGGCGCGGTCATCCTCGGAGTGTGGGGTCAGCGCAGGGCCTCCGCGAGGATGCCGCGCTCCAGCAGGGCTTCGTGCCAGGCTTTCCGGGCCCGGGCCACCTCGCCGTGCGCCCCGTCGTAGGGCCCAGTGCCGAGCGAGGGAACGTTGCACCGGGCGGCGAGCAACAGCCCGACGGCGGCGACGAGGATCGAGGCTGCGGTCACGGCACCGAACACCCAACCGCCTGTGTGGACGACAGACAGCGAAACACCGAGCCACTTCCATCACAATGCGTGACCGTTTCTACTACGCTGCGTATCTCGGCCACGCGAGCCCTGGGGGCACTTGTGACGCAGATCCGCATTGCCACGTTCAACCTGGAAAACTTCGACGAGACCGCACCGACCGCGCGTCCGTCACTGGCTGAACGCATCACGCTGATGAAGCCCCAGATCAGTCGACTGCGCGCTGATATCGCCTGCTTCCAGGAAGTCCACGGCCAGGAGCGCCCGGGCCAGCCTCGTGATCTGCTGGCGTTGCAGGAGCTGCTCGCGGGGACCAACCTCGACGGGGCCGCCCTGGTCAGCACCAAAGCCGGGGACGACGCGGTCTTCGACCTGCGCAACCTGGTCGTCGCCACCCACCTGCCGGTCATCAAGCACCAGCAGCTGAAGAACGACCTGGTCGCCGAGCCCCGCTACCAGCGGCTCACGGCCGCACCTCCCGACCCGGAGCCGGTCCCGATCGGTATCGAGCGGCCCATCCTGCACGCACAGATCGACATCGACCACGCCGCACCCGGCCGCCTGCTGCACGTCATCACCGTCCACCTGAAGTCCAAGCTCCCCACCGAGATCCCCGGCCAGGTGCTCGACCCCAAGAAGGGCATCTGGCGCACCTCCGACGCCTGGGCCGAAGGCAGCTTCCTGTCCTCCATGAAGCGCATGAGCCAGGCCCTGGAAGTCAGGCGCCTCGTCGACCAGATCCTCGGCGACGATCCGGACGCGCGCATCATCGTCGCCGGCGACTTCAACGCCGAACCCGAGGAAGTCCCGGTCCTGGCGATCTGCGGCAACGTCGAGGATACCGGCAACGGCGACCTCGCCCCCCGGGTCCTGGTCCCCATCGAGCACACCATCGCCAACGAGGCCCGCTACACCCTCTTCCACCACGGCCGGGGCCAGATGCTCGACCATATGCTCGTCACACGCAATCTCCTGGCCCACTACCGCGGCTCCGAAATCCACAACGAACTCCTCCACGACGAATCCCTCGCCTTCGCCACGGACGACAGGTACCCCGAGTCCGACCACGCCCCCGTCGTCGCCACCTTCGACTTCAACTGACTGTCACTGACTCCGGCTGTCCTTGGTTGGAATCGTCGGCCGCCCGGCGGTGCCGTCATGCGCGCGGCCAGTCGGGCGCCTGGGACCTCAAAGCGCCTCCGTGTGTCAGCGGGCCTGAGCGAGGTGATCCCGTTGATCGACGCCGCCCGAACCTCCCCCAGGTGGTCCTTCCCAACGACCGGGAGGTCACCGGCCACCTCCAGGTGCGCCAGCAGGTCCCGAACGCCAGGTGGCCGTCACGGGCTGGCAGAACAACCGAACCCGTTTTGGCTGGGCCCATCTGCGAGTCAGCGACTGTCGGGTACGGCGCGTCCGGAAGGCCGCCATGTCGTGGCCACTACCGAGCGAAGGTGGTACCAGCCCGAGGGGCTGCAGTTTTGGTGGGGTCGTCCCCGCGTGCGCGGGAATGACCCCTGCACGGTCACCCTCCAACGGATCGAGCAGGACTTCTCCTCGCGCGTGCGGGGATGGTCCCGGCTTTGGGTGCCCGCATGCACCGTTCAGCGGTTTCTCCCGGCGCTTCCGACATGGTGTCCGGCAGCCAGACTGGCCGCTTCGCGGTTCCCTCACCGTTGAGCACGAGAGCGTGTCTGAAAGATCGTGTAAGTCCGTGACATGACAGCCTGGCTGGGGGCTCGGCCTCGGGCCCGTGGTCAGGCGGATCGGACGAGTCATGGCGGAGAAGACAGAACCGGCCGCTGAGGCGGCTGGGGACGCGATGGTTGACGAGGTGGTCGAGCGACTGCTCGACAAGGCTGATGCCTCAGGGGCGGCCCTGCTCGGCGAGGGCGGGCTGCTGACGGAGATCACCAAGGCCGTGCTGGAACGGGCCCTGGAAGCCGAGATGAGCGAACACCTCGGCTATGAACGCGGCGATCGGGCAGGCCACGGGTCGGGAAACTCCCGCAACGGCACCTCGCCCAAGACGGTCCTGACCGATGCCGGCACGGTCACGCTGGCGGTGCCCCGGGACCGCAACGGAGACTTCGAACCGCGTCTGGTGCCCAAGAACGCCCGTCGCCTGGCCGGGTTCAACGACCGGATCCTGTCCCTGTACACCCGCGGCATGAGCGTCCGCGACATCCGCTCCCACCTCGCCCAGATCTACGGGGTCGAGGTCAGTCCCGACCTGATCAGCAAGGTCACCGACGCCATTGTCGACGAGCTGGTGGCCTGGCAGAGCAGGCCCCTCGATGCCGTCTGGCCGATCATCTACATCGACGCGTTGTGGGTGAAGATCCGGTCGGGCTCGGTGACCTCGAAACCGGTCTACCTGGCCGTCGGCGTCGACATGGACGGCCGCAAGGACGTCCTGGGCCTGTGGGTCGGAGCCGAGGGCGAAGGCGCCACCACCTGGATGTCCGTCCTGTCCGAGCTGCGCAATCGCGGCATCGAGGACGTGTGCATCGTCGTGTGTGACGGATTGAAGGGCCTGCCGGACACGGTCACAGCGACCTGGCCCAAAGCCACGGTCCAGACCTGCGTGATCCACTTGACCCGGGCCTCGCTCAGGCTGTCGTCCGTGCGGGACCACCCCAAGCTGGTCCCGGCTCTCAAAGCCATCTACACAGCGCCAACCGAACAAGCCGCCGAGCAGGCCCTCGACGTGTTCGCGGCCTCTGAGCTGGGCGAACGCTACCCGGCGATCGTCCGCACCTGGCGGTCGGCCTGGCCGGAGTTCACTCCCTACTTGGCGTTCCCGCCGGCCATAAGGATGGTGGTCTACTCCACGAACATGGTCGAATCGATGAACGCCCGGCTCCGCAAGGCGACCCGCAACCGCGGCCACTTCCCTTCGGAACAAGCCGCATTGAAGGTGCTCTACCTCGCGGTCCGCGAGCAGATCAACCCCAAAGCGCGCGACGCGAACCACGTCGCCGCACACTGGAAAGAGGCACTGAACCAGTTCTCACTGTTCTTCGAGGACCGGCTCAGCATCCAATGAAACCAACCGACTTACACAAGATCGCTGACACGTCCGAGCACGAAGCATCGGAAACCTGGGACGCTACCTCCGCGCAGTGCGGCACGATGGCGTGTTGTCGTGAGTTGGGGGAGGTCCTGCTGTGGGCGCAGCAGTCTTGACGCTGGCAGCCGCCGTTCTCGGTGGCGTCGTGTCGTTGGTGTCGGTATGGATCACACAGCGTTCTGCGCAGCGAGTCACCGAACGAGAGTCGGAGCGGATCGAGCGGCACCGGCAGGAAGACTGGGAGAAAGCCCGGCTTCAGCGGTTGTACGAGGAACGCCAGGCTGGTTATGTCAGGTTCAGTGCGGCGACAAGGGTCGCGCGGGACGTGCTGGCCGCGTGTATGCATGATTTTCAGCGTGCTGGACGGCTTGACGACGCACGCCGTGCGGAGCTGCAGGAGCGCTGGGACGCCTACGTTGCCCAGCATGCAGAAGCCCACATCATCGTCTCCAACGACGTTCTCGGAGCTGTGGGTCAAGTTAACGGAGCCCTGCGTCAGATCTATGGCGTGGTCAAGCGTTTGGACGTAGGCCCGCAGCGGCCAAACGACAACCTTGAGGCACTGCAGCGGCGACTGGACGGGCTATGGGACCACCTGGTCACTTTGCGGGAGGTGATGCGTCGTGACCTGGGTCTCGCCGAGCCCGCTGACGCGGAGTGACGTACGACGGGCCCAGCGGCGCATGGTCCCAACGCGGCGGCGGAGGAGTCGTTGGTGGTGGCGTGCTCCCCGCGCGAGCCGGGATGGTCCCGCTGGCGGTGCCGCCGTGCATGGTGTGCTCCCTGCACCTGTGGTTGCCGCGAGGTCATGTCCCCTGTGGTGGTGTAACCGCGTCGGGGGGATCTTCGGTCGTGGGGTAGATCGAATCCATTCCTTGATGGATGGATCCAGCCGGGACTGAGTCCGGATCTTGAGTGGTGGGTGCCTCTGCGGCAAAATCGACATCTATGATCAAGGGGGAATCAACTTTGGTGGGCGGCGCGTTGGCAAGGCGCCTGCCCAGCCTGGTGCGTGTTGTGCTCGTGTCGGCGGTTTGCTGCATCGCAGCGGCCGGGTGCGGTGGGACTTCCACGGGTCCGACCGGCAAGGGCGCTGCCAGCCCGTCCGGCGGCCGAGTGCCGGTCGTGGCCGCCACACAACTGCAGCCCGTTTTGCCCACAGGTCTCAACATGCCCGCGGACTTGTCTGAGGAACGAACGGTCCATACCTGGGACTTGACGAAGGAGCCTTCCCAGTGTCAGGACGAGGAGTGGCCCGATGGCTGGTGCGCCAGAGCTGGGGCGGTAGGCCTTTCTGCGTTCACCAACCTTGCCGATCAAGAACTCGGGATTCACCTGGTCACTTTCCCCGACGAACAGTCGGCGGCCCAAGCTTTCAAAACGCGGGATAAATCGGATGATATGGGGCACTATCCGGGTCCGGCCGGAGAGCCCGTGTATACGCTCGACCTCGTTGCGCCGAGCGACAATCTGCTCTGGACGGGTAGAGGCACGACCTTCCGGCAGGGCACGGTCGTCGGCAGGATCGAGTACTCGTGGAAGCCGGGAACGCACGTGCCGCCCGACCGTTTGCTGGCGGTGACGCGCATGGTGATCCAGCGGATCGATGAGAAGGAAAAGGGCTTGAACCCTACGGCCTCGGCGCGCTGAGGCTACGGACTTCGTACGGTGTCGGTCACCTGCCGTCCGCGCGCAGGCGGCCGTCGCCGACCTTCGCAGGGTCTTTGACCTGTGGCCCCTGGACGACGACGCCTGTGACCGGACGCGGGGATCGTCCTGGCATCCACCTGCTGAACTGCCGCCACTTCCGCGGCTCCAGGCGCCCGCGGCATGATCGTGCTCCTGTTCCCTGCAAGTGCTGGTACGCCAGCCCCGCCTTCGCCGCTTGGGTGATATGCCGGATTCGGCGAAAGTGCTGAAATGCAGGCCTGCCACGCGATAGACATGCAGGTCAGTCAGTCTGCTCCCCGCGCGTGCGGGGATGATCCCGTCAGCGGGGAGACGGTCAAGCACCTGGCCACCTGCTCCCCGCGCGTGCGGGGATGATCCCATCGTGTACCGGCGCCTGCCGGACGACGCTAACTGCCCCCCGCGCGTGCGGGGATGATCCCTGGGCGATCTCGCCCGTCCAGGGATCCCAGAGCTGCTCCCCGCGCGTGCGGGGATGATCCCGAGGAGTGAGCATGACAGCAACCGCGTTACGCCTGCTCCCCGCGCGTGCGGGGATGATCCCCACATGCACGGGGACCCGAAGCCTGGTTCGGGTTCGACACGCTGCGCGGCCGGGGACCATCCCCGCGTGCGCGGGGAGCAGACGCTCAACGGCAAGGACACCGTCCGAACCGAGGGACCATCCCCGCGTGCGCGGGGAGCAGATCGTCGTGCCCATCAGCCTGCGCGCAGCCGCGGGACCATTCCCGCGTGCGCGGGGAGCAGGGCTGGGTCTGGGCGAGCCAGCCGGGCATCACGGGACCATCTGAAGCTTCCCCGTGATCTTGGACACTCGATGCTTACGCTACGAGGGCGTGTTCTTGATCCAGACGCTGCCGGGTCTCCAGCGGGGTGAGGTAG
>NZ_JBIVBS010000026.1:0-109490 GCF_044746205.1 Streptomyces sp. NPDC086549 | reverse complement strand
GCCTCAAGCGCTACGTCATCCGCGAGGTCTACCACCTGCTCCGACCCGCTCCACGGACAGCCTCCGGAGCGAGTTGACAACTATAGGAGCGTCAACGCGGCCGGCAGCCCCAAACCCGGCGGGGGCACGTACGGCACCACGGGATCCGCCACCACGACCGTGCAGGCGGACGGCTTCACGGCTCGCTGGATCACCTTCGCCAACGACTGGCTGCGCGCCGACCACCCGGAGATCACCGGCACCCAGGCGGTCGCCGTCAAGGTGCAGGGCGACCGGAGCACCTTCACGCACTGCCGGTTCCTCGGCCACCAGGACACCCTCTACGCCGACTCGATCGCGCTCGGCGTCTTCGCCCGCCAGTACTACCGCGACTGCTATGTCGAGGGCGACGTCGACTTCGTCTTCGGCCGGGCGACGGCGGTCTACGAGCGGTGCCACTTCCGCACCCTGAACCGCACCGACCTGGCCACGGCACCGTACGGCTTCGTCCTCGCCCCCTCCACGGCGGTCGCCAACCCGCGGGGTTACCTCGTCACCCGGAGCCGGATCAGCAGCGAGGCCCCGGACGCCTTCTACAAGCTGGCCCGCCCCTGGGTACCCGGCTCCGACCCCACCGCCCGCCCGATGCTCACCGTCCGGGACACCTGGCTCGGCCCCGGCATCGATCCGGTCGCGCCCTACACCGACATGTCGGCCGGTCATCCGTGGCAGAGCCAGCGGTTCGCCGAGTACCGCAACACGGGTCCGGGCGCCGGGATCACCGTCCCGGAGAACCGGCCCCAGCTCACCGACGAACAGGCCGGTTCGGCGATCCGCGAGGCCTACCTCGGCGACTGGACCCCGTGGAAGGAGTGCTGACGATGCGCAGACGCACCCTCCTCGCCGGTGGCGCCGGGGCCTTGGCCGCCGGGGCCCCGGGCGCCGCCGGTGCCGGCCCCGCCCTCGCCCGCGACCGCCGTGTCCTGCACGTTCGGCCCGGTGGGTCGGTGCAGGCGGCGGTGGACGCGGTGGACGGTCCGGGACGGACGATCGTCGTGCATCCGGGAACGTACCGCGAAGTCGTCAACGTCCCGGTCGGCAAGGTGGAGTTGACCTTGCGGGGAGCCACCCGTGACCCCCGTGCCGTCGTCATCGTCCACGACAACGCCAACGGGACGCAGAAGCCCGACGGTTCGGGCACCTACGGCACGGCGGGCTCCGCCACCTTCACCTCGGCCGCCGCCGGGCTGACCGTGCGCGACCTGACCCTCGCCAACGACTGGCTGCGCGCGGACCACCCGGAGATCACCGGCACCCAGGCGGTCGCCGCCTGTGTCACCGGGGACCGCTCGCACTTCGAGAACGTCCGGCTGCTGGCCCACCAGGACACGCTCTTCGCGGACACGACCGCGCTGGGCGCCTTCGACCGGCAGTACTTCCACCACTGCTACATCGAGGGCGACGTCGACTTCGTCTTCGGCCGGGCCACCGCCGTCTTCGAGCACTGCCACTTCCACACGCTGCAACGGGACGTCCCCTTCACCCCCAAGGGCATGGTCTTCGCCCCGTCCACGGCCCGTGCCAACCCGCACGGGATCCTCGCGGTCCGCTCCCGGATCACCTCCGGCGCACAGGACGGGGCGTACAAGCTGGCCCGGCCGTGGGTGCCGTCGTACGAGACGACGGCCTGGCCGTCCCTCGTCGTCCGGGACACCCGGATCGGGCCCGGCGTCGACCCGGCCGCGCCCTACACGAACATGCGGGACGCCTACCCCTGGCAGTCCATGCGTTTTCGCGAGTACCGCAACACCGGGCCGGGCGCGGTGATCACCGTCCCCGACAACCGGCCCCAGCTCACCGACGCCGAGTCGGCACTGCACACCCCCGCGGCCTACCTCGGCGACTGGCACCCCCGACCCATCCGCCCGCTCTGAACCGACGAAAGGACCCGCACGTCATGCGTCGTATCAAGAGCACCGTCACCGCACTCTCGGTCGCCGCCGCGTCCGTCGTGCTCGGTCTGGCCGCCACTGAGGCGCACGCCGCGACCGTGGTGGTCAGCAACTCGACCGACCTGTCCAATGCCATCAAGAACGCCACCGCCGGCACCGTCATCCAGGTCCGCGGCGGCACCTACTACCCGACGGCCACGCTCCAGTCGACGGCCAACGGCACCTCGTCCTCGCCCGTCACGCTCACCGCGTACGGCTCGGAGACGGTGAAGATCGACGGCTCGTCGCTGCCCTCCGGGGACTGGATCTTCAAGCTCACCGCGGACTACTGGAACGTCTCCAACCTCACCTTCCAGAACTCCCCGGACAGCGCCGTCGTCTGCCAGTCCTGCACCGGCACCAACTGGAACAACATCAAGACCGTCAACGGCGGTGACTCCGGCTTCACGCTCACCGGCGACGGCACCGTGAACAACACGGTCAGGAACATCGACTCGTACGGCAACTACGACGCCGCGAACCACGGTGAGAACGCCGACGGGATCGCCATCAAGTACGGCTCAGGCACCGGGAACCTGGTCACCGGAGCCCGCCTCTACAACAACTCGGACGACGGGATCGACTTCTGGTCCTTCTCCTCGCCCGTCACCGTCGAGCACACCTGGTCCTTCGGCAACGGCGTCAACCGCTGGTCCGACTCGGCCTTCGCGGGCGACGGCAACGGCTACAAGCTGGGCGGCGACGGCGAGGTCGTCGCGCACGTCGTCAACAACTCGGCCGCCTGGGGCAACGCCGGCAACGGCTTCACCGAGAACTCCAACACCGGTGCCATCGTCATCAACCGCACCACCGCCTACGCCAACGGCAACCGGGGCTACTACTTCGCCACCAGCGCCGCCCGCCTCGGCAAGAACCTCGCGGTGAGCAACGGCAGCGGCCCGGTCACCAAGGGCTCCTCGGTGGTCTCCGCCGGCAACAACTGGGACTCTGGCATCGCCACCCCGTCCTTCGTCTCCACCGACGCGTCCACGACGTACAACTCCCGTAAGTCGGACGGCTCCCTGCCGACGACGACGTTCCTGACGACGGGCAGTACGACCATCGGGGCGACCATGAACTGAGCCGGAAGGGTGAGGTGAGGCCCGTGTCACCTGCTGGCTTGATATCGATCAGGCAACGGGCCTCGCGCTCACCAGGGCGACGCGCGTAGAACCTTTGTCATGCATAAATCACTGCGTCTCGCGGCGATCACCGCCGCCTGTGCCGTCGTCGGCGGCGCCCTGTACGGGGCCGGCGCGGCCACCGCTCACCAGTCGACGGCGAACTCCACCCACGAGCCCTACAACATCGGGCAGTTGGTGAAGGACATCGACACGTACTACGGCACCACCGCCGACAGCAACGGTGTGTACCAGGCGTCCCCGGACAGCCCCTACGCCAAGGACCTGGCGAACCTCGACGCCGCCGCCAAGCGGTACATCGACCGCGCCGCACGCAAGGCGCACCACTGGGGCGAGAAGCCCGCGGTGGTCTTCGACATCGACGACACGCTGCTGCTCAGCCTCGACTACGAGAAGCGCTACAACTACACGTACAACTCGACCACCTGGGCCGACTACGTGAACAAGGCCGACCGTCCGGCCGTCTTCGGCAGCCCCGAGCTGGTCCAGTACGCCGAGTCCAAGGGCGTCGAGGTCTTCTACAACTCGGGCCTGTCCGAGGCGCAGCGCACCGCCGCGGTCGCGAACCTGAAGAAGATCGGTGCCGATGTGAACCTCGACACCGACCACATGTTCCTCAAGGACAAGGCCAACCCGCCGGCCTACCTGAGCGCCTGCGCCACCCCGGGCACCTGGACCTGCACGACCGTGCAGTACAAGTCCGGCACCCGCAAGCACATCGAGGACGACCTCGGGTACGAGATCATCGCCAACTTCGGCGACCAGTACTCCGACCTGGACGGCGGCTACGCCGACCAGACGTACAAGATCCCGAACCCGACCTACTTCGTGAGCTAGTACTCGGGACGGTCGAACAGGACCGTCCCCGCCGGGTCCATGATCCGAGCGGGGACGGTCCTGCTTTTTTGTCCGGACGCGGCAACCTCTTCCGGCCACGGCGGCAACTGGAATGCGTCCCAACTCCCTAGGAAAGGAACGCCCAGTGCGGCACAGCACCGGACGCCACCGCAGGACGCGCACCCTCTCGATCGCTGCGGCGGTGGCCGTCTCCGCCGGGGCCGGCGGCGTCTACCTCGGCCTGTCGAACAGCGGTGCCCAGGCCGCCACCACGACGGTCACCGTGTCCAGCACGGCCCAGCTGGAGTCGGCCGTGAGGAACGCGACCGCCGGTACCGTCATCCAGGTCCGCGGTGGGACCTACTACCCGGCGGCCACCCTCAAGTCCACGGCCGGCGGCACGAGTTCCAACCGCATCACCCTTGAGGCCTACGGCAGTGAGAAGGTGAGGATCGACGGCTCCAAGCTGCCCGCCGGCTCCTGGCTCGCCGGGATCTACGGCAGCTACTGGACCGTGCAGAACCTCACCTTCCAGAAGTCCCCGGCCCAGGGCTTCGTGGTCACCTCCTCCACCGGCGGTGTCTTCAAGAACCTGGTGACCGCGAACAACGGTGACTCGGGCTTCACCCTGCGCGGCGACAACACCGTGAACAACCTCGTCCAGAACCTCGACAGTTACGGCAACTACGACGCCTCCGGGCACGGCCAGAACGCCGACGGCATCGCCATCAAGTTCGGGTCCGGGACCGGGAACAAGGTGACGGGCGCCCGTCTCTACAACAATTCGGACGACGGCCTCGACCTCTGGCAGTTCTCCTCGCCGGTCACCATCGAGCACTCCTGGGCCTTCGGCAACGGCAAGAACCGCTGGAACGACTCGGCCTTCGAGGGCAACGGCAACGGGTTCAAGCTGGGCGGCGGAGGCGTCGCGGTCGCGCACGTCGTCAACGACAACGCGGCCTGGGACAACACCCTCAACGGCTTCACCGAGAACTCCAACACCGGCGCGATCGTGCTGAACCGCAACACCGCCTATGCCAACACCGAGGCCGGCTTCTACTTCGCCACGGGCAAGGCGCGGCTCGCCCGCAACCTCGCCGTGAGCGACAAGGGCGGCCTGGACAAGCTCGGTCCGTCCACCGTCTCCGCCGCGAACAACTGGGACAGCGGCGTCAGCACCCCGTCCTTCAAGTCGACGGACGCGGCCACGGCGTACGGCACCCGTGGCGCGGACGGCTCGCTGCCCGCGACCACCTTCCTGACCTCGGGCTCGACCACCATCGGCGCGACGATGAACTAGGACGGATTCCGGCGCGGCGCACCCGCGCGAACGCCCCCGCCGGTCGTCACCGGCGGGGGCGTCCGTCTGCCGGCCGAGGGGGGCTCTGGCCGGCGTGCTGGCCGAGGGGGGCTCAGGCCAGCAGATCACGCACTAGAAGGGACGCTGAAAATGGAGGTGTGGTTGTTTCCCCGGTCACCTCGACCCGCAGCGTGCGCGCGGCCGCGGTCTGCGCTTTGCGTCATGGCTGAACGATCACTCACTGGTACGTGATGTCCGACGCGGAGAAGAGGCAGGAGATTCCGTCGGGGCCGGTGCCCAGTTCCGTGGGCTCCTTGCCGGTGTTGTTGCCCTTGAAGCGGACGCAGGTCTTGACCTTCTTCTTGGTGTCGCCGTGGATGCGGATCTTGCGCAGCGACGCCGTGTCCCCGAAGTTGGAGTTGACGCCGACGATCGCCTTGAGGGGCGCGGTGACGTCCACGTCGTTGATGATGACCGTCCGCTTGAACTGCTTCTTGCAGTTGCCGCAGGAGCGCACCAGCTTGCCGGAGTTCTCCACCTGGAACTTGCTGACCACGAGCTTGCCCGCGCCGTTGAACTGCAGCACCTTGTCGTCGGCGTTCTTCGCGCCGCCGCCGTAGACCGTGTACACGGCCGAGGCGGACGTGCCCTTGAAGGTGGCGGCGTCCTCGCCGACGTCCAGCCACCACACGTTCTGCAGCGTGCAGCTGCCCAGGCAGTGCACGCCGTCGGCGGCCGGGGTGCCGATGATGACGTTCTTCAGGGTCGCGCCGTCGGCGAGCTCGAAGATCGGGCCCTGGTTCTCGTCCTGGCTGTCGGTGCCCAGGGCGCCCGAGCCGACGAACTTGGTGAGCTTGCCGTCGTAGGTGCCCGACACCTCGATCGTCTTCGACACGGCCTTGCTGCCCTTGGCCGTCGGCCAGGTGGTCGCTGCGCCCGCGGTGGACAGCAGTGTCGTAGTGACGATCGCGGCGCCGGTGATGCCGAGGGCGGCGGAACCGGCGATCAGCGCCCGTCGCTTCGTGACCCGGCGGCGGTGGCGGACGCGCTGTTCAGCTCGTGCAGTCATGCCCATTCCTTGCGTGGGAGAGGAACCTTGCGCTTCCTGGTCGCCACCGGTGGGGAAAGGGTTGCCGCGTCTCCGGGATCTTTTTTACGAGTCGCCGGCGGTGGTGTCGTGCGCCGCGAAGTCCCCGGTCACGGCGTACTGTTTGCCGCCCGCGCCGCCCGTGATGGTGTAGCGGTCGTCCTTGGCGTCCCGGCCGCCGCGCTCGTGGTTGTACTGCCCCGCGAACACCCACTCACCCACCGCGACCTTGCGGCCCTCCTTCAGCGTCCACGTGTAGACCAGGAAGCCGTCCTTCTCGGTCACCGTCTGCGTGAAGTCGGTCTCCGGCAGCGAGCGCCAGGCGCCGGCCGAGGACACCCCTCCGGTCTGCGCGACCTTCAACTGCACGGTGAGCGCGGTCAGCTGCCGCGAGACCTTCAGGGTCACATTGCTCTGTGCCCAGAAGTCGTTGCTGTGCGGGTCCACCGAGCCGTCCGACCACAGCGGCCCGTCCTGTTCGCCCTGGGGGGTGGGCGCCTGGGCCGAGGCCGAGGACTTGGGGGTAGGCGTGCGGGAGGAACTCGGCGTGCGGGACGGGTGCGTGGCGCCGGAGCTGGGCGGCGGAGCCGCCGAGTGGACCGGAGGCCGCATCGTCGCGTCGGGCGACGATGTGGGCGTCGGCGACACCGCGACCGTCTGCTGCGGAGGTTTGTCCTCCTTCACCGCGGACGCCACCGCGTACCCGCCGATCGCGAGGACCCCGGCGACCGCGGCCGTGGCGCTGACCACCCGCACCCAGCCGAACACGGGCGGACGCGTCGCGCGGTGGTCGGGGCGGGCCTTGGCGGCCATGCCCCGTTCGACCCGGGCAAGGATGCGCGCGCGGTCGGGTTCGTGCGCCTCGGCCGCCTCGTGCAGCCGGGCGCGCAGCTCGTCGTGCACGTCCTGCTGCCTCATCGGTTCCTTCCTCCGCTCTCGCCGCCACGCGCCGCCATCGCCGCGTGCACCTTATGCGGAACGCCCTGGGTGCCGAGCACCTTCTTCAGCTCGGCGATTCCCTTGGACGTCTGGCTCTTAACCGTACCCACCGAGATCCCGAGGGCGAGGGCGGTGTCTTTCTCCGACAGGTCGAACGCGTGCCGAAGCACCACACACGCCCGTTTCCGGAAGGGCAGCTGGCGTAGCGCGGACTGCACGTCCACCACGCCCGCCACGTCGGGGTTCTCGGTCTTCTCCTCGCGGTGCGACCAGAACAGCGCGATCCGGCGGCGCTCGCGCACCGCGCTGCGGATGCGGGTGCGGGCCAGGTTGGCGACGACGCCGCGCGCGTACGCCACGGGATGGTCGGCCGCGCGCACCCGGTCCCAGCGGTGCCACAGCGCGAGCAGCGCGTCCGCGGCCAGATCGTCGGCGGCGTCCGCCTCGCCGGTCAGCAGGTGGGCGAGACGCGAGAGTTCGGCGTAGTGGCGTTCGAAGAAGGCATGGAACTCCACGGAGGCGGCGTCGTCGACGACTGTGCCCACGGGTGACCTCTTCTGTCTGTGCGTGTCATGTGAATGACATGTGAACGGCCGGAGGGTGCCCGGACGAGATCGGGAAGCGTAGCAGTGATCATTTTGCCGTCTTCGTACGGGGTCTCGGACAAGGTGTGGCAGGCCGAACCCGATTCCGTAACACGGTGAAAACCTGAAACGGGTTCAACGGGGGAACAATCCAGCCAGCATCCGCGCACCGATCGCTCACGTAACGAGGAGTACGACCATGTCCGAGACAGAGAAGGCGGCCGACCGGCCAAGTCTCGCGCCACCGGCGGTGAACAGCGTCGACCGGTACTTCAGGATCTCCGAACGAGGGTCCACCTTCGGCCGGGAGATACGCGGCGGCTTCGCCACGTTCTTCACCATGGCGTACATCCTTGTCCTGAATCCCATCATCCTGGGCAGCGCCAAGGACAAGTTCGGCCACACGCTCGACACCGGCCAACTGGTCACCGCCACCGCGCTGGTGGCCTGTGTGATGACGATCATCATGGGCGTCGGCGGCAACCTCCCGCTCGCCATCGCCGCCGGCCTCGGCCTCAACGCCGTCGTGGCCTTCCAGTTGGCGCCGCTGATGAGCTGGGCCGACGCCATGGGCCTGGTCGTCCTCGAAGGCCTCCTGATCTGCGTCCTGGTCCTCACCGGACTCCGGGAAGCGATCATGAACGCCATCCCGCAACAGCTCAAGCAGGCCATCGGCGTCGGCATCGGCCTGTTCATCGCGTTCATCGGCTTCGTCGACGCCGGGTTCGTCAGCCGCATCCCGGACGTCGCGAACACCACCGTGCCGGTGCAGCTCGGTGCCGTCGGCCGGCTCACCGGCTGGCCCGTCCTGGTCTTCTGTCTCGGCGTGCTGCTGACGATCGCGCTGATCGCGCGCAAGGTGAAGGGCGCGATCCTCATCAGCATCGTCACCATGACCGTCGTCGCGATCGTCATCAACGCCGTCGCCGACATCAAGAGCTGGGGTCTGACCACCCCGAAGGTGCCCGACAAGATCGTCGACAGCCCCGACTTCGGACTCGTCGGTCACTTCAGCCTGTTCGGCGGCTTCGCCAAGGCCGGTGTGCTCACCGCGATCCTGCTGGTCTTCACCCTGATCCTGTCGGACTTCTTCGACGCCATGGGCACCATCGTCGGCATCAGCGCCGAGGCCGGACTGCTCGACGAGAAGGGGCAGGTGCCGGGCATCGGCCGCGTCCTGTTCATCGACGGCGCCGCCGCGGTCGCGGGCGGAGTGGGTTCCGCCTCCTCCAACACCGCCTATATCGAGTCCGCGGCCGGCGTCGGCGAGGGCGCCCGCACCGGCTTCGCCAACCTGATCACCGGCGGCCTCTTCGGCCTCGCGCTCTTCCTCACCCCGCTGCTGACCATCGTCCCGCTCCAGGCCGCGGCGCCCGCGCTGATCGCGGTCGGCTTCCTGATGATGACCCACGTCAAGCACATCGACTGGGACAAGTACGAGATCGCGATCCCGGCGTTTCTGACCATCGCCGCGATGCCGTTCACGTATTCGATCACCGACGGCATCGGTGCGGGCTTCCTCTCCTACGTCGTCATCAAGACGGTGCTTGGCAAGGCGAAGGAGGTCAACTGGCTGCTGTGGTGTGTCTCGGCGCTGTTCCTGGTGTACTTCGCGATCGATCCGGTGGAGCAGGTTCTCGGTGTGAAGTGAGGGACGCTGCGCGATCGGCCGCGGGTTGTCGGTGGCTGATCGCGCAGTTCCCCGCGCCCCTACGGGGCGCTTACTTCAGCGCCGCTTGCATCATCGCCTTGGCCACCGGGGCTGCCAAGCCGTTGCCGCTGACCTCCGACCGCGCCGCGTCCGACTGTTCCACCATCGCTGCCACGGCAACCTCCTTGCCGCTGCTGTCGGACTTGCCGTACGAGGTGAACCAGGCGTACGGCGTCTTGCTGTTGTTCTCGCCGTGCTGGGCGGTACCGGTCTTGCCGCCCACGGTCACGCCGTCGATCAGCGCGTTCGTACCGGTGCCGTCCTTCACCACCGTCTCCATCGCCGACCGCAACTGCTCGGCGGTGGAGGAGCTGACGATCTCCTTGCTGTCCGTGCTGTCGTCGTAGTTCTTCAGCACATCGCCGCCGCTGTCGGTGATCTGCGAAACCATGTGCGGCGAGACCAATTTGCCGTCGTTGGCCATGACCGCCGACACCATGGCCATCTGGAGAGGGGTCGCCGTGACGTCGAACTGGCCGATGCCCGACAGGGCCGTCTGCGCCTTGTCCATGCCCGACGGGTACACGCTCGCCCAGGCGCGCACCGGCACGTCCTGTTCGTCGTCGTCGAAGCCGAACTTCTCGGCCATCGCCTTCACCTTGTCCTGGCCGAGGTCGACGGCCATCTTGCCGAAGACGTTGTTGCAGGAGTACCGCAGGGCGGTGCGGATCGAGGCGTTCTCACAGGGCGCCGACTTGTTCTCGTTGGCGAGTTCCCGGGTCGTGCCCGGCAGCGTGTACGGGTCGGGGCTGTCGGTGTGCTTGTCCACGTTCTCGTACAGCCCGTCCTCCAGCGCGGCCGCCGCCACGACCAGCTTGAACGTCGAGCCCGGCGGCAGCGGCTGGCGCAGCGCGCGGTTGGTCAGCGGCTTGTCCGAGTCGGCGTTGAGCTGCTTCCAGGCGGCCCCCGCGGTGTTGGCGTCGGTGAGCGCCGTGGGGTCGTACGACGGGGTCGACACCACCGCGAGGATCTTCCCGGTCTTCGGGTCGATCGCGACGGCCGCGCCCTTGTTGCCGCCCAGCGCACGGTAGGCCGCCTTCTGCACGTCCGGATCGATCGTCGTGACCACGTTGCCCGGGGCGGCGCGCTCGCCGGTGACCGTGTCCATGACGGTCTTCAGCTGGTTGTCCGTGCCGTTGAGCAGGTTCTTGTAGATGCCCTCCAGCTGGGTCGGGGCGTAGGCCTGTGAGGCGTAGCCCGTGACCGCCGCGTACAGCTTGCCGTTCTTGTACGTCCGCTTGTACGCGAGGTCGCCGCCCTTCGTCCGCGCCGAGCCGGTGACGGAGTCGCCGGCCACGATGATGTTCCCGAGCGGCTCCGCGTACGTCTCGATCGCGTTGCGCCGGTTGTCCTTGTCGTCCGCGAGGGCCTGGCCGTCGTAGTACTGCACCCAGGTCGCCCTGACCAGCAGAGCGAACACGAGCAGCAGCGTGAAGACGGACGCCCGCCTGATCGTCTTGTTCATCCCGGACAGAAGACGAGCGCAACGGGGGCAGTCGTTCCCGTACGCCCGCTTTTCTCATCGCGGGTTCATGAAGCCCGCCTCGTACGCGGCGATCACCGCCTGTGTCCGGTCCCGTGTGCCGGTCTTGGCCAGGACCGCCGCGACGTGTGTCTTCACGGTGGCGGGGCCGACCTCCATGTGCCGGGCGATCTCGGCGTTGGTGAGCCCCGCGGCCATGTGCCGCAGCACCTCGCTCTCCCGTCCCGTGAGCCTCGCCACCCAGGCCGGAGGCGCCGGACACACGCGCGCGTGCTCCGCGGCCAGCCCCCGCACGGCCGACGGGAACAGCAGGCTGTCGGTGCGCGCCACCAGTCGTACCGCCTGCACCAGCGCGTCGGCTTCGGCCCGCTTGAGCAGGAACCCGGAGGCTCCGGCGCGCAGCGCGTCGTACACGTAGGAGTCGTTCTCGAAGGTGGTCACGACGACAATCCGCGGAGCATCGTCGAGCGTGGTCAGGATCTGCTCGGTGGCCCGGATGCCGTCGACCTCCGGCATGCGTACGTCCATGAGGACGACGTCGGGCCGCAGCTCCCGTACGACCGACACGGCCTCGGCCCCGGTCGCCGCCTCACCGACCACCTCCATGTCGGGCTCGGCGGAGAGAATGGCGCGCAGGGCCGTGCGGACCATGCGCTCGTCGTCGGCGAGGACGACCCGGATCGCCCGGATCGCCGGCGGATGGGTCATGCGGGTCCCTTCATCGGCAGTCGTACGTGCAGCCGCCACATCCCCTCGGCCGGGCCGGCCGTAACCGTGTCGGCCGTCACCGTGCCGGCCGTCACCGTGCCACCCGTCACCGTGCCGGCCGTCACCGTGCCGCCCAGGAGACGGACCCGGTCGGCGATGCCGCGCAGTCCGTGGCCGCCTCCGGGCCGCGAGGGGCAGGGGCCGCTCAGCGGGTTCTCCACAGTGATCGCCAGGTGCCCGTCGGCGGCCTCAATCCGCAGGGCGGCCTCGACCCGCGCGCCCGCGTGCTTGAGGACGTTGCTCAGGCCTTCCTGCACGATGCGGTAGGCCTCGCGGGAGAGCGGCGGCGGAAGCGTCGCCGGGTCGGCCGTGACGGTGGCCGTGACGCGCTGCCCGCCCGCCCGGGTGCGCCGCAGCAGCCCGTCCAGGTCGGCCGCGAGGGTCGGCGCGGGTGCCGTGCCGGGCGCGTCGCCGTCCCGCAGCACGCCGAGCACCGCGTCGAGTTCGCCCACCGTGCGCCGGGTGGTGTCCTCGATGGCGGCGAGGGCCTCGCGGACGAACTCCGGGTCGCTGTCGAGGACCCGGCGGGCCGCGCTCGCCTGCAGGGTGACCGCGCTCAGGGCGTGGCCGACGGAGTCGTGCAGCTCGCGGGCGAGCCGGTTGCGTACGGCGAGATCGGCGGCGCGCGCCTCGGCCGCCGCGAGCCGGTCCTCGGGGGTGGGCCCGAGCAGTGCGGGCGCCCAGCGGGCGAGGAGCGCGCCGCACCCGGCCGCGCACCCGGCGAGCGCGAGCAGCATGGCGACACCGGCGACCGGCGCGAGCGCCAACGCCCAGGTGTGGTCGAGTACTTCGGGCAGTGCGAGCCGTGTGTCGCGCAGCCACGAGAAGAGCGGCAGCACGATCAGCACCACCGCGAACGGCGGCACGGCGAGGGACATCCCCGAGATGATCCCGCCGAACCCCAGGTGCAG
Source organism: Streptomyces sp. NPDC086549 (assembly GCF_044746205.1). Lineage (NCBI taxonomy): Bacteria > Bacillati > Actinomycetota > Actinomycetes > Kitasatosporales > Streptomycetaceae > Streptomyces > Streptomyces sp. NPDC086549. Next base: position 96,758 of record NZ_JBIVBS010000026.1, on the reverse strand, counting down.
CGTGAACCAGGCCGCCGTCCGCCCCCTCGCGGCCCGGGTCCGGGCGGGACCGTGGGCCAGCGCGTCCGGGGGCACGCCGCACAGGGCGCGGACGGCACCCGCCTCCAGCGGGCGGGTCGGCGGAAACAGGGAGGTGACCGCGGCGATCGGCAACCCCACGGCGAAGGAGCCCAGTTGGACGGGCAGGTCGCCCCAGAAGCGGTCCGAGCCGAGGAGCGGCCCGACGACCACCTCGCCGACGAAGACGTACGGCATGGCGAGCGCGCCGCCCAGGATCAGATGGATCCAGCGGCGGCGCGCCGTGCGGCCGAACAGCGGCCGGGCGAGCGTCCTCACCGCGCGGGCCGCTTCGGGGCCCGGGCGGACCGCTCGGCGAAGAACCGGGCGCCGAGGACCGCGACGAGGATGCCGGTGATCGTCTGGCCGGCGTAGGCGAGGTTCTGCAGCTGTGTCGGGCCGTCGGCGCTGTCGTCCACCCCGGCGAGCGGGGTCAGTGACAGCCAGGCGCCCCAGCAGGCCGCCGCCCCTGAGCCGACCCAGGCCAGGGCGAGCGGCACGGTGACCGGCAGCGGGCGGCCGCGGCGGAAGGCGAGCTGCCAGGCGCCGGTGACGGCGGCGGCCAGGAAGCCGAGGAACACCACCTCCATCAGCCGGTTGCCGCCGGCCCGTCCGGTAGTGAACCCGCAGGCCCACAGCAGCCGGAGCGTCCCCGGAACCAGCGCGAGCACGGCCGCTGTCACGGCGGTGGCCCGCTGCGCGGCCGGCGCGCTCCGCGCGGGCAGCTCCCGCACCCGCCCCTGCCACAGGTGTCCCCACCGCTCGCGGGCATACCCGACGAAGAGCGCCCCCAGAGCGAGCCCCTGCACGATGAACCCCCCATACACGACCCCGAACACCCACCCGTCGAGGAACGGCCGGTCGTCCCCGCTGTTCGTACCCCCGTGGACGACCATCTGCAGCGGAAATCCCACCATGATCGGCGCGAGAAGTCCCGTGGCGACCCACATCGGCGCCGCGAGCAGCCAGGAGGGCACCCGTCGTCCCCACTGCTGGGTCAGCAACAGCGCCAGCACGATGACAGCCGCGTCCATCAGCACGGTGAGCCCGTTGGCGACCACCATGGTCACCCGGTGCTTCAGCAACGGACTCCCGTCCGGGATGCCGAGGTGACTCCCGGCGATCCAGGCGAGCTTGAGGCACAGATACGGCAGACAGGCGACGATGGCCACGAGCCGCAACAGGCGGCGGCGGGGGCCGGTGGCAACGAGGGCCGGGGCGGGCGCGGTCGATGAGGTCATGCCTCAACGCTCCCGCGCCGCCCGGCGGGTTCACCTCCTGCACGACGACGATCCGCCTCCGCCGCGCGGGGGAGACGCCGTCCTGCTCACAGCCTCCGCGTCGCCAGCGTCAGCCGGTCCCGCGCGTCGAACAGGGCGTCCTTGATCATCTGCTCGTGGGCGGGGGTCAGCCGGGCCACCGGTACCGAGCAGCTGATGGCGTCGCGGGCCGGGGTGCGGTAGGGGATCGCGACGCCGAAGCAGCGCAGCCCCAGCGTGTTCTCCTCGCGGTCGACGGCGAAGCCCTGCTCGCGGACCTGGTGCAGCTCCTCGATGAGCTTCTCCCGGTCGGTGATGGTGTGCTCGGTCAGCGCCGGGAGGGTCTCCGGCAGCAGTTTGCGGACCTGTTCGTCGGTGTGGGTGGCGAGCAGCGCCTTGCCGAGGGACGTGGAGTGGGCGGGCAGCCGGCGGCCGACGCGCGTGAACGGACGCAGGTAGTGCTGGGACTGGCGGGTGGCCAGGTACACGACGTTCGTGCCGTCCAGGCGGGCCAGGTGGATGGTCTCCGTGGTGTCGTCGGAGAGACGGTCCAGCGTGGGCCGGGCCGCCGCGACCACCTCGTCGCCGTCGATGTAGGAGGTGCCGACGAGCAGCGCCCGCACCCCGATGCCGTACCGGGTGCCCGTCGCGTCCGTCTCCACCCAGCCCAGCTCCACCAGCGTGCGCAGCAGCATGTACAGACTGGACTTGGGATAACCGACAGCCTCCTGGACCGCCGCGAGGGAGTGCATACCGGGCCGGCCGGCGAAGTATTCGAGCAATTCAACGGTCCGCACCGCGGACTTGACCTGCGCCCCGCCGCCTGTCTCGCCTGCCGACATCGCCCTTGACCCCTTCGTTCGACGAGAAGCTGGAGATATAGTCTCCGACAGCATATTCACCATCAGAGACAGCGTTCAGTATATCGAACATCCCTGGTGAGTGACCTGGAAACTGCGGCATTGCAGCGGCAATGCATCCGCAATGAACGTGGAGGGACCCGCGGTGGCAGCAGCACCAGTCTGGAGCGTCGACCCGCGCACCGGGAAGCAGCGTGAACAGGTTGCGGTGGAGGCCACAGCACAGGAGGTGGACGCCGCCGTCCGGGCCGCCCACGCCGCGCGCGGCTCCCTCGCCGACCGCGCCGTCCGCTCGGCCTTCCTGCGTTCCGCCGCCGCGGGTCTGGACGCGGCCAAGAACCAGCTGGTCGAGGCCGCCGACGCCGAGACAGCCCTGGGTCCGGTCCGGCTGACCGGCGAACTCGCCCGCACCACCTATCAGTTGCGGGCCTTCGCGGACATCGTCGACGAGGGCGCCTTCCTCGACGTCATCATCAACCACCCCGACGACACCGCGACCCCGCCGATCCCGGACCTGCGCCGCTACAAGGTCCCGCTGGGCGTCGTCGCCGTCTACTCGGCGTCCAACTTCCCCTTCGCCTTCTCGGTCGCCGGCGGCGACACCGCGAGCGCGCTGGGCGCGGGCAATCCCGTGGTCGTCAAGGCCCACCCCGACCACCCGGCGCTGTCCGAGCTGGTCGCCAAGGTGCTGCGCCGGGCCGCCGCCGAGCACGGCATCCCGGAGGGCGTGCTCGGGCTGGTGCACGGCTTCGAGGCGGGCGTCGAGCTCATCAAGCACCCGCTGGTCGCGGCGGCCGGCTTCACCGGTTCCGTACGGGGCGGACGTGCCCTCTTCGACGCGGCCGCCGCCCGGCCGGTCCCGATCCCCTTCCACGGGGAGCTGGGCTCCCTGAACCCCGTCGTCATCACCGAGGCCGCGGCCGCCGAGCGTGCCGAGGCCATCGGTACCGGTCTCGCCGGGTCGATGACCCTGGGCGTCGGCCAGTTCTGCGTGAAGCCGGGTCTGGTGCTCGCCCCGGCGGGTGCGGCGGGCGACCAGCTGCTGAAGTCCCTCACCGACGCCGTCAGCAACACCGAGGCCGGGGTCCTCCTCGACCACCGCATGCGGGACAACTTCGTCGCCGGCGTCGCCGAGCGCGCCGGGCTGGACGGCGTCGAGTCCCCGGTGACGCCGGGCGCGGGCGGCGAGCACACGGTGAGCGCGGGCTTCCTGACGGTTCCGGCGAGCAGGCTGGCGGCCGAGGGATCGTACGACCTGCTCCTGGAGGAGTGCTTCGGCCCGGTGACGGTCGTCGCCCGCTACGAGGACGAGAACGAGGCGACCGCCGTCCTGTCCCGGCTGCCCGGCAACCTCACCGCGACCGTGCACCTCTCGACGGAGGAGGCGGCGGGCGAGGGCCGTGGGGCGGAGATCCTGGCGGAGCTGACCCCGCTGGCGGGCCGCGTGCTGGTCAACGGCTGGCCGACGGGCGTCGCGGTCGCACCGGCCCAGCACCACGGCGGTCCGTACCCGGCGACGACCTCCACCTCGACGTCCGTGGGCGGCACGGCCATCGAGCGCTGGCTGCGGCCGGTCGTCTACCAGAACGCCCCCGAGGCGCTGCTCCCCGCGGAGCTGAAGGACGACAACCCGCTCGGCCTGCCCCGCCGCTACGACGGCCGCCTCGAACGCTGAACACCCCTGGCCGAACACCACTGGCCGAACACCCCGGCCCGTGACGGAGATCGGAAGCTGAGACACTCTGGCCATGGACGTGGAACTTCCCGAACTGCCCTTCCCGCTCCGTACATACGGGCCCGACGGCCACTGGTCCTACGAGGACGGCGTCCTCACCGGATGGGCCGGCCCCCGGCAGGACCGGTTCGTGCCGCCCACCGCCGAGGCGCTGGACCCGGCCTCCGACGCGCCCCGGCTGCTCGGGGCGCCGGAGGGGGACTTCCAGCTGATCGCGCGGGTCACCGTGGGCTTCGCCGCCGGCTTCGACGCGGGCGTGCTCTATGTCCACGTCGGCGACCGGGCCTGGGCCAAGCTCTGCCTGGAGTACTCCCCGGATGTGCCCACCGTGTGCACGGTGGTCACCCGGGGACACTCCGACGACGCCAACTCCTTCACCGTGGAAGGCAGTTCGGTGTGGCTGCGGATCAGCCGCACCGGCCGCGCCTTCGCCTTCCACGCCTCGCGCGACGGCGAGCGCTGGACCTTCGTCCGGCTCTTCACCCTGGGCGGGGAGAAGGAGACGGACGCGGCGCTGGTCGGCTTCATGACCCAGTCGCCGATGGGGGAGGGGTGTGTCGTCACGTACGACCACATCGAGTTCAGGCCCGCCTGGCCGGACGACCTGCGGGACGGGAGCTAGGCGGGAACCGGAACCGCACCGGCCCCGGTCACGTCCTCTGTTGCATGATCAGTGAACGAGTGACCGGTGGCCGGGTGATCCGCACGGCCCTGCCCGCCGAAGCCGAGATCATCGCCGACCTGCACTTCCGGGCGCGTTCGACGTACTACCCGGACGGCGTCCCGCAGGACGACTTCGACTGGGCCGAGGCGTGGCGCGGTTCCATCGAGCGCCCCGACGGTCATGTGCTGTGCGTCGTCGAGCAGGGCCGGATCGTCGGCATCGCCTCCTTCCGCACCCCGGAGGACGCCTCCACGGAAACGGTCAAGCTGTTCCAGTTCCACGTCGACCCCGACCGCTGGCGCTCCGGCCTCGGTACGGCCCTGCACACGGCCTGCGTCGAGGAGTGGCGGGCCGACGGCAAGCGGACCGCCGTGCTCGACGTGCACGTGGACAACACGCGTGCCCAGGCCTTCTACGCCCGCCAGGGCTGGGTCCCGGACCCGGAGAACCCGCCCGTCGAGGGAGACCACCACCTGGACCTGCGCTTCTCGGTGCCCGGGGAATGAAACCAGCTGCTTGAACGTTCATGCACTCGGCGGAGGGGGTCTCCGTACCCGAACGAGCTGGAGAGAGCCGAGAGCATGCGCGTCGAAATCTGGTCAGACATCGCCTGTCCCTGGTGCTATGTCGGAAAGGCCCGCTTCGAGAAGGCGCTGGCGGCCTTCCCGCACCGCGACGAGGTCGAGGTGGTGCACCGCTCCTTCGAACTGGACCCGGGCCGCGCCAAGGGCGACGTCCAGCCGGTGATCACCATGCTCACCCGGAAGTACGGCATGAGCGAGGCGCAGGCCCAGGCGGGCGAGGACAACCTGGGGGCACAGGCAGCCGCCGAGGGCCTGGACTACCAGACCCGGGGCCGCGACCACGGCAACACCTTCGACATGCACCGCCTGCTGCACCTCGCCAAGGAACAGGGCAGGCAGGACGAACTGATCCAGATCCTGTACCGGGCCAACTTCGCCGAGGAGCGGTCGGTCTTCACCGAGGGCGACGAGCGGCTGGTGGAGCTCGCCGTCGAGGCGGGCCTGGACGCCGACGCCGTCCGCGAGGTGCTCGCCGACCCGGCCGCGTACGCCGACGAGGTCCGCGCCGACGAGCGCGAGGCCGCCGAGCTCGGCGCGAACGGCGTGCCCTTCTTCGTCCTCGACCGCAAGTTCGGCGTCTCCGGCGCCCAGCCCGCCGAGCTCTTCACCCAGGCACTGAGCCAGGCCTGGGGCGAGCGTTCCCCGCTGAAGCTGGTCGGGACAGGTGACCAAGGGGACGGGGCGGCATGCGGCCCGGACGGGTGCGCGGTGCCGCAGCACTGAAAACCGCAGGTCGGCGCGGACGTATAAGCGTTCCTAAGCGGATCCACGCAAAAATCCGCAATGGACCACGACTTCATCGGGCCGCAGAGTGGACCCATGGAGACCACGGAGACGTTCGAGAGCCTCGTCCGCGCCGAGTTCACCCCGAAGACGACCTACCTCAACACCGCCAGCAACAGCCTGCTGCCGGCCCGTACCGTCACCGCCCTGCACGAGGCGGCGCTGCTGCGGGCCGAGGGCCGGCCGCTGACCCCGCTGTACGAGGACGTGGAGGCATGCCGGGCCGCATACGCCCGGCTCGCCGGAGTCCCGGCCACCCGGGTCGCGGCGGGCGCCTCGGTCGCCGCACACACCGGGGTGATCGCCGCCTCGCTGCCCGCCGGCGCCGAGGTCCTCACCGCCGAGGACGACTTCACCTCCGTGCTGAACCCGTTCCACGTCCGCGGCGACCTCAAGGTCCGCTCGGTGCCGCTGGAGCGCATCGTCGAGTCCGTCCGCCCGGGCACCACGCTGGTCGCGGTCAGCGCCGCCCAGTCGGCGGACGGCCGCGTCGCCGACCTGCCCGCCCTGCGGGAGGCCGCCCGCGAGCACGGGGCACGCACCTACGTCGACTTCTCCCAGGCCGCGGGCTGGCTGCCGATGGACGCGGGTGCCTACGACTTCACCGCCGCCGTCTCCTTCAAGTGGCTGCTCGGCCCGCACGGCACGGCCTTCCTCACTGTCCCCGAGGACTTCGGCGGGCTGACCCCGCTGCTCGCGGGCTGGACCGCGGGAGAGAAGCCGTGGGACAGCTGTTACGGCCCGGTCGCCGAACTCGCCCACTCCGCCCGGCGCTTCGACCTCACCCACGCCCTGTTCACCTTCGCGGGCCTGCGCCGTTCGCTCGACCTGATCGAGGAACTCGGCGTGGCCGCCGTCCACGCCCACGACGTGGCCCTCGCCGACCGGTTCCGGGCCGGGCTCGCGACGCTCGGCCACGCGCCCGTGCCCGCCCCCGGCTCGGCGATCGTCTCGGTCCCCGGGCTCGGTGACCGCCAGCCCGAGCTGAGCCGCGCCGGCATCGAACTCTCCAACCGCGCGGGCAACCTGCGCGCCTCCTTCCACCTGTACAACACGTCCGCCGACGTCGACCGTCTGCTGGACGTCCTGTCGGGCTGACCCACTGGCGCGGGCCGCCCCGGGACGCTAGGAAAGGCACCGGGGGGTGGTGGTGCCGGTGACCGACTCCGCAGACAACACGGACAAAGGGTCCGCCGATGCCGACCTGCACCGGCGGCTGGTCTACGGCGACGAGACCGCGCTGGCCGAGGCGTACACGGCGTACGGCGGGCTGGTGCGGCGGGTCGCCGTACGGGTCACCCGCAGCCCGGCCGCCGCCGAGGAGGTGGCGCAGGAGGTCTTCGCCCACCTGTGGAGCAGACCGTACGCCTTCGACGCGCGCCGTGGCTCGCTGCGCACCTGGCTCTCCGTGCTGGCCCACCGGCGGGCCGTGGACTGGGTGCGCGGCGAGGCCCGGCACCGCAAGGACGTCCGCGCCGACGACGCCGAACTGCACGCCATCCCGGAGCCCGGCCCCGGCCCCGACGAAACCGTCGTGGACCGTGAACGCTCCCTGCTCCTGCACTCCGCCCTCGCCGAACTCCCGCAGCCCCAGCGGGAGGTGGTCCACCTCGCCTACTTCGCGGGCCGCAGCTACCGGCAGGCGGCGGTGGAACTGGGCATTCCCGAGGGCACCGCCAAGACCCGGCTGCGCACCGCGCTGCGCACCTTGGCCGCGTCCCTGGCGGATTTGGCCGACCCGCAGGATCCGGCGCTGGAAAGGGGCGCATGATGGCTGGGGAAGGAGGCGCGCGGTGATGACCGAACACGACGGCGTACGGGACCTGCTGGCCGCCTGGGCCTTCGGTGCTCTGCCGCCCGCGGAGGAGAGAACGGTTCCCCCGCACCTGGCCGAGTGCGAGACCTGCGCGGCGGAAGCGGAACGGCTGCGGGAGACGGTACGACTCCTGGACGGCCCTGCCCGGAACGGCACCGGCGACCGGCCCGGCAACGGTGTGCTCTTGGCCGCCCTCTCCCGGCGGCGCCCCACCGCGACCCGAGTGGCCGGACACGCCGCCCCCTACGCCGCCGCCGTCTCCGCTCTGGCCGCGCTCCTGCCCGAGGCCGACGCACGGTGGGACACCCCCGTGGTCCACGACTGGGACGTGCACGCGACCGTCGCCCATCTCCTCGCCGCCGACGAGCACCTGGCCCTGCCGCTCGGCCTCGACGCGCGGGTGCCGCTCTCCCCGGCCGAGGGCGCGGGCTGGGAGGACGCCTGGAGCCGGCGGACCGCCGACGTGATCGCCCACGAGCGCGGCCGCGCCCCGGATCAGACCGTCGAGGCCTGGTCCGCGCAGGCGCACGCCCTGCTCGGCACGCCCGAGGCCCGCGACCCCGGGCGCGCCGCCCGCGCCGTGACACTGATGGGCGTACGGCTGCCGGTGGCCGACCACTTCCTGGTGCGGGCCTTCGAGACCTGGATCCACACCGACGACATCGGCAGCGCCCTCGGGCTCGCCGTCCCGCCGCCGCCCGAGCAGCACCTGAGCCGACTGGTCCGCCTGGCCGTGCGCATCCTCGGCTGGGCCCTCGGCCCCGCCGCCCCACCGGTGCTCTTCTCGGTCACCGGCGGGGAGGAGTGGGTCCTCGGCTCCGAGGACGAGCCGGTGCGCGCCGAACTCGCCCTGGACCCGGTCGACTTCTGCCTGCTCATCGGCGGCCGGTACGCCCCCGACGCCGTCCCGCGCGGCAGCGCGGGCGACGAGGGGGCCGTACGGCACGTACTGGAGCGGGCGGCCTCCCTGGCCTGGCTGTAGCCGAACGCAGCAGCTCGCAGCGGCAGCTCAGCGCACCGGAGTGAAGTCCCGCGCCCCGATGAACTCCGGCCGCCGTACCGGAGCCGCGAAGGGCTCGACCGCCGCGTTCTCCACGCTGTTGAACACGATGAAGACGTTGCTGCGCGGGAACGGCGTGATGTTGTCGCCGGACCCGTGCATGCAGTTGCAGTCGAACCAGGTCGCGGAACCGGCCCTGCCGGTGAAGAGCCTGATGCCGTACTCGCCCGCCATGCCGGTCAGCGCCTCGTCGGACGGCGTGCCCGCGTCCTGCATCTGCAGCGACTTCTTGTAGTTGTCCTCGGGTGTCGCTCCCGCACACCCGAGGAACGTCCGGTGCGAGCCCGGCATGATCATGAGCCCGCCGTTGGTGTCGAGGTTCTCGGTCAGCGCGACCGACACGGACACCGTCCGCATGTTCGGCAGACCGTCCTCCGCGTGCCAGGTCTCGAAGTCCGAGTGCCAGTAGAACCCGCCGGCCCCGAACCCCGGCTTGACGTTGATCCGGGACTGGTGGACGTACACGTCCGAGCCGAGGATCTGCCGGGCCCGCCCGACGACCCGCTCGTCCCGTACCAGGGCGGCGAACACCTCGCTGATCCGGTGCACTTCGAAGACGGAGCGGATCTCCTTGGACTTCGGCTCCACGATCGACCGCTCGTCGGCGCGGATCGCCGGATCCGACACCAGCCGGTCCAACTCCCGCCGGTAGACGGCCGTTTCGTCATCGGTGATCAACTGGTCGACGGTGAGGAAGCCGTCGCGCTCGTACGCCTGGAGACCGGCGGTCGGGATCGGGCCAGGAGTGTCGGGGGCGCCCCAGACGACGGGGTCCTGGCGCGGCACGGACACCTCGGCGGCGCCGCGGCTGGGGTAGAGATCGGTGACGGTCATGGTCCTCACACCTCCTCGGGTTCGGTGAGCAGGGGGTAGACGCCGTTCTCGTCGTGGTCCTCCCGGCCGGTCACGGGCGGGTTGAACACACAGATGCAGCGGAAGTCCTCCTGGACGCGGAGCGTGTGCCGCTCGTGCCCGTCGAGGAGGTACATGGTCCCGGCGGTGATGGAGTACGTCCTCCCGGTCTCGTGGTCGGTGAGTTCGGCCGCGCCCTCGACGCACACGACGGCCTCGACGTGGTTCGCGTACCACATCGACGTCTCCGTCCCCGCGTACAGGACGGTCTCGTGGAGGGAGAAGCCGACCCGCTCCCGGGCGAGGACGATGCGCTTGCTCTCCCAGGTGCCGGACGCCGACCTCACATGCCGGTCGGTGCCTTCGATGTCCTTGAACGAACGGACGATCACGGTGGTGCACAGCCTCCTTGCTAGACGGTTTCGCGAACGGCGCGGGCGAGGACGCTCAGTCCCTCGTCCAGTTCGTCGGGGGTGACGGTGAGGGCGGGCAGCAGCTTGACGACCTCGCCCTGAGGGCCGGACGTCTCGATGAGCAGCCCGAGTTCGAAGGCGCGCCGCGCGACCCGGTCGGCGCGTTCCCTGTCGTGGAACTCCAGGCCCCACACGAGCCCCCGGCCCCGGTACTCCTTCACGTCGGCGACGTTCTCCTCGGTGACGGCGACGAGCGCCTGCTCGATCCGCTCGCCGCGGGCCCGGGTCTGCTTCTCCATGGCGGAGCCGTCGGCCCAGTACGTCTCCAGGGCCGCGGTGGCGGTGACGAACGCGGGATTGTTGCCGCGGAAGGTGCCGTTGTGCTCGCCCGGCTCCCAGATGTCCAGCTCGGGCCTGAACAGGCACAACGACATGGGCAGTCCGTATCCGCTGATGGACTTCGACACGGTGACGATGTCGGGCACGATCCCGGCCTCCTCGAAGGAGAAGAAGGCCCCGGTGCGCCCGCATCCCATCTGGATGTCGTCGACGATCAGCAGCATGTCCTGCCGCTCGCACAGCCCGGCCAGGGCCCGCAGCCACTCCGGACGCGCGACGTTGATCCCGCCCTCGCCCTGCACGGTCTCCACGATCACGGCGGCCGGCTTGTTGAGCCCGGACCCCTGGTCCTCCAGGAGCCGCTCGAACCAGAGGAAGTCGGGGACCGTGCCGTCGAAGTAGTTGTCGAACGGCATGGGCGTCCCGTGCACCAGCGGTATCCCGGCGCCGGCCCGCTTGAAGGCGTTGCCGGTCACGGCCAGCGAGCCGAGGGACATTCCGTGGAAGGCGTTGGTGAACGACACGATCGCCTCGCGTCCCTTCACCTTCCGGGCCAGCTTCAGCGCGGACTCGACCGCGTTGGTGCCGGTCGGCCCCGGGAACATGACCTTGTACGGCAGGTCGCGGGGGCGCAGCACCAGATCCTGGAAGGTCTGCAGGAAGGACCGCTTGGCCGTGGTGGACATGTCGAGCCCGTGGGTGACCCCGTCCCGCGTCAGGTAGTCGATCAACGCCCGTTTGAGAACGGGGTTGTTGTGCCCGTAGTTGAGCGAGCCCGCGCCGGCGAAGAAGTCGAGGTACCGGTGCCCGTCCTCGTCGTACATCAGGCTGCCCCGCGCACGGTCGAAGACGGTGGGCCAGCCGCGGCAGTAGCTGCGCACCTCGGACTCCAGGGTCTCGAAGACGCTGAGGTCGGGCTGGGTGATGGTCACGGTTGATCGCTCCTCAGTGCGACGGGTGGGGGGTCAGCGGCCCGATGCGGTACAGGACCTCGGGCTCGTGCGGGCCGTCGGGGAACAGGCCCGCGTCGAACAGCACCTCGCGGGTGACGGAGGCGCCGTGCCGTGCGGCGTACGAGGTGAAGAGGCGCTCGGAGGCGGTGTTGTCCGGGGTGATGGTCGTCTCGACGCGGGTGATCCCGCGTTCGGCGCCGAGCCGCGCGGTCAGCCCGTCGAGCAGGGCGGCGGCGATCCCGCGACCCCGGTGTGCCGCGTCGACCGCCACCTGCCAGACGAGCAGGGTGCGCGGGCGCTCCGGCCGTATGTACCCGGTCACGAACCCGACCGGGCCCCCGCCCGCCCCGCGCGCCACCGCCGATGTGCCGGCGAAGTCCCGGCACCACAGCAGATAGCTGTACGAGGAGTTCAGATCGAGGGTTCCGGAATCCTTGGCGAGACGCCAGAGCGCGGCCCCGTCCGTCACCTCCGGACGGTCGATGAGCAGGTCTGCTTGTGCGGCAGTCATGCGGCTTGAATTTAGCGAGGCAAATTCGAAAATGCACGGACAGGAGTTTCGTGAGCTCGACGACCGGTGAAGAAATGTGCCGTTTTATACCGCACAAAAGCGGGCGAATGCTTCTGTTGTGTGGAGTGTGTCACAGGGTTGAAACCCGGACGAAATTCCCCCTGTTTAGCTCCGCAAAATGCGGGCAGAAGAACTCGGGAAAGCTATCGCCGGAAAGGGATTTCGGAATTGCTTTGAATTCATGCCCCGGTTGCTCCGTCGATACGCTGCCGCAGGATGGGCGCGTCGGGCCCGGCGAACGCCCGAACGGCCCCCTGATCCCGATCCCGGTCTCCGGGGCCTCGACGGTGTCAGGCCGATCACTCCTCCGACCGGCGACTTCCCAGGCCCGACGACCCCGAAGCCATGGGTTTGGTTTGAGGAACTCAAACTTCTCCTTATAATCGGAACCCACAGTTCCATCACAGGAGATCCCCATGAACACGCTCCTCGCGCGCCGGACCCGCGTTCTGGCCGCCACCACCGCGACGGCCGGGCTGCTGCTCGTGGCCGGCTGCTCCTCGAGTGACGGCGGGAGCGGCAAGACCACCGTCAAGGGGGTCCACCTGGTCAAGGCGGGCCAGCTGACCACCTGCACCCACCTGCCGTACCCGCCCTTCCAGTCGGAGATCGACGGCAAGGTGCAGGGCTTCGACGTGTCGCTGATCGACCTCGTCGCCAAGAACCTCGGTGTGAAGCAGCAGATCGTCGACACGCCGTTCGAGAACTTCAAGACGGGCGCGTTCCTGAACTCCGGCCAGTGCGACCTGGCCGCCGCCGGCATGACGATCACGGCCGAGCGCAAGAAGAACGTCGACTTCTCGGACCCGTACTTCGACGCCACCCAGGCCGTCCTCGTCGACAAGAAGAGCGGCATCAACTCGCTCGCCGACGTCAAGGCCAAGGGCAAGAAGCTCGGCGCCCAGGCGCAGACCACCGGCGAGGACTACGCGAAGAGCAAGGGCTACGACCCGATCTCCTTCGAGTCCTCCGACGCGGTCCTCAACGGGCTGCGCACCGGACAGGTCCAGGCCGTCGTCATCGACTATCCGGTGGTCCAGGGCTGGCTGAAGGACAAGGCCAACGCCGACGCCTTCAAGGTGGTCGACAACCTCAACACCGGCGAGCAGTACGGCTTCACGGTGAAGAAGGGCAACGCCGAGCTGCGCGCCGCCATCAACAAGGCGCTCGCGGACGCCAAGGCCGACGGCACGTACAAGAAGCTCTACGAGCAGTGGATCGGCCCGTACACCGCGTCCGCGTCCGCCTCCACCTCGCCCTCCGCCTCCTGACCCCATGGCCGGCACAGACGTACCACTCCAGCCGAAGAAAAAGGGTCTGACCCGGCGCCAGAAGCGCAGTCTGTCCCGGGGCGTGCAGTACACCGTCTTCGTGGCCGCCGTGATCGCCTTCGCGGTCGCGGCGGACTGGGGACGGCTGCAGAACCAGTTCGCGCAGCCGGACATCGCCAGGCAGATGTTCCCCGACGTCATCACGCTGGCGCTGAAGAACACCGTGCTCTACACGGTGTCCGGCTTCGTGGTCGGAGTGGCCCTCGGTCTGGTCGTCGCGCTGATGCGGCTGTCGTCCGTGGGCCCGTACCGCTGGGTCGCGAGCGTCTACATCGAGGTCTTCCGCGGCCTGCCCGCACTGCTGATCTTCGTCTTCATCGGCGTGGCCGTCCCGCTGGCCTTCCCCGGCACGGAGATTCCCGGCGGCACCTACGGCAAGGCGGCCCTCGGGCTCGGCCTGATCGGGGCCGCCTACATGGCGGAGACCTTCCGCGCGGGCATCCAGGCGGTCCCCAAGGGGCAGATGGAAGCGGCCCGCTCGCTGGGCTTCTCACCCGCCCGCGCGATGGTCTCGATCATCATCCCGCAGGCGTTCCGGATCATCCTGCCGCCGCTCACCAACGAGTTCATCATGCTCTTCAAGGACTCCTCCCTGGTCCTGCTCCTGGGTGTGACCCTGGAGGAGCGCGAACTGTCCAAGTTCGGCCGTGACCTGGCCAGCACGACCGCCAACTCCACGCCGATCCTGGTGGCGGGTCTGTGCTACCTGCTCGTCACGATCCCACTCGGCTTCGTCGCGCGGCGTCTGGAGGCCAATGCCCAGGAGGCCGTCAAGTGAGCACCCCCGTCATCCCTGGCACCGCTGAGATCCAGGTCCGCGGCCTGCACAAGTCCTTCGGCGACAACGAGGTGCTGCGCGGCATCGACCTGGAGATCGCCCAGGGCGAGGTCGTCTGCGTGATCGGCCCGTCCGGCTCCGGCAAGTCGACCCTCCTGCGCTGCGTCAACCTTCTGGAGGAACCCACCAAGGGCCAGGTCTTCGTCGGCGGCACCGAGGTCACCGACCCCGACGTCGACATCGACGCCGTACGCCGCCGTATCGGCATGGTGTTCCAGCAGTTCAACCTGTTCCCGCACCTGTCGGTGACCGAGAACCTCACCCTGCCGCAGCGCCGGGTGCTCCGGCGGGACAAGGCCACGGCCGCCCGGATCGCCGCCGAGAACCTGGAGCGGGTCGGCCTGTCCGAGAAGGCGGACGCCTACCCGTCCTCCCTCTCCGGCGGCCAGCAGCAGCGCGTCGCCATCGCCCGCTCGCTGGCCATGGGCCCCGAGGTCATGCTGTTCGACGAGCCGACCTCGGCGCTCGACCCCGAGCTGGTGGGAGACGTCCTCGCCGTCATGCGCATGCTCGCCAACGAGGGCATGACCATGATGGTCGTCACCCATGAGATGACCTTCGCCCGCGAGGTCGCCGACCGGGTCGTCTTCATGGACGGCGGTGTGATCGTCGAGGAAGGCAGCCCCGGCCAGGTCATCGGCGACCCCCGGCACGAACGCACCCGCCACTTCCTCTCCCGCCTCCTCGACCCCGCGATGGCGGACGTCGAGGAGGAGACCTCCGACCAGGTGGGCAAGGACGGCTGACCCGTTCATTAAGGTGCGGTACATGAGCGATCACGCGGTGCTGCACGTGAAGGGGCGGATCCTCGTCGGTCCGTACGACGAGAGTGTCCGCGACGAGCTGTGGGTCGTCGGCGGACGGATCTCTTACGACCGTCCCGCCGGCGCCCAGGACGTCCGGACCGTCGAGGGCTGGGCGCTGCCCGGCCTCGTCGACGCCCACTGCCATGTGGGCCTCGGCGCCCACGGCCCGGTCGACGCCGACGTCGCGGAGAAGCAGGCGCTGACCGACCGCGAGGCGGGCACCCTGCTCATCCGGGACGCGGGCTCACCCTCCGACACCCGCTGGGTCGACGACCGCGAGGACCTCCCGAAGATCATCCGGGCCGGCCGGCACATCGCCCGTACCCGTCGCTACATAAGGAACTACGCGCACGAGATCGAGCCGGACGAGCTGGTCGCGTACGTCTCTCAGGAGGCCCGGCGCGGTGACGGCTGGGTGAAGCTGGTCGGCGACTGGATCGACCGCGATCTCGGCGACCTGTCGGCCTGCTGGCCGCGGGAGGCGGTGGAGGCGGCGATCGCGGAGGCCCACCGCCTGGGCGCCCGCGTCACCGCACACTGCTTCGCCGAGAGCTCGCTGCGGGACCTGGTCGAGGCGGGCATCGACTGCATCGAACACGCCACGGGCCTGACCGAGGACCTGATCCCCCTGTTCGCCGAGCGCGGCGTCGCGATCGTGCCCACCCTCGTCAACATCGCCACCTTCCCCAAGCTGGCCGACGGCGGCGAGTCCAGGTTCCCGCGCTGGTCCGCGCACATGCGGCGACTGCACGAGCGGCGCTACGACACGGTGCGCGGCGCGTACGACGCCGGGATCCCGGTGTACGTCGGCACGGACGCCGGGGGTTCGCTGGCGCACGGCCTGGTCGCGGGCGAGGTCGCGGAACTGGTCACCGCCGGCATCCCGCCGGTCGACGCCCTGTCGGCGACGGCCTGGGGTGCCCGGAAGTGGCTCGGGCGGCCCGGTCTGGAGGAGGGGGCTCCGGCAGACCTGGTGGTGTACGAGGGCGATCCGCGGGCGGACGTACGGGTGCTGGCGGCACCGCGACGGGTGGTGCTGAACGGGCGGGTCGTCGAGTAGGGGAGCGTAGGGGAACGCTTGTGCCGGGGGATTCGAAAGGGTTGGCGGAAAGTCCACTATGGAGTGAAGTAACGCAGGATTGCTGACCGTTCACCCACAGTGCGTAATTCTTGCCGGGTCCCGAGCAAGTCTCGTCTGGGGGTCCCACCTTGAACGGCAACAACTTCCGCATGCCCGCACGCCGTCTCGCGACCGTCGCGACGGCCACGGCCCTCGCCGCGGGTCCCGCGGTACTGGCCGGCGCGGGCTCCGCGCACGCGACCACCGACCACGGTCGCGCGAGCGCCGTCGTTCTGCGCACCGGGCTCGATGTGTCCCTGCTCGACAAGTCCGTGAACGTCCCGCTCGCGGTCTCGCTCGACGAGGTCCAGGCACCGCAGAGCGCGGAGAAGACCGCGCTGACCACCCGGATCGACGGCGTGGCCGGCGGAAAGCCGTTCGCCGTGCTGGGCGCGGACGTCGCCGCGGCGAAGGCTACGGTGTCCGCGAGCCGCGCCGAGGGCTCCGTCCGCCTCGCCCACGCCGAGCTCCACGTTCCCGGTCTGCCCCTGCTCTCCCTCGTCGAGGTCGACGCGGTCACCGCCAAGGCGACCTGCGAGGCCGACAAGACGCCCGTGGCCTCGTCCCATGTGCCAGGCACGGTGACGGTGCTCGGGAAGAGGGTGACACTCACCGCGGGCGGCCCGACGGACGTGAAGGTGCCCGGGGTCGGTGAGGTGCGTCTCGATCTCTCCCAGCGGGAGACCACGTCCCGCACGGCCGCCGCCACCGCCCTGGAACTCAAGGTCTCCGTCAATCCGCTGAAGCTCAACGTGGCCGATGTTGAAGGAACGTTGACCCTGGCCAAGGCGACCTGTGAGAGCCCTGCCGGCCCGGCGAAGTCCGTCTCCGTTTCGCCGAGCGCCGATCCGGCGGCCGACGTCAAGGCGCAGGGTGCTCCGGCCGAGGCGGATCTCGCGGAGACCGGTGGTGGCTCGACGACGCCCTACGTCGTCGGCGGGGCGCTCGCGCTGGTCGTGGCGGGCGGGGGAGCGGTGGTGGTGGCCCGTCGGCGGGGCTGAGCGACGGGAGGGTTTCGCCCCCGCCGCCCCTGCCCTTCCCGTCCCTGGGGGCTGCTGCCCCCAGACCCCCGCTTCGGCCTGAACGGCCTCGTCCTCAAACGCCGGACGGGCTGATATTGCCCGGCGTCCTCACTGCCCAGCCAGCGTCACCGCCTTGTCCAAGGCCTGCAGGAAGCCGTTCACCGTCGTGCGGTCCCGCACCGCAAGGCGGAGCCACTCGTCGTCCAGCCCGGGGAAGGTGTCACCGCGCCGGACCGCATAGCCGAGGTTGCGCAGGTGGCGGCGGACCGTGGACGCCCGGGGCAGGCGTACGAGGACGAAGGGGCCCTCCGCCGGAGTCACCACCCGTAGCCCCTCCGGGGCGAACTCCTCCAGGCCCGCGACGAGATGAGCGCGGTCCGCCGCGATGCGGTGGGCCGCGTGGGCCGCCTCCGCCAGCGCCTGGGACGCCACGCACGCCCGCGCCGCCGCCAGCGCGGGGGTGGACACCGGCCACAGCGGCTGGGCCCGTTCCAGCTCCTCGATCGTCTCCGGTGCGGCCAGGACGTAGCCGATCCGCAGCCCGGCAAGGCCCCAGGTCTTCGTCAGACTGCGCAGGACGACCAGACCGGGTACGTCGGTCCGGCCGGCCAGCGCCTCCCGCTCACCCGGCACCGCGTCCATGAAGGCCTCGTCGACCACCAGCGTCCGCCCGGGCCGGGCGAGCCGGGCGATCGTCGCCGCCGGGTGCAGCACCGACGTCGGGTTCGTCGGGTTCCCGAGCACCACCAGGTCGGCGTCCTCGGGCACGGCCGCCGGGTCCAGCCGGAAGCCGTCCTCCTCCCGCAGCAGCACCCGGTCCACGGTGTGGCCGGCGTCGCGCAACGCCGCCTCCGGCTCCGTGAACTGCGGATGCACGACGACCGGCCGACGTACGTCGAGGGCCCGCGCGAGCAGTACGAACGCCTCGGCCGCGCCCGCCGTCAGCAGCACTCGCTCCGGCGGGACACCGTGCCGTGCCGCCACCGCCGCCCGCGCGGACCGCCCGTCCGGGTAGGCCGCGAGACCGGTCAGCGACTCGGCGATCCGCTCCCGCAGCCACACCGGAGGCGTGTCGGCACGGACGTTGACGGCGAGGTCGACCAGCGCCGACCCGTCGTCACGGACCTCGGCGTCACCGTGGTGGCGCAGATCGTGCCCGGTGGTGTCCTCAGTGCGCATGGGCATGTCCGCCGTGATGGTGATGCCCGTGCCCGTGGTGGTCGTGACCGTCGTCGTCCGGGTGGAAGTGCGGCTGCTGCGGCACGCCCACCTTGTTCTCGAAGCCGGGCAGCGCGATGCGGTACACGCACGAGTCGCAGTTCATCCGCAGGTCGCCCTTGACGGCCTCCTCGTAGCGCTCCATCACCAGGTCGAGCAGCTCGGGCTCGGGTCCGATGACATCGGCCGACCGCACGTCGATCTCCGGGTGCGCGGCCGCCCAGCCCTCCGTCTGCTGCCGCACACGGTCGGGCAGGATGCCGGTGAAGAGGAAGTAGGGCAGGACGACGATCCGGCGCGCCCCGAGCTTCGCGCAGCGGTCGAGGCCGCTCGGCACGTCCGGCGCCGCCAGCGACACGAACGCCGTCTCCACGCCCGCGTACCCGCGCCCCTCCCACAGCAGGCGGGCCGCCTTGTGCACCTCGGCGTTGGCGTCCGGGTCCGTCGAACCGCGCCCGACCAGCAGCACGGTCACGTCCGCCCGGTCCAGCGGGGCCCGCCCGCCCTCGGCGCCGAGGGCCTCGTCCAGGCGCCGCTCCAGCACGTTCAGCAGTGCCGGATGCGGGCCCAGCGGGCGGCCGTACGTGTACGTGATCCCGGGGTGCCGCTCCTTCTCGCGGCTCAGCGCGGCCGGGATGTCGCCCTTGGCGTGCCCGGCGGACACCAGCATCAGCGGGACGGCGGCGAAACGGCGCACGCCCCGCTCGACCAGCTCGGTCACGGCCTCGCCCAGCGGCGGCGGGGACAGCTCGATGAACCCGCCCGCGACGGGCAGTTCGGGGTGGCGGCGCCCCAGCTCCCGTACGAAGTCGCGGAACGCCTCGGCTCCGGCATCGTCCCGGGTGCCATGGCCGGCGATGAGCAGGGCGGGCGGCGGGGTGGTCACGCGTTCTCCTTCGAAGTGGGGTGGTACAGCAGGGCGTTGAGCGCGGCGGCGGCCACCGCGGAACCGCCCTTCTCGGACACGTTGCTGACGGCGGGCAGCCCGCTCTCGCGCAACGCGGCCTTGGACTCGGCCGCGCCGACGAAACCTACGGGCAGCCCGATGACGAGCGCCGGCGAGGCGTCCAGGGCGAGCAGCTCCTCCAGGGCGGTCGGCGCACAGCCGATCACCCAGAGCGCGCCGGGCCCGACCTGCTCGTACGCCAGCCGGATCGCGTGCGCCGAACGGGTCAGCCCCGGCCCGGCCTCGGCGTCCCCCAGCCGGCAGACGGTCTCCCGCCGGGTGATCCCGGCCGCGACCATCTCCACGTCCACGACCACGGGCGCCCCTGCGTGCAGCGCGGTGTGCGCCTTCTCCAGGTCGCCCTCGGCCATGACGAGGTCGGTCGCGTACTCCAGGTCGGCGGCGGAGTGGATGACCCGCTCCACCACCGCCCGGGTCAGCGGCGCGAAGTGCGAGGTGTCCAGGCGGGCGCGCAGCCGCCGGAAGGACTCCTGCTCGATCGGATGAACGACACGGTTCACTTGGCCTCCTCCTGGGAGCCTTCCTGCCAGCGGTAACCGCGCGGGGTGACCATGCGCCCCGCGATGTCCCGGGTCGCCGTGTTGCCCACGGTCACGACCGTCATCATGTCGACCGTCGCCGGGTCCAGGGCGACCAGGGTGGTCAGGCGGCTGGACTCGTCCGGCCGCGAGGCGTTGCGCACGACACCGACCGGCGTCGTCGGCTCCCGGTGCTCCGCGAGGATCGCCAGGGCCTTCGGCAGTTGCCAGTCCCGGCCCCGCGAGCGCGGGTTGTAGAAGGTCACCACGATGTCCGCCTCCGCCGCGGCCCGCACCCGCCGCTCGATGACCTCCCACGGCGTGTGGAGGTCGGAGAGGCTGATCGACACGTGGTCGTGGCCCAGCGGCGCGCCCAGGATCGCCCCGGCCGCGAGCGCCGCCGTCACACCCGGTACACCGATCACGTCGATGTCGTCGGACGCCTCGGCGAGCGCGGGGGAGGCCATCGCGTACACCCCCGCGTCCCCGCTGCCGATCAGCGCGACCGCATGGCCCGCGCGGGCCTCGGCGACCGCCGTCCGGGCCCGCTCCTCCTCGGCCCCGAGACCCGACTCCAGGATCCGGGTGCCGGGCCGCAGCAGGTCGCGGATCTGGTCGACGTACTGGTCGAGGCCGACGAGCACGGAGGCGCGCCGCAGCTCCGCCTCGGCGCGCGGGGTGAGCAGATCCCGGGCACCCGGCCCCAGCCCGACCACCGCGAGCCGCCCACGCCCCGGCCGCCGTACGACCGCACAGGTCGCCATCGCCGGCTGTGCCTCGGACTTGCGCTTGGGGACGAGGAGTTCGCCGCCGCGGACGAGGGCGGCGGCCTCGGCGACGGAAGGGGTGCCCACGGCGACGAGCGGCGCGTCGGAGGGGTTGGGCACCTCGACCTTCGCCAGCTCCTCGGCGGAGTACGTCACCAGGGGCACACCGAGGCGCTCGGCGGCGGCGACGATGCCGGGCTCGCCGGACTTGGCGTCGACGGTGGCGAGTTCGGCGACGGACGCGGCGGAGAGTCCGGCGTCCCGCAGCGCGGCCTCGACCAGCCCCAGCACCTCCTCCACGGGAGCGCCCTTCGACGCGCCGACACCGACGACCAGGGACGGCGGGCGCAGCAGCACCTCGCGCTCGCCCGGCTCGACGGCCCGGTCGGTCAGCCGGATGGTGTACGACCCCCGCGGCGCCGTCGGCAGCGCCGGCAGCGGCCACGGCAACTCGGCCTCCAGCGCGACGGGTTCACCGTCCAGCAGGGCCCGGGACACGGTCGCGACGGACCCCTCGAAGGGAAACCCGAGCGTGTCGAGGCCCGGCAGCCCGGCGGCGTCGGTCGCGGTCGTCACCACGGGCTCGGCACCGAGCAACCCGCCCACCGCGCGGGCGAGTCCATTGGCCCCGCCGCCGTGCCCGCCCAGCAGCGACACGGCGAACCGCCCGCCCTCGTCGACGCACACCACACCGGGGTCGGACGCCTTGTCGCCCAGCAGCGGCGCGACCAGGCGTACCACGGCCCCGGTGGCGAGGAAGCACACCAGCTGCTCGCACTCCGCGAACGCGGCCCGCACGGCGTCCCCGACGGGACCCTCGTACACCCGCGTACGGTCCGGCCAGGCGGCCGCCAGCCGGTCGCGCGCCGCCGCGCCCGCCGCGGTGGCGGAAATCAGGCCGATCACAGGGCAACTCCTTCGGTACGGGCTTGAGGCCGGACGCCCCACAGCAGAAACACTGGATTGGTGGCCGCGAGCCGGGTCACGTCCCCAGGCAGCGGCGCCAGCCGCGACGACTGCAGCAGCACGCCGTCACACGAGAACCCGGCGCCGGTGAGCGCCTCGCGGGCGGCCGGTACCCGGTCGAGCGCGGCCATCGCGATCACCACCGTCCGCCGGGCCCGCCGCGCGCACGCGGCCACGATCGCGGGCAGTTCGCGTCCCCCGCCGCCGATGAACACGGCGTCGGGGTCGTCGAGTCCGGACAGCGCGTCCGGGGCCTGACCGTGCACCACACGCACGTCCACGCCGTGCGCCGCCGCGTTGGCACGGACCCGCTCGACCCCGTCGGAGGTCTTCTCGACCGCGACGGCGGCGGCACCGAGCCGCGCGCACTCGACGGCCACGGACCCGGAGCCCGCGCCGACGTCCCAGACCAGGTCGCCGAGCCGGGGCCCCAGCCTGGCCAGCGCCAGGGCCCGCACCTCGAACTTGGTGATCATCGAGTCGCGGTGCGCGAACTCGGCCTCGTCCAGGGCCCACCGGGCGGGCCGGTCGGGTCCGCCGGCGACGGTCCGTACGGCCCCCAGCGCCCGTGCCTCGTCCAGGCACAGCACCACGCTCACCGCCGTACCCCAGTCCCGGACCGCGGCCTCGGCGGGCGTCACCCGCTCCACGCGCTCGCGCTCCGGATCGCCGAGCGCGCTCGCCACGACGAGGACCCGGTCTCCGGGAACCGCCGCGCCCAGCTCGGCGGGACCCGCCCCCGGCCCGGTCAGCACGGCCACCTTGGGATGCGCCCGGCACGCGTTGACCGCCGTGCGCAGGTCCCGCCCGTGCGCGCTGACCACCACCGCGTCGTCCCAGGGCAGCCCCAGCCGCGCGAAGGCCGTCGCGACGGACGAGACACCGGGGCGTACGTCGAGCCGCCCGGCTCCGAACCGCTCCGCCAGCGCCCGCACGATCCCGAAGAACCCGGGATCCCCGGAGGCCAGCACGACGACCCGGGTGTCCTTGTCGAGATACCGCTCGACGGCGTCCAGTGCGGGCGCCAGCGGCCCGAGGACGATCCGCTCCGCCGCCTCGGGCAGCCGTACGGCCTCCAGATGGCGCCGCCCGCCGACGACCAGCCCGGCCCCGGCGAGGACGTTCTCAGGAACCGGCACCCCGGTCCCCGTACCGACGACGGTGATCAGCGGGGTCATGTGCTCGCACCCCGCTCGCGCAGCTCCTTGCGGGCCTGGGGGTCGGCCTTGCGGTAGCCGTGGAAGTGACCGGGGTGGTAGAGGTGCGAGCGGGTGCCGTGCGCGTCCAGGGCCGGGCCGACCAGGAACAGCGTGTGCTTCCAGAGCTTGTGCTCCTTGACCGTCTCCTCCAGCGTGCCGATCGTGCACTTCACGACCAGTTCCTCGGGCCAGGTCGCCTGGTAGGCGACGACGACCGGGGTGGTCGTCGGATAGCCGCCCTCCAGCAGCTCCCGCACCAGCTGCCCGCTGCGGGCGGCGGACAGGAAGATCGCCATGGTCGTGCCGTGCCGGGCGAACTCGCGCACCTCCTCGCCGGGCGGCATCGGCGTCTTGCCGCCGCCCAGCCGGGTGAGGACCACGGACTGCGCGATCTCGGGGATGGTCAGCTCGCGCTGCGCGAGGGCGGCCACGGCGGAGAAGGAGGAGACGCCGGGCACGATCTCCGTCTCGATCCCGATCTGAGCGCACCGGTCGACCTGCTCCTGCGTACCGCCCCACAGGGCCGGGTCGCCGGAGTGGATACGGGCCACCTTCAGGCCCTCGGCGCGCGCACGCCCGTAGACGGCGACGACGTCCTCCAGGGACATGGCCGCCGAGTCGAGGATCTCCGCGTCCTCGCGGGCGTGCTGGAGGACCTCCGCCTGGACCAGGCTGGCCGCCCAGATCACGACGTCGGCCTCGGCGATGGCGCGCGCGGCCCGGAACGTCAGAAGGTCGGCGGCGCCGGGGCCGGCACCGACGAACGTCACCTTGCCGGTGGGGGCATCGGCCATGGGAAGGGGTCCTCTCGTGCGAAATGTCATGGTGTGGGTGGGTGGAAGTGTGGCCGGATGTGCGCGATCGGGGTGCGATCGGATAGCAAGGCCCCATGGCGGTCTTCGTCGCGCTCGGCGCGTTCCTGATGACGCTGGTCGGCGGATGGACGGCACAGCGCGTGACCGACCGTCGCCACCTCGTCCTGGGCCTGGCCGGCGGTCTGATGCTCGGTGTGGTCGGCCTGGACCTGCTGCCGGAGGCCCTGCGCGCGGCGGGCCGGCCGGTTTTCGGCGTGCCGGTGGCCCTGCTGCTGTTCGTGGCCGGTTTTCTCGCGGCCCATCTGGTGGAACGTCTCCTCGCCGCGCGGCAGGCCGCGCACGGCGGAGAGGAGCACGGTCACCGAGCGCCCGAGGTGGGCCTCGCGGCGGCCGCGGCGATGGTCGGCCACAGCGCCATGGACGGCGTGGCCATCGGCGCGGCCTTCCAGGTGGGCGGCGGCATGGCCGCGGCGGTCGCGCTCGCCGTGATCGCCCATGACTTCGCGGACGGCTTCAACACGTTCACCATCACGCGCCTGTACGGCAACGCCCGCCGCAAGGCGGTCGCCATGCTGGTGGCGGACGCCTGCGCACCGGTCCTCGGCGCGCTGTCGACGGCCTTCCTCACCATCCCGCAGCAACTGCTCGGCGGCTATCTCGGCCTCTTCGGCGGCGCGCTCCTCTACCTCGCCGCCGCCGAGATCCTCCCCGAGGCCCACCACGAGCACCCCGCCCGCTCGACGCTGCTGTGCACGGTCGCGGGCGCGGCGTTCATCTGGCTGGTGGTGGGCATCTCCGGCTGAGCCGTGCGGTGCGCGTGCCGTCACAGCTTGCTGCCCCGGCCGCCGTCGCGCCGCGCGGGCGCGATGAGCGTGGAGAGGTACGGCAGCGGGGCCCCGTCCAGGTCGCCGGCGGGCCGGATGGACTCCTCCGGCAGCCCCAGCGCCGACCCCCACACCGCGTCACCGATCCGCCCGGTCTCCCGCAGCGCCTCGGCCACCTCCCGGGCCTGCCGCCCGAACTTGTACGCCACGACCGTCCCCGGCCCGTTCAGGGCCTCCTTGAGCACCTCGGCCCCGGCCGTGACCGGCACGAGCGTCAGCGGCTCGGTGCCCTCGGTCAGCACGGCCCCGGACCGCGCCGCGAGATCCTGCATGGCGGTGATCCCGGGCACGGTCTCGACGACCGTCCCCGGCACCAGCTCCACGATCGTCTGCGCCAGATAGGTGAAGGTGGAGTACACGTTCGGGTCACCGATCGTCGCGAAGGCGACGGACCCGTGCCCCCGGAGCAGCTCGGCGACCCGTTCACCGGCCGCGTCCCAGGCGGCCTCCCGGCGCCCCCGGTCGGTCCGCTCGTTGAGCGCGAACACCACCCGGACGACCTTCTCCTCGGGCACGTAGTGCAGCACGGTCGCCTCGGCCCGCCCGCGTTCCCCCCCATCGGTTCCATCAGACGCAGCCATGACGGGTACGACGACGACAGCCGCCGCGCGCAGCGCGTTGACGCCCTTGACGGTCACCAGCTCCGGATCACCGGGCCCGACCCCGACTCCGACCAGCCTGCTGCTCATGACGTCCGGCACCTCTCCACGAACCGACGGGCCACACCGGGCACGGACGCCCAGTGCGTGTGCAGATAACTCGCGTGCACACCTTGTTGTACGAAACCTTCGACGCGCCGGTCGGGGGCGCGCACGCCCCAGGCCGGAGCCGCCCCCGAGCCGGGCTCGACGACCGTCCGATGGAACTCGTGCCCGCGCATCCGGGTTCCGGCGGCGGCGAGTGAACTGTCCGACACTGCCACGGCGTCGCGATAGCCGAGGGTGAGCCGTTCATTCATGCGGGCGGTGGCGTCGAGCACCCCGCACATCGGCTCCCCGTCGAGCTCCCGGCACAGATAGAGCAGCCCGGCGCACTCGGCGGCGACGGGAGCACCGCTGAGCGCGAGCCCGGCGACGGCCTTCCTGAGGGGCTCGTTGGCGGACAGCTCGGCCGCGTACACCTCGGGGAACCCCCCGCCTATGACCAACCCGCTCGTCCCGTCGGGCAGTTGCTCGTCCCGGAGGGGGTCGAAGGTGACGACCTCGGCCCCGGCGGCGGTGAGGAGTTCGGTGTGCTCGGCGTAGGAGAAGGTGAACGCTTCCCCGCCGGCAACAGCCACCACGGGCGCCCGCTTCTCGGCCGGCCGAGTCGGGTGGTCGTGGGTGGGCGAGGCGACGGCCTCAGCCGCGTCCCAAGCCGCAGCCGACAACGCACCGGCACTCCGTGCCAGCGCCGTCAGCGCATCCAGATCACACCCGTCGGAGACCTGCGCCGCCATCGCGGCAACGGCCTCCACCGCCGACGCCCTCCGCTCGGCGACCGGTACCAGCCCGAGATGCCGTGACGGGGTATCGACCTGAGCCACCCGCCGCAGCGCCCCCAGCACGGGCACCCCGGCCGAGTCCAACGCGTCTCGCAACAGGGCCTCATGCCGGTCCGACGCGACCTTGTTCAGGATCACGCCCCCGACCCGCACCTCCGGATCCCAGGAGGCGAACCCGTGCACCAGCGCGGCCACCGACCGCGACTGCGACGAGGCGTCCACGACCAGCACCACCGGTGCCCGCAGCAGCTTCGCCACATGGGCGGTGGACGCCAGCTCACCCTCCCCGGCGGCCCCGTCGTACAGCCCCATCACACCCTCGACGACGGCGATGTCGCACCCGCGCGCACCGTGCGCGAACAGCGGACCGATCAGGCCCGGCCCGCACAGGTACGCGTCGAGGTTCCGCCCCACACGCCCGGTGGCGAGCGCGTGATACCCGGGGTCGATGTAGTCGGGCCCGACCTTGTGCGGGGACACGGCGAGCCCCCGCCCGGCCAGCGCGGCCATCAACCCCGTGGCAACGGTGGTCTTGCCGCTGCCCGAGGCGGGCGCGGCAACGACCAGCCGGGGCACGGAGGAGGACATCACCACTCGATGCCCCTCTGGCCCTTCTGGCCGACGTCCATGGGGTGCTTGACCTTGGACATGTCGGTGACGAGGTCCGCGAAGCCGACCAGCTTCTCGGGCGCGTTCCGCCCGGTGATCACGACATGCTGGGTGCCGGGCCGGTCGCGCAGCACGTCGATGACTTCGTCGGTGTCGACCCACCCCCAGTGCATGGGGTACGCGAACTCGTCGAGCACGTACAGCCGGTACGTCTCGGCGGCCAGGTCACGCTTGACCTGCTCCCAGCCCTCCCGGGCCTTCTCCTCGTTGTCCATCTGGGCATCGCGCTGCACCCACGACCAGCCCTCGCCCATCTTGTGCCAGTCGACGGTCCCGCCCTCGCCGGAGGCGCCCAGCACCTTGAGCGCGTTCTCCTCGCCGACCTTCCACTTGGCCGACTTGACGAACTGGAACACCCCGATGGGCCACCCCTGGTCCCAGGCGCGCAGCGCGAGCCCGAAGGCCGCGGTCGACTTGCCCTTGCCGATCCCCGTGTGCACGACGACGAGCGGCCGGTTGCGCCGCTGCCGCGTCGTCAGTCCGTCGTCCGGGATCACACTCGGCTGCCCCTGAGGCATTACGCGGCCCTCCTCGAAGTCCCCTGCACATTCCTGACCAACCCGGCGATGCTGTCGGCCCGCAGCTCGTCCAGCGTCACCGCCGTACCGCCCAGCTCACCCGCGAGTCCTCCGGCCAGCCCCAGCCGCACCGGCCCCGACTCGCAGTCCACGACCACGGAGGCGACCCCCTCGGCCGCGAACAGCCGCGCCGCACGCCCCGCCAGGGCGACCGGCTCGGGACCGCCCGTGGCCCGCCCGTCGGTCACCACCACGACGAGCGCCCGCCGCGCCGGATCCCGCAGCCGCTCGACCCGCAGCACCTCGTGCGCCTTCAGCAGTCCGGCCGCGAGCGGAGTCCTCCCGCCCGTGGGCAGCGACTCCAGCCGGGCCGCCGCCGCGTCCACGGACGAGGTCGGCGGCAGCGCGACCTGCGCGTCCTTGCCGCGGAAGGTCACCAGGCCCACCTTGTCCCGCCGCTGGTAGGCGTCGAGCAGCAGCGACAGCACGGCTCCCTTCACGGCACTCATCCGCTGCCGGGCCGCCATGGACCCGGAGGCGTCGACCACGAACAGCACGAGGTTCCCCTCGCGCCCCTCACGGGTGGCCTGCCGCAGATCGTCCCGGCGCACGACCAGCCCCGGCCCGGAGCGGCCCCGCGCCCGTTGATGCGGCGCCGCCGCCTGGACGGTGGCCGCCAGATGCAGCTTGGAGAGCTTCCCCTGCGGCCTCCGTGCGCCCGTTGTCCGCCCGTGCTCGGTCCGCGCCCGCGAACGCCGCCCGGCGGCACCCTCGCCGATCCCGGGCACGCTCAGCACCTTGGTGCGGAACGGCTCGGCAGCCCGTGCGGGGGCCTGCTCGCCCGAGCCGGCACCGGAGGCCTGCGGCTCCCCGCCCTCCCCGGCCTCGGGCCGGGCGGACGTGTCACCGCCCTGCGGACCGCTGTCGGGCGTGGGCTGCCCACCTCCGCCACCGGGCCCGTCCGGGTCGGGATCCTCGTCCTCGGGGGAGCCCCCGAACTCCTCCAGCGTCTCGTCGAGCTTGTCCTCGTCGAGTCCCGGCGCGTCGAACGGATTCCGCCTGCGCCGGTGCGGCAGCGCCAGCAGCGCCGCCTGCCGCACGTCCTCGGCGAGCACGTCGGTGCGCCCCGCCCAGGCCGCCAGCGCCGTCGCCGTACGCGCCATCACGATGTCGGCCCGCATGCCGTCCACCTCGAAGGCGGCACAGGTCGCCGCGATCTGCCGCAGCGCCCCGTCGCCGAGCCGCACGGACGGCAACAACTTCCGTGCGGCGATGATGCGTTGACGTACGTCCGCTTCCTCGTCCGCCCACCGCGCAGCGAACCCGCCCGGGTCGTCGTCGTACGCCAGGCGCCGCCGGACGACCTCCACCCGCTGCTCCGGCTCCCGCGAGGCCGCGACCTCCACGGTCAGCCCGAACCGGTCGAGCAACTGCGGCCGCAGCTCGCCCTCTTCGGGGTTCATGGTGCCGACGAGCAGGAAGCGGGCGGCATGCCGTACGGACACACCCTCCCGCTCGACGTACGACGCGCCCATCGCGGCCGCGTCCAGCAGCAGGTCGACGAGGTGGTCGTGAAGCAGGTTGACCTCATCGACGTACAGGATCCCGCGGTGCGCGTCGGCCAGCAGGCCGGGCTCGAAGGCCTTCACGCCCTCCGCGAGCGCCCGCTCGATGTCGAGGGCGCCCACGAGCCGGTCCTCGGAGGCGCCGACCGGCAGCTCCACCATGCGCGCGGGCCGCCCCGTACCGGCACCCGCCTCGTGCGGACCGTCCGGGCACCCGGGGTCGGGGGAGGCCGGGTCGCACGAGAACCGGCATCCGGGGACCACGTCCACCGCCGGCAGCAGCGCCGAGAGCGCGCGGACGGCCGTGGACTTGGCGGTGCCCTTCTCGCCGCGCACCAGCACACCGCCGACCGCCGGGGACACGGCGTTCAGCAGCAGCGCGAGCCGCAGGTCGTCCTGGCCGACGACGGCCGTGAACGGAAAGGGGGTACTCACTTCTCGTCGTCCTCCAAGTCGCCTTCCAGCTCCAGATAGGTGGCGCGCAGCCGCTCCAGCGTGTCCGCGTCCGGCTCGGCCCACAGCCCGCGGTCGGCGGCCTCCAGGAGCCGCTCCGTGATCCCGCGCAGCGCCCAGGGGTTGGACTTCCGCATGAAGTCCCGGTTCTCGGCGTCGAAGACGTACTCGGCGCTGAGCTTCTCGTACATCCAGTCGTCCACGACCCCGGCCGTGGCGTCGTACCCGAACAGGTAGTCCACGGTCGCCGCCATCTCGAAGGCGCCCTTGTAGCCGTGCCTCCTCATGGCGCTCATCCAACGCGGGTTGACCACGCGCGCCCGGAAGACCCGGTGGGTCTCCTCGCCCAGCGTGCGGGTCTTCACCTGGTCCGGTACGGCCGAGTCGCCGACGTAGGCCTCGGGGCTCGCCCCTGTCAGGTGCCGCACCATGGCGACCATGCCGCCGTGGTACTGGAAGTAGTCGTCGGCGTCGACGAGGTCGTGCTCGCGGGTGTCGACGTTCTTCGCTGCCACCGCGATCCGCCGGAACGCCGTCTCCATGTCCCCGCGCGCCGCCCGCCCGTCCAGCCCGCGCCCGTAGGCGTAGCCGCCCCACACCGCGTACACCTCGGCCAGGTCCGCATCGGACCGCCAGTTGCGGGCGTCGATCAGCGGCAGCAGACCGGCGCCGTACGCACCCGGCTTGGAGCCGAAGACACGGGCCGTCGCGCGCCGCCGGTCGCCGTGCAGCGCAGCGTCCTCGTCCACGTGCGCCCGTACGAAGTTGGACTCGGCGGACTCCTCCAGCTCCGCCACCGCCCGCACCGCGTCGTCGATCAGCCCCACCACGTGCGGGAACGCGTCCCGGAAGAAACCGGAGATGCGGACCGTGACGTCGATGCGCGGGCGCCCCAGCTCCTCCAGCGACACCACCTCGAATCCGGTCACCCGGCGCGACGCGTCGTCCCACACCGGACGGCAGCCCAGCAGCGCCAGGATCTCGGCGATGTCGTCGCCCTGGGTGCGCATGGCGGACGTGCCCCACACCGTGAGGCCGACCGACTTCGGGTACTCGCCGGTGTCGCTCAGATACCGCTGCACCAGCGAGTCGGCGAGCGACTGTCCGACCTCCCAACTCAGCCGGGACGGAATGGCCTTGGGGTCGACCGAGTAGAAGTTCCGGCCGGTCGGCAGCACGTTCACCAGGCCGCGCGTCGGCGAACCCGACGGGCCCGCCGGGACGTAACCGCCGTTCAGCGCTCGGAGGATGTGGCCGATCTCGTCGGTGGTCCGCGCCAGCCGCGGCACCACCTCGGTGCAGGCGAACTCCAGCACGGCGACGGCGTCGGGGAGTTCGGTGCCGAGTACGTCACGGACCAGGGCGGGCACCGCCGTGACGTCCCACGCCCGCGCTTCCATGCCCTCGGCGACCCGCCGGCACAGCTGCTCCAGCAGGTCGATCGCGTCGGCGGCCGTGCGCGAGGGGCCCTCGGCCAGATCCGTCAGCTCCACCGGTACCTTCACCGGCGCGCCCGGCTCGGCGAGCAGCTCCTTCTCCACCAGCCCGAAGTGCTCGGCCAGCGAAGCCCTGAGCCCCGGCAGGGCGTTCGCCTGCCCGCCCCACACCTGCGAGGCGCGCAGCACGGCCAGGACCAGGTTGACGCGCGGCTCCGCGACCGGGCCGCCGCCGAGGATGTGCAGGCCGTCCCGGATCTGCACGTCCTTGATCTCGCACAGATAGCCGTCGATGTGCATGACGAACTCGTCGAAGTCGCCCTCGTCCGGCTGCTCGTCGACGTGCAGGTCGTGGTGGAGCTCGGCGGCCTTGACGAGGGTCCAGATCTGGGCGCGGACGGTCGGCGCCTTCGTCGGGTCCAGGTCGGAGACGAGCGCGTACTCGTCGAGCAGCTGCTCCAGCTTGGCCAGGTCGCCGTACGTGTCGGCACGGGCCATGGGCGGTACGAGGTGGTCGACGACAGTGGCGTGGCCCCGGCGCTTGGCCTGGGTGCCCTCGCCGGGGTCGTTGACGATGAAGGGGTAGATCAGGGGCAGGTCGCCGAGAACGGCGTCCGGCGCGCACCCGCGCGACAGGCCCAGCCCCTTGCCCGGCAGCCACTCCATCGTGCCGTGCTTGCCCATGTGCACGATCGCGTCCGCGCCGAAACTGTTCTCCAGCCACCGGTACGCCGCCATGTAGTGGTGCGACGGCGGCATGTCGGGGTCGTGGTAGATCGCGATCGGGTTCTCCCCGAAGCCGCGCGGCGGCTGGATCATGACGACGACGTTCCCGAACCGGAGGGAGGCGAGGACGATCTCGTCCCCGTCGACGTACAACGAGCCCGGCGGCTCGCCCCACGCCTCCAGCATGGCGTTCCGGAGCTCCGGGTCGAGCTTGTCGAACCACGCCCGGTAGTCGGCGAGCGGCACGCGCGCGGGCGCGGCGGCCAGCTGCTCCTCCGTGAGCCACTCGACGTCGTGGCCGCCGGCCCCGATGAGCCGGTGGATCAACTCGTCGCCGTTGTCCGGGTACTCGGTCAGCGCGTACCCCGCGTCCCGCAGCGCGTCCAGCACCCGTACCGCCGAGGCCGGTGTGTCGAGCCCCACCGCGTTGCCGACCCGCGAGTGCTTGGTCGGGTAGGCCGTGAAGACGAGCGCCACCTTCTTCTCGGCGTTCGCCTTGTGCTTCAGCCGCGCGTGCCGTACGGCGATTCCGGCGACGCGCCCGGCGCGCTCGGGGTCGGCGACGTACACCGGGACGTCGTCGGGACCCTGCTCCTTGAAGGAGAACGGCACGGTGATGAGGCGGCCGTCGAACTCCGGGATCGCGACCTGCATCGCCGCGTCCATGGGGGAGACGGCGGCGTCGGACTCGTCCCACGCGGCACGGGAGGAGGTCAGGCAGAGGCCCTGCAGCACCGGGATGTCCAGGTCGGCGAGGGCTCCGATGTCCCAGGCCTCCTCGTCGCCGCCCGCCGACGCCTGCGAGGCGTGTGTGCCGCCCGCGGCGAGGACCGTGGCGACGAGGGCGTCGGCGCGGCCGAGGATCTCGTACAGCCCGGCGTCGGCACCGCGCAGTGAGCCGCAGTACACGGGAAGGGCGTTGGCGCCGTGCGCCTCGACCGCGTCGCACAGCGTGTCGAGGAAGGCGGTGTTGCCGCTCAGTTCGTGGGCCCGGTAGAAGAGCACCCCGATGGTCGGACGGCCCTCGACGTGGTCGCGCTCGCCGTGGACGCCGTACTCGGGCATCTTCCGCGGCTCGACGAACCCTTCGCCCGTGAGCAGCACGGTGTCGGACAGGAACCGGGCGAGTTCGGTGAGGTTGGCGGGCCCGCCCTCGACGAGGTAGCGCAGCGCCTCGGCCACGACGCCGGCCGGCACGGACGAGTCGGCCATCAGCTCGGCGTCGGGCACCGACTCCCCGCCCAGCAGCACGGTCGGGATCCCCGCGGCCTTCAGCGCGGCGAGCCCGTCCTCCCAGGCGCGCTTTCCGCCGAGCAGCCGTACGACGGCGATGTCGGCCCGCCGGACGAGTCCCGGAAGCTCTTCGGCGACGTCGACCCGGGTCGGGTTGCCGATCAGGTAGGACGCGCCGGAGGCCCGGGCCGCCAGCAGATCGGTGTCGGCGGTCGACAACAACAACACTGTGCTCATGCGGGCGCTCCCGGTGGAATGAAAGGCAGTCCTTGCGGCGCGCCCGACTCGATGAGCCGCCAGAGCGCGTCGGTGTCCGCGTGCTGTTCGATCAGGTCGCCGAGCCGGTCGAGCTGCTCCTCGCGCAGCGCGGCGAACGAGGTGTCGGCGGCCGGGACGAAGCGGCGGCCCGCGGCGGCCGCCACCTCGCGCAGGAAGGCCCGCCGGAAGCCGTCCGACTCCAGGGAGCCGTGCCAGTGCGTGCCCCAGGTCTGGCCGACCCGGCAGCCGTCCAGGAAGGGTTCACCTCCGGCCATGGAGGCGACCCCGTGGTGGATCTCGTACCCCTCGACGTGCTCACCGAGGGCTTCCCCCGTCGGCCGGGTCAGGGTCTTCTCCCGGGCGAACCGCACCCGGACGGGAAGGAGGCCGAGCCCGTCGACATGCCCCCGCCGGCTCTCGACCTCGTCCTCGATGTGCTCGCCAAGGATCTGGAAGCCGCCGCAGATGCCGAGAACGGGCCTCTGCTCGGCGGCCCTTCGGACGAGGGCCTCGGCGAGACCGCGCTCCCGCAGCCACTCCAGCGCGCGGACCGTTCCCCGGGTGCCCGGGATCACGACGAGGTCGGCGTCCGCCAGTTCCTCCGGCCGGTCCACGAAGCGCACCACGACACCCGGTTCGGCGGCCAGCGCGTCCACGTCCGTGAAGTTGGACATGAGGGGGATGGCGCACACGGCGATCCGCAGCACGTCCTCCCCGACGGGCGCGGAGACGTTCGACTCGCGCACGGTGCCGCGCAGCGACACGCGCAGCCCGTCCTCCTCGTCGATCCCGAGCCCGTGCCGGAACGGCAGTACCCCGTAGGTGTGCCGCCCGGTGAGGCCGTGCAGCATGTCGAGTCCCGGCTCCAGGAGGCTGACGTCCCCCCGGAACTTGTTGACGAGGAATCCGGCGACGAGTTCCTGGTCCTCGGGGGAGAGCAGGGCGACGGTCCCGAAGAAGGAGGCGAAGACGCCCCCGCGGTCGATGTCGCCGACGACGAGTACGGGGAGCCGGGCGTTCCGGGCGATCCCCATGTTCACGATGTCGGTCCTGCGCAGATTGATCTCCGCGGGCGAACCGGCCCCCTCACAGATCACCGCGTCATACCTGCCCCGCAACTCGGCGAGACAGTCGAGAACGGTCCCGAGGAGTTGCTGCTGCCGTCCGCCGTGGTAGCCGCGCGCGCTGAGTTCGCCGACGGGCTTGCCCAGCAGCACGACTTGGCTGCTCTGCTCGCCACCGGGCTTGAGCAGCACGGGATTCATGAGCGCGCTGGGCTCCACCCGGCACGCCTGGGCCTGCATGGCCTGCGCCCGCCCGATCTCGGCGCCCTCCCGCGTCACGAACGAATTGAGGGACATGTTCTGCGCCTTGAAGGGCGCGACCTTGACTCCCTGCCGCACGAGCCACCGGCAGATCCCCGCCGTCACGACGCTCTTGCCGGCGTCGGAGGTGGTACCGGCGACGAGTAGACCACCGTTCATGACCTGCGCCCCCTTGTCTTCGCCACGATGGCGCGCGCGGCGATGCCGGTGCCGAGCGCGAGCAGACCGACCCGACGGGAGAGCCGTACGGCCCGGTCGATGTCCTTGGTGGTCACGGCGCGGCCGTCACCGTTGAGCACGGGCCGGTGCTCGACCCGCCCGCCGTAGGAGAGGGTTCCGCCGAGCCGTACGCCCAACGCCCCCGCGAAGGAGGCCTCGACGGGCCCCGCGTTGGGACTCGGATGTCTGTGCGCGTCCGCCCGCCAGGCACGGAGCGCTCCGCGTGGATCCGGGCCCGCGGCGGCGGCCAGTACGGCGGTGAGCCGCGCCCCCGGCCACCCGGCGACGTCGTCGAGCCGGGCGGAGGCCCACCCGTAGCGCCGGTACCGGGGGGACTTGTGCCCGACCATGGCGTCGAGCGTGTTCACGGCGCGGAAACCGAGGAGACCGGGCACGCCGGCCACGGCACCCCACACCAAGGCCCCCACGACCGCGTCGGACGTGTTCTCCGCGACGGACTCCACCACCGCCCGCGCGATTCCGTCGGCGTCGAGGGCCTGTGGGTCCCGCCCGCACAGATGGGGCAGCCGGGCACGTGCCCCGTCCACATCGCCCGCCTCCAGGGCACGCCCGATGACCCGGGCCTCCCGGGCGAGCGAAGTCCCCCCGACGACCGCCCAGGTGGCGGCGGCGGTGAGCGCGACGGAGGCGGCCGCTGACGTGCGCACGCCGCTTTGGGCGAGGGCGCCGAGGGCGGCGGTGCCACCGACGCAGACGGCGGTGTGCAGGGCGCCCCACCCCCGGTGGTCCCGCCACAGCAGCTGTTCCACGGCTCCCGCCGCACGGCCGAACGCGGCGACCGGATGCCCGCGGCGTGGATCGCCCAGGAGCAGGTCGCCGAGGAGGCCGGCGGTGGCGCCGTACGCGAAGACGCGATCGGCACGCATCGGCTCAGCCGGCCGTGGGGTCGGGCAGCGTTCTTCCGGTGCGGTGCCTCAACGGCCGTGCGAGCATGGCGATATGTCCTCACTCAGGGTGTCCGCGCCCTGGTTCGACGAGACCGGCGGTGAGAGTTCCTGGCTCCCGGGGATTGCTACCCCGGTGACAGTGGCGGGACCGCGCCGGATTCACACCGGCTTCCTCTCTTGCCGCCGTACATGGCTCGGGCAGTCCACCACGCCCCCGGAAGGGCCGTCAACTTGCTGTTGACCTGCGGGGGAGGAGTGTGCTGAGCCCCACACCGACACTGCCCGGGCCGGTGTGGCGGCATGCGAAAGGCTCCTCCCTGAAGGTGTCAGGGAGGAGCCCGGTGAACCTCGGTCAGGCCTTGGCCATGATCAGGTAGATGCCGTACGCCACCGCCGCCGCGCAGGCCGCGAAGCACGCGTACGCTGCCGTGGCCGCGAGTCCGGCGGAGCCGCCCTGGGCCGCGGCGCGCTCGCGGTGCGCGAGGCCCTTGACGCCCAGGGTGAAGAGGGCCACGAGGCCCACGGTGACCACGAGGCTGACGCCGAAGACGGAGCCGAGGGCTGCCCAGTCGATCTTCATAACAGAGCTGCTTTCTTGTGTCCGGAGTAGCCGGGGCTCGGGGTCAGACGGCGGCGGCCGGAGGGGCGGCCGGGTCGATGGCGGGGGTGGTCGCCGGGGACGGGATGGTGGCCGTCAGGTCCTCGGCCACGGTGCCCGCCGGGGGCGGCGTCACGGCGGCGATCGCCGTGGTCACCACACCGGCCGGCTCCTCGGCGTCGTTGACGTTGCTGTGGTCGACCACCTCGCGGCGGGAGACCTTCCAGATCGCGGCGCTGGAGGCGATCAGGAAGACGGCGACGAGTGCGGTGCCCCAGTCGCCCAGGTCGGTCACGGACTCCGCGAGCGCACCGACCAGCGCGGCGGCCGGCAGTGTCAGCGCCCAGGCGACGAACATGCGGGTCGCCGTGGACCAGCGGACCACGCCGCCCTTGCGGCCCAGGCCCGCGCCCATCACGGAGCCGGAGACGGAGTGCGTGGTGGAGAGGGAGAAGCCCAGGTGGGAGGAGGCCAGGATGACCGTCGCGGCGCTGGTCTGGGCGGCGAAGCCCTGCTGCGGCTGGAGTTCGGTCAGGCCCTTGCCCATGGTGCGGATGATGCGCCAGCCGCCGAGGTAGGTGCCGAGCGCGATGGCGAGACCGGCGGAGAGGATCACCCAGACGGGAGGGTTGGAGCCCGGGGCGATGCTGCCACCGGCGATCAGCGCCAGGGTGATGATGCCCATCGTCTTCTGCGCGTCGTTGGTGCCGTGGGCGAGGGAGACCAGGCCCGCGGAGGCGATCTGGCCGGCGCGGTAGCCCTTGCGGGTGGCCTCGCCGTCGGTGTCCTTGCTCAGCGCGTAGGAGAACCTGGTGGCGAGCATGGCCGCCAGGCCGGCGACGATCGGGGCGGCGATCGCCGGGATCAGCACCTTGGTGACGAGGACGTCCCCGTGGACGGCACCCGTGCCGGCCGAGGCGATCGTGGCGCCGATCAGGCCGCCCATGAGGGCGTGCGAGGAGCTGGACGGGAGTCCGACCAGCCAGGTCAGCAGGTTCCAGAGGATCGCGCCGACGAGGGCGGCGAATATGACCTCGGGACGTATGCCGTTCTCATCGACGAGACCCTTGGAGATCGTGTTGGCGACCTCCACGGAGAGGAAGGCGCCTACAAGGTTGAGCGCGGCGGACATGGCCACCGCGACCTTGGGCTTGAGTGCACCGGTCGAGATGGTCGTGGCCATCGCGTTGGCGGTGTCGTGGAAACCGTTCGTGAAATCGAACGCGAGTGCAGTTACCACCACAATCGCGAGGATCAGCGAGAAGCTTTCCATTTACCCAGGCATTCGTTCAGAGGTCATTGGCTGGTTGACCGTAGGCAACCTGGGTGAACGGAAGGTGAACTGGGATGGTCTTGGGGGTGTAGTCAGGGAGGGTCGTCGCTCCACTCCGGCTCGACGGCTCAAGCGCCCCTTGGGTTAGTAGCCCCGGGCGAACGTCTTCAGCCGGCTCGGCGACCCGTTGAAGAGATTCTGGTCACCCGGGAGGCTGCCGCCGTTGTCGTACTGCCAGAAGGTCCAGAACGACCATCCGGCGGGCAGTGGTCCCGCGTCCGGGGAGCCGTGGCGGGCGATCCACAGGGCGTGGTTCGCGGCGAAGGCGCTGCTGCCGCCGGTGCAGGCGTTCCACCAGTGGGTGGTGGTGTAGATCACCGGTCG
Source organism: Streptomyces sp. NPDC086549 (assembly GCF_044746205.1). NCBI lineage: Bacteria > Bacillati > Actinomycetota > Actinomycetes > Kitasatosporales > Streptomycetaceae > Streptomyces > Streptomyces sp. NPDC086549. Next base: position 59,313 of record NZ_JBIVBS010000026.1, on the reverse strand, counting down.
GCGGCCGGTCTCCCGCTTCAGCTCGTCGCTGAAGGCCTTGATCCAGCCGACCATCTTCGCCTTGCTCAGGCCGTAGCACTGGTGCTTCCTGTCGTACGGGTTGTATTCGATGTCGAGCGCGGGCGGCAGCGTCCGGCCGTCCGCGGTCCAGGTGCCGCCGTTGCGCACGAAGTACGCCGCCTGCGCGGCACCGGACGACTTGTCCGGCAGGGCGAAGTGGTACGCGCCCCGGATCAGGCCCGCGTCGCGCGAGCCGTTGTACTGCTGGGTGAAGTAGGGGTTCCGGTAGTTGGTGGACTCGGTGGCCTTGATGTAGACGAACCTGGCGCCCTTCGCCTTCGAGCCCGCCCAGTCGACGTTCTTCTGGTGGGCGGAGACGTCGTGTCCCTTCGGCAGGCCCGCCGCGGACGCCGGGGATTCGGCGAGCGCGGTCCCTGCGATGGTGAGCGCCGCCACGGACGCCGCGATCACGCGGGCGCGGTGGCGGGACGGTTTGCGATCACGGGCCATGTATCCCCCCGGAATGGCTTCGTGCACGACAAATCGGTCCAGAGAGTAGTGGAGGGCCATCAGAAGTCGGTTGATCTCCGGCCAAGCCCAGCGAGAGTCGTATTTGTGGCTTTATGTGGTCTTTCGGAGGCATGGCTTCCGGCCTAAAGTGCCCCGCTCCGGGCGCCCGTCGCGGGGCCTGCTGGCAGGATCGCCGCATGGCTGAACAGCGGCGGGGCGAGCGGGACGGGCGGGACGGCCGGGAGGGTGCACAGGGTGTGCCGGAGGCGCGGAGGAGGGGTGTGCTCGACGAGGAGGCGCTCGCCTGGGAGGCACTCGTCGCCACGGCCCGCCGTACGGTGTCCGACGGACTGGTCGTCGGCACCTCCGGCAATGTCTCGGTGCGTGTCGGCGACACGGTGCTGGTCACACCGTCGGGCGTCCCCTACGACCGGCTGGCGCCGGACGACGTGACCGGGGTGGACCTCGACGGGCGACAGGTGCTCGGCACCCTCGTCCCGACCAGCGAGCTGCCCATGCATCTCACCGTCTACCGCACCACCGACGCCCGCGCCGTCGTGCACACCCACGCCGTCCACGCGACCGCCGTCTCGACTCTCGTCACCGAGCTCCCGTTGATCCACTACATGGCCGCCGCCCTCGGCGGGCCCGTCCGGGTTGCCCCGTATGCGACGTACGGCACCGACGAGTTGGCCGAGAACATGCTCCAGGCCCTGGCCGACCGCTCGGGCTGTCTCCTTCGGAACCACGGCACCCTCACCTACGGTGCCTCCCTGGACCAGGCCTACGACCGCACGGCCCAGCTGGAATGGATGTGCCGCCTGTGGCTCACGGCGTCCTCGGTACCGGGTCTGACCCCGTCGCTCCTGTCGGAGGAACAGCTGGCCGAGGTGGGCGAGCGACTGCGGGGATACGGCCAGCGGCACTGACGTCCTGGTGCCCGAGGTTCTGCTGTCCCAAGGTCCCGCTGTCCCGAGGTCCCGCTGTCCCGCTGTCCCGTGCCGGTTCGTCCGGCCTTCGGAAGCGCCCGGCGTCACACGGCGGACGCCCTTCCGCTGGCCGGTGGCCGGGTGCGCCGGGACACTGGACCCGTGCGCACTGTCAAAGCGACGGCGGCTGCCGTCACAGCTGTCCTGGCGGCCGGCGCGGTCGGCGTCGCCGCCGGGCGAATAGCCAGCGACGCGGCACTCAAGGCGCCGCCCGGCCGGCCACTGCCCACCGAACCCCGGCTCACCGTGCACGGCACGGCCGCCGGCCGGATCACCCTCACCCGCGACCTGGCCTCCTTGCGCCCCGGCACCTACGGCCTCTCCGGTGACGGCTCGCACGCCGTCGTCGGCCCCGTCCTGGAGTCCGCCGAGCACACCGCCGACGCCGTCGTGCGCCGCCTGGACCGCGTCACGCACGGCACCCTCCAGTCCGGCGACAAGGTCTGGCTCACCCCGAACGTGTACATCGGCAACCCCGGCACCGCCCTCGGCCTCGACCACGCCGACATCGACGTGCCCGGTGAGTTCGGCGCGCTGCCCGCCTGGTTCGTGCCCGGGTACCGGGACACCTGGGTGATCACCGTGCACGGCCTGGGCACCACCCGCGAGCATCCCCTGAACGTCATGGGGTTCCTGCACCACAGGCGCCTCCCGGTGCTCGACCTCGCCTACCGCGGCGACCTCGGCGCGCCCCGCCCGCCCGACGGCCTCAACCACCTCGGCGAGACCGAGTGGCGCGACCTGGACGCGGCGGTCCGCTACGCCGTCCGGTACGGCGCCCGCCGCGTCGTCCTGTACGGCTGGTCCACCGGCGCCACCATGGCCCTGCGCGCCGCCCTGCACTCCTCCGTCCGCGACCGTGTCGCCGGGCTCGTCCTGGACTCGCCGGTGCTCAGCTGGGAGGCCACGCTGCGCGCCCTGGCCACGGCCCGGCACACACCGGAGGCCCTGCTGCCGCTCGCGGTACGGGCCGCCCAGGGCCGGGCCGGCCTGCACACCGACCACGTCGCCGAGACCGCCGACCCCGCGCTGCTCAGGGTGCCCACCCTGATCATCCACGGCCCCGACGACGAGGTGGCTCCCTGGGCCCACTCCCGCCGCCTCGCCGCCCTCCGCCCCGACCGCGTCGCCCTCCACACCGTGCCGCACGCCCCGCACGGGGCGATGTGGAACGCCGACCCGAAGGAGTACGAGGAGCGGCTGCGCCGTTTCCTGACGCCGCTGATGTGACGCTTCCCGGACCCTCACACCCGCCGGGGGCGGCGGCCGGAAGGCCGGTCCCGGCCATTCCGTTTAACCCCGTACGACTGGCCTGATCCCGTCTCCTCGGCCCCCGTCGGACCGCGTGCGTTGGCCAGCCCCGTCGCCCGCCGTGACATTCCGTTTGGGTTTTCGGACCGTCAACCGGAAGACTGCACCCGTGACGTCCCGTATCCCGCGCGACTCCAGGCTTCGACTTGTCCGACCGCGACCCCTGGCCGCCGCCCCCCGAGCGATGAACCAGCGGCGCTCGCGCCGCCCCGCACCCCGTCCTCCGGAGGGCACGCCGGCCCCCGCGGAGCTGGCCAGAATGGCGCGCTCCGGCCTGGCCGGCGCGGCCCGCGTCGCCCACTGGGCCGACGCCGCCCTCGGCCCCGGCCGCGACGCCGCGACCGACGACGGCAAGGCCACTCTCTCCGACGCGACCGCCGTACGGGCGGCCGCCGATCTGGGCCTGACCGTGGCCCAGGTCCGCGCCGACTGGGACACCGCCCGCCTCGCCGGCCTGGTCGAGGTGCACGGCGACAGCGCGCGCCCCGGCTGGCGCCTGCGCGCCTGGGACCGCGACGACAGCGCCGTACTGCGCGGCTGGGTCGCCCTCTTCGACGCCTGGTCGCTCGCCTACCCGGAACCCCCGGACCACGAGCCCGCCGCGGTCGCCGAGGTCGTCTCGGCCATGCCCCAGGTGCTCTCCTTCCTCCAGCTGTCCGCCGGTCCCGTCCCGGTGGAGCAGCTTCTCGACCTGCTCCAGCAGCGGGTCACCGAGCTGCGTACCCAGCGCTGCGAAGTGCCCTACGAGCCCGGACCCGCGAGCCCCACCGCCGCCGCGCCCTCCGCCGCCGACCCGGCGGCATCCGCGCCCGCCGAGGAGACGTCACTCGCGCCCCTCCTCGACTGGTCCCTGCACGCCCTCGCCTCCGTCGGAGCCCTCACCTGCGGCGACGGCCAGGCCACGCTGACCCCGCTGGGCAGCTGGGCGGTCTGGGTCAAGCTGGAGCAGATCTGCGTGGCCGCGCAGAGTCCCGCCGGGAACATCGAGCAGGGTGCCGAGGACATGCTCCGCGGCTGCGCCCAGCTCCGCCCCAACGCCGCCCGCGCGGAGTACCGCGCCTGGCTCGCCGCCCGCACCGTCGGCAGCGCCGTCACCGAGCTCGTCGAGGCCGCCCGCGGTGAGGACGCCCTGCTGCGCGGCCTCGCCTTCGAGGCGCTGCGCGTCGTCGGCGCTCCCGCCGAACCGGACGTACACGCGGTGCTCGACGATCCGACCCTGCGGCCGTACGCCCTGCTGTGGCTCGCCGAGCACGACGGCGCCGACCCGGAGGACGCGCACGAGGTCCTCACCCGGGAAGAGGCCACCTGGCTCTGGGTGGACACCGCCGCGGCCGTCGCCGACCACGGCGAGGCCCCGCTGCTCGTGCAGCACCTGGAGTCCGCCGTGCAGCCCACCGTCCCCCAGCTGCTGGACGAGGTGCGCGCGGTCGGCCATCCCCGCACCGTGCAGGTCCTGGTGGCCCTGGCCGCCGCTCACCCCGACCCGGCCCTGGCCAAGGCCGTGCGCCGCGCCGCCTTCCAGGTCCACACCGGGGGATAGCCCGGCAAGGGGGAGGGGCCGCTCAGGCCCCTATCTCGGGGGCGTAGGTACCGAAGCTCCAGATGTTGCCCTCGGTGTCCCGGGCCATGTAGTCCCGCGAGCCGTAGTCCTGGTCCGTCGGGGGCATCAGGATCTCCGCGCCGTGGTCCACCGCGCGCTGGTGGTGTGCGTCGGCGTCGTCCACCACGACGTACACCCCCGCGGAGCCCGCGTTCGTCATGGCCGTGTCGAAAGCGCCGCCGCGGCCCTTGGAGCCGAGCATCACCGCGCCGTTGCCCTGCACCAGCTCGGCGTGCAGTACCGAGCCGTCCTCGCCCTCGTACACCGACAGCTCGGTGAACCCGAAGGCCTCCGTGAGCTGTTTGATCGCCGCTTTCGCGTCCGCGTACAGCAACGTCGGAAAGATGCTCGGCCGCCCACCGCCCGTACCTGCCATGCCGATCACTCCCTGTGCATCGGTGATGAACCGGTGTCGTGGAAACCACCGGGAATTCCCGGGATCCAGCCTGCTGCCCAGTCTTGCACCCGCCACTGACAGCGCCCCGCGACAGGCAGCCGGGGGCCGTCCGTGCGAGGGGGACGCGGGTGTGCGGCCCGGACGTGCCGTACGTCACGTCGTGGTTCCGCCCGGCGCCCGGCCTGGTACGAAAGCGGTCCGGCGCGGTCACCAGGGCCCGCACGGGCGGGTCGAACACGCGCACGCAGAAAAAGCGCTTGCCCCGCCCCGTTAGAATCGGCTCATGGCCATTCTCCTCGCGCATTAGACAGCGGGAACGTCCTCAGCCGCCCACCCGCCAATCCCAGTCTGCCCTGGAGTCTGTCCGTGATCTCCGCCTCCGGTATCGAGCTGCGCGCCGGTGCCCGCATCCTCATCGAGAGCGCCACCTTCCGTGTCGCCAAGGGCGACCGCATCGGCCTCGTCGGCCGCAACGGCGCCGGCAAGACCACCCTCACCAAGGTCCTGGCCGGTGACGGCATCCCCGCCGCGGGCACCGTCACCCGCTCCGGCGAGGTCGGCTACCTCCCGCAGGACCCGCGCACCGGCGACCTCGACGTCCTCGCCCGTGACCGCATCCTCTCCGCGCGCGGCCTCGACGTGCTGATCCGGAAGATGCGCGACAACGAGCAGCGGATCGCCAACGGTCAGGGCGCGACCCGCGAGAAGGCCCTCAAGCAGTACGAGCGCCAGGAGACCGAGTTCCTCACCAAGGGCGGGTACTCCGCCGAGGCCGAGGCCGCCACCATCGCCGCCGCGCTCAACCTGCCCGACCGCGTGCTCGGCCAGCCCCTGCACACGCTCTCCGGCGGTCAGCGCCGCCGTATCGAGCTGGCCCGGATCCTGTTCTCCGACGCGGACACGCTGCTGCTCGACGAGCCGACGAACCACCTCGACGCGGACTCGATCATCTGGCTGCGCGACTACCTGAAGACCTACCGCGGCGGCTTCATCGTCATCTCGCACGACGTCGACCTGGTCGAGACGGTCGTCAACAAGGTGTTCTACCTGGACGCCAACCGCTCCCAGATCGACGTCTACAACATGGGCTGGAAGCTCTACCAGCAGCAGCGCGAGGCCGACGAGAAGCGCCGCAAGCGCGAGCGCGCCAACGCCGAGAAGAAGGCCGCCGCCCTCAATGCGCAGGCCGACAAGATGCGCGCGAAGGCCACCAAGACGGTCGCCGCGCAGAACATGGCCCGCCGCGCGGACAAGCTGCTGTCCGGCCTGGAGGCGGTCCGCCAGTCCGACAAGGTCGCCAAGCTCCGCTTCCCCGAGCCCTCTCCCTGTGGCAAGACCCCCCTGATGGCCGAGGGACTGTCGAAGTCGTACGGCTCGCTGGAGATCTTCACCGACGTCGACCTGGCCATCGACAAGGGTTCGAGGGTCGTCATCCTCGGTCTCAACGGCGCCGGCAAGACCACCCTGCTGCGGCTGCTGGGCGGGGCGGAGCAGCCCGACACCGGCGAGGTCGTCCCCGGCCACGGCCTCAAGCTCGGCTACTACGCCCAGGAACACGAGACCCTGGACGCCGACCGCACAGTCCTGGAGAACATGCGTTCGGCAGCCCCGGACATGGACCTGGTCGAGGTCCGCAAGGTGCTGGGTTCGTTCCTGTTCTCCGGTGACGACGTGGACAAGCCCGCCGGTGTCCTCTCCGGCGGCGAGAAGACCCGTCTCGCCCTGGCCACGCTAGTGGTGTCGTCGGCGAACGTCCTGCTCCTCGACGAGCCGACCAACAACCTGGACCCGGCCAGCCGCGAGGAGATCCTCGGCGCGCTGCGCACCTACAAGGGCGCGGTCGTCCTCGTCACCCACGACGAGGGCGCCGTCGAGGCGCTCCAGCCGGAGCGGATCATCCTGCTGCCGGACGGTGTCGAGGACCTGTGGGGCGCGGACTACGCGGATCTCGTCGCCCTGGCTTGATCGAATGAATGATCCACTGGCTATGGATCATTCGGTCCATCCGTGATCCATCATCTGTGTGAGATCTTCTCGTATCGAGGTGTGTCCTACATCGATTTCGCGGCCGATCCCTTTGTCGACAAGGGGTCGGCCGTACTGCGTCTCTGAGCTGGCACTTCGCGAAAGAACCCGTTCGGCCGTATGAACGCCATCGTTCGGAATGGCGGATTCCGCTTGTGGGGATGTGCTCCTGTCGTCACAACCTTGTCTCACGGACCTTGCCGAATGGGTGGCCATGAAGCCCCGGAGGGGTGATCATGAGGGGACCAGAGCGCACTTCCCATGAGGAGGCACGGGTGGCCGAGACTCTGAAGAAGGGCAGCCGGGTGACCGGCGCCGCGCGCGACAAGCTCGCGGCAGACCTGAAGAAGAAGTACGACTCCGGTGCGAGCATCCGGGCGCTGGCCGAGGAGACCGGCCGCTCGTATGGCTTCGTACACCGGATGCTCAGCGAGTCGGGCGTCACGCTGCGTGGGCGTGGCGGAGCGACTCGGGGCAAGAAGGCCGCATCGTCCTGACCTCGGGCGGCCCATCGGCTTCGATGGTGGCCACCCGGTCGGTCAGGTAATCGGCCGGGTGGTTACTGTGCAGTCACTTAGCTGTGTCGTCGTACGGCTCGATGTCGTACGGTGCGCAGGATGACCGCACTCATCGGAGGCGCCCCATGGCTTCGCCCGACCAGGACCTCGCTCCTGTACTCGACAAGGACGGCGTACGGCTCACCGTCGACGACGCGCTCGCCACGGTGACGCTGACCAACCCGGCCAAACGCAACGCCCAGAGCCCCGCACTGTGGCGGGCGTTGGCCGAGGCCGGGCGGGTACTGCCGGGCTCCGTCCGGGTCGTCGTGCTGCGCGGCGAGGGCAAGTCCTTCTCCGCCGGGCTGGACCGTCAGATGTTCACCCCGGAGGGGATCCCGGGCGAGCCGACGTTCACCGAGCTCGCGCGCCGCGACGACGCCGGACTGGATGCGTCCATCGCCGAGTACCAGGAGGGTTTCACCTGGTGGCGGCGGAACGACATCGTGTCCATCGCCGCTGTCCAGGGGCATGCCATCGGTGCCGGCTTCCAGCTCGCCCTCGCCTGTGACCTGCGCGTCGTCGCGGACGACGTGCAGTTCGCGATGCGCGAGACCGCCCTCGGCATCGTTCCCGACCTGACGGGGACGCATCCGCTGGTCGGGCTGGTCGGATACGCCCGCGCGCTGGAGATCTGCGCGACCGGGCGGTTCGTGCACGCCGAGGAGGCCGTGAGTACGGGCCTGGCGAACCTCGCCGTGCCGGCCGGTGAACTCGACGGCGCGGCGCGGGACCTCGCGTCGGCGCTCCTCGCCGCGCCCAGGGACGCCGTCGTGGAGACCAAGGCGCTGCTGCGCGGGGCGAGTGGCCGTACGTACGACGAGCAGCGTGCCGCGGAACGGCAGGCGCAGGCCCGGCGGCTGCGGGACCTGGCCGGCGTGGGCGAGTGAGCCTTCGGGCGCTCAGCTCACCGTGGTGACCAGCACCGCCACCGTCGGGTGATCCTCCAGCGACTCCCGCACGGCCGCACGCACCTGCCGGGCCACGTCCAGGGCCCGGTGCCGCCCGTCCACCGCCACCTCGACACTGACATGGCGGTGCGGCAGCGCGGCGCCCTCCTGCCGTTCCTCGATGTGCACCGCCCGGCCCAGGCCGGCCAGGGCAGCGGTCAGGTGGGTCACGCCCGGGACGGAGAGCGCCGCCGCTGCCGCACGGGCCTCGTCCGGATCCGTGCTCTCGCGAGCCCGCGCCGGCCGCGTCGGACCCACCGCTGCGGCGCCCGCCGGCTCCTCTTCCTGCCCCTCCTCCAGCAGGTCCGTCACCCGTAGATCGACCTCCGTGACCGAGAGGCCGAGGCGCTCCGCCGCCGTGGCCGCCAGCACCAGGCGCACGCGGGACGCCGTCGTCGGCAGGGGGTCGGTCGCCGCGGCCGCGAAGTCCGCCGTCACCCGGAGCGGGCCCGGGGGCAACGCGCTCGTCGGCGGCGGTACGACGGGCTCGTGCACGTCCTCCGGGTCGGCGAGCGTGATCCGCAGCGACCCCGGACGCACCCCCGGTACCTCCGCCACCGCGCGCCGCAGCACCGCCCCTGCCGCCGCCTCCGCGATCCACGCGCCGTCGCGCGGGCCGCCGAGCGGCAGCAGCCTGCCGGGCCCCAACTGGTGCCGTACGGCCTGTGTCCACCGGTCCGCCGTCATTGCTCCAGCCTGCCGCATCCCCGGCGCGCGACCGGGCATTCCTGCTTACCTTGGTCGGAGGGGACGACGACCGAAAGGGACGTGCGGCCATGACCGACATGACGGAGCAGAACCGGGCGACGACCCCCGAGGGCGACACGCAGCCGTCCGTGCAGACCCGCAAGGCCACCCGACGCGGTGGCGGGGACCCGGCGAGCCGGGGGCGGACGACCATCGCCGACGGCGTCGTGGAGAAGATCGCCGGACTCGCCGCGCGGGACGTCCTCGGCGTCCATGCCATGGGCAGCGGGCTCTCGCGGACCTTCGGGGCCGTACGGGACCGGGTGCCGGGCGGCTCGAAGTCGGTGACCCGCGGAGTGAAGGCCGAGGTCGGCGAGGTGCAGACCGCGCTCGACCTGGAGATCGTCGTGGACTACGGCGTGTCGATCGGCGACGTGGCCCGGGACGTGCGCGAGAACGTGGTCGCGGCGGTGGAACGGATGACCGGACTGGAGGTCGTCGAGGTCAACATCGCGGTGAGTGATGTCAAGCTTCCCGAGGAAGAGGAAGAGGAGCCGGAGCCCCGGATCCAGTGACGCCGGCGACCGGACAACGCACGGCTGAGGAGCTGAGGAGCGCAGCATGAGCATGGCCGTGGTCGGCATGATCGCCGGAATGGCGCTGGGCTTCGCCGGGTATTTCGGCGGGTTCGGTGCCTTCCTGCTGGTGGCGGCGCTGGGCGTCGTCGGGTTCGTCGCCGGCCGGTTCCTGGAGGGGGATCTGGAGTTGGGTGACTTCTTCCGCACCCGCGACGACCGGCGCGACCGGCGACGGTGACGGTGACGGTGACGTCCGTGAGCAGCGAGGCCGGTGAGCCGCGCAGATCCGCGGCCGCGGTGGCACCGGGTGAGCGCGGTGCGATCCGGATCGCCGACCGGGTCGTCGCGAAGATCGCGGCGCAGGCGGCGCGCGAGGCCGTCGGACCGCGGACGGCGGAGGTCGCGGCACCGCAGGCCACCGTGACCGTCCACCACGAGACGGCCCGCGTCCGTGTCCACCTCGAACTCGACTACCCGACCGACATCGGCGCCCGGTGCGCGGCCGTGCGTCGCCATGTCGCGGAGCGGGTAGGCGCGTTGGTGGGAATGGAGGTGCCGGAGGTCGCCGTCCACGTGGAACGGCTGCATCTGACACACCCACAGGGCACGGAACAGGGGAGGACGCGATGAGCGAGCCCCGGGGATCCGAGAACAGCACACAGCCACTGCCGGTCATCGAGAAGGAGCCCGAGCCGCCCCCGCCGGCGGTCGCGGAGCACGCCGACGGGGGCGGCGGCCGCTTCTGGTCGGCGCGCCGCGTCCCCGCGGGCATCGTCGCGCTGCTGCTCCTGATCGGCGCGGGCGCCTTCCTGTACGACGTCGCCGCCGTACGAGCCCACCGGCCCGCCATGCGCTGGCGCCGAGAACTGGCCGGGCAGCTCGCCGTGCGGCCCCTCGACGACACCTGGGTGCTGGTCGGCGCGGGCGTCGCCATGGCGCTCGGCGTGTGGCTGATCGTGCTCGCCGCCACGCCCGGTCTGCGGGCCCTGCTGCCGATGCGGAGCCCGCACTCCGACGTCCGGGCCGGGCTGCGACGGGATGCCGCCGCCCTGGTGCTGCGCGACCGGGCCATGGAGATCGCGGGCGTGCGGGCGGTGCGCGTGCGGATGCGGCGGAGGAGGGCCCACATCCGCGCGGTCTCGCACTTCCGTGACCTCGACGAGGTACGTGCCGACCTGGACGTGACGTTGGGCGACGCGATCAAGGGACTCGGCCTGACCCGGCCGCACACACTGTCGTGGCACGTCGCGCGGCCCGGACGGAAGGGGTGAGGGCGGTGCTCGGGGCGGTCAACCGCGTGCTGATCGGAGTCGTCGGGCTGCTGCTGGCTGTCCTCGGCGGCTCGGTGCTCGCCGTGGGCCTGGGCGTGCGGCCCCCGTCGTGGTGGCTCCACGACGGGCGGCACGACGTACTGCTCAGCCATGCCCGGCAGACGCGGTGGCGGGACACCGGCTGGTGGTGGCCGACCGTCCTCGCGGTGCTCGCGCTCCTCGTCCTGTTCGCGCTGTGGTGGCTTGCCGCGGTGCTGCACCGCCGTCGGCTCGCCGAGGTGCTCGTGGACACCGGTGACGGCGAGGGCGCGCTGCTGCGCGGGCGGGCCCTGGAGGGCGTACTCGCCGCCGACGCGGCGCGACTGGACGGCGTCGCCCACGCGCAGGCCACGCTGACCGGCAGGCGCGACGCGCCCGAGGCGCGTGTCCGGCTCCTGCTGGAGCCGGACGTGGACCCCGCGACCGTACTGCGCGAACTCGCCACCGAGTCCCTGGCGCACGCCCGCGGTTCGGCGGGCCTGGCGAAGCTGCCGGCGGAGGTGCGCCTGCGGGCGGTCAGGCACCGGGCGGAAAGGGTGACTTGACGGCCGACGCCGTCAGAACCCGTGACGCATCCCGCCATCGACGGGCACCATGATCCCGGTCAGATAAGAAGCGGCCGGAGACAGCAGAAACGCGGCCACCCGCCCGAACTCCTCCGGCGTTCCGTACCGCCGCAACGGAATCCGGGACTCATTGGCCGCACGCGTGGCCTCGGGATCCGCCGACAGGCCGTCCAGCTCGCGCACGCGATCCGTGTCGATCCGCGACGGCAGCAGCCCCACGGCGCGAATACCCCGCGGCCCCAGTTCGTCCGCGATCGACTTGGCGAACCCGGCGAGACCGGGCCGCAGCCCGTTGGAGATCGTCAGAGCCGGAATCGGCTCGTGCACCGAAGCCGACAGCACGAACCCGATGACACCGCCCTCCTCCAGCTCCGCGGCCGCCGCGCGCGCGATCCGCACCGCCCCCAGGAACACCGAGTCGAACGCCGCACGCCACTGTTCGTCCGTGTTGTCGGCGACGAAGCCGGGCGGCGGGCCGCCGACGCTGACGAGGATGCCGTCGAAGCCGCCGAAGTGCTCACGGGCGGCCGCGATCAGCCGCGCCGGGGCCTCCGGGTCGGCGTTGTCGGCGGCCACCCCGGCCGCGTTCGGGCCCAGTTCGGCCGCCGCGTCCGCGACGCGCTTCTCGTCCCGCCCCGTGACGACCACCTTCGCCCCGTCGGCGACGAGCTCGCGCGCGGCGGCGTTGCCCAGTCCGCGCGTGGCCCCGGTGACGACGTACACCCGGTCCTTCAGTCCAAGATCCATGGCCCCTATCCTGCCCCGTCGCCCCCGAACAGGGCGAGGGCGGTGCTGACCAGTGCGATGTGGCTGAACGCCTGGTGGAAGCTGCCGAGCTGACGGCCGGCCACCGGGTCGTACTCCTCGGCGAGCAGTCCCGCGTCGTCGACGGTCGTGTCGTCGGTGTCATGACAGCGCAGGAGGCCGCCGTGGCCGAGTTCCTCGCGGATCGCGTCGACCGTGCCGACCAGGGCCGCCGTCTGTTCGTCGCCGATGAGGGCGTAGTCCTCGATCCGGGGGTGCACGGGGTGCGGGTTCCCGGTGGGCGGCGGGGCCGATCAGGGGCGGGGCCGAGCGGGTGAGGCGCGGTCGGTCACACCCCGGCCGGTTCCGCCTCCGCGGTCGCCTCCGGAGCCGCCTTCTCCGTCCGCTCCCGGTCCTCGCGGCGTACCAGGACGACCCAGCCGACGGGGACGCCCGCGGCGAACAGCCACCACTGGATCATGTACGCGTAGTTCAGCGGGGCGTCTTCCTTGCCGGGGTCGGAGATCTGCTCCGGGGTGTCGCCCTTCGGCTCGGGGGCCGTCTGCTCGACATAGCCGCCGAGCACCACGGCGCCGAGGCGCCGTGCCTCCTGCCCGCTGTTGATCAGCATGACCTGCCGGTCCGGCAGCCCCTTGACGTCCTTGATGCCGCTCGCCGCGGTGGTCTCGTCGGCCTTCAGCCGCCCGGTGATGGTGGTCCGGCCGCCGGGCGGGGCGGGGATCTTCGGGAAGGCGGTCTGCACGCCGTTCGCGGGGATCCAGCCGCGGTTGACCAGCAGCACCTTGCCGTCCGTCAGCACGAACGGGGTCAGGACGTGGAAGCCGACCTCGTCGTCGGAGTTGACCCGGCGCCGGACCACGACTTCCCGGGAGGTGTCGAAGGTGCCCGTCGCGGTGACGGTGCGGTACCGCTCGGTGCGGGTCACGGTGTGCCCCGGGGAGGTCAGCTTCTCCACGGGGACCGGCTCGGCGTTCAGCGCGTCGGAGACCAGCTGGTTCCGGGCGCTGCGCTCCTGGTACCGGTGCTCCTGCCAGAAGCCGAGCCTGATCATCGTCGGGATCAGCGCGATCGCGACGAGGGTGAGGATCACCCACTGGCGGGTCAGCAGGAAGCGGTAGCGGTGCACCCCACGACGGTACAACTCGGTCGTGGGGTGCAATCGGGCGGGTACCGGCTCACACGCGGTCGACGATCCCCACCTTCCCCGCCTCACGGGCGCAGTGGGCGCCGCAGTAGAAGGCGCCGTCGGCCTCGGCGCCCTGGCCGATGATCGAGACCTTGCAGTGCTCGCAGATCGGGGCCATACGGTGGATCGCACAGGAGAAGCAGTCGAAGACGTGCACCGCGCCCTGCGCGTGCACCTCGAAGCTCATTCCGTAGTCATTGCCGCAAACTTCGCATTTCGCCATGCGCCACAGGGTGAGTGGTCGTCGCTGTCCGGGCGAGTGGGCTCCGGGCGAGTCGCACGGCAATCACCCATCCGTACGGTCACCGCTCCGACGCGGGCTCGACGTCCCTGAGGAGTTGCCCGAACGCCGCCTCGTCCACCACCGGCGTACCGAACTGCCGCGCCTTGGCCACCTTCGACGTGCCCGAGTCGGGGTCGTTGGTGACGAGCAGGCTGGTCAGCCGGGAGATGCTCGTCGCGACGTGCAGTCCGGCCTCGGCCGCCCGGTCCTCCAGCAGTTCGCGGTCGACCGAGGTGTCCCCGGAGAACGCGACCCGCATGCCCTGCTTGAGGTGTTTGCCCTCTTCGTACCGCCCCGGGTTGGGATACGGGCACGCGGGCCGCTTGCGGGACGGGCGCCAACTCGTCGGCCGGTAGCCGCCGTGACCGCCGCCCGGCTGCCGGCCGATCAGCGGCGCCGGCCGGTCGTTCCACTCGGTCAGCGGCCGGCATTCCAGCAGCGGCAGCCGTACGTCGCCCGCCGCCGCGGCCCGCAGACTGGGCCGGAACGCCTCCGCCAGCACGCGCGCGTCGTCCAGCGCGTGGTGCGCCCGCTGCTGCACGACACCGAAGTGCGCCGCCAGCGACTCCAGCTTGTGGTTGGGCAGCGGCAGGCCCAGCTCCTTGGAGAGCGCGATGGTGCACAGCCGCTGCCGCACCGGAGCCTCACGCTTCGCGCGCGCGTACTCACGCGCGATCATCTGCCAGTCGAAGACCGCGTTGTGCGCGACGAGCACCCGGCCGTCGAGACGGGCGGCGAACTCCTCCGCGACGTCCTCGAAGAGCGGCGCGCCCTCCAGCACCTCGCTGGTCAGACCGTGGATCCACACCGGGCCCGGGTCGCGCTCCGGATTGACCAGCGTGTACCAGTGGTCCTCGACCTCGCCGCGCGCGTCCAGCCGGTAGACGGCCGCGGAGATTATCCGGTCGTCCCGGGCCAGTCCGGTGGTCTCCACGTCAACGACCGCGTATCCCTTCGGATACGCGGCCGGCCACCGGGTGGGGGAGGACGCTGCGGTCGTGCGGTCTTCGAGCATGGTCATTGAGGATACGGGCCACAACTGACAGTGCGGTCGCGGAGCCTCCTCAGCGGCCCCGCCGACGCCGCTCGTTCGAACACCGGCCCTGTGCCGCGCATGTTCGTGCGCGCGGCTATGGACCTTTTCACCGCCCGGTGCAAGCGTGCTGCCGCCCGGCGGATGACGGCCGACGGAAGGGCGGTACGGCGTATGGCACGCGTACGGTACGGCGCACGGACCGAGGCGGAGATCACCGCCGCGCGCACCGCGAGCACGAAGCTCCCCCCTATCTGGTCCACCGGCGTGGTGGCCGTCTGGGAGACCGACCCGGACGCGGTCGCCGCGGTCCTGCCACCCCCGCTCAAACCAGCGGCACGACCACTCGTCCGGGTGAACATCAGCAAGGTCGACCTGCCCGGATACCCGCTCGGCGCCGGTTCGTTCTCGGTCGCCGCCGCCCACGACTCGGTGGAGGGCTGGTATCCGCTCGTCATGCCGATGACCCACGAGCGCGCCCTCACCGGCGGCCGCGAGGTCTTCGGGGAACCCAAGAAGCTCGGCGAGGTGACCGTGGAGCGCGACGGCCTCGGCGTACGCGCCGCCCTCGCCCGGCACGGCATCGCCTTCGTGGAGGTGCGCGGGGCGGTGACCGGCGAGCTGCCCCTGCCGGAGCCGTCCCGGAAGACCGACTTCTACTTCAAGTTCCTCCCCGCGGTGGACGGTTCCGGATTTGACGCCGACCCCGTGCTCGTGCATTGCGTGCGCCACGAGAAGGTACGCAGGCTGGAACGGATCACCGGGGACGTCGTCCTGCGGGAGTCCAGGCACGACCCGGTCTCGGACCTCCCCGTCGTCCGTCTCCTGGAGGTCACCCTCGGGGAGAAGACCAGCGACCAGCGCGGCCGGGTCGTCGAACGGGTCGACGCCCAGGCCCTGCTGCCGTACGTCCACCAGCGCTACGACGATCCTCTGCAGGTTCTCGACGCGCCTCCCGAGGGGAGCCTCTGATGGACCTGCGAGCGGGACAGGTCGCCGTCGTCACCGGAGCGGCGAGCGGCATCGGGCTGGCGATGGCCCGGCGGTTCGCCGCGGAGGGACTGAAGGTGGTCCTCGCCGACGTCGAGGAGGCCGCACTGGAGAAGGCCGCGTCGGACCTGCGCGCGGAAGGCGCCGAGGCACACGCGCGCGTGGTCGACGTCGGGGAGCGCGAACAGATCCTGGACCTCGCGGAGTCGGCGTACGCCACGTACGGAGCGGTCCACGTCCTGTGCAACAACGCCGGGGTCGGCTCGGGTGCCGAGGGCCGTATGTGGGAGCACGAGCCGAACGACTGGCAGTGGGCCTTCGCGGTCAACGTGTGGGGCGTCTTCCACGGCATCCAGGCGTTCGTCCCGCGGATGCTCGCCTCGGGCGAGCCCGGTCATGTCGTCAACACGTCCTCCGGCGACGGCGGCATCGCCCCGCTGCCCACCGCCTCCGTGTACGCCGTCACCAAGGCGGCCGTCGTCACGATGACCGAGTCCCTGTACGCCCATCTGAAGGCCGAGCACGCGCGCGTGGGCGCGTCGGTGCTCTTCCCCGGGCCGCACATGCTGCGCACGGGCCTGTGGGAGTCGCACCGCAACCGGCCCGCCCGGTACGCCAAGCAGCGGCCGCGCAGGACCCCGTACCGCAGCCTGGACCAGTGGGAGGCGGCGATGCGCGCGGCCGGACGTGAGGTGCGCTTCACACCGGTCGAGGAGGTCGCGGACCTCGTCGTGGACGGCGTCCGCGCGGACCGCTTCTGGCTGCTGCCCGAGAGCGAGCACAGCGACGCACAGATCCGGGCACGGGCGCGGTCGATGCTCGACCGGGCGAACCCGTCGTACCTGGAGAGCTTCGTCCTGGACTGAGGAGGCACCCCCGATGACGAACCAGGACCCGTACCTGATCATCTCCTCCGACTGCCACGCCGGGCTGCCCACCGAGGAGTACCGGCCCTATCTGGACTCCCGGTTCCACCGGGAGTTCGACGAGTTCCTCGCGGGCCGCGACCGGCGCCGTGAGGAGATGACACGGCTCGGCATCCGCAACGAGGCGTTCGCGAACAAGTGGTTCCAGGACAACGAGGAGGGCTTGCGCGGGGGATGGGACACCGCACAGCGTCTGAAGGAGCTCGACGGGGACGGGGTGGCCGCCGAGGTGGTCTTCCCGGACGCCGACGCCGTCGACAGCCGCACGGCCGCGCCCTTCGGGGTCGGCCTGGGCCTCTCCGGCGACCAGAACCCGGAGCTGGGCCTGGCGGGTGCACGGGCGCACAACCGCTGGCTGGCGGAGTTCGTGTCGCAGAACCCCGAACGGCACTGCGGAGTCGCCCTGTTGCCGATCACCGGCGAGGTCTCCGCCGTCGTCGCCGAGGTCCACCGGGCCAAGGAGTCCGGCCTGGGCGCCCTGATGATCCCCTCCATGTGGGTCGACAAGGAGCCGTACCACGACCGCCGTTACGACCCCGTGTGGGCGGCGGCCGCCGAGTGCGCGATGCCCGTCGTCACCCACTCCGGCGCCGCCCCGCGCCACGAGTACGGCGACCATCTGGGCATCTACGTCTCCGAGGTCACCTGGTGGCCCGCGCGGCCGCTCTGGTTCCTGCTGTGGTCGGGGGTGTTCGAGAGGCACCCCGGCCTGAGGTTCGGTGTCGCCGAGTCGGGCTGCTGGTGGCTGCCCAACCTGCTGTGGTTCATGGACCGGCTCTACCTCGGTGCGCACGGCGGCAAGAAGCTCTCCCCCTTCGAGGAACTCGGGCGCCCCCCGCACGAGTACCTCGACCGCCAGGTCTTCGTCTGCGCGACGAACACCAAGCGCCGCGAACTCGCCCAGCGCTACGAGATCGGCGTCGACAACATCCTGTGGGGCAGCGACTTCCCGCACCCCGAGGGCACCTGGCCCGACACGCGCGCGTGGCTGCGGCGCACCTTCCACGACATCCCGGTGACCGAGACGCGCCGCATGCTGGGCCTGGCGGCGGCTGACGTCTTCGGCTTCGACGTCGAGAGGCTGACGCCGCTGGCCCGCCGCATCGGTCCCACCCCCGCCGACCTCGGCCAGCCGGACGACCAGGCGGCCGTCGAGGCGTCCTGGGCGCGCTCGCGCGAAGTGGGCCGCCACTGGCTGACGGACAACGACTTCCCGGTCCTGGGGGTGACGTCATGAACGACGACCGCTACACGGTGATCTCCGCCGACTGCCACGCGGGGGCCGATCTGCTGGACTACAAGCCGTACCTGGAGAAGCGCCACCACGACGCGTTCGACATATGGGCCGCCACGTACGTCAACCCGTACGAGGACCTGCTCGCCGACACGGCCGACCGGAACTGGAACTCCGAGCGGCGGGTGGCGGAGCTGGAGGAGGACGGCATCGTCGCCGAGGTCGTCTTCCCGAACACCATCCCGCCGTTCTTCCCCTCCGGCTCGCTGATGGCCCCGGCACCGACGGCGGGGGAGTTCGAGCTGCGGTGGGCGGGCCTGCGCGCCCACAACCGCTGGCTGGCGGACTTCTGCGCCGCCGCGCCGGGCCGCCGGGCAGGGGTCTTCCAGATCCTCCTGAACGACGTGGAGGAGGCGGTGAAGGAGATCCGGTGGGCGGTGGCGGCGGGCCTCAAGGGCGGCCCCATGTTGCCGGGCACCCCGCCGGGATCCGGCCTGCCCGAGCTGTACTCGAAGGCGTACGACCCGATCTGGGCCGTCTGCGAGGAGCTGGGCGTCCCCGTCAACCACCACGCGGGCTCGGCCTCCCCGCCACTCGGCGACGAACCGGCCGCCCGCGCGGTCTTCATGGTCGAGACGACATGGTTCTCCCACCGCGCGCTGTGGCACCTGGTGTTCGGCGGTGCCTTCCGCCGTCACCCGGGGCTGAAGCTGGTCCTGACCGAGCAGGGTTCGGGCTGGATCCCCGGCGTGCTCGACATGCTCGACTACTACCACGGCCGCATGATCGCGGCGGCGACGAAGGCGGCCACGGCGGAGGCCAGGTTCGGCGCGGGCCTCGCCGCCGACATGGGGGAGGCGCCGTCCCGGGTGTGGCGCGACAACTGCTTCGTCGGCGCGAGCTTCATGCGCCCGCACGAGGTACCGCTCCGCGACCGCATCGGCCTCGACAAGATCATGTGGGGCAGCGACTACCCGCACGACGAGGGCACCTACCCCTACTCCCGGGAAGGCCTGCGCTTCGCGTACGCGGGCGTGCCGCGGGAGGAGGTCGCCGCGATGCTCGGGGGCAACGCGGCCCGGGTGTACGGCTTCGACCTGGACTTCCTCGACCCGATCGCGGCGAAGGCGGGCCCCACGGTCGAGGAGCTGGCGGAGCCCTTGGCGGAGCCGCCCGCAGACGCGACGAGCCCGGTGTTCGCCCGGGGAGCGTCGGTACGGGTCTGGTGACATCAGGGGTGCGATCCTCGGTCATATGACCGAACCAACCCATGACGAGGCGCACGGCGGCGCGCTCGGCTCCCGGCTGAACTGGCTGCGGGCCGCGGTACTGGGCGCGAACGACGGCATCGTGTCCACCGCGGGGCTCGTCGTCGGCGTGGCCGGGGCGACGGGCGCCCGGGCCGCCCTGCTGACGGCGGGCCTGGCGGGGCTGCTCGCCGGGTCGATGTCGATGGCGGCGGGGGAGTACGTGTCCGTCTCCACGCAGCGCGACTCGGAGCTGGCCGCGCTGGCCATGGAGAAGCGGGAGCTGCGGGAGCAGCCGGAGGCCGAACTGGAGGAGCTGACCGAGTTGCTGGAGAGGCGCGGGCTGTCCCGGGACGTGGCGCGGGAGGCCGCGGTCCAGCTGACGGAACGGGACGCCCTGAAGGCCCACGCGCGCGTGGAGCTCGGTATCGATCCGGACGACCTGACCAATCCCTGGCACGCGGCGTGGGCCAGCTTCCTGGCCTTCACCGTGGGCGCCCTGCTCCCGCTCCTCGCCATCGTCCTGCCGCCGGCGCACCTGCGGCTCCCGGTCACCGTGGTGTCCGTGCTGGCCGCGCTCGCCCTCACCGGCTGGAGCAGCGCACGGCTGGGCGCGGCCGACCCAGGGCGGGCGGTGCTGCGGAACGTGGCGGGCGGGGCGCTGGCCATGGGGGTCACCTATGCCGCGGGGAGCCTGCTGGGGGCGGTCGGCGTGTAGCACCCTCGGGGAGCGGTCGGCGTCCGCGACGACGTACGGTGAAGTGCGCTCGACCACCCCCTGAGCGCACTCGAACGCGGATCAGAGAAGGACCCTCGCCATGCGCGCCACCACCATCCACGCCCCGTACGACATGCGGGTGCAGGACGTTCCCGAGCCCGTGGTGCAGCTGCCCACCGACGCCGTCGTGCGGGTGCTGCGCGCCTGCATCTGCGGCAGCGACCTGTGGGCGTACCGCGGCGAGGCGGCCCGGCAGCCGGGCCAGCGGATCGGCCACGAGTTCCTCGGCATCGTCGAGGAGACCGGCTCCGAGGTGAGCACCGTCCGGCGCGGCGATCTGGTCGTCGCACCGTTCATGTGGTCCGACGGCGTGTGCGACTACTGCCGCGAGGGCCTGACGACGTCCTGCGAGCACGGCGGCTTCTGGGGCTCCGTCGGCTACGACGGTGGCCAGGGCGAGGCCGTGCGCGTGCCGTTCGCCGACGGCACCCTCGTGCAGCTGCCCAAGGACGCGGCCTCCGACGAGCACCTGCTGTCCGCCCTGCTCACCCTGTCCGACGTGCTCGGCACCGGCCACCACGCCGCCCTCGGCGCGGGCGCCCGGCCCGGCGCCACCGTGGCCGTCGTCGGGGACGGAGCGGTCGGCCTGTGCGCGGTGCTGGCCGCCAAGCGCCTCGGCGCCGAGCGGATCATCGCCCTCGGCCGCCACCAGGTCCGCACCGACATCGCGCGTACCTTCGGCGCCACCGACGTCGTCGCCGAGCGCGGGGACGCGGCGGTCGAGGCGGTACGCGAACTCACCCGCGGCCAGGGCGCGCACGCCGTCGTCGAGGCGGTCGGCACCGAGCAGTCCATGCGTACCGCGGTCAGCATCACCCGCGACGGCGGCGCGATCGGCTTCGTCGGTGTGCCCCACGGCAGCGGCACCGGTCTCGACCTCGGCGTCATGTTCGACCGGAACATCGCGCTGCGCGGTGGCGTCGCGCCGGTCCGCGCGTACATCCCGGAGCTGCTGCCCGACGTCCTGGAGGGCACCATCGACCCGTCGCCCGTGTTCGACATGACGGTCGGCCTGGAGGGCGTGCCGGACGGCTACAAGGCGATGGACGAGCGCACCGCGCTCAAGGTGCTGGTCACCAACGGCTGATCAGGACCAGCGGATCGGCAGCGGCAGCGCCGTCAGCAGGCCCGACACCGCGACCACCACACCGAGGACGACCACCTCGGCCCGCGCGGGCACGTGCGCGCTCAGCGGGTCGGGGGCCCGGCCCAGCCGGATCCGCGCCCACAGCGCGAGCAGGGCGACGGCGGCCACGAGGATCACCTTGGCGAACAGGGCCCGGCCGTACGCCGTCGTCGTCAGCTGGTGCAGCACCGTGTCCGCCGGCATCCGGCGCAGCGCGCTCCACACGCCGGTGGCGGTGATCGCCGCGAGCAGAACGGCGGCCACGCGCGCGTAGAGCCCCAGCAGCGCGGCACCGGCACCGGCCTCGTCGCCGCGCCCACGCCAGAGCCGAAGCGTCCGCAGCACCCGCAGCAGGGCGCCCGCCCACAGGGCCGCGCACGTCAGGTGCACGAGTGTCAGGCCCGATCCGACCAGGGGGCCGTGCTCCGTCGTGGGGTGTGCCCGCAGGGCCTCCGCGAGGACGACCGCGGCCAGCGGCCAGACCTGGAGGGCGGGCCGGCGCGAGAGGGCGCACAGACCGGCCACGAAGAAAGCGTTGACCTCCACCAGCGCGAGCGCGCCGTCACGGCTGCCGTACAGCCCGCCGACGTCGATCTGGGAGAGGCTGTGCGGCACCAGATTGCCGGTCGCCACGACCGACGCGAGCCCGAGCGCGGCGACGAGACCGGCGGCCGCCGCGTACGCGGACCAGCTGCGCGGTGTGTCCGGAGGCGCGCCGGGTAACCGGCGGGCCAGCCGGTCCACGAACAGCTCGCCCACCGGTACGCACAGCGCCGCGAACAGCGCCGTGCGCAGCAGGGCTATGCCGCCGACGCCGGGCGCGGCGGCCTCACCGGTGCCGTCCAGCGCGGCGGACGGGCCGAGCAGGGATATCAGCGCGGCCAGGGCCACCAGGGCCAGGACGGCGCCGGCCCGGAGCGCTCCGGGCCGGCGGCCGGCCGGGCTCGCACCGTCCGTCTTCGCGGTCGGTCGTATCAACGTCACCCCTGGATCCTCGCCAGTGGTCACAAATCGGGGCAAGCAAAGGAAAGCAACCGGGGGACGGGCGTTCCACCCATTGGTACGTTTCCGGCCACCCCGGCGCTCAGGACCACCCCGGCGCTCAGCACCACCGCAGTGCGTCCGACCCCCAGGGCACCGGCGGCCGTGCCCAGTCGACCGGCCCCCCGGCGAAGGACACCGGCGGCGGGGCGTACCGCAGCCGTCCGAGCGCGCTGTCCCGTTCGGCGAGCCGGGGATCCGCCGCGTCGTACGCGGTGTCGCCCGCCGCGCCGTGCTCGATCCCGTGCGTCAGCCAGGCCCCGGTCCGGGCCAGCGCCAGCCGCACGAACCGGCTGCCGCCGTCGTAGGACTGCTCCGTCAGCGCCCGCAGCACCGCGGCCGCCAGCAGATAGCCCGTGCCGTGGTCGAGGGCCTGTGCGGGCAGGGCACCGGGGTGCCCGGCCGATCCCTCGATCGCCGCGATGCCGGTCGCGACCTGCACCAGGCTGTCGAAGCCCCGCCGCCCGCCCCACGGCCCGTACGCGCCCCATGCCGACACCTGCGCCACGACCAGCCCCGGCCGCCGCTCGGCCAGTGCCCGCGGGGACAGCCCGAACCGGTCCAGGGCGCCCGGACGGTAGCCGGTGACCACGACGTCCGCCCCGGCCAGCAGATCCTCGAAGGCCGCGCGGCCGGTGGTGAGGTCCAGCGTCGCCGACCGCTTCCCGATGCCCGTGTCCGCGTGCAGGTCGGGGAGCTCGGGCAGCTGCGGGGCGTCCACGCGCAGCACGTCCGCGCCGAGCAGGGCGAGCGTGCGGGTGGCGACCGGGCCCGCGAGGACCCGGGTCAGGTCCAGTACGCGCAGTCCGGCGGCCGGCAGCAGCGGGCTGTCCCCGACGTGCGGGAACACCCGCGCGGGCGCCCGGTCCAGCCGTTCGCGCTCCACCAGCGGCCGCTCCGCCAGCACGGCGGACTGCCCGTGCGCGGCCCACTCCTCGGGCGTGCGCAGGGCGACGGCGAGGCCTCCGGCGCCGTACACGGTCTCCTCCACCTCCAGGGCGGACCGCTCGGCGAACCGGGCGGCGACGTCCTCCACCGGGGCCGAGGCGCCCTCCGGCAGTCCCAGCGCGCCCAGCAGCCGCGCCCGGTGGTGCGGATAGTTGGCGTGCGTGCGCACCCAGCCGTCCGCGGTCCGCCAGAATCGCGACAGGGGCGCGAAGGCGACCGGTGCCCGCCCGTCCACCTGCACCAGCCGCTCACTGTGGAAGGCGGCCGCCACCGCCGCGTCGTCCACCCGGACCTCCGGCACCTCGGCGAGCCCGGCCCGCCGCGCCCCCAGTTCGGCGCCGGCCAGCGCGCAGGCGCCCACACAGGCGCGGGCCAACTCCCGCACGGGCAGCCTTGCTTCGAGCGCTCCCCGGCGTACGACGGTCGAGACGTGCGAGAGAAGGGCGGGATCGCCGCCCACCGCGTCCCATGCGAACTTGATTCCAGTCATGACTGCACTATGCAGTATTGATTCAATCAACCTTGGAGGGGACG
The DNA here is from genome assembly GCF_044746205.1 of Streptomyces sp. NPDC086549. Lineage (NCBI taxonomy): Bacteria > Bacillati > Actinomycetota > Actinomycetes > Kitasatosporales > Streptomycetaceae > Streptomyces > Streptomyces sp. NPDC086549. Next base: position 35,742 of record NZ_JBIVBS010000026.1, on the reverse strand, counting down.
GCCCACTCCAGACGTACCGCCTCGCTCACGGCCGAGAAGCGCAGTTCCCATCCCTGCGCGAGGGCCAGGTGACGCACCAGGAGGGCAGATACGCGACGGTCGCGGCGAAGCGGAGCACCAACTGGCGCCGGGGCCTGACCGGTTCGGGTGCCCAGGCCGTCGGGTCTCGGTACAGGTCCATGGCGCGGATCATCCCGCACAGGTGAGCGGGCCGGACACGTGCCCGGCCCGCTCACCTGTGTCAAATCCCTACTTGGTCACCGCGGTCAGCGCGTTGACGACACCGAAACCGTAGAAGCCGTTGACGCGCTTGCCGCCCACGCAGGTCGCGTCCACGACTCCGTCGCCGTCGCCGTCGTACGGGTCCGTCGGGCAGCCCGGGTTGTCCGCCTCGGCCTTGAGCAGCGCCTGCAGCTGGGCCGGGGTGGCGTGCGGATGGGCGGACTTCAGCAGCGCGGCCACGGCGGCCACGTGCGGGGAGGCCATGGAGGTGCCCTGGAGGAAGCCGTACTGGTTGTTCGGCAGCGTCGACAGGATGCGGCCGTTCTTCGACGGCGTGTCCGGGATCTGGTACTTGTCGCCGCCCGGGCCCGCGACGTCGACGACGCCGTTGCCGTAGCTGGAGTAGTACGACTTGGCGCCCTTGACGCCCACCGCGCTCACGGTGACCACGCCGGGCAGCTGGGTCGGCACGTCGAAGCACTTGTGCGGGTCGACCGTCCGGGACGCGGCGGTCGAGTCGTCGGGGCTGGAGTCGTCGACGAGGGCGTCCGAGTCGAGGTCGTCGTTGGAGTTGCCCGCCGAGGCGACATTGAGCGTGCCCTTGTGCTGGGCGTACAGCTGAGCCCTGTTGACCGCGTCAACGATGGCACGTTGATCGGGGTCGTCCATGCAGTTGTACAGCCACGGATCAACGTAGTAACTGTTATTGGTGATCTCCACGCCGTGGTCGGCGGCGAACACGAAGGCGCAGACGACGCTCTCCGGGTAGAACAGCTGCGTCGAGTCGGGCTGGGCGACGGTGATGCTCGATACCTTCACGCCGGGCGCGACACCCGCCACACCTATGCCGTTGCGGGCCGCGGCTATCTCGCCCGCCACGTGCGTGCCGTGGTAATGGTTGGCGTCCGCCGGCCGCCAGGCGCCGTACGTCGTGTCCGCCTTGCCGCTCACGCAGTTCGCCGACTGGGAGGCGGAGAAGTTCGGGGCGATGTCCGGGTGGGTGTCGTCGACGCCGGTGTCGATGATGCCGACGGTCACGTTCCTGCTGCCGGGGTTGATTCCGGCCGCCTTGTCGGCGCCGATCGCCCGAAGGTCCCACTGGTCGGCCTCAAGGGGCTCCTCCCCGGACGCCGAACTCTGCGCGACCTTCGCGGCCTCGGCCTTCGACAGGACCTGCACCGCGCCCTCGTCGGTCGTGCCCGCGGCGCTGAGCGGCGCCGTCCGCGTGGCACCGGCGGACTGCACCCCGCGGACCGCGCGTATCTCCTTGCCGAAGTCCGGGTTCGACGAATGGACGACGATCACGCCGATCCGGTCGTACGTCACCACGATCGAGCCGCCGTGCGCCGTGATCGCCTTCTGCACCGACGCGATCGTGCGCTGGTCCAGCCTGGTGTTGACCACGTAGGCGAGGTTCGGGCCGTCGGCCGCCTGGGCCGCGGTGCTCGTCAGCGGGAGCGCCGAGGCCCCGGACGGCAGGAAACCGAGCGAAGCGGTCAGCGACAGTACGACCGGCACGGCGAGAGCGAGCCGGCGTCTGGAGCGCAGATGAGCCATGGGATCTCCACATCATCCTGAAACGAAACCGCCCGGGCACAGGTGGTGCTCGGGCGGGTACATGACGGGTGGTGCAGGGCGAAGCTATCTTCCCCGGCCGAGTTCCGAAAGAAGTCGGGGCAGTTGAACCACCCCTCGCGTGGCGCCGTGACCTTGGGCAGGAAGCACAAGGACGATGTGCTCTCCGTCACAATTGAGCCCGTAACTCGAGGAGACTCCGTGGCTACCGAGACACCGCCCCCCTCGAAAGCGCAAGCCCAACTCCCTTCAGCCGAGGAGTTCGCCGAGGTGCAGCAGAGCGCGGAGTTCGGTGATCTGCGCCGCTCGTACCGCTCCTTCGCCTTCCCGCTGACCGTCGCGTTCATCGCCTGGTACCTGCTGTACGTCCTGCTCTCCAACTACGCGGGCGACTTCATGGGCACCAAGGTGGTCGGCAACATCAACGTGGCCCTGGTCCTGGGCCTCGCCCAGTTCCTCACCACTTTCCTCATCGCCTGGTGGTACTCGCGGCACGCCGCCGCCGAGCTCGACCCCAAGGCCGAGGCCATCAAGTCCCGGATGGAGGGCGGCGCATGAGCATCGCGCAGCAGAGTGTGCACAGTGTGCTGGCCGCCGGCGAGGCCAGTGAGCACCGGCCGCTGATCATCTCCCTGTTCGCGGTGTTCGTCGCCGCGACCCTCGTCATCACGGTCTGGGCGGGCCGCCAGACCAAGGACGCCGCCGACTTCTACGCCGGCGGACGGCAGTTCACCGGCTTCCAGAACGGCCTCGCCGTCTCCGGCGACTACATGTCCGCGGCGTCCTTCCTCGGCATCGCGGGCGCCATCGCCCTCTTCGGCTACGACGGCTTCCTGTACTCCATCGGCTTCCTGGTCGCCTGGCTGGTCGCCCTGCTCCTGGTCGCCGAGCCGCTGCGCAACTCCGGGCGCTACACGATGGGTGACGTGCTGGCGTACCGGATGCGCCAGCGCCCGGTACGTACGGCCGCGGGCACGTCCACGATCGTCGTGTCGATCTTCTACCTGCTGGCGCAGATGGCGGGCGCGGGCGTCCTGGTCTCCCTGCTGCTCGGCATCACCAGCGACGGCGGCAAGATCGGTATCGTCGCCCTCGTCGGCGTCCTGATGATCGTGTACGTCACCATCGGCGGCATGAAGGGCACCACCTGGGTCCAGATGGTCAAGGCCGTGCTCCTCATCGCCGGCGCGCTGCTGCTGACCTTCCTGGTCCTGCTGAAGTTCCATTTCAACGTCTCCGATCTGCTCGGCAAGGCCGCCGACAACAGCGGCAAGGGCGCCCCCTTCCTGGAGCCCGGCCTGAAGTACGGCGCGACGGGCACCACCAAGCTGGACTTCATCTCGCTCAGCCTCGCTCTGGTCCTGGGCACCGCTGGCCTGCCGCACATCCTGATCCGCTTCTACACCGTGCCCACCGCCAAGGCCGCCCGTAAGTCGGTCATCTGGGCGATCGGCCTGATCGGCGCCTTCTACCTGATGACCCTCGCCCTCGGCTTCGGCGCCGCCGCGCTGATCAAACCGGAGGAGATCATCGCCTCCAACAAGGCGGGCAACACGGCGGCCCCGCTCCTGGCCCTGCACCTGGGCGGGGTGGACTCCAACTGGGGCGCGATCCTGCTGGCCACCATCTCCGCGGTCGCCTTCGCCACGATCCTCGCGGTCGTCGCGGGCCTCACCCTGGCCTCGTCCTCGTCCTTCGCCCACGACATCTACGCCAACGTCATCAAGAAGGGGCAGGCCACCGAGAAGCAGGAGATCAACGCGGCCCGGTACGCCACCGTCGGCATCGGCGCCGTCTCCATCCTGCTGGGCGCCCTGGCCCGCGACCTGAATGTGGCCGGCCTGGTGGCCCTGGCCTTCGCGGTCGCCGCCTCCGCCAACCTGCCGACGATCCTCTACAGCCTCTTCTGGAAGAGGTTCACCACGTCCGGCGCCCTGTGGTCGATCTACGGCGGCCTGGTCACCGCCGTCGGACTCGTCCTGTTCTCGCCGGTCGTCTCCGGCAAGCCGACCTCGATGTTCCCGGACGCCGACTTCCACTGGTTCCCGCTGGAGAACCCGGGCATCATCTCGATCCCGGTCGGCTTCCTGCTCGGAGTCGTCGGCACCCTCCTGTCGAAGGAGGCACCGGACACCGCCAAGTACGCGGAGCTGGAGGTACGGTCCCTGACCGGCACCGGAGCGCACTGACGGAGTGCCGGGAGGCCCGTACGGACGGCCGCGTCGTAGGGAACTACGACGCGGCCGCGTCGTACGTAGTGGGATCGGGCGTCGGTCGATGTCGGTGGTGTCGCGTAGGCTCGCAAGTGACGGAAGACGAGTGATCCGGAACGAGGGAGGGGGCCACGTGCTCATCGACACCTACGGCCGAGTGGCCACCGACCTGAGGGTGTCCCTCACCGACCGGTGCAACCTGCGCTGCACCTACTGCATGCCCGAGGAGGGACTGCAGTGGCTGGCCAAGTCCGACCTGCTCACGGACGACGAGATCGTCCGCCTGATCGACATCGCGGTCCGGACGCTGGGCATCGAGGAGGTCCGCTTCACCGGCGGCGAGCCCCTGCTCCGCCCCGGCCTGGTCGGCATCGTCGAGCGTGTCGCCGCCCTTGAGCCGCGCCCCCAGACGTCCCTCACCACCAACGGCATCGGCCTCAAGCGCACCGCGGGTGCCCTGAAGGCGGCCGGCCTGGACCGGGTCAACGTCTCCCTCGACACCCTCCGCCCGGACGTCTTCAAGGCACTCAGCCGACGGGACCGCCACAAGGACGTCATTGAGGGTCTCCAGACCGCCCACGAGGCAGGCCTCACACCCGTCAAGATCAACACGGTCCTGATGCCGGGCCTCAATCAGGACGAGGCCCCGGACCTCCTGGCCTGGGCGATGGAGCACGAGTACGAGCTCCGCTTCATCGAGCAGATGCCCCTCGACGCCCAGCACGGCTGGAAGCGCGAGGGCATGGTGACGGCCGCGGACATCCTGGCCTCCCTGCGCACCCGCTTCGACCTGGCGCCCGAGGGCGAGGCGGAGCGCGGCTCGGCACCGGCCGAACGCTGGCTGGTCGACGGCGGCCCGTACCGCGTCGGCGTCATCGCCTCCGTCACCCGCCCGTTCTGCGCCGCCTGCGACCGCACCCGCCTCACGGCCGACGGCCAGATACGGACGTGCCTGTTCGCCACGGAGGAGACGGACCTGCGCGCCGCCCTGCGCTCCGGTGCGCCCGACGAGGAGATCGCCCGCATCTGGCGGCTGGCGATGTGGGGCAAGAAGGCCGGATCCGGTCTGGACGACCCGTCATTCTTGCAGCCCGATCGACCGATGTCGGCGATCGGCGGCTAGGTTCTGTCCAAAACCTAGGCAGGTCCTGTCCGGAACCTAGGCCCCCTCGGCCGACTCCCACTCGGTCAGCAGGACGACGTCCTTCAGGAACCCCCGTACACCGAGGAACTGCGACAGATGCTCGCGGTGCTCCTCGCAGGCGAGCCACGTCTTGCGCCGCTCCGGTGTGTGGATCTTCGGGTTGTTCCACGCGAGCACCCACACGGCATCGGCGCGGCAGCCCTTGGCGGAGCAGATCGGGGTCTCGTCACTCACGGGTTCGTCTCACAGGGAAAGCGTTCAGAAGCACTGCAAACAAGGCGACGCCGAGCAGCCACGGGGGGAGCTGCCCGGCGTCGGTCCGTCGCTCCGACGGGGGATGCGGAGCGCGTACGCAGTATGTCACGGGTAACCCGTCGCCCGGCACTGGAACTGCACGATTGATCTGAGCTTTTCTTGAGCTTGGTGCGGAGTCGCCATCCGTTTACCGGACATCCGCGATGGTCACGCAGGGTCGGGCCGCTCTCCACGCACCCCCGCCGCCGGATCGCTCATCGCGTCCTCCGGGACGGGTTCCGTGTGCGTGTCCTCCTCGCGGGGCGGCGTGATCATCGGCCGCGTCGGCGCGCTCACGAAGGTCGACGGGAGGGACGGCGGCCGCTCCCGGCCCGCGTTGGCGATCACCACGGCGACATAGGGGAGGAGCGCCCCGAGTACCAGCGCCACGATCGCGACGTGCCGTTCGACGTTCCACAGCGTGGCCGCGAGGATCACCGAGACGGTGCGCACCGACATCGAGATGATGTACCGGCGCTGCCGACCGCGCACGTCCTCGGCCAGGCCCGTCCGGGCTCCGGTGATCCGGAACACCTGGGCGTTGCCTCCGCCGTGCTGCTTCCGCATCACATTCCACCATCCGCCCGCATCGGACTCCGCCCGGCCCACCAACGCTCCCCGCGCGGTCGGGGAAACCGAGCCGGGGACGGTTTCAACGTTACGCCGCGCCTGCGTCGCCTTCGAGACCGGGTCGCCTCCTGCCTGGGCGAACATCCTGCGCCGTGCTCCGTACGTGCGTACACCGCATGGCCGTACCCGACATGCGCCGTACGGCGGACGGCCCGACACTGACCGTAATGCTCACGTCTATCCGGACGAGGAGGCAGCCATGGGCTGGTTGTGGGCGATCATCGTGGGATTCGTGCTGGGTCTGATCGCCAAGGCGATCATCCCCGGCAAGCAGCACAGCCCCCTCTGGCTGGTCACGATCTTCGGCATTCTGGGCGCCGTCGCCGGCAACGCGATCGCCGCGGCGTTCGGCGTCGCGGAGACCCGGGGCATCGACTGGACCCGGCATCTCTTCCAGCTCATCGCCGCGATCGTCATCGTCGCCCTCGGCGACATGGCGTACATGGCGCTGTGGGGCAGCAAGAAGCAGCGGGTCTGACGGCAGGCGCGGTCCGACGGCAGACACGACGGCAGACACGACGATGGGCGGCTCCCCTTTCGGGAAGCCGCCCATCGTCCTGTCTCACGCGGTCGTGACCTCGACCGCGGCCAGGTTCTTCTTGCCCCGGCGCAGCACCAGCCAGCGGCCGTGGAGCAGGTCCTCCTTGGCGGGGACCGCGTCCTCGGCGGTGATCTTCGCGTTGTTCACGTAGGCACCGCCCTCCTTGACCGTGCGCCGCGCGGCCGACTTGCTGGGAACCAGGCCGACCTCGGCGAACAGGTCCACGACCGGGCCGAGCTCGGCGACCTGGATGTGCGGCACCTCGGACAGGGCCGCGGCCAGCGTCTTCCCATCGAGGTCCGCAAGCTCGCCCTGGCCGAACAGCGCCTTGGACGCGGCGATCACGGCGGCCGTCTGGTCGGCGCCGTGCACCAGTGTCGTCAGCTCCTCGGCCAGCGCCCGCTGCGCGGCCCGCGCCTGCGGACGCTCCTCGGTCTGCTTCTCCAGCTCCTCGATCTCCTCACGGGACCTGAAGCTGAAGATGCGCAGGAACTTGGAGACGTCCCGGTCGTCGGCGTTCAGCCAGAACTGGTAGAAGGCGTACGGCGTGGTGAGCTCCGGGTCGAGCCAGACCGTGCCGGACTCCGTCTTGCCGAACTTGGTGCCGTCCGCCTTGGTGATCAGCGGCGTGGCCAGCGCGTGCACCGCGACGTGCGGCTCGACCTTGTGGATCAGGTCGGCGCCCGCAGTGAGGTTGCCCCACTGGTCGCTGCCGCCGGTCTGCAGCGTGCAGCCGTACCTCCGGTACAGCTCCAGGAAGTCCATGCCCTGCAGGATCTGGTAGCTGAACTCGGTGTAGCTGATGCCCGCGTCGGAGTGCAGCCGCCGGGAGACGGCCTCCTTCGAGATCATCTTGTTGACCCGGAAGTGCTTGCCGATGTCGCGCAGGAAGTCGATGGCCGACAGGCCCTGGGTCCAGTCCAGGTTGTTGACCATGGTCGCCGCGTGCGGCCCCTCGAAGTCCAGGAACTTCTCGATCTGGCCGCGCAGCCGCGCCACCCAGCCGGCCACCACCTCCGGGTCGTTCAGCGTGCGCTCCGCCGTCGGCTTCGGGTCACCGATCAGGCCCGTGGCGCCGCCGACCAGACCCAGCGGACGGTTGCCCGCCTGCTGGATCCGCCGCATCGTCAGGATCTGCACGAGGTTGCCGAGGTGCAGGCTGGGCGCGGTCGGGTCGAAACCGCAATAGAACGTGACGGGACCGTCCGCGAACGCCTTGCGCAATGCGTCCTCGTCCGTGGAGAGGGCGATCAGCCCCCGCCACGTCAGCTCGTCGACGATGTCCGTCACGGTTCTCTTGTCTCCTTGAGTGGTCTCGTAATCAGGTACGAGGTTATACGCCCTGGCTGACAGAGCTCATATTGAAGTCCGGCACCCTCAGCGCGGGCATCGCAGCCCTAGTGAACCAGTCGCTCCACTCCCTGGGCAGCGTCTTTTCCGTGCGCCCGGCCTCCGTCGCCCGCCCCAGCAGGTCCACCGGGGACTCGTTGAACCGGAAGTTGTTCACCTCGCCGGTCACCTCGCCGTTCTCGACGAGGTACACGCCGTCCCGGGTCAGACCCGTCAGCAGCAGCGTCGCCGGGTCGACCTCACGGATGTACCACAGGCAGGTCAGCAGCAGTCCCCGCTCGGTGGCGGCGACCATCTCCTCCAGGGAGCGGTCCTCGCCGCCGTCCAGGATCAGGTTCCCGCCGGCCGGGGCCACCGGCAGCCCGGTGAGACCCGCGCTGTGCCGGGTGGTCGTCAGATGCTTCAGCTCGCCGTTCCCGACCCACTCGACGGTGCCCACCGGCAGCCCGTTGTCGAACACCGACTGGTCGCCACCGGAGGAGTGGGCGACGACGAACGGCGCGGACTCCAGGCCCGGCTCGTTCGGGTCGCTGCGCAGCGTCAGCGGCAGCTCGGTCAGCTTCTCGCCGACGCGGGTGCCGCCGCCCGGCTTGGAGAACACCGTCCGCCCCTCGGCCGCGTCCCGGCCCGAAGCCGACCACAGCTGGTAGATGAGGAGGTCGGCCACGGCGGTCGGCGGGAGCAGCGTCTCGTAACGGCCCGCGGGCAGCTCCACGCGCCGCTCGGCCCAGCCGAGGCGTACGGCCAGCTCGGCGTCGAGCGCGCCCGGGTCGACGTCCTTGAAGTCACGGGTGGAGCGCCCCGCCCACGCCGAGCGCGTACGGTCGGGGGACTTGGCGTTGAGCTCCAGCGTGCCGTTGGGCTGGTCGTGCCGCAGCCGCAGGCCCGTCGACGTGCCCACATACGTGGAGACGAGCTCGTGGTTGGCGAAGCCGTACAGCTCACGGCCGCCCGCACGCGCGCGTGCGAAGGCCTCGCCGAGCGCGGGGGCGAAGTCCGCGAACACCGCGGAGGAGGTCTCGGCGGGCGCGTCCGTGAAGTCCGGCGACTGAGGCACGCCCGTGACCAGCGGCTGCGCGTCCTCGGCGGGCCCGGCGCCGCGCGCGGCGGCCTCCGCGGCCCGGACCAGCGGCTCCAGCTCCTCAGCCGTCACGGCCGAGCGGGACACGACGCCGGAGGCCGTGCCCTCCTTGCCGTCCACGGTCGCGACGACGGTGAGCGTGCGCCCGCGCGTGACACCGTTGGTGGTCAGCGCGTTCCCCGCCCAGCGCAGGTTCGCGGTCGAGTGCTCGTCGGCGATCACGACGCACCCGTCGGCCCGGGACAGCTCCAGAGCGCGCTCGACGATCTCGTGCGGCTTGTGCGCCTTGCTGGTACCCGCGCTCATCGACCGGCCTCCTGGGTGGTGTTGAGGATGTTGACGCCCTTGAAGAGGGCGGAGGGGCACCCGTGCGACACGGCGGCCACCTGACCGGGCTGGGCCTTGCCGCAGTTGAAGGCACCGCCCAGGACGTACGTCTGCGGGCCGCCTACGGCCGCCATGGAGCCCCAGAAGTCGGTGGTCGTCGCCTGGTAGGCGACGTCCCGCAGCTGACCGGTGATCCGCCCGTTCTCGATCCTGAAGAAGCGCTGCCCGGTGAACTGGAAGTTGTAGCGCTGCATGTCGATGGACCAGGACCGGTCCCCGACGACATAGATACCGCGGTCCACGCCCCCGATGAGGTCCTCCGTGGACATCCCCGCCGGATCCGGCTGGAGCGACACGTTGGCCATGCGCTGCACGGGCACGTGCCCGGGAGAGTCGGCGAACGCGCACCCGTTGGACCGGTCGAACCCGGTCAGCTTCGCGATCCTGCGATCCAGCTGGTAGCCGACGAGTGTGCCGTCCTTCACCAGGTCCCAGGACTGCGCCTGCACGCCCTCGTCGTCGTACCCGACGGTGGCCAGACCGTGCTCGGCGGTGCGGTCACCGGTGACGTTCATCTGCTCGGAGCCGTACCTGAGTTTGCCCAGCTGGTCGAAGGTGGCGAAGGAGGTGCCGGCGTACGCGGCCTCGTAGCCGAGCGCCCGGTCCAGCTCGGTGGCGTGGCCGATCGACTCGTGGATGGTGAGCCACAGGTTGGACGGGTCCACGACCAGGTCGTACAGGCCCGCCTTCACGCTCGGCGCCCGCATCTTCTCGGCGAGCAGCTCCGGGATCTGCTCCAGCTCGGACTCCCAGTCCCAGCCGGTGCCGGTGAGGTACTCCCAGCCGCGCCCGACCGGCGGTGCGATCGTCCGCATCGAGTCGAACTCACCGCTCGACTCGTCGACCGACACGGCGGTCAGCTGCGGATGCAGCCGCACCCGCTGCTGCGTGGTCACGGTCCCCGCGGTGTCGGCGTAGAACTTGTTCTCGTGCACGGTGAGCAGCGACGCGTCGACGTGATCGACACCGTCCGCCGCCAGCAGCCGCGAGCTCCAGTCCGTCAGCAGCGCCGACTTCTCCTCGTCGGGCACCGAGAACGGATCGATCTCGTACGAGGAGACCCACGTCTTCTCGGTGTGCACCGGCTCGCCGGCGAGCTCGACCCGCTCTTCGGACCCGGCCGCCTTGATCACCTGGGCGGAGAGCTTCGCCATCGCCACGGCCTGCGAGGCGACCTTGGCCGCGGCGTCGAGGGTCAGGTCCACGCCCGACGCGAAGCCCCAGGTGCCGCCGTGCACGACCCGTACGGCGTATCCGAGGTCGGTGGTGTCCGACGATCCGGCCGGCTTGGCGTCCCTGAACCGCCAGGACGCGCTGCGCACCCGCTCGAACCGGAAGTCGGCATGCTCGGCCCCGAGCGCACGCGCGCGTGCCAGCGCCGCGTCGGCCAGGGCGCGTAGGGGTAGCGCCAGAAATGTCGGATCGATTCCGTGGGCCACAGGAGGCTCCCCCAAGTCGTTGAGTTCTCTTCTGCTCAAGTCTGCTCAAGCGGCGCTAGCAGGTGGATGCGCCGGTGAAGCGCCAGTGAAGTATGTCGCGCGGCCGCGTCGGGGTCGCCCCGGATATCGACACGACGCCCCAAACCCGACCGCGTACCCACTGTGATCATGAGGTGGCATTATGACGCGCTGAAGAGCCGCGGGGAGCGATTTTCAGGCCGGCCTCCATGCGTCGACGAGCCGTGTCACGCGCGGTGTCCCGCCGACGGAACGGCAGCCCGGGCCTCCGGGCGATCTCCGGCGCGCCGCAGCCGGACGAAACTGTAGGGATCCGACAGCGACTCCCGCACGCCACTGTCGGTGCCCGCTTGTCCACGGACGGCCCGGTACCGATAGGTTTTCGATGAAGCCGCCTGTCATCCAGCTGTTCGGGCGGGTGAGTCAGACCGCTATCGAAAGGGTGATCCGTTGAGCCGCTCGGTTCTCGTCACCGGAGGCAACCGGGGCATCGGCCTCGCCATCGCCCGCGCTTTCGCCGACGCCGGCGACAAGGTCGCGATCACATACCGCTCGGGTGAGCCGCCGGCCGCCCTGACGGACTTGGGTTGCCTCGCCGTCAAGTGCGACATCACCGACGCCGAGCAGGTGGAGCAGGCCTACAAGGAGATCGAGGCCGAGCACGGCCCCGTCGAGGTCCTTGTCGCCAACGCCGGCATCACCAAGGACCAGCTCCTGATGCGCATGTCCGAGGAGGACTTCACCTCGGTCATCGACACCAACCTCACCGGCACCTTCCGCGTGGTGAAGCGTGCCAACCGCGGCATGCTCCGCGCCAAGAAGGGCCGCGTCGTCCTCATCTCGTCGGTCGTCGGGCTGTACGGCGGCCCCGGCCAGGCGAACTACGCCGCGTCCAAGGCCGGCCTGGTCGGCTTCGCGCGCTCCCTCGCCCGTGAGCTGGGCTCGCGCAACATCACGTTCAACGTCGTCGCGCCCGGCTTTGTCGACACCGACATGACACAGGCACTCACCGACGAGCAGCGCGCCAACATCATGGCGCAGGTGCCGCTCGGCAGGTACGCCCAGCCCGAGGAGATCGCCGCGACGGTGCGGTTCCTCGCCTCGGACGACGCCTCGTACATCACTGGAGCCGTCATCCCTGTTGACGGCGGACTGGGAATGGGTCACTGATCACCATGAGCGGAATTCTCGAGGGCAAGCGCGTCCTGATCACCGGTGTGCTGATGGAGTCCTCCATCGCCTTCCACACCGCCAAGCTGGCCCAGGAGCAGGGTGCCGAGATCATCCTGACCGCGTTCCCGCGGCCCACGCTCACCGAGCGCATCGCCAAGAAGCTGCCCAAGCCCACCAAGGTCATCGAGCTCGACGTGACCAACGACGAGCACCTCGCGCGGCTGGCCGACGTGGTGGGCGAGGAGCTCGGCGGCCTCGACGGCGTCGTCCACTCCATCGGCTTCGCCCCGCAGGACGCGCTCGGCGGCAACTTCCTCAACACGCCGTTCGAGTCGGTCGCCACGGCCATGCACGTCTCGGCGTTCTCCCTGAAGTCGCTGACCATGGCCTGCCTGCCGCTGATGCAGAACGGCGGCTCGGTTGTCGGCCTCACCTTCGACGCTTCCTTCGCCTGGCCGCAGTACGACTGGATGGGCCCGGCCAAGGCCGCCCTGGAGGCGACCAGCCGCTATATGGCACGCGACCTGGGCAAGCAGAACATCCGCTGCAACCTCATCTCCGCGGGCCCGATCGGCTCCATGGCCGCCAAGTCCATCCCGGGCTTCGCGGAGCTGGCCTCGGTGTGGGACAACCGCTCCCCCCTGGAGTGGGACCTGAAGGACCCGGAGCCGGCCGGCCGCGGTGTGGTCGCCCTGCTGAGCGACTGGTTCCCGAAGACCACCGGCGAGATCATCCACGTGGACGGCGGTCTGCACGCCGTCGGCGCGTGATCGCCACCACCGCATGACCGCCACCACCGCGTGAGCGCCACCGCCAGGGCCTGATCCGGCGGCCGAGGCCCGCACCCTCCGGGGTGCGGGCCTCGGTGCGTGCGTGTGTCACCCGTTCGGCTCACCGGCCGGGCGCGGACGTGCGGTGACGGCGCACTCTGGAGTACGCGTCCACCGCGCGAAACCCCTCCCCAGCTCGGTCGAGGAGGTCCCCTTGTGCGCCTGTCCCACAGCCTGGCCTCACTGACCGTGGCCGTCGCTCTTGTGCTGTCCCTGCCGTACGAGGCGATGCCGCACGCGCGCGTGCGGGACAAGAGACCCACGGCCCCGTCGCTGTTCGGAGCGGAGTGCCGCACGACCGTCCGCGGCTCCCGTGTCGTGGCCTACTGCCACAACCCCTATGTCGACACCGACAGCGTGACTCTGCACATCGAGTGCGCCCGCTGGTGGGACATCGACACCGACGGCGACCCGGTCGACACCGGGCCCGCGATGACCGTACGGCTCACCGGCCGGTGCTGGAAGGAAGTCGGCTCGGTGTGGGTCAGCCACCAGAAGGCGGGCTGAACCGCCCCGGACGGCACAGGAACGGGTAGCTCGCGGCCTCCGCCGCGGCCGACTCCGCGTCGCCCGCGCGGATCGCGTCGACGAGCCGGGCGTGGTCCATGTGCGTCTCGGGCGTCAGCACCTCGCCGACGTCCGCGCGCAGCCAGTCCCGCAGCACCTCGCCCAGGTCGGCGTACATCGCCGTCATGACCTCGTTGCGCGAGGCGGACACCACCGCCAGGTGGAACGTCGCGTCCGCCGTGACGAAGGCCTCCGCGTCACCCGACTCCCAGGCCTCCTCGCGCCGGACGAGCAACGCGTCGAGCTGCTTGAGGTCCTTCTCGGTGCGTCGCTCGGCCGCCAGCTTCGCCGCCGACGCCTCCAGCGTGGACCGCAGCTCGGCGATGTGCCGCGGGTCGGCGCCGGAGAAGCGGCGGTGCATCACGCCCGCCAGCTCACTGGTCGCCGCCACATAGGTGCCGGAGCCCTGACGGATGTCCAGCAGGCCGTTGTGCGCCAGCGCCCGTACCGCCTCGCGGACCGTGTTGCGGGCGACGCCGAGCTGCTCGACCAGCTCCGGCTCCGTCGGGATGCGCGAGCCGACCGGCCACTCGCCCGAGGTGATCTGGTTCCGCAGCTCGGCGATGACCTGCTCGGACAGCGCCGAACGACGGGGGTGGCTCAGGGGCATGGCACACCTTCGCACGAGAGGGCCGGGTGGATGCGGCCCGGGGATGGACAACCAATCATCCCATGATTCTATGATGGGCGACATGGTGAGCGAGGAAACCCGGAGCGACAAAACCCGGACGAGGACGTCCACGACCGAACGCGCCACGACCGAACGCGCCACGACCGAACGTGCCACGACCGAACGCGCCACGACCGAACGCGCCGCGGCCCCGGGCGCCGACCGGGCCCAGATGTCCGCCGCACCCGTCGCGACCGCCCCGCGCGCGTGGGCGACGCGGCTGGTCGTCGTCGGCATCGTGCTCACCGCCGTGAACCTGCGCCCCGCCATCACCAGCCTCGGCGCCCTCCTCGAAGAGGTCCGCGGCGGGCTCGGCATGAGCGGCAGCGTGGCCGGACTCCTCACCTCGGTGCCCCCGCTCTGCTTCGCGGCCTTCGGCGTCATGGCACCCCGCCTCGCCCGCCGCTTCGGACCGGCCGCCGTGGTGTGCGCCGGCATGGTCGCCATCACCGCGGGTCTGCTCATACGGCCGTACGCCGGGTCGACGGCCGGGTTTCTGGCCGCCAGCGCGCTCGCGCTCATGGGCATCGCGGTCAGCAATGTCCTGATGCCGGTCATCGTCAAGCGCTGGTTCCCGGACCGGGTGGGCCCCATGACCGGCCTGTACTCGATGGCCCTCGCCCTCGGCACCTCGGCCGCCGCCGCGGTGACCGTGCCGATGACCGCGGCCCTGGGCGGCGGCTGGCGATCGGGACTCGCCGTGTGGGCGGCGCTCGCCGCCGCGGCCGTCCTGCCGTGGGTGGCGCTGGTACGGGACCGGGGGGCGTCGCCGGCCCGCGCCGAGCCGGTGCGGCGGGCACACGCGCGTGGGGAGCAGCCGCCCGCGCTGCGGATCACCCGGAGCCGTACGGCCTGGGCCCTTGCCGTCTTCTTCGGGCTCCAGGCCACCGCCGCCTACGTCACGATGGGCTGGATGGCGCAGATCTTCCGTGACGCGGGCGTCTCCGCGAGCACCGCGGGCGTGCTCCTCGCCGTCACCATGGTGATGGGCGTGCCACTGGCCTTCGTGATCCCGCGCCTCGCCACCCGGCTGCCCCACCAGGGGCCGATCGCGCTGGTACTCGGCGTCTGCGGTCTGGCCGGCTACGCGGGCCTGTACTTCGCACCGGCCGACGGCGCCTGGGCCTGGGCCCTGCTGCTCGGCGTCTCCAACTGCGCCTTCCCGCTGGCCCTCACGATGGTCGGCATGCGGGCCAGGACCGGCGCGGGCGTCGCCCAGCTCTCCGCCTTCGCGCAGAGCACCGGCTACCTGATCTCCATCCCCGGGCCGCTGCTGGTCGGTGTGCTCTACCAGCACAGCGGCGGCTGGGGCCTCCCGATCGCCCTGATGGCCGGCCTCATGCTCCCGCAGATGGCGGTCGGCGTCCTGGCGGGCCGGGACCGGACGGTGGAGGACGAGGCGGGGCGCTGACCTCACCCCGGCGGAACCGACACCGACCTCACCCCGGCAGAGCCGGAGCGGGGAGAGGATGCGACACTGGCCGCATGCCTGTGCTCGACCCGAACCCCCAGAACAGCCAGAAGAAGATGCTGCTCGTCTTCGGCGCGTTCTTCGCCATCTTCGTGCTCATCGCCATCATCGCGACCATCGCGTCCCCGTGACCACTGTCCCCATGGCCGATGGTGGGGCTAGCACCACCATCCCCTAGGGGGTGAGTGTCAGGGGCAAGTGGGTGGGTCACCGGATGGGTTGGCCGCGACGGATTCCGTAGCTTCGAGATGTGACCGCGGGAGGCGGTCACGGACCACTCGGAGACCAGCGGAGGCGTTCATGTCGGCCCGTACGCACACCCGGCCCCACCCGGCGACCACGGGCGGCGTCGACATCCGGCTGCCCTGGTGGGCCCTCGCACTGCCCACGCTCGCCTTCGTCGCCCTGTTCCTGCTGATACTGAGCCCCTCGAACGCCCATGCGGCCACCGGCGACCCCGCGCTCACCCACCTCTTCGAGCGTGCGCAGCAACTGATCGCGCGCTAGTTCCAGGGCGTCCTCACCCGGCGAATCCGCATGTCAACTCCCTGCGCCGCGTGGCCTGTTTCATGCGAAGCTGGGACCCATGAGCGTCGCAGAACCCCGCAGGATCGTCCTCTTCCGGCATGCGAAAGCCGACTGGCCACAGGTGACCGACCATGAGCGGCCCCTCGCTGAGCGGGGTCGCATGGACGCGGCAGTCGCCGGACGCAAGCTGGCCGACACCGACATCAGCTTCGACCTGGCCCTCTGCTCCACCGCGGCCCGGACCCGCGAGACCTGGAAGCTCGCCGTTCACGAACTTCCGCACCGGCCGAAAACCGTCTACGAGGAGCGGCTCTACGAGGCCTCGCCCGGCGAACTGATCGCCGTGCTGAACGAAACTCCCGACGACGCGCAGAACGTGATCCTGATCGGTCACAATCCCGGTGTGCACGGTCTGGCCGAGATCCTCTCCGGCTCGGCCGACGGCGACGCCCGCGAGCGCATGAACCGCCGGGGCTTCCCGGCGGCGGCCTTCGCCATCGTGACGTTCGAAGGCTCCTGGAAGAGCCTGGAGCCGGGCGTGGGCGAGCTGGCCGACTACTGGGCTCCGTCCGAGTGACCCCGGCCGACTGACGGCGTACGGCGAAGGGCCCGGCACCACGGTGGTGCCGGGCCCTCTCATACGGCGCGTGTACCGGAGGCCCAGGCCTCGGCGTGTGCCCCGGAGGCTCAGGCCTCGTCGTGTGTGTCGGCCGCCTCGACCTCCTCGCGGGTGACGCCCAGCAGATAGAGGACCGTGTCCAGGAAGGGGAAGTTCACCGCGGTGTGCGCGGCCTCACGGACGACCGGCTTGGCGTTGAAGGCCACGCCCAGTCCGGCCGCGTTCAGCATGTCCAGGTCGTTGGCGCCGTCGCCGATCGCCACCGTCTGGGAGAGCGGGACACCGGCCTCGGCGGCGAACCGGCGCAGCAGCCGCGCCTTGCCCGCCCGGTCCACGATCTCGCCGGTGACCTTGCCGGTCAGCTTCCCGTCGACGATCTCCAGGGTGTTCGCCTGGGCGAAGTCCAGCCCCAGCCGCTCCTTGAGGTCATCGGTGACCTGGGTGAATCCACCGGACACCACGCCCACTTGATAGCCGAGCCGCTTGAGCGTACGGATCAGGGTGCGGGCGCCCGGCGTCAGCCGCACCTCGGCGCGCACCTTTTGCACCACCGAGGCGTCCAGCCCCTCCAGCAGGGCCACGCGCGCGTGCAGCGACTGCTCGAAGTCCAGCTCCCCGCGCATCGCGGCCGCCGTGACCTCGGCGACCTTGTCCTCGCAGCCGGCGTGCGCGGCGAAGAGCTCGATCACCTCGTCCTGGATGAGGGTGGAGTCCACGTCCATGACCACCAGGCGCTGGGCCCGCCGGTGCAGCCCCGCCGACACCACCGCGATGTCGACGCCGAGCGCCGCCGCGTCGGACACCAGCGTGGTGCGCAGCGGCTCGGTCTCCACGCCCGACACAGCGAACTCGACCGCCGTCACCGGATACTTGGCGAGCCGGAAGATACGGTCGATGTTGCCGCCGGCCTTGGCGATCCGGGCGGCGATGGCGGCGGTCGACTCGGCGGTGAGGGGGTGACCGAGGACGGTCACCAGGGAGCGGCCGTGGCCGCGCGGACGGTTGTCACCACGGCCGGAGATGATCTCCGCCTGCATCTTCACCGACTCGGCCCAGCTGTGCACGGTGGCTCGGAGGTCGCCCTCCAGCCCGGCGGGCGGCTGCGTCACGAGCGCGCACAGCACCAGGCGGCCGCGGGTGACGACCTGCTCGATGTCGACCACGTCGACGGAGAAGGCGGCAAGGGTGTCGAAGAGGCCGGCCGTGATGCCCGGCCTGTCCTTGCCGAAGATCTTGACGAGGAGGGTGGGGAGCTCGGAGGTCTGCGAAGCGCTCATGGTGTAACCACCGTATCCGGCACCCAGTGCCTAATGCCCATGAGGTCCGCCTAGCGGACAGGGAACAATGGATGACAGACCGGTGGCGGAGGCCCTACTTCCTCCCTACGGATTGATCACATCCCTCACCACCGCTTGATCACCGGCCCTTCCCCCGTGGCGGTGGCGGCGGGGGCGGCGGCGGTGCCGAAGGCGGAGGACCGTCGCCGGAGGCGTCCGGGGGCCAGTCCCGTGACCGAGAACCGGGGCGGCGCCGCGGAGAGCGCGGCGGCGGATCGATCGGCCGGGCCATGGTGGGGGCGCCGTACAGATCGGTGGACGCGGGGGGACCGTCGGACTGCCCGTCGTCCGAGGTCCGAGCGTCGCCGCGGGGCAGGTCGCCGCCGGGAGCCGGAGGCCGGCCGTGCGGCGGACGGGCTTCGCCGGGGGGCCGAGCGCCGCCGTGGGGCGGGGCGTCATCGGCGGGCGGGACATTGCCGTACGGCCGTGGCTCACCGTATGGCCCGGCGCCGCCGGGATACCGGCTCCCATCACCGCGGCCCCCGTAATCCCCGGGCTCCCGCAGTTCGTCCGGCACCCGGAGGTACGGATTCGTGGCGGGGTTGGGCGCCCGGTACGGCGCACCGGGCGTGTAGGGGCCGGGCTGCCCGACGCCCACCGCGTCCTCGCCCCCGGCGTGTCGCGTGTGGTCCGGGTACCCGGTGCTGTCTCCCCCGTCACCCAGTGCCAGCGGTGCCGCCCGCCGTCCCGCTGCACCGGTCACCCACGCCAGCAGCGCCCCGGCGGCTCCGGCACCCGCACCCCAGGCCGCCCCGAGAAGCAGTGCCATGCCGAGATGGCCGTGGAGCCGGATCCCGGCGCCGAACGCGTCGAAGCCGAGCACGGACAGCGAGGCGTCCACGGACACGTCCGTCAGCCAGGCGAGCAGGGGCAGCGCCAGCGCCGTCGCGGCCCCCAGCCGCAGCGCACACCGCCCTGCGAAACCGAGGGCACCCGTACCCCGTACACCCGCACCCCGCACGTCCGAGCCGCCCGCAGCCGTACCGGCCCCCACCCCCACCGGCGTCCGCACCGCCGTGAGCACCCCCGCGAGCAGCATCATCAACGCCGCCGCCACCCCCAGCAGCCACACCCGCCCGTCCAGGTCCGCCAGCCGCCCCAGCGTCACCGGCTGGTCGGACTTCACGCTCAGCAGTTCGTCGAGGGGGTGGGGCAGTACCGTGGCCAGCGCGCCGGTGGCCTTGCCGTCCCACGGCACGAGCAGGCCGATGGGGATGCCGAGCCACACCCCGTTCGGCGCGCCGAGGAGTGCCGCACCCGCGATGCGCCCCGGGTGGTCGTCGCCGACCGCCGCGTACGCCGCCGCCGCGAGCCCGGCTGCCACGGCCACGAGCAGCACCATGACGAGTGCCGAGACCGCGGGCCGTACGACCCGGTGCACGGCTTCCCAGCCACGCGGCAGGGGAGTGCGGCGGGAGGCCAGCAGGGCGATCAGGAGGATGCCCGCGGACCAGCCGAGTCCGCCGAGGAGGGTGGGCGCGGTGTCCACCGTGAAGCCCACCGCCGCCTTGGCGTCGATGAGGTCGCCGATCCGGTCGGGCAGCAGTCCGCCGATGTCCCCGAGGCCGGGGATGTTCAGTCCGCCGCCTTTGCCCCCGCCGCCCCCCGCGCCGGGCAGCTTGTCGAGGCCGAGCGAACCCCCGTCGATCGTGATGACGTCGTGCCCGGCCCAGGCCAGCCCGCCCAGAGTCGCCACGAACAGCGCGACCACCGCGCCCGCGCGTGCCAGGAGTTCGGACGGCGCGATCACAACTCCCGCCGTACGCAAGGACCGTAGGAAGAGCCATGACAACAGCAGGGCGCCCACCAGGCCGACGCCGAGTGGCGTGATCTCGATGACCGTGTTCGCCTCCGCGCCCTTCAGGCCGAAAGCGGACACATCTCCCGACGGCGAGACCGAACCACCAGCCCCGAGCGCCACAACAGCCGCCGTCATCGGGCCGAGTGAGCCCGCCGTGTCCGCCTGCAGCAGGTGCAGGCCCAGCGCGGCCGTGCCCGCCATACCCATCAACGCCCAGCTCACCGCGGCGACCGCGGACAGCAGGATGTCTCCCCACGGCAGCCTCGTGCCGTGCCTCGTGGTCTCGACTCCCGTGGCAGCACTCATGGCAGACCCCCCGATCCGCGGCGCGGCCGGCCGCCGCGCATGTCCCCCTCGCGAGGGATTACCACTCTCAGGCCCGGTTTCAACCCCGTCAACGGGAGCAGTTGAAGCGCTCGGCGGCGCTCGCCACAAGGCCCGACTTTCGGTCAGAGGGCGGAGCCTGAAATAGTTCCCCACGATGTTCGACATCCCTAGACTCCCTGTGACGGGGGTAATTCGGGGGACAACTCAGTGGGGCATGGAGTGCCGGAACTCGTACTGGAATCAAACGGACGGACCTGGACGCTCGATTCGTCCAGGACCTACACACTCGGACGCGATCCGCAAGGAGACATCGTGTTCGACGACGCCAGGGTCTCCTGGCGCCACGCCACGGTCAGCTTCAACGGCCGCAGTTGGGTCATCGAGGACCATGGCAGCACCAACGGCACGTTCGTGCAGGGGCAGCGGATCGGCCAGACCGAGATCGGCCCCGGCTCGGCCGTGCACCTCGGCAACGCGACCGACGGACCGCGGCTGAACCTCTCGGGCGCCGCTGCCGCTGCCCAGCCGCAGCAGCAGGCCGCGCCGTATGCCGCCCAGGGCGCGGGGGCCGGCTGGGCGCAGCAGGCCCCGCCGCAGCAGGAGGCCCCGGAGCAGCAGGCTCCGCAGGCCGGTTGGCAGCAGCCGCAGCAGGCCGCGTCCATTCCGCAGCAGCAGGGCGCTCCGGCCGAGCAGCACGCGCAGAAGGTGCCCGGTGGTGGCGCGGGGGCGCCGCCGGTCTACGGCGACCGCAGCCCGACCACGTTCCACCAGTTCTCCATCGGCCGCGTGATGCGCATCGGCCGTGCCCTGGACAACGAGCTGGTCGTCTCCGACCTCCAGGTCTCCCGGCACCACGCCGAGTTCCACTCGACGCCCGACGGCCGCATGGAGATCCGCGACCTCGGCTCGCACAACGGCACGTACGTCAACGGCCAGCCGATCCCCAAGGGCGGTTCGGCGCTGCTCGGTCCGAACGACATCGTCGGCGTCGGCCACTCCACCTTCCGTATCGTCGGCGACCGCCTCGAGGAGTTCGTCGACACCGGTGAGGTCTCCTTCTCCGCCCGCCACCTGACCGTCACGGTCGACGGCGGCAAGCAGATCCTCAAGGACGTCTCCTTCGGCGTCCCGGAGAAGTCGGTCATCGCGGTCATCGGCCCCTCCGGATCCGGCAAGTCGACCCTGCTGAAGGCGCTCACCGGTTACCGGCCCGCCAACGAGGGCGACGTCCTCTACGACAACCGGAACCTGTACAAGCAGTTCGCCGAGCTGCGCCAGCGCATCGGTCTGGTCCCGCAGGACGACATCCTGCACAAGGAGCTGACCGTCAAGAAGGCCCTCAAGTACGCGGCCAAGCTGCGCTTCCCCGCCGACACCACGACGCAGGAGCGCGAGGCCCGCATAGACGAGGTGCTGCGCGAGCTGAAGCTCGACATCCACAAGGAGAAGAAGGTCACCTCCCTCTCCGGCGGCCAGCGCAAGCGCGTCTCCGTGGCCCTGGAACTGCTCACCAAGCCGTCGCTGATCTTCCTCGACGAGCCGACCTCCGGCCTCGACCCGGGCATGGACCGCGACGTCATGCAGCTGCTGCGCGGCCTCGCCGACGACGGCCGTACGGTCCTCGTCGTCACGCACTCCGTGGCCGAGCTCGCGCTGTGCGACAAGCTCCTGGTGATGGCGCCGGGCGGTTCCGTCGCCTACTTCGGCCCGCCGGAGGAGGCACTGAACTTCTTCGGCTACGACACCTGGGCCGACGTCTTCTCCGCCTTCGAGAACTACCGCGACTACGACTGGGCGGGCCGCTGGAAGGGCTCGCAGCACTACCAGATGTACGCCGCGGACATCGACGCCGTTGCGCCGCAGGCCGTACAGATGCCTCCGATGCAGGCGATGAAGCCGCCGAAGCCGCAGGGCTGGATGTCGCAGTTCAGCACTCTGGTGCGCCGCTA
Organism: Streptomyces sp. NPDC086549; assembly: GCF_044746205.1. Classification (NCBI taxonomy): domain Bacteria; kingdom Bacillati; phylum Actinomycetota; class Actinomycetes; order Kitasatosporales; family Streptomycetaceae; genus Streptomyces; species Streptomyces sp. NPDC086549. The sequence continues at coordinate 13,576 of NZ_JBIVBS010000026.1, read as the reverse complement.
TGTGTCGGTGATCGTGTCCGACAAGGGCTTCCTCGCGCTGATGGTGATCCTGCCGGCCGTGCTCGGCGCGGTGAGCCTGCTCATCGACTCCGACAAGGGCCTGCTGCCCAACCCGGCGAACCCGCAGACCGGCCGGATCATCCCGAACGGCACGGCCACCACGGTCCTGCTGATCCTCGCGGTCGGCGCCTGCTTCGCGGGTGCCGCCAACTCGGTCCGTGAGCTGATCAAGGAACGGGTGATCTACGAGCGGGAGCGCGCGACCGGCCTGTCCCGCTCGGCGTACCTGATGTCCAAGGTGTTCGTGCTCGGCGCGATCACCGTGTTCCAGGGTGCCCTGGTCGGTGCCATCGGCTTCTTCAGCCGGGAGATCCCGGACAAGGGCCTGGTCCTCGGCAGTGCCACGATTCTGGAGCTCTCCGTGCCGATCATGGCGCTGGGCTTCACCTCGATGATGTTCGGCCTGATCATCTCCTCGCTGGTGAAGACGGCCGAGAAGACCATGCCGCTGCTGGTCATGTTCGCGATCATCCAGGTCGTGTTCACGGGCTGCCTGTTCACCCTGCACGGCTCGATCGGCGTCAACGAGTTCTCGTACCTGATGCCGTCCCGCTGGGCGGTCGCCGCGGCCGGCGCCACGCTGGACTTCAACAAGATCAGCCCGCCGGCGGAGGGCGCGAGCGCGGACCCGCTGTGGGAGCACACCGTCGGCGCCTGGGGCATGGACATGGCCGCCCTGATCGCCATCGGCGTGATCTGCGGCTTCTTCGTGGCCCGCTTCCTGCGCCGCCACGAGCCCGAGGTCATGCGCAAGTAACGCGAGTGACCGGACCCGTACGACGCCGAAGGGCGGCACCCCGGATGGGGGTGCCGCCCTTCGGCATACGCGAGGAGAGGTCCGCGCCGCCTCAGTACGCGCTGTTCACGTTGTCCATCGAGCCGTACTTGTCGGCCGCGTAGTTGCAGGCGGCCGTGATGTTGGCGACCGGGTCGTAGATGTTCCACGAGGTGCCGGGCACGTGGTAGGCGTTGAAGGTCGGCGGGATGACCTGGAGCAGACCCTTCGACGGGATGCCGTTGATCGCGTTGATGTCCCAGTCGTTGATGGCCATCGGGTTGCCGGAGGACTCCCGGATGATGTTGCGGTGCAGGCCGCTGTACGAGCCGGGGATGCCCTTGGCCTTCATGATGTCCAGGGACTGACGGATCCAGCCGTCGAGGTTGTTGGCGTAGGTCTTCGCGGCCGGCTTGACGGCGGCGCGCTGGGTGGACCGGGTGGCGGCCGCCTTGGCGGCGCGCTCCTGGGCGGCCTTCTTGACGGCCTGGGCGATCGCCTTCTGCTTCGCCGCGGCCTCGGCCGTCTTCTTGGTGAGCGCTTCGGCGGCTGTCTTCTCCTGCGCCGCCGTCTGCGCCGCCTTCTGCGCCGCGATGGTCTCGACCTTGACCGTCTCGGTGGCGAGCTGGTCGGTGACCGCGCCCTTGACGTCCTTGATCTGCTCGGTGCTGTACGCCACCCGGGCGGCCGGGGCGGGGGCTCCGGTCGTGATCGTCTCGGCGCTGCTGGGAACCGCCGAGATGGCGACGGCGGCGGTACCGAGGGCGGCGACACCGGTGATCGCGATCTTGTGGTGCTTGGTCAGGCTGCGACTGAGACCACGAGTGTTGGTGTTCTTGAGCATGGCAGGGACCTCTTCGAATAGCGCGGAGCCGCTCTCCGTGCGACGGCGGAACGGGGTCCGTCCCGTACGAACGCCGCGGGGGGAAACCCGCGGCGTCGAGCGACGAGAGCAATTCTTAGCGGCCGCAAAATCTCGTGGCAAAGGTGTGACGTACGATCCCGGGTAGTGGATCAGGGAAGGGCAAAACGGGACAGACTGGAACGTCTGCCCCGTTCGCGGCGCGACCCTTTATCTCCTATGTCCGTTCGTACGTGATGTGCACCCTATGCGCGGGCTCACATCGCAGAAGAGGAATCCTCACCGATAGTTGCCGTTGCAATGCTCTACGTGAGGGCCTTTCTCCGGCAGGACGAGATGCACGTCGCCGAACTCGTGCCACAGGTAGAGCCCACGCAACGCCTCCTCGTAACCGCGGTCGACCGCCGCCCGCCCCGCGATCGCCTCCAGCATCAGAAGGTGCGAGGCCTCCGGCTCGTGCAGCCCGGTCAGCAGCCCGTCGACGACCCGCACCCCGCGCTCCGGCGTCACCACCAGATCGGTCCACCCCCCGGCCGCCCGCACCACCCCGTCCGCCGAGGCCGCCGACTCCACGGCCCGCACCGCCGTCGTACCGACCGCGATCACCCGGCCGTCCCCGGCCCGCACGTTGTTGATCAGCCGCGCCGACGCCTCCGGCACCGCGTACCGCTCCGGATACGGCGGCTCGTGCGCCTCCATCGACGCCACCCCGGTGTGCAGCGCGACCGGTGCGAACCGCACTCCCCGGCTGACCAGCTCCGCCACCAGCCGCGTGGTGAAGGGACGGGCGGCACTCGGCATCTCCGCACTGCCCGCCCCGTCGTCGGACGGCAGCGCGAACACCGTCTGGTACACCGACAGGGGCTGGTCCCTCTCCGTATAGGAGTAGCGGATGGGCCGCCCGTGCTCCCGCAGCAGCCCGAGCACCTCCGCCCCGGCCACCCGCGCCCACCACAACCGCTCGCCCCGCGCGCTCAGCGGCTCCTCCAGAACCAGCCCCGTACCCCCGGGAAGCCGTACCTCTGTCCCCGCGGGCGCCCCCGCATGTGCGCGCGTGGTGCCCGTTCCGTCCGGTTCCCGCAGCTCGACCGCCCACCGCCCGTCGTCCCCGCGCGTGGAGAAGTGCACCACCACGCGTGCGTGCCCGATCCGCCCGTCCACCGCGGCGGCCAGGGTGGGAGACGTGTTCACGACCAGTAGATCCCCGGCCCGCAGCAGCCGCGGCAGCTCCACGAACGCGTGGTGCGACACCTCGGTCCCATGCGACACCAGCAGCCGTACGGCGTCCCGCTCCAGCCCCGGCCCGCGCTGCTCGGCCGGCACCCGCGCCGACAGCTCCTCGGGGACCCTCACCGCCAGCGTCATCGCCGCCCCTCCAGCAGGGCGGCCGCCCCATAGCGGCCGCTCGCCGGACGCTCGTCCAGCAGCCGCAGGAAGGCGGGCACCACACCGGCCGGCTCCGGCCGAGGGGCGTCGTCGTCCGGCACGGCCGCCGCGTACAGCTCCGTGGCCATGTCCCCCGGGTCGACCGCCCACACCCGCAGCCCCGGCTCCTCCTCGGCGAGCACCGCGGCGAGCTGGTCCAGGGCCGCCTTCGACGCCCCGTAGCCGCCCCAGGTCCCGTACGCCTCGGCGGCCGCGTCCGAGCTGACCGTGACCACCGCGCCCGCCGGCGCCTCCCGCAGCAGCGGCAGCGCGTCCTGGACCAGGCCCAGCGCGGCCACCACGTTCACCTCCAGCGCCCGGCGCAGCCCCTCCAGGGGCAGCTCCGCCAGCCGTACCAGCGGCTCGGCGCCCAGCGCGCTCGCGTTGTTCACCAGCAGGTCGACACCGCCCAGCTTCCCGGCCGCCGCCACCAGCTCGGCCCGGTGGGCCGCGTCCGTCACGTCTCCGGGCAGTACCTCCACCCGCGTGCCGTGCCCGGCGACCGCCGTGGCCGCCTCCGCGAGGGCGCCGGCGCCCCGGGCGTCGAGCACCAGGTCCCAGCCGCGCGCGGCCAGCGCCTCGGCGAGCGCCCGTCCCAGCCCCTTCGAGGCCCCCGTGATGATCGCTACCGGCATGACAACCGTCCCCTCTCCGTCGCCGCCTTGCGAACCGTGTTCCGATCGGCGGTGGCAACAACGTAGGAACGCGACCGCCCCGCCCGCCTCGGACGCGGGCCGCAGAGCGGCGGGGCCATTCGCCCTAAGCCGCGCGTCCGGGGCCCCCGGCCTAAGCCACGCGGCCTAGGCCCACCGGCCCAGGTCCTGCCGTCACAGGCCCGATCCGCGCTGTCACACCCCGCCGGTACCGTGAGGACATGAGTCAAGGCCCCCGGTCCGGCCTAGCCGCGGTGAGTTCCGCGTTGCTGGCCATGAGCAGGCACCTGGAGGTGCGCGACGTCCTCAAGACGATCGTCGCCTCGGCCCGCGAGCTGCTCGACGCGCAGTACGCCGCCCTCGGCGTCCCGGACGACCACGGCGGCTTCGCCCAGTTCGTGGTCGACGGCGTCAGCGACGAGCAGTGGAAGGCCATCGGCCCGCTCCCGCGCCAGCACGGCATCCTCGCCGCGATGCTCCAGGACGCCCGGCCGGAGCGCCTCGCCGACGTGCGCAAGGACCCGCGCTTCGAGGGCTGGCCGGCCGCCCACCCCGACATGTCCGACTTCCTGGGCCTGCCGATCCGCGACGGCGACGAGATCATCGGCGCGCTGTTCCTCGCCAACAAGAACTGTGTCAAGCCGGAAGGCAGCTGCGGCTTCACAGAGAAGGACGAGGAACTGCTCTCCATCCTCGCCCAGCATGCCGCGATCGCCCTCACCAACGCCCGCCTGTACGAGCGCAGCCGCGAGCTGACCATCGCCGAGGAACGCTCCCGTCTCGCCCACGAACTCCACGACGCGGTCAGCCAGAAGCTGTTCTCCCTGCGCCTCACGGCACAGGCGGCCGCGGCCCTGGTCGACCGCGACCCGTCCCGCGCCAAGGGGGAACTGCAGGTGGTGGCGCGACTCGCCGCGGAGGCGGCCGACGAACTGCGCGCCGCCGTCGTGGAGTTGCGCCCCGCCGCCCTGGACGAGGACGGCCTGGTCGCCACCCTGCGCACCCAGATCCAGGTCCTCGACCGCGCCCACAGTGCGCGCGTGACCTTCGAGAGCAGTGGATTCCGCGCGCTGCCCGCCGCCCAGGAGGAGGCCCTGCTGCGCGTCGCCCAGGAGGCCCTGCACAACGCCCTGCGGCACTCGGACGCGAAACACGTGGAGGTCACCCTGGCCCGCCGCGCCTGCGGAGCCGTCCTGCGCGTCACCGATGACGGCAACGGCTTCGAGCCGCAGTCCGTCCGCCGTGCGGGACGCCATCTGGGGCTGGTCTCCATGCGGGACCGGGCGGACGGGGTCGGCGGCGCGCTGACGGTGGAGTCGGCGCCCGGCAAGGGCACCACGATCGAGATGGAGGTCCCCGGTGGCTGACGCAATCAGGGTGCTGCTCGTCGACGACCACCAGGTCGTCCGCCGGGGCCTGCGCACCTTCCTGGAGGTACAGGACGACATCGAGGTCGTGGGCGAGGCGGCCGACGGTACCGAAGGAGTCGCCCGCGCCGAGGAGTTGAAGCCCGACATCGTCCTCATGGACGTCAAGATGCCGGGCATGGACGGCATCGACGCGCTGCGCAGGCTCCGCGAACTCGGCAACCCCGCGCGCGTGCTGATCGTCACCAGCTTCACCGAGCAGCGCACGGTGGTCCCGGCCCTGCGCGCGGGCGCCGCCGGATACGTCTACAAGGACGTGGATCCCGACGCGCTGGCCGGCGCCATCCGTTCGGTGCACGCCGGCCACATCCTCCTCCAGTCGGAGGTGGCCGGCGCCCTGCTCTCCCAGGAAGAGGCCGGCTCCGGCCAGGGCAGGGGAGGGTCACTCACCGAACGGGAGCGCGAGGTACTGGGCTTGATAGCGGACGGCCGCTCCAACCGCGAGATCGCCCGCGCCCTGGTCCTGTCCGAGAAGACCGTGAAGACGCATGTCTCGAACATCCTGATGAAGCTCGACCTCGCGGACCGTACCCAGGCCGCGCTGTGGGCGGTACGTCACGGTGTGACAGGGTGAGATTCATACCGTCGGGGGAATGTCACCCGGGCGGCGCACCCTCCGGAGACCTCCGCCGTTCTCCAGTGCGTGCTGCGGCGACTGCCGCGGCGATCGCCTAGGAGGGGTTGAACGTGAAGAACCTGAAGAAGGCAGCGGCCGTGACGATGGTGGCCGGTGGCCTGATGGCCGCGGGCGCGGGGATGGCCTCCGCGACGACCGGCGGCGCGTGGGCCGGCGGCGAGGCCAAGCACTCCCCGGGTGTCATCTCGGGCAATGTCGTTCAGGCCCCGGTGCACATCCCGGTGAACGTGGTCGGCAACAGCGTGAACGTCATCGGAGCCCTGAACCCGGCCTTCGGCAACGTGGGCATCAACCACTGAGCCCACCCCGCTGACTCCCGGCCTCCCGACACCTCACCGGGAGGCCGGTCGGCCATTGCGGCGCAGGTCGGTATCACCAGCCCGTCCGGCCATTGCGACACGGGTCGGTATCACCAGCCTGTCCGGCCATTGCGACACGGGTCGGCACCAATCAGCCCGTCCGGCGTTTGAGGACGAGGCCGTCCAGGCCGATACGGGGGTCTGGGGGCAGCGCCCCCAGCTTCGCCGACACCAACGCCGGTCACCACCAAACCCCGCTCACCTCCCCCGCTCCCGCACCTCCACAACGGAGTTGTACGCCGCGACCTGCGCCCGCCGAGCCGTCCGCTCCACCGGCCGCAGCGCATCCCCACGCGCCGCCATCTCCGACGCGCTCACCGCACCCCCGTGCCCCCTCTCGTGGGCGAGCGAAACCAACAGCCCCACCCGCTGCGCCAGCTCCAGCACCCGCACCGACCGCGGCGGGTACCCCGGCGCCAGCACCTCCCGTCCCCGCTCGGCCCGCGCCCGGTACGCGTCGATCGCCGCCTCCGCCACCGGCCCCGACCCGGCGACATCCAGCCGCGAGAGCACCTCCGTCGCGTCGTGCAGGGCCTCCGCCAGCTCCCGCTCTGCCTCACCCAGCGACGGGACATCGGCGGGCGGCGCCTCCCGCACCGGCAGGCAGTGCCAGACCACCTCGACGTGAACATCACCAGCGGGCCCGGCCTCGTGCACCTCGGGCACCAACCCGAACGCGGCGCCGTGACAGATCACCGCCTCCTCGGCCTCCAGCGCCCGCGCATTGAACTCCGGCGGCCCGCTCAGCCCCAGCGGATGCCCCGGAGCGGGCAGCGCCACGCGCAGCCCGGTCACCCCGAGCGTGCGCAGCCGTCCGAGCGCGAGCGTGAGTCCGACGGGTGCCGCCTCGCCCGGCAGCCCCTCGACCCGGTGCACGGCGTCGTCGCCGACGATGGCGAGCACGGCGTCATCCGGAGAGACAAGTCCGGCCAATAGGGCATTTCCCCAAGCGGCGAGGCGTCCTGAACGCGGTTCCGAGAGCATGCCCCCACCCTAAGGACCGGACCGATGGAATGGACGGTGGCACCGGTGGCGTAGATTTCGTAGGGGCTGCGCCCACCGGCGCGGCGGACCGAGCCACAGGCGTACGCGACAGCCGAGACCGGCCACACTGCAAGGGGAGACAACGCGCTCATGAGCGATGTTCTGGAGCTTCAGGACGTATCCGTGGTCCGCGAGGGCCGGGCTCTGGTGGACCAGGTCTCCTGGTCGGTGAAGGAGGGCGAGCGCTGGGTCATCCTCGGCCCCAACGGCGCCGGCAAGACCACCCTCCTGAACGTCGCCTCCAGCTACCTCTACCCCAGCAAGGGCACCGCCGGCATCCTCGGCGAGACCCTCGGCACGCCCGGCACCGACGTCTTCGAGCTGCGCCCCCGCATCGGCATGGCCGGCATCGCCATGGCCGACAAGCTCCCCAAGCGCCAGACCGTCCTGGAAACCGTGCTGACCGCCGCGTACGGCATGACCGCGCACTGGCAGGAGGACTACGAGGAGGTCGACAAGCAGCGTGCCCGCGCCTTCCTCGACCGCCTCGGCATGAGCGACTACCTGGAGCGCAAGTTCGGCACGCTCTCCGAGGGCGAGCGCAAGCGGACTCTCATCGCCCGAGCCCTCATGACCGACCCCGAGCTGCTCCTCCTCGACGAGCCCGCCGCGGGCCTCGACCTCGGTGGCCGCGAGGACCTGGTCCGCCGCCTCGGCCGCCTCGCCCGCGACCCGATCGCCCCCTCCATGATCATGGTCACCCACCATGTCGAGGAGATCGCCCCCGGCTTCACCCACGTCCTCATGATCCGCCAGGGCAAGGTCCTCGCCGCGGGCCCGCTCGAACTCGAACTCACCTCCCGCAACCTCTCCCTCTGCTTCGGGCTCCCCCTCGTCGTCGAGCAGGTCGGCGACCGCTGGACCGCCCACGGTCTGCCGCTGTCCTGAGCCCCGTTCGCGCCCTGTCCGCAGCGGGACTTGGGGTCATACCATGACCATGTGAACGACATCGACGCATGGGTGTGGTGGCTCGTCGGCGCGGCGGCGCTCGGAATCCCGCTCGTGGTCACCGCGATGCCGGAGTTCGGCATGCTCGCGGTGGGCGCCGTCGCTGCCGCGGTCGTCGCCGGCTTCGGCCTCGGAATCGTGATCCAGGTACTCGTCTTCGTCGTCGTGTCGGTCGCCCTCATCGCCGTCGTACGCCCCATCGCGGCCCGGCACAGCGCCCAACGCCCCAAGCTCGCCACGGGTGTGGAAGCGCTGAAGGGCAAACAGGCCCTCGTCCTGGAACGCGTGGACGGCTCCGGTGGCCGCATCAAGCTCGCCGGGGAGATCTGGTCGGCACGTTCTCTCGACACCGACCGCGCCTACGAGGCGGGGCAGGAAGTGGACGTCGTGGACATCGAGGGGGCCACCGCGATCGTCATCTGACCTCGTAGGACTCAACTGAACCGAACACCCCACGAGTTGTGCGACGGTCTGTCAGACTCGACCAGCAAGATCTTCAACAACCATAAAGATCTGCCGAGGCGCCGAGGCGGAGAAGGGTACGGGGAACCACGATGGAACCGGTCATCATCGTATTGATCATTCTGGTGGTGTTGGTCTTCATCGCCCTGATCAAGACGATCCAGGTCATCCCACAGGCCAGCGCAGCCATCGTCGAGCGCTTCGGCCGCTACACGCGGACACTCAACGCGGGCCTCAACATCGTGGTCCCGTTCATCGACACCATCCGCAACCGCATCGACCTGCGCGAACAGGTCGTGCCGTTCCCGCCGCAGCCGGTGATCACCCAGGACAACCTGGTGGTCAACATCGACACGGTCATCTACTACCAGGTGACGGACGCCCGCGCGGCCACCTACGAGGTCGCCAGCTACATCCAGGCCATCGAGCAGCTCACCGTCACCACGCTCCGCAACATCATCGGCGGCATGGACCTGGAGCGCACCCTGACCTCCCGCGAGGAGATCAACGCGGCCCTGCGCGGCGTGCTCGACGAGGCCACCGGCAAGTGGGGCATCCGCGTCAACCGCGTCGAGCTCAAGGCCATCGAGCCGCCAACCTCCATCCAGGACTCGATGGAGAAGCAGATGCGCGCCGACCGTGACAAGCGCGCCGCGATCCTCACCGCGGAAGGCACGCGCCAGGCGGCCATCCTCACCGCCGAGGGTGACAAGCAGTCCCAGATCCTGCGCGCCGAGGGTGAGGCCAAGGCCGCCGCCCTGCGCGCCGAGGGCGAGGCCCAGGCCGTCCGTACGGTCTTCGAGGCGATCCACGCCGGCGACCCCGACCAGAAGCTGCTCAGCTACCAGTACCTCCAGATGCTCCCGAAGATCGCCGAGGGCGACGCCAACAAGCTCTGGATCGTCCCCAGCGAGATCGGCGACGCCCTCAAGGGCCTGTCCGGCGCCATGGGCAACTTCGGCTCCCTGGGGGGCGGTTCGGGCGGCGGAGGCTCGGTCCCGCCCCAGGGCAACGGCTCGGAACGCCGCGAGAAGCCGTCGATCGACTGACATCGCGCGTACACGGAGAGGGGCTCACCTTCGTCGGAAGGTGAGCCCCTCTCCGTGTACCGGCTAGGCGGCCGTCTGGGACAGCCACTCCGGCAGCGCCTCGAAGTCCTCGTGCCCCAGCGCCAGCAGCATCGCGTCCTGAGGCGTCGGCTCGAACGGCAGCCGCAGCAGCGGCATGCCCGCCTGCTCCGGAGTCCGGTCGGCCTTGTGGTGATTGTCCTCCGCGCACGAGGCGACCGTGTTCAGCCACGAGTCCGCACCACCCTGCGCCCGCGGCACCACGTGGTCCACGGTCGTCGCCCGCCGCCCGCAGTACGCGCACCTGTGCCGGTCCCGCACCAGCACACCCCGCCTCGACCACGGGGCTTGTCTTCGGAACGGCACCCTCACATACCTGCAGAGCCTGATCACCCGCGGCGCGGGTATGTCCACCTCGGCACCGCGCATGCGCAGTTCGGGGTGGGCCTGCTCGACGACGGCCTTGTCCTGCAGCACCAGAACAACGGCGCGGTTGAGTGTCACCGTCGACAGCGGCTCGAAGCTCGCGTTCAGCACCAGCGTGTCCCGCATCCAGCCCACCTCCCGTGTGCACCGCCCACCCCCCGGCGGGCTTGGATCAACTCTGGACGGGCGCGCCGAGATGGACAACGCAATAAAAAATGCCCGCCTCTGATCACTTCCAAGACCAGAGGCGGGCAAACGTTCAATGAACGCTCGACTGATTCAGCGGGTGTCAGCCCTCGGCGGGGTTCTCGTACTCACCGATGAGCTGGGCGCGCGCGATCGCGTGGAACCGCAGGTTGAAACCGACGACGGCGGGAGAGGCGTCGGCGTCCGGACCGAGCTTCTCCTGGTCCACCGCGTACACCGTGAAGACGTACCGGTGCGGCCCGTCCCCGGGCGGCGGAGCGGCACCGCCGAAGTCCTTCGACCCGTAGTCGTTACGCGCCTGGACCACGCCCTGAGGCAGCCCCTCGAACTTGCCGCTGCCCGCGCCCGCCGGCAGCTCGGTCACCGAGACCGGGATGTCGAACAGGACCCAGTGCCAGAACCCGCTGCCCGTCGGGGCGTCCGGGTCGTAGCAGGTCACGGCGAAGGTCTTGGTCTCGGGCGGGAAGCCCTCCCACCGCAGCTGCGGCGAGGTGTTGCCGGCCGCGTAGACCTGAGCGTCCTTGAGGGTCGCACCCTCCTCGATGTCCTCGCTCGTCACCGTGAACGACGGCACGGGCGGGTGGAAGTCATGGGGGAGCGGCCGCCTTTTGAGCTCGGTCACCTCGGTACCTCCTGATCGGTTCCGTTCATTAGGACCCGAGCCTAGAACCAGTTGCGCTTGCTGCCGACCTCGGACAGCCACTGGTTGAGGTACGCCGCCCAATCGGTCCCGTGGAAGTCGTGCAGACCCACCTGGAACGACCGGTAGGTGTCACTGCCCTCGCTGAACAGCCCCGGCTTCTTGTCCATTTCGAGGATGACGTCCATGGCGTGCTCATCGGCCACGAAGCTCAGCTCGACCTGGTTCAGACCCCGGTACTGCGACGGCGGGTAGAACTCGATCTCCTGGTAGAACGGCAGCCGCTGCCGGGTGCCCCGGATGTGGCCGCGCTCCATGTCCGCGTTCTTGAAGCGGAAGCCGAGCTGGATGAACGCGTCCAGGATCGCCTTCTGCGCCGGCAGGGGGTGGACGTTGATCGGGTCCAGGTCACCCGAGTCCACGGCCCGCGCGATCTCCAGCTCTGTGGTCACACCGATGTGCATCCCGCGCAGCGCCTGCCCGTCGATCATGGTGATCGGCGTCTCCCAGGGGATCTCAAGCCCGAACGGTACGGCGTGCACGGCGCCGGCCTGCAGCTCGAAAGCGCCACCGAGCCGCACCTTGGTGAACTCGATGTTCTGCTTGTACTCCTCGTCGCCGCTCTCCACCTCGACCCGCGCCTGCAGGCCCACTGACAGTCCCTGGATGTCCTGGTTCACGGACCCGCCCTGGATCCGCACCTCACCCTGGACGACGCCGCCAGGGACCACGTTGACCTCGGTCAGCACCGTCTCGACGGAAGCCCCGCCGGCCCCAAGGCTCGCGAGCAGCTTCTTGAACCCCATGACTCTCCCTTTACGTATGGATCCCTGACCCCTACAAACGCGATCCGGACGTGACCGGTTCCGCGCCACACCCTGGCAATCGGGGGATCCTTTGACCACCCCTTGGCACAGACCCGCCTGGACTACGCTCGTACGACATGATCGCGCCCCCGGACCGTACGCCACTGCCGAGGAGGTTCTTCGACCGCCCTGCACTGGAAGTCGCCCCCGACCTCCTCGGCCGGACCCTCGTACGGCAGACCCCGGACGGGCCGATCGCGGTGCGCCTCACGGGGGTGGAGGCGTACGACGCTCCGAACGACCCCGGCTCGCACGCCTGTCGCGGTCGCACACCCCGCAACGACGTGATGTTCGGTCCCCCCGGACACGTGTACGTCTACTTCACCTACGGCATGCCAAGTCGGTCAGCATGAACGTTGTGGATCTCGCTCGCCCTGCTGAAGAAGTCGCCCCCGAGCTGCTCGGTGCCACCCTCACCCACGACACCCCCGCGGGAACCGTGAGCATCACCATCACGGAGACCGAGGCTTACTCCGGCACGGCCGACCCTGCCTCCCACGCCTACCGGGGCAGGACACCCCGCAACGCCGTGATGTTCGGGCCCGCCGGACATCTGTACGTCTACCGATCTCACGGCCTCCACTGGTGCGCCAACATCGTCACCGGAACCGACGGCATCGCCTCGGCCGTCCTCATCCGCGCAGGCAGGGTCATCGAAGGGGAAGACCTGGCACGCGAGCGGCGAGGAGCGGAGGTCGAGACCCCACGCCTTGCGCGGGGTCCGGGGAACTTCTGCCAGGCGCTCGGCATCACGGCAGAGCACAACGGCACAGACCTGCTGACGGGCCCCTCGGTCGAGCTGTCCGAGGGCGAGCCAGTACCCGCAGCACTCATCCGGGTCGGCCCTCGGGTAGGCGTGAGCAGAGCCCACGACTGGCAGCACCGCTTCTACCTCGCCGGTGATCCAACAGTCTCGGCGTACCGCCTGAGCCCGAGAGCCAAGCCGTCCGGCGGAGCCTGAGCCGCTGTGCGCCTCGCAGCGGCTCGCCGCTGAGTAGGCGCGGAGCTCGTGCGTAAACGTCGACTCTCGGCCCGAAATGACAAGGAACTGGCCAAAGGGCCGGCCCGCCTGGCCGCGTCCCTGGGCGTGGACCGCGCACTCGACGGCACGGACGCGTGCGCCGTCGGCGAGACGCCGCCGAGGATGCTCGGCCGACACGTCCGTGGCCTCCGACCAGGTACGCAACGGCCCCCGAACCGGCGTGGCCGGCGACGGAGGCGTCCACCCTTGGCGTTTCTGGATCGTCGACGACCCGACCGTGAGCCCCTACAGGGCCCACGCGCCCAGGCGTCGCTCAAGTTGACTCGTCCCTGGGAGGTGCGTAATGTAGCCCGAGCCGCTGAACCGGGTACGGCAATCGCCAGCAGCCGGAGCGGCCACCCACTACCTGCGATTTCCCCCTGACGGGGGCGAATTTTGGCGTGCCCGCATGCCTGAATTCGATCCCGCGGAACTCGATTATGAGTTGCCGGGAGGATCGGCTAACGTAGTGAATGTCGAAAGGCCGACGGGTGAAAGCCCAAAAGCCTCAGACAAACCCCGCCGACTGGGAATCAGGGCCGAAAGGATCTGATAGAGTCGGAAACGCAAGACCGAAGGGAAGCGCCCGGAGGAAAGCCCGCGAGGGTGAGTACAAAGGAAGCGTCCGTTCCTTGAGAACTCAACAGCGTGCCAAAAATCAACGCCAGATATGTTGATACCCCGTCTCCGGTCATCA
>NZ_JBIVBS010000025.1:0-110987 GCF_044746205.1 Streptomyces sp. NPDC086549 | reverse complement strand
CTGCCCTCAGCTTCAACCGCCCTGCTGCGACAGGACGATGGCGGTGGTCTTTCACCTCCGCTCGAACAACAAGCGCCTCACGGCGCACACTCCGGCAAGCACAAGTGTCATGGCCTGCTGGTGATCGCGCTCACCGACGACCGGGGCCGCCTGCTGTGGGTCTCGGCTGCCCGCCCCGGACGATCTTCGGAGATCACCGCCTGTCGGCACGACCAGCTCACCGCGAAACTGCGGGCGGCCGGGCTCGGCGCCATCGCCGACCTGGGCTTCGTCGGCCTCGACGACAGCGGCCCGGACGCCGACCCGGCGGTGATCACCGGCTACAAGGCCGCCCGCAACCGGCCCCTGACCCGAGGGCAGAAACTGTCCAACAAGGCGCTGGCCGCCGTCCGGGCGCCGGTCGAGCACGGTTTCGCCCATCTCAAGAACTGGCGGGTCCTCGGCAAGGTCCGCACCGACCCGAAGTGGGCGACCGCCCTGGTCAGGGCCCTGCTGGTCCTGACGAACCGCGAAGTCTCCCGCTGACCGACGACCTTCACCGAAGTCATCCACCCGCGACCGGCACGAGTATCGAGAACCCCGCGCACACCAGACCCGCGACCTGCAACTTCACGATGCATACTGCTCAATGGTGAAACCAGGCCCGGTCTCCAGCGACCGGCGCTCCGCGCACACCTTGCCTGTTGGGCAGCTTTCACCACTACCATCTGACGGGCTCACAGTTACTCAGGGGGACCTATGACTCATGAGCTCGGCCCGTCGCCCGCCCCGACCCTTACCGCAGCGGTCCCCGACGGAGACACCAGCCCGTCTGACCACACCACGAAGTCCGCTAATTCCCCAGCGAGAAGCTTCAATTTCGTCACCATACAAATAGTGGTGCTTGTGATTGCCGTCGGGCTGGAGGTGGCAACGGCGTCGGCAAAACATTGGCGAACCTCTGGGACGGTTCCGGCGTGGGTTTGGCCTGTTCTAATCGGTGTGATGGTACTGCTATTTGCTATTGCCTTTTGGGGGACCTGGCTCATACAAAAGGAGAGGTTGAAGGAGGCCGAAATGGAACGCAGGGCACTCGAATCGGCTGCCGAACGGCTCCGGGAGCGGATGGAGCTGCCCAGCTTGGTCAACTTCAATCGAGTTCTCCTCGACAAATACCACGGCATCGCCACTGACCAGGCGACGAAGGCGTACCGCAGTAGTCGCTTCGCGATGGGGGTCGGCCTCTTTATCTTGGTCATCGCATTTTTTGCTGGCTGGCGCCTCAACGCTCAAGGCGATCGGCTGTTCGTCGGGTCCGTCGCGGCGCTCGGTACTTCCTTCACTGCCTATCTCAGCCGCACCTACATACTGACGTACGAGCGAGCCCTACAGCAGCTAAATCAGTATTTCAACCAACCCGTACTAAACGGCTACTTCCTCACGGCCGAACGCCTCGCCAATTCTCTACCGGACGACCGCAGGGCGGACGCCCTGGAGCAAATCGTGGCAGACGTTCTGGAAAGCGGCAAGGAGATGCACCGTAATGGCATAGCCGGTAATTCGACCCAGGGCAACGCCAGCAAGCTAGGGCGGCGCCGACGTGCGGTTCAGACCGACGCGAGCCTGCCGCCCCAACTGACCCAGTAACCCTTAACTGGACGCGGCATGGCTGGCTGGGCCTGTGGCTACACTGAGCACTGCGCATCGTGAAGTCACTGGTCACGGGTCTGGTGTGGGTGAGGGCCGGAGTGCCAGTCGCCGGGCAACGCGCCCTCATCGGCCGCGTCGCTGCGGTGCGGGATGAGCAGGACCGCCCGCCCGGCCACCCTCGTCGATACCGGCGAGACAGCCTCGGCGTCGGCCTGGACCTGCTCGGCCAGGCGGTTCAAGACCCGCTCCGCGATCGCCAGTTCATCCCTCTCGACCTGGTCCTCCTGAAGCTGCTTGGCCAACTCCTCAGTCAATGCGTCCAGTTCGCTCCGGCGGGCGGTGATCCACTGCCGCTCCTGCATCCCGCGCCCTCCCGCGATCTCGTGGCGTGCCGACCTGCTGACGGATCGTAGGCGGGGGTCGGTGGTGGGCGCAGCCGAACCCGGCATCGCAGCGGAACGGGATCTGCCCGATGATCTACGCCATGGTCATCGGCCGCCGACCGGCGCGAGTACCCAACTCGTCATTCACACCAGACCCGTGACCTGCGACTTCACGATGCACACCACTCACTGGGCCAGGTGCTGGGCGGTGGAGGAGGTCTTCGGGATCGAGCCCGGTCTGCTCAACGATGACCATCTGGCCCGGGCGCTGGATGCGATCGCTCCGCACCTGGAGCACATCGCGGGCACGGTCGGGGCGCGGGCGATCGGTGAGTTCGGGATCGATGTGGCCCGGATGCACTGGGACATGACCAGCATGTCGGTGCATGGGGCCTTCCCGGTCGAGGGTCAGGAGGAGGACTTCCCGGTCATAGGCTACGGGCATCCCAAGGACCGGCGCTTTGATCTGAAGCAGGTCCAGGCCGGGCTCGCGGTGTCGGCCGACGGCGGCATCCCGCTCCATGCCCGGGTCTTCGGCGGTGGTGCGGCCGAGGTGAGCCAGGTCGTCGGTGCGATGAAGGACCTGAGGGCCATGGCCGGTGAGCGTGATTTCCTGATGGTCGCCGACTCCAAGCTGGTGTCCTACTCCAACGTGGCTGCCCTGCTGGCGGCCGGGGTCCAGTTCATCGCCCCGGCCCCGGCCGCGCAGGTCAAGGACGAGATCTATGCCGCTCTCGATCCCGCGCGGGCCACCGTCGTGGACTGGACACCGCACCGGGAGGCGGGCAAGCCCGCCGAGCGGCGCGAGACCTACCGCGTGCTGGAGGACACGCACACCCTGACCGGGCCCCGCAAGAGCGATCCTCCGCTCACCGTGCGACGGATCCTGGTCCACTCCACCGCGAACGCCGCCGGCCAGCAAGCAGCCCGGGACAAACGCCTGGCCAAGGCCGCCCAGGACCTGGACAAGCTCACCGCTGCGGCCGGCGGGCGCCACTACAAGACCCGGGAGAAGATCGTCGCCCGGATCGGTGTCATCGCCGCCAAGCGCCGTGTCATCTCGTGTCTGCGCTGGAGTGTCACCGACAACGAGGACGGCACCCCGGTCCTGGCCTGGCATTTCGACACCGGCGTGCTGAAGGCCGAAGCCGTGGTCGACGGCTGGTACGCGCTGCTGACGTCCGTCCCCGCCGACCAGGCGGACGCCGGGCAGGCCCTGATCCACTACAAGGGCCAGGGCGCAGTCGAGCGCAGATACCACGACTTCAAGGGCCCGCTCGCGGTCGCGCCGGTCTTCGTGCAGCACAACCGGCGCGTCGCCGCCCTGATCCAGGTCATCTGCCTGGCCCTGCTGGTCTTCTGCCTGATCGAACGGCAGGTCAGACGGGCACTCGGCCCCGAGCAGACCATGAGCGGCCTCTACCCCGACAACCGCCGCGTCCGCCCCACCGGCCGCATGATCTTCTACCACCTCGGTGAACTCACCCTGCGGATCGGCAACGTCACCGACCCGCCCACCGTCCAGATCACCCGCGGCGTCCAACTCCACCTCCTCGACCTCCTCGACACCGACATCGGACAAACCCGCTGGCCACAGACCTGTGGCTAAGCGTCATAGCTGGCCAGTCCGGCCACTGCAGAGGGCCACGCAGCCTGACGCGAACCTCAGCGCCTCCGGGCCCAATCCACCTGTGTGATGGGATGTCCACCAACGCTCGCAGAAGGCGGGATACCCCGCAGCAACGAACGAGGGAAGGGGACAGGGGGGCATGACGAGCGGGCACCAGACTCACGGGGCAGCCTCCGGCCAGCAGCCGTTGCAGACGCGCGCCCTGACCCGTGAGGCCGGGCAGGCACGGCAGCTCCTGGCCACCGGGGAGTGGCGCCCTGCCGCGGTGGACTCCGAAGCAGCAGCGCGCGTCCTGGCCCGCCTCACGGCCCCGCTCCCGACCCGGCGACCAGCGACCACACGGACGCTGGCCACGGACCGGGACCGGCGCCTCCAACGCATCCTGCGCACCACCCTCCACCACCTCGACGCAGGCGCAGTCAGCCCGCCCGCAGCCGCCCTCCTGGCCGCCGTCGCCCGCGCCTTCCTGCCTTGGCACACCACCCCGAACCCACCGCCCGCAGCGGCGGCCCCGAGATACGGGACCCCGGCGGGCACAGCGGACGGCCCGACCGTGCCACCGACAGAAGCCGGCGAGGCCCTGCTCCCCGATCTGATCGCACTGTTCGCCGCGCTGGCCTCGGCGAGCCCACCCGGGACCGTCCCGCTCACGCCCCCGGTCGAGCCCTGGCAGGTCCAGTACACGGGCCGCTTCCGTCGTTACGGCAGACCCGCTTTCGGGGTGTGGACGGCCGAGACCATCGGTTGCCCGGCATGCGAGGGCAAGGCCGGCCCGTGGACGGTGACCTGCGACTGGCGCCTAATCTCGCTGGGCTGCCAGTGCGGGGCGGTGACCCACAAGCACGGCCTTGCCTTCTCCGAAGTCTGGCTCCTCTTGCCAGACCTGTGACCGAGTGTCGTGACCGCCCGCCCGCACATTCGCCCTCAGTTGGCCAAATCAAAGCTCACTGGGCAACTGAAGCGCTCAGCAAGACCTGAAACGGCGACCCGCGAAGTCCGGGGCTAGACAACGATGCTTTGCCACCTTCCGGTAGACCGGGCAGGGGCTGGCTCTCTTTCAGTCCCGTGGTGGGTCCCGTTCCAAAGAGCCAGGTCAGATGGCGTTTCGAACGGAGTACGGGACTGACGGGACTCAACACGGGAGTTACCCCTATCAGGTGTGCGCGTATGTACGCGCACGAGAAGCACCACCACTAGGCGTCTTGCATAGCTCATATATGCAACCCTCGGTCCCGTCAGTCCCGTGGTGGGGACGCTGATGCCGCCTGGCCTGGTCGTTTTCCTTACGGGACTCAACGGGACCAAGGCGCTGCCGCGGGACCAAAGCACAGCGCCCCGGCGCTGGTGCCCTTCGGAAGGGACTGACGGGACTGACTTTCCGACACGCGGAGCCCAGGGTTGTTCCCCAGCTGCAGCGGTGCGCTAGCCTCTGTGCCGCATGTGAAAACGTCAGTCCCGTCAGTCCCGTCAGCCAGGCATGCCAGTACCGGCCCGCCCTGCAGGTACGTGGACTCGACGACTGAAGAGAGACCTGAAGAGATCTGAAGGACGCCCAGTGCCCGGCCAGGTTGCGACACGTTCGCCAGTCCCCTCGGGACCTGGCGAACCTCGTGATGTGGCCCGCTGGTGTGCAGCCACAGGCTGGCCGGTACACCCTCTGGCTCCGCGGCAGAAAACGCCCGCAGCGAACTGCGCGTCCTGCAAGCAGAACCGCCACGATCCCGCAGACTGCCCCTGCATTCCGACCGGAGGCTGGTGCCATGGCTTCCACGCCGCCACCACCTCACTCGACCACATCGACGCCTGGTGGTCAGCACAGCCGCGTTTCGGAGTCGGGGTCTCCTGCGGTCCGGCCGACCTAGTCGTCATCGACGTTGACGCACACCAGGCCCAAGTGCCCGACCGCTCACGGCTGCTGCCGGGCATTGCCATCGGCCCGCAGGTGACGCTCACTGGACTCGCCACCGGCTTCGACACGCTGGCGCTCCTGGCCGCCCTTCGACGTCAGCCCAGTCCGGCCGAGGACGAACAGACTCTCCGTGTCCGCACCCCCTCCGGCGGCCTGCACATCTGGTACCGCAACCCCGATCCCGGTACCCGCTACCGCTCCTCCACCGGGTCGAGTCCCAGGGTGGCGCTGGCCTGGCAGGTCGATGTCCGTTCCGATGGCGGGTACATCGTCGCCCCGGCCACCCGGACGACAGCCGGCACCTACACGCCCCTAGGACAGGCCCGTCACCCTGCTCCTCTGCCCACGTGGCTCGCCGCGGAACTCGCCCGCACCGGCCACACCCCGGCTGCCGGCACCCCCGACCCCGCGTCTGTCGTACCCGGCCCGCGCCGGCCGCGACGGCGCGCGCCGAAGGCGGCCGCCCGGATCCTGGAGCCCCTCCTCGATCAGGTCACCGCGTGCGAAGCCGTGCCGGAAGGAGCCGGTTTCACCGAGAAGCTGAACCGTGCCGCTTTCACGGCCGGAGGCCTCATCCAGGGCGGCCACCTTGCCGAGACGGAGGCACGGATGCTGTTGCTGGAGGCAGCCGGCCGCGCGCGCCCCCACCAGGAACGCCGCAACACCACGATCATCGATTCCGCTCTGTCCGCTGGCGCCCGACGCCCGCTCCATCCCAAAGGACGCTCATGAGCAGCGCCGAGCCGCCCCGCTTCGATGCCGTTGCGGCCGCTGAGCAGATCCACCAGCAGCAGAGTCTCGACCTCCATCTCCCCGACGAGGCCCCCCTCCTCCCGGCGCAGGCGGCGACCGGCGGCGACCGCCGCCCCGCGGCCCCGCCTGCGGGACTGCTGCCGGAAGAGCTGACCGACCGGGCCAACGCCAAACTGTTCGCCCGCCTCTACAGCGACCGGTTCCGGCATGTCGAGGGACTGGGCTGGTACTGCTGGGACCAGTACCGGTGGAAGCGCACCGGAGGGGAAAAGGGCGCCATGTGGGCGGCTGGCGACATGGCTGAGCAGATGCCCCGCGCCGACCCGCGCGGCACTTTCAGCGACCGAGACCTCGCCGCGCACCGCCGCCGCACCCAGTCCACCGCGGGCATGAAGGCGCTGCTGCAGCAGGCACAGGCCGCACCCGGCCTCAGCCTCGACCCGGACACCCTGGACGGCGACATCTACTCCCTGTGCACCCCCAGCGGAGTCGTCGACCTTAAAACCGGCGAGCTCCGCAAGCCCGACCCGCTCGCCGACATGCACTCCCGCGCCACCACCGTCGGCCCCGAGCACATGCCGATCCCTCGGTGGCACAGCTTCCTGCACGACACTTTTGGCGACGACGCCAAGGGCCGGGAGACCATCGCCTTCCTGCACCTGTTGCTCGGCTACTCCGTCACCGGTGACGTCGGCGCCCAGGTCCTGCCGTTCCTCTACGGCTCCGGCGCCAATGGCAAGTCCGTCCTGCTGGAAGTGATGATGCAGATCCTCGGCGACTACGCGAACGCCGCCCCGCCCGGTTTCCTGATGGAAAAAGGCAAGTTCACCGAGCACAGCACCGAACTCACCGAACTCCACGGCCGGCGCATCGTCGTCTGCAGCGAACTCAAGCCGAACGACAAGTTCAACGAGGCTCGCGTCAAGCTCCTTACCGGCGGCGACACCATCACCGCCCGCCGGATGCGGCAGGACTTCTTCACGTTCACCCCCACCCACAAATTGTGGCTCCTGGGCAACCACCGGCCCGAAGTCGGCACTGGCGGCTACGCCTTTTGGCGGCGCATGCGGCTCGTCCCCTTCGAACGCAAGGTGCCCAACGAACGCAAGATCGACAACCTGGCCCCCGAACTGGTCCGCGACGAGGGACCAGGCATCCTGCACTGGCTCATCGAGGGCGCCCGCCGCTATCTCGCCACCCGCGACCCTCTCCACGGCCCGGCCTCCGTACGCCTGGCCACCGAGGCCTACGAGAAAACCGAAGACCACATCGGCCGCTTCATCACCGAACGCTGCACCAAGGGAAGAGACGGACAGCCCAACCCCGACCTGCGCGTCGAACAGAAACTCCTCTACGAGACCTACGGCCGCTGGTGCTCGGACGAAGGCATCCGCCCAGCCACCAGCCGCGCCTTCGCCAGCCGCATCCGCCAGGAACTCGGCCTCTCCTCACCTGCCGAAATGATCAAGAACAATGACCGCAAGCTGTACCCGGGACTGGCGCTGCTCGCGGAAACCGAGACGGAACCCGGGGGATGAGCACCGCGCTCGGCGTGCTGGGACAGCGTCCCGACGAGCCGTACGATGAAA
Organism: Streptomyces sp. NPDC086549; assembly: GCF_044746205.1. NCBI lineage: Bacteria > Bacillati > Actinomycetota > Actinomycetes > Kitasatosporales > Streptomycetaceae > Streptomyces > Streptomyces sp. NPDC086549. The sequence continues at coordinate 103,094 of NZ_JBIVBS010000025.1, read as the reverse complement.
ACCACGACCTCGAACAGATCCGGACGTGGCGCCAGAGGACGAGCGGTGCAGACACCGCACCGACCGGCCAGCAGCCGGCCGACAACAACCAGGAGGGTCTGCGGCCATGAGCTCGATGCTGCAAGACAGCCAGCTCACCGACGAAGCAGAAGTGGTGTGGCTGGAAAACCCGGCAGACCTCGACTACGTCCGTCAGGCCCTCGACAAGGTACACACCCGGCGAGGCAAGCCCCGCTACGAACGCGACGGACGCCTCATCGGCTACACCAACCTCAAAGCCGGCGCCGCCAGCGACCCCGACAGCGGCCTCTTCGCCCGCCGCACATTCTTCCTCCTGCCCCACGACCGCGACAACGAGCCGACCGGCCCCTACGAGGTCGGCGCACCAGGCGAAGCCATCGACCCCCGCACCATCGAACCCGGACGAGTCGGCGCCAAGACCCCGCGCTCACAACGCGGCAGCGCCACCGAGATAGCGTCTGTCGGCAGATGACCAAGCGCGCCGTTCCTCCAGGAGCAGTCCCGCTTGAGTCCCGAAGGAGAATGCGCAGGTCACGGGGCGAAGCAAGCAGGTGGCGGGACTGACGGGACTCAATGATGGGGATTCTTGAAATCGGCCAGGGATGCTCTTCGCCTCACTCGCTCCGTTGTTCAACGGTGTGGGGAGCCTCAACGAGCGTTGTGCCCGGTCCACGGCCAGCACCCCGCTAGCGGAGGTGCGGGCCCTGTCGAGCCGTCAAGGAAGCCTGCGACGGCGCTGCGCGGTGGGGGCGCCCTCCTGGACTGCTCCCCCCGATCCGGTAGCTATCGGGCAGCCCCTCCGCTGTGACCTCCTGGCCCGGGGCTGACGTTTGCCGCCGCCCGGCGCGACGAAGGCGCCTCTTCAGCTGCCGGTGGAAGGTGCCCATCATCGGCAACGTCGACTACGCGGCTCGGTAGAGGCCGCGTTTCACTCGCACAACCTTCCCCATCTTCAGGAGCCCATCGAGATATACGGAGGCGCCGTCCGGCTTCAGGATCGAACCCGCCGTGGTCACAGCGTCAGCGATCTGTCCGAGAGTCATGGGTTCTGAGGACTGGGAGAGGGCAGCAACGATGGCTTCCGCCTTCGTCATCCCCTGGACGTTCAGCTCCGGGGCCTTGACGATCAGTCCCTCCAGCGTCGCTTCCTTGGCGCGCAGGGCGGCGATTTGAGCTTTGAGCCGCTGAGATTCGACCTCGGCCGCGGCCAGCTCGACCCTCACCTGCTTCAGGTCATCCTCGAGTGGGTTCATGCCCGCAACCCTATAGGCACCTAAGGATTATCTCTAGGACTCTAGGATAATTTCTTAGAGTTTGCTAGATCGCTGACCGAGGCGCCATAAGGCTCCGCCTGCCCCCTATGTAGGTAGTTGAGTAACCTCCCCTCCCAGGTCAGGCACCGTATGAGTGGGGAGACGCATCGAGCAGATTTGGGGTCATCCCCGAGCAGGGGGTGGGGATTTTCAATGAGTCCCATCATCAACGTGGGGCATCCCAATCTCGTGGCGTGGGGGTGCGACGCGACCCTGCAGCAGGTACGACCTCGCCGATCCTTCACTCCTGCTTGCTGTCAGGGCGAAGGGCGCGGGTACGGGGCCGGAGTGGTCGCGGGCAGAGGAATCTCGTCCAGCCGCAGGCGCTGCGGGCCATTCGGCCCGGGCACGACGAATCGGAGATTGCGGTCGCCATCCACCTCCTGTGGGGCGTCACCGACAGTTCGTAGCAAGGCGCGTAGCCGCGGATAGGGTGCCTGGCGGGCACGGCCGATGGCTTCGGGCATGCGCAGCAGTGCGCCGAAGATGACGGTGTCCTCCAGGGATGCATGCGGCATTGTGCGCTCGGCACTCGCCTGCGCGGCCACGAGGAGCGCGATGATCCCGCCCATGACGGGGAAGGCCCACTCTTCGTTCTGAAATGATCAGTGAGGCAGCACCACGGCACGCCGCCTCTGTACGTGGCGTGATTCGGATCCGATTGGCATCCCACTGATCAGGGAAAATTGTGCACCTGGCGGCTGACGTGGCTGTTCGATGAGTGAGGGAAGGGAAGGATGGCCTGTGCAGGCATGTGTTGACGGCCCGTTTGTTGCTGTCTTATCGGCATGTGTAGCCGGTCGGCTTCTTCAGGGTTCGGCCCGGCGAACGGTTCCTTGTCCAGTCATATTTCTGCCAGATTGGCTTATTGCGGGTCGTTTTGACGGTGCGCAGCAAGCTGCTCGGAGACTGTTGAGCGTCGCGCCGAGTCGGTATCGGTCCGTCTGGGATGCAATTGCCGACCCGCGCCCCCTGGACCAGTGGGAAGGCCAGTTGAGAAGCGAATCGGAAGAGTTGCTCATCAGACTCCCCGATCGCCGCATTCTCTACCAAGGTGGCATGACATCCACAGATCGCTGGCGTGCGGCCGTTCGTGAGACCGGGGTCGTGGTGGTGGCGATCGGCCCCATGAGGTCGGTGACCGACATGGACGCCTTTACGGACGACATGACGGACGCGATCACGGACGTCATGTTCGATGGCCGAACTCTGGTCCTTCCGATTGCCCTTCGGATGGACTGAAGCGCGGCTCCGAGGGCCGCGCCAGCCACGATAATGCGGTGTTACTGGTAGGTGCGATGTGGGCGGGTACTACGTGAGTCCGGCTGCTTCGCGTTCCACTTGGCTCAGCGGTGGCCCGCTCAGAGGGCCCTTCCGCTGCCCGAAGGCCATGTTCCACAGCATGTCCGGGGCGAAGAGGCGGGGGGCGGGTGCCTTGAGGCTCATCACGTCCAGCAAAGCGCGCAGGGCGTGTGGGTTCTCGGCCCCGGCGGCGACTGCTCGATCGACGTAGGCCGAGAGCGCGCGCTCGATCGCAGTGGGAGGGTTGGGGGCCGCACCGGGGTAGTAGGCGTCCTGGCCGACGGCAAGGTTCCAGGCGTTTGCCACGGGCCGTGAAGCGGCTCGCTGGATGCGACGGCCGTTGCCGTGTGAGACCGGGCCGTGCCGGTCCAGTACTTTCCACATCGCGATCACAGACTGGGCTGCCACAGTCAGCCCGTGCCCGTAGACCGGGTTGTAGCCGGCGATCGCGTCACCGAGTACGGCGAATCCCTCGGGCCAGCCAGGGATGTCTTCGTAGTACCGACGCCGGTTGCGGGTGCTGCGCGTGGTGATGGGGTCGGTGATCGGGGAGGCCATGCGGATCAACTGTCCAATGATGGGGTCTTGCAGACCGGTCAGTGCGAACTCAAGGAATTCGTCTGGGGCGGCCGTAGGCTCACCGCCGCGGGTACCGGAGAGGGTCACCATCCAGCGTCCCCCTTCGATGGGCACGATGACGCCGCCCCTGCCTGGCGCGGTGCGAGGATCAGCCTGGACATTGACGATGGGGTAGGGCAGTTCCGCCGTCGTGCCAGGCGCTTGGTACAGACGGCTTGCATAGACGACTCCGGCGTCCACCTCCCGCTCGACGACCGGCGGATGGCCGAGGTCCTGCAGCCACTGGTGGGCCTGTGAACCGCGGCCGCTGGCGTCGATGATGAGGTCTGCGCTGAGGGTGCGCACACCGCTGTCAGCGGACAGGCGAACGCCGGAGACGTGGTTCTTCTCGCCGGTCAGGCCGTGGACTTTGGTGCCCTCTATGAGCGTGATGCGCGGCTTCGGTAGAACGTAATCACGAATGGTGGCATCCAGCAGATCGCGACTGCAGGTGATCATGTGGTGGTGGGAGTTATTGAATCTGCGAAACCATTGACCTGAAGGCGCCTTGCTCACCAGGTCTGTCATCACGTTGATGAGCCTGGCGCCTCGGGCCACCAGGGTGGTTGTGATGGTGGGGAGGAGTTCCTCGAGGGCGGCCACCCCGCCGGACCAGAGAAGGTGGGCGTGGTGGGCCTGGGGGAGGCCTTTGCGGTGCTCGGCGCCTGCTGGAAGTTTGTCGCTCTCGATGATGGTGACTTCGTTGAAGCGGGTCGAGAGCACTGAGGCAGCGAGCATGCCGGCTGTGCTGCCGCCGATGACTATGGCCGTACGGTGGCGATTGCTGGGTCTCTCAGACATGGGAAGTGACACCTTCTGTCGCGGCCGCCTGCCGGCGGAATGTATCGATCGTGGCCGAGTGGGCCCGTAACGCGTGTGATATGACGACCAGCTCGCTGTCAGGTCGCACACGGTCGCTCGCCGGCTGGTCAGGCGCCTGATGTTTGGGCGGCGGGGCATCGACGTCCGAGGCTGAGGCAGCCTTCAGGACGCTAATGGCGACGAGGATGTCGACGGCACCCGCGATGGCGCGGGATTCAGCCTCAGGGAAGCCTTCAACGAGAGCGTCCCGATAGACCTGTTCGCGTCGGGAACGGCTCAAGTGCGGGGCCAGCTTGAGCAGGCCGTCGTTGATGCGTGCCTTGCGATGCTCCAGTTGGAGTTCCGCCCCGCTGACCCGTCCGGTGGCCGGGGCCGGTGCGTCACTCACCGTCTGCATCAGCGCCCACAACGGTGCCAGACGCCGATGGGTGTGCCACATGTTCCAGCGGTCTTCTGCGAACGGTCCGACCTGGCCGACGATGAAGCCCACCGCCACGAGGAGCGCTTCAGCGATGGCAAAGGGCGGAGCCACGTAGGTGGACAACCAGTCGAGGTTCCGCCCGCTCCAACGTGCGCTGATGGCCACGATCTTCGCGACGTCGAAAATCAGTCCGAGCGCGTATGCCGCCTGGAGGCAGATCACCGCACGGCGCAGCCACTTCTTGTTCGCGAGTTCCTTGAACCAAGCCCAGAGAATGGAAGCCGCAACGACAGCCGACACCATGTGGGCCACGAGGTAGAGCATCGAGTGCTCGACCATCCACGGGGTGTTGGCGTAGTAGACGTCGAGATCCCGAAGGCGTTCGACGCTGTGGTCGCCAAGGAAGAAGGTCACCCACAGACCGAGGATGATGACGCTGTACGCGACCCAGACCATCCGGGTGCGCCTGCTGCGGGCCGCGGAGGGGGGTTCCCGCCAGACGATGATGAGCCAGAGGCATGCTCCGCAGTAGACGCTGAGCAGAGAGTAGACCCATACGCCGGCGAAGTTGGGCACACCGGTGATCTCGTTGATGCGGTGCAGGTTGTTGGGCGGCAGGGAAGCGAAAACAAGGACTCCGACACCGAGCAGCAGGGCAGTGGCCCGCAGGATCGGGTCGCGCCAGGCGCGCCGGAGGAGGGGGAGTTTGATCACGAAGGCCACGAAGAGCAGCACGGCCGGGATGGCATAGCCGATGAAGGATCCGGCGATGTCCCAGCGCATCACAGCCCCCCGATGTTGCCGAGTGAGGACGAGAGCCGGTCTGCCAGTGTTTCCTGGGTCGGGTGGCCGGTTTCTGCCTGGGGGCCGACGAGCTTGTGGAACTTGGCGGCGAGGCGGAGTCCGCACTGTTCCGCTTCCCACTCGGCCTCGGGATCTGTTGCGTCAGCCGATCGGGTGGCCATGGCCACGACCTTGTCCCAAGGGATGTCGTCGTCGTCCCGGGCCAGCAGACGCCGGGCGGCAGCGCTCAGCCCTGTGGGGTAGTGGACACCGAGAGTCTGGAAGTAGCAGTGTCCGAGTTCGTGGCCGGCGATGACGAACTTGTGCTGATCGGGGGCGGTGTCCTCTACCACGACGATGTACTCGTCATCCTTTGCCAGCGTTACTCCCGATAATCCCATGTCTGTCGGGAACTGCACGAACTTTAGCCGGACGGGGCGATCGAGCCGTGGACTGAGCGTCGCGCACACGGCGTTCAGCACAGCTTTGGGATCCGTCGGCGGCCTCAGCGTGCGCGCGGTGTCCCGTAAGAGCTGATCGAGGAAGCGCTTCGGTGTTCTCTTGCTCATTGGTCATCCTTGAGAGCGAGGATCAGCAGCGCCGCCATCTGGTTGGGCGACGGCTTCGTCCCACGGAATGCGATCGCGTCGGGGTCGACCTTGAACTGCTGCATGAGGACACGCAATTGCTCATTCTCGTCAAGCCCCCTAAAGCGCTGCAGGAGATCCTCCAGCGTGTCCGAAGCCGTGGCCGGCGGCTCGGAGGGCTTCGGCTCGGCACGCCGGCGCAGCCTGTCCAGCTCAGGGGCGAGGGCGAGGTCGAGTGCCTCTGCCGCAGTCATGCCGAAGAAGCCGCGGCTGACTCCGAAGAACCGTTCCAGCCCGAGCAGGGTCGGAACGTTCGGCATCTTACGTCCGCAACAGAGATCAGTGGCCCACCTGTCGGAGCAGCCAAGGGCCGCGGCCAGATTCTTTCGGACAGTGGCCTCGTTCTTTTCGTCAGCCTCCACGTAGATTCTGAAGGTCTGGGAGATCCGCTTCGTGACATGCTCCTCTACCGTCCGCGGCTCCCGGACGGACTTTCCGTCCAGCAGCGCCCGAGCCTGCTGAGGGGTCAGTGAGGAGCGGCGGGCGAGCTCGGAAATGTCGAGTTCTTTGCTCAGGTCAAGGCCCCTGCCCAGGACGAGCTCGTGTAGTGCCCTGAGTGTCCTTTCAGGCAGGGGCTGTGACGCGTTGGGGAGGTGACTCACCTAGCAGCCTCCGGGAATTGGGGGTGTACGGAGCACGGGCAGACCCTATGTCCTTGAGTAGTTGAGTGGCCAGATACACCCTGCCAGGAACGATCGTTCCTTACTACTAGAACGAAGGATCGTTGACATCCAGGTGACCTTCGTAGCACGATCCAAACCCGAACGCGTTGTCGTGCACACCTCTACTCTGGGCGACAACCACACTCCAGACACACAAAGACGGGGGTACTCCACGTGGCTGCGCTGCGACGCGCCTTATGTAGCAAGCCGCCACGTGTCTGTAATCCGCGTCGGTGGGAACGGCACCGACTGCTCCTACCGGGCGCGGAGAGTGTGGGCACAACGCCCTTCTGCTCGTTGTCGCCGTGACACGCGGCATGGCCCCGTGCATCGGGTCGTACGTGTCAGCCTCCGCCCTTGCTGCACCAGGATCGACCGTCGGGCGGGGCGCATCCTGCGCCAGTTGCCCATGGTGGCCGCAGGCGTACCCGAAGGTGTACGTGCTGAAGCTCGTCAGCGGCGGGGCTCTCGCTCTCTTCCCAACAGCGCACACCGAGGAGTCACTCCTCAAGGTGGCTGCGATCGAGTACCGGATGGTGGGCTCCCGATGAGCGCAAGGAAAGCCGCCCACCGAGACCGTCGTTCCAAGGCTCTCAGGAACTTCCTATTCAGACCGCCAGATTCCGCGGGGTGCAGGAGCACGATGCGTATCTCGCCCCGCCGTCCGCATCAAGGGGGATCGGTTGACTACGCGACATCCGACCAGCACAGACTTCACCCACGCCGATATTGACGAATACCGCAACCTGGTGACGGACCTTCTCGCCGCCTGCAGACGGGCTGCGGAGCAGCACTCTCCTACAGGGGCCTGGGCACCCTCCTCGCATGACCTTTCCGACCAGTTCGGTGAGGCCATGGGGATAATCGCAGACCTCTCCCGGGCGTTGAACGGCACACGCAACGGGATCCGCCGGATTCACGGTCGGGCGCGCGAACGGTTACACAACACTGCCGCTTCTCCCATCCAACGGCGGCAGCCCACTCCATACCCGAGGAAAACTCAAGCGCTCTGGGCGCCTTCCCCACCCGGCGAGACCCAGCGGAGGCAAGGGCACAGCACCCTGCGCGACGGGCCCTGACCCCGGGATCGGGCGCAGGGCCCCTGGCGCAGGAAGAACTCACTGGCAGGGACCAAATACCGACCCTGGCCCCTGGGGTTCGGTCCCTCCGTGTTTTCGCAGGTCAGACCACTTGCTCCTGCCTGGCCAGGGACCCAAGGGACTCAACTTGCCAATTATGGCGTGGTGCAGGAGGTGCATCGTGTACGCGCGGGCGTGTACTGACTGCGCTCTCTAGGGTCAGCTCATAATTAGGATTTTCAGTCCCTACAGTCCCTGTGAACGAGGGATGAAAGTGCGCTGACCTGCGTCTTTGTATGAGGGGCTGGCAGGGCTGGCCAGGCCCTCGCCTGGCAGGTTTTCGGTCCCTGCCCATGCCCTGGCGGGGCGTTTTGCCGGTCCCGGCTCTTCCTGTGCCCGGGCAGGAGTTCGGTCCCTCCCCGCCCGGGGCCAGGGACTGAGGCGCCGAGCCCCCTTCTCCGGCTGCGGGAATCCCTGGTGGAGGCAGAGCCGCCTGGACAGGCTCGCTGAGGGGACCCGAAAGGGACCCAAGGGACTCAATAACGGATACGACGCCACGCGTCCGAGCTACCGGACTCCAGCCTCACAACGACCTACACCCTCTTCCCGAAGTACAGTCCCTTCGGTCCCTGAAGTGACGTCGTCCACGCGGGTGGCCTGACGTTTTCCCGGCAGAGACTGAACGAACGAGAACTGACAAGGACGAACCGCGTGCCGCGCCCTGGTGAGACCCGCACGCCTGCCGCTCAGGCCAGGCCGCTACCGCCGCATGCCGTGGCCCGCTGGTGTGCCGCGCAAGGCTGGCCGGTCCACCCCCTGGCCCCTGGACGCAAAACACCGGCCGCGAACTGCCCCGAGTGCAGGGACCGAAATCACAATCCCAGGACGTGCCCCTGCCTCCCCGCAGCCCGGCCATGCCACGGTTTTCATGCCGCCACTACCAGAACCGACTCCATCGACACATGGTGGGGCGAACACCCCGCAGCAGGCGTAGGCGTGGCGTGCGGACCAGCACACCTGGTCGTCATCGACATCGACGCACACCGTGCCCCGGTCCCCGACCGGACACGCCTCCTGCCCGGCATTCCCATCCCCGACACGGTCAACCTCGCCGGCCTCGCTTCCGGCTTCGACACACTCGCACTGCTTGCGGCCTACCGAGGCCAGCCCGACCCCGCCCTTGACCAGGAGACCCTGCGCGTGCGTACGCCCTCGGGCGGCCTCCACGTCTGGTACCGCAATCCCGACCCGGAACGACGGTTCCGGTGCTCGACCGGCTCCAGCCCGAAGACCGCACTGGCCTGGCAGGTTGACATACGGTCTGACGGCGGATACATCATCGCCCCCGGGACCCGCACCAGCGACGGCGCCTACCAGGCCGAGGGCCCCGCCCGCCTTCCGGCCCCCCTGCCCGCATGGCTGGAGAACGAACTCATCCGCACGGGGCACCTCATCACGCCTCCCCCCTCCCAACCCCCGGCCGCCCCACCGCATCCCCGAAGCCCCCACCGGGCGCCTTCAGCGGCCCACAGGGTTATTGCTCCTCTGATCGAGCAGGTCACTGCCTGCGCGGCAGCTCCGGAAGGCACCGCGTTTACAGAGAAGTTGAATCGCGCCGCTTACACCGCGGGAGGCCTCGCGGCAGCCGGTCACCTGGACGAAGCAGCCGTCCGCGATCAACTGCTCCAGACAGCCAACCAGGCCCGCCCCGCACAATCGGCCCGCAACGAAAAGATCATCGACAGCGGCCTTGCCGCAGGGGCCGCCCACCCGTTCCGCCTCGAAGGACGACCATGAGCGCCGACACGCCGCGTTTTGATGCACAGGCCGCCGCTCAGCAGATGCTCGATCTCGAGGCGGCCGAACAACAGACCTCCAAGCTGTTGCCCGCACAGGCTACTGCCACCCCAGCCGCTCACATGCCTTCAGCCGGACTGCTGCCCCCGTCCCTGTCCGACCGCGGCAACGCCCGGCTATTCGTCCAGCTCTACCGCGACCAGTTCCGGCACGCCGAGGGACTGGGCTGGTTCGTGTGGGACGGCTACCGCTGGAAGCGCACCGGCGGCGAGAAGGCAGCCCTGTGGGCCGCCGGCGAAATGGCCGAGGACATGCCCACCACCGACCCGCATGGCGTCTACTCAGATCGCGACCTCGGCCACCATAAGCGCAAGACCCTCTCCACCACCGGCATGCAGGCCCTACTCACCCAGGCCAAGGCCTCCCCGGACCTGTCTGTCGACCCCGACGTCCTCGACGGCGACCCGTACGCACTGTGCACCCCGGCCGGCGTCGTCGACCTGCACACCGGACAGCTCCGCAAGCCCGACCCGACACGAGACTTCCACTCCCGTGCCACGAGCGTCGCCCCCCAGCCGATGGACACCCCGCGCTGGGACTGCTTCCTGGCCGACACCTTCGGCAACGACGCCGAAGGCCGGGAAATGATCGGCTTCCTGCACCTACTGCTCGGCTACTCCATCACCGGCGACGTCGGCGCCCAGGTCCTGCCCTTCCTCCACGGCGAAGGCAAGAACGGCAAGAGCGTCCTCCTCGACACCATGATCCAGATCCTGGGCGACTACGCGGACGCCGCCCCACCCGGCTTCCTCATGGACCGCGGCGCCTACGCCGAGCACTCCACCGAGCTCACCGAACTGCACGGACGCCGCCTCGTGGTGTGCAGCGAACTCAAACCCAACGACAAATTCGACGAAGCCCGAGTCCGGCTCCTCACCGGCGGCGACAAGATCAAAGCCCGCAGAATGCGGCAGGACTACTTCTCCTTCACCCCCACCCACCACCTGTGGTTGCTCGGCAACCACCGCCCCGAGGTCTCAACCGGCGGGTTCGCCTTCTGGCGCCGCATCCGCCTGGTGCCCTTCACCCGCACCGTCGCCGCCGAACGCCGCATCGACAACCTCGCCTTCGAGCTCGTCCGCGACGAAGGCCCTGGCATCCTGCAATGGCTCATCGAAGGCTCCCGCCGCTACCTCACCACCCGCGACCCCCTCGAAGGCCCCGACCGCGTCCGCATCGCCACCAGCGCCTACGCCACCACCGAAGACCACATCGGCCGCTTCCTCACCGAATGCTGCACCCGCGACGCCGACGCCGCAGCCGAACTACGTGTGGAACAAGGCCTCCTGTTCACGGAATACACCGCGTGGTGCAACTCCGGCGAAGGCATCCGCCCCGCCACCCCCCGCGTCTTCGCCACCCGAGTCCGCCAGGAAGTCGGCCTCAGCTCACCCTCCGACATGATCAAATCCAACGGCCGCAAGTACTACCCCGGACTCGCCCTGGTCGTGACCGAATGACCCACCACACGCACCCCAAGACCGCACCCGCGGCCCTACGCCCCAGCCCACGCGCGAACTACGATGAAACCCTGGCCCCCCACCCGGCGGCCCCCGCACCCTGCTCCGCCGCCACCCGGCACGCAGAGCACCGCACCACACACGCACGCCAGGCTGCGCCCCTGCACCGGGGCCAGCTGACGAAGAAGGGGCTGCAGCCATGAGCTCGCTGTTGAACGCAAGCGAGATCACCCACGAGGAAGAGGTGGTGTGGCTGGAGGACCCTGGCACCCTCGACTACGTCCGTCAGGCCCTGGACAAGACCAAACGCCGCAACACCAAACCGCCGTACGCCCGCGACGGCCGCATGATCGGCTACGCCATCCTGGACGACGAAGCCGAACCCGACCCCGACAGCGGCCTGTACCGTCGGCGCGTGTTCTTTCTCCTCCCGCACGACCGCGACAGCCTGCCCCGGGGGCCCTACCACGTAGGGGCCCCGGGTGAAGCCGTCGATCCACGCACCATCGAACCGAGGAACCCCGGCGCGAAGACACCCCGCTCCCAGGGACGTACGGCCATAGCATCGGCGACCTCATAAAGGCAGGCCCGTAAGGGCTCGCGTCCTGGGAGGGAGGCTGCCTTGGCGGTGAATACGCGGGAGCGGGGAGACAGCGTCACCGACTGTCCTTTGGGCAGCGCTGCTCCAGAAGGGTCCCGGTATTACACCGGGCACGATCGGCTGGACGCTTCAGGCCGTAGGCCGTCAGGTTGCTGTTCCTCTCCTCTGGCTGCTGACTTCACTCATCGGCAACGAGTCCATGAAGTTAAAGAGCTGCAAAAAACTATTGTTGAGCCATCACATAATGAGGCCTTCTTTCACCGACGCGATGTGCCTTCAGTAGAAGGAGGTTGGCACTCCGATAAAGGGACGTGCACACGACATAGCTGGCGGGTAGGTTTGGAGTTGATCTCGAGCGCACCCAGGCCACAGGGGTCTGCCGGGAAATGTCGGGGTCAGGAAGGACCGTTATGACCGGACGGTTCAATACAGAGGGCCCGGTCTGTTCGTACCGGCGCACGGGTCACAATCCCGAGTTAGGTGCGAGGAGGCTGGAGAGCCTGACCGGGCGGGAGCGCGAAGTGCTCCTGATGCTCGGGACAGGCCTGGGCAACCGGGAACTGGCCCAGGAGTTGGGCATCGCAGAACGCACCGTGAAAGCGCACATCGCGAGCATCGTGGAGAAGACCAAGCAGCAGACCCGCACGCAGGCCGCGATCCTCGCTGCGCTGGCCCACGATGAGCTGTGTTCCGATTCGGCGTGCGCGCGGCATGTGGCGAAGAGCCTGGACCAAGGGCAGAAGTCCTCTGCCGCCTAGCAGGGATCTGGGCCCGGCCTGTCGACCGGGCGGGCAGGCACAGAATCGGTCACTGTGCTGCGATGCAGTGGGAGGTCTGCCGGATCGGGGCGATGAGCTTGGACAGGCCGACCAGGGTGGCGTCGGTCTTGCCTCCGCCGTCGAAGATGACCTGGGTGGCCGGCGTGCGGCCGTAGCTGACGATGACCTTTCGTGTGCGGATGGACTGCGCTTGGTCGAGGACCCAGTCGATGCCGTCGACGGCGAAGCAGGGGTCCCTGGTCGGCCCCGGGGGCGTGTCCCCGCAGCGCAGGATGATGTCACGGTCCCCCACACCGCCACACCCGTAAGGCTGCTGTCGCGGCGGGGCGGGTCCCCGAGGGATGCCGGGGCTGTGTCGATGATGCGGCGGCGCTGCGGGGCGCCGGAGGTACACGGCCGACCAGAGCTGCCGACACAGGCTCACACCGAGCCGGGCCGATCACGGAGGCTGCGGCACGACGGGCCCATCCACGGAGTGCCGAATACCTGCGGGTTTCGCGCGAGGTGGCGCACTGCTGCTCCCGCTCGCGGAAAATACCCTGGAGTGACGTTACAGACCATCCTGCCTGGGAGTGGGTGTCTTTTAGGGCATAAGACTTTCGGGTATTGCACATTTAGACAACAGGTACCTCCTGGCGGGCTCGTTTATCGCTTGTTTAGCTATTTGATCTAAACCTTCTGAGATTCATGTGTTCGGCTCCTGATCGGTCAGGCCAGCGGATAATTGTGCGCAGCGGCGCTGGCGGAACTGTGCGCGGTGGAGTGAGGCGGGTGACCGGCCCGCCGCACACGTTGCGGTCACGTCGGAAGCGGCAGATTTGCGCCACTGGGGCGGTACGCAGAAGCCGCTGCGGCTCCAATGGAGCAAATCGCCCGGAGGGGCACAACTCCATAAACGCGGGGAAAGGTCAACAACTGTGTCGGAAGATTCCGAAAAGACGGAGAAAGTGAGCGAGGGGGAGGGGCACCTGGACATCGCACTGCGCGAGCAGCCACCGGCACCGGGGGACGCCGCTGCCATCAGCGACCTCACACCGCGTGAACGTGAGGTGCTACTGCTGCTGTCATGTGCCGCTTCCAACCGCGATATCGGACGTAAGCTCGGCATAGCCGAACGTACCGCCAAGGCCCATCTGACCAGCATCATGACCAAGATCAGCGTCAGTTCCCGGACGGAAGCAGCCCTGTTTGCTTACGCGCATCATCGCTGCATCGTGTGCTGGGGTACTGCTTGATTGAGGCTCAACCTCAAGAGTGGACACCGGGTTTCATGCGACGAGCGTCAGCGTAGGTGATGAGATCAGCTGTTGCTCGAACTCGACTGGCGTGAGGTAGCCGAGGGCGGAGTGGCGGCGGCGCCGGTTGTAGTAGGCCAGCCAGCGGAACAGCTCCAGCCGTGTCTGTGCCTTCGAGGTGAGGCGTCGCTCGTGGAGCAGTTCCCGTTTCAGGCCCTGGAAGAACGACTCGGCCAGGGCATTGTCGTAACTCGAGCCGACGCGGCCCATGCTGCGGCGGATGCCGTGCCGGCGGCAGACCTCGGCGAAGGCCGCTGCCGTATATTGGCCAGGTTCAACCAGTGGATGCAACACCGGCTTATGTGATCGATAGTAGATGGTCGTTGAGAGCTTCGGCGGGTGTCTTCCAACCGAGGCTCTTGCGAGGGCGGCTGTTGAGGGTGGCAGCGACCGCCTCGATATCCTCCGCCGCCCACCGGGAAAGGTCAGTGCCCTTGGGGAAGTATTGGCGCAACAGGCCGTTCGTGTTCTCGTTGGTGCCGCGCTGCCAGGGACTGTGCGGGTCGGCGAAGTAGACCGGGACGCCGGTCTGGATCGTGAACTGGGCGTGTGCCGACAGCTCCTTGCCGCGGTCCCAGGTCAGCGACCGCCATAGTTGCCCGGGCAGAGTGCCGACTGTGGCCGCAAGCGCATCTTTCATCGTCACCGCGCCATAGCCGGCCAGTGGCGGCCCGTTCTTGGTACGCGGGACGATGCCGTAGCCGTCCTGGCGGGGCAGGTGGACGAGCAGCGTGAATCGGGTTGTCCGCTCAACCAGCGTGCCGATCGCCGATCGTTCGAGTCCGATCAGGAGGTCGCCCTCCCAATGTCCCGGTACGGCTCGGTCGTCGGCCTCGGCTCCCAGATGCCGGCCTGCTCACGCAGCCGGGGCAGGCCGGGCGGTGCAGGGATGGCCAGGCGGCGATTGAGCTGCCCGGCGACCGTCATCACCTCGTCGCCGTCTTCGACCTCCGCCAGGGTCGACGGCTGAACCCGCTCCAGCAGCATTGCGTACCGCTCGTCGTCGCGCTCATGCAGCAGGACGGCGCCGCACCCGCCCCTGGCAATGAACGCATCCGGCTCATGGACATTGCCGGGATGCGGAAAAGACACCTTCAGCACGGCGCTCTCCTCAGCCCGCCGTCGTACCGGAACGATGACGCCAACGCCCCCGTGCATGACCTCGCCATCAGGCACGCATCCCCAGCGCCCCAGCAACTCCTTCACGATGCAGGTCAGCTCGGCGAGCCACGCCGCCCCGGCCATCCCCCTCGCGGTCGACGGTGCACTGTGCGAACTCCTTCGCGATCATCCCGGCACCCTACGCGCCAGCCCGCCGCAGCCACTAAGTGGTCGGCTTCGGAAATCCTTCGGGGGTTGATCATGCTGCCGGTGCCACGGAGGATTGGTCGTGGTGATCGGCGGTGTGCCGGTCAAGCCTGGCCAGCAGATCGTCCAGGTCGGAGGTGGTGAACTTCCACTGGAACGGCTGTGTCGTGGCGTTGTAGCGGTCTTCGAAGGCTCGGAGGCGGTCCCGGACCTGGGCAAGGTCGGTGAAGTCGTTGGGTGAGACGACCTTGCGCTGAACGACGGAGAAGTAGATCTCGACCTGGTTCAGCCAGGAGGCGTGGACGGGTGTGTGGACCATGACCGCGTTCGGGAACGCGGCGGACAGTCGGTCGGTGGCTTTCTTACCGCGGTGGGAGGAGCCGTTGTCGACGATCCAGAGCACGCGTTTCGCGCTGGCGTAGGGCTCTTGGTCCATGACCTGGGTGACCAGGTTCATGAACGGCTCGATGCCGGTGCACGGTTCGGTGCGGCCGAAGATCTGCGCGTGGTGGACGTCGTAGGCGGCGAGGTAGGCCAGGGCTCCACCGCGGCCGTAGGTGTGGTTGACGCGCATCGCGCGGGCCTGCCCGGGAGCGAGAGTGGGGTGGCAGCGACAGCGGGTCTGGACGGAGGTCTTCTCATCCGCGCTGATGACGTATTCGTCCGTGTCGAGCGGTTTCCCCTGCCAGGTGCGAGCGTACAAGTCCAGCACGCGTTCGGCCTTGGTGCGGAAGCCGGCGTCGGTGATGAAGATCCATGAGCGGTGCTGCCAGGGCTTGAGCGCGTCCCGTGCGAGCCAGCGGCGCACGGTGGAGGCCGACAGGAAGGTTGCGATGCCACGTTCGGCGGCCTCGCGGGCCAGCTCCGGGCAGCTCCAGCGGGACAGCGGCACGCCGGTCTCGGCGGGCAGCTGGCAGGCCAGGGCGGTGATCTGAGCTGTCTGCAGTGCGGTGAAGGAGGGTGGGCGGCCGGGGCGCTTGCGGTCCGCCAGGCCGGGCAGCCTCGCTTCAGCGAAGCGGCCCCGCCACGTGCGCACGGTGTCTACATGCACCCCTACCCGCTCTGCGATGCGTGCGTTGGCCAGCCCTTGTGCCGCGTGCAGGACAATCTGCGCGCGTAGGCGCAGCCGATACTCGGTCTTGTGGCCCCAGGCCATCTTCTTCAACCGGTGCCGCTCGCCTGCGGCCAGAGCTATCGGACATGCGGCGGCAACGGGCACGGATACCTCTCGACCGGTGGGCGCGATCCCACAGAACGGCTCCACAACTCAGTGCAGCGGGCTATAAGGGAGCGGCTCAGCGGCTCATGCCCTGGCGCTTTCGACACTGACAGTGCGGGCGCGGACCACGAACGGCCGGGAGATGACGGTGAGGGCGAGGGAGACCGCGGCTGTGGTGGTGATCGCGTTGCCTGGAGTGACGTGTTGGGCGATCCCGCCGGCGATCACGGCGCCGATGCCCTGCCACGTCATCCGGCCTGCGGACTCCACACCCTGGATCTGGCCGCGGACCGGATCGGGGGTCAGCGCGAGAAG
This sequence comes from Streptomyces sp. NPDC086549, assembly GCF_044746205.1. Lineage (NCBI taxonomy): Bacteria > Bacillati > Actinomycetota > Actinomycetes > Kitasatosporales > Streptomycetaceae > Streptomyces > Streptomyces sp. NPDC086549. Next base: position 86,592 of record NZ_JBIVBS010000025.1, on the reverse strand, counting down.
CTGCTCCTGCAGGGGCAGGGTGGCGGCGAACCCGCCGCTGGCAATGAACACTGCGGCTGTCGCAACCGGCAGGGGTGGGTGGATCGCGAACAGCAGGTAAGGGGCAGCGAGTAGCAGTCGGAGGGCAAACGCATAGCGGCGTCGCTGGCCTGCGGTGAGCAGTCGCCCGACGGTCAGGTCTCCCAGGAGCATGCCTGCCGATCCGGCGGCCAGGAGAGCGCCGGCGTGGTGCATGTCGTAGGAGATGAACAGAGCCTCGCAGCCGACGATCAGGCCGTTGGGAACCCACAGGTTCAGCAGCAGTGCCCGCTGGCCGGAGTGGGAGAAGAGCGCGATGTTCGTGATCCAGGTCTGACGCAGTCCGGGGCGACGGGTCAGACGGATCGAGTGCTCCCGGACGGTTGCGGCCACCACGATCAACCCGATTCCTGTCAGGGCTGAGGCGACGATGAAAATTGCTTGCGGGCTCAGGTACCGCAACAGCACAGCGCCGATGGCATATCCGAGGATCGCCATGCCACCCGAGGTGATGTTCATCAGCGAACGTGCCAACGCGTATGCGGAGTCCGGTACAACCTCGGCGAGCAGCCCCATTCGAGTGCCGGTCCCCAGGGACTGGAAGAATCCCAGCACCAGCAGTAGAGCGAACCGGGCGGCCAACGAAAGCCCTGGGATCGCCTGCGCGGCAACACCCGCGAGCGAGACGCACTGAAGCGCGACGAGGGTCCGGCGAGGATGGCGTCCGTCCGCAACCGACATCAGCGTCAACGCACCGAACACGGTGGCGAATGTGGCGCCGTACATGCTCACGGCGGTCAGGAACGGGGAGCTGGTCTGCTGGTTGACCAGGGCGCCGAGCGTGAAGCCCGACACGGTGCTCGCGGCGACCATGAGCGTGAAGCTGGCGTATAGGCCGGTGAACTCGCGATTGCGGAGCAGGGCGCGGTAACTGGCAGGGGCAGGCGTGACGGGCATTGAGGTGTCAGAAGGCATGAAAAAAGCCTCCGGACGTGCGCTGGGCGCCGCTGAAGGCCAACGCGATGATTCTAGCACTCGTCCCAGACCTGCCCACGACCCGCCAGCATCACTTCGACCACGTCGCGGCCGCGACCGCTCGACGAAGCGACGTGCATGGTCCCGACTCCTGAGTCAACCCCCGAAGGATTTCCGGAGCGGACCACTAAGCCCAAGTCGGCCGCTGCCGCCGCCCGGCAGACCGCGATCTACAACTGGAGTATTAGAGCGCCTGTTCGATCGGCTGGGGACGTGCTGTGGTGGCACCCAATCGATGTCATCGGCCGTTGCGCGCAAACCTCAACAGCAGAGGGACCCGCTAGGAATAGCGAAGCCGCCGCCAAGGAAGCTCCCCGTAGGGGATGCATCCATTGGCGGCGGCGACCCCGGGCGCGGGGGACGCTCCGGGAGGGGGAGAGCGGTGCCTGTCCGGCCGGTGCGCTTGTGGCCGTGTGCCTGACCAGGGCGGGGAGGGGGACATCCCAACAGGCGGCGCCCAGTTCATCGGGCGGGTGGACTCCTTCGGCGTCGAGCCCTGCGCTGGCGGGGCTGCTTGCCCGGCGGGAGAAGGCAGGTGAGCAGGATGCCGATCATGCCGGCGATGAGGCAGCAGGCGGCCTCCTGTGCTTGGCTCATGGACGCGTGCTCAATCTGGTGGGTCTGGTGTGGCCGGGACGTGGGGTGAGCACGCCCCGGCCGAAGCTCACTGGACGACCGGGCGGGTTCCGGCTGGCGTCACTTCTTCAGCAGGGTGATGACGATCTCGATCAGCTTCTTGCCACCGATTTCCAGAACGATCCGCACCGGGTTGTCCGGCTTGAGGGACTTGACCCACTTGATGAAGGCTGCGTAGCCCTTCTTCGCGGCGGCCTTGGCCTTCGAGTACTCCTTGGCCAGGTACTTCTTGATGTAGGCCACGATGTCCTTGGCCGCCTCGAGCAGGTCGGGGTTGGTGGCGGCCTTCGCGGTCACCGCCTCGCCCCGCTGGGAGGCGAGGGCGGTGGAGATTGCGTTCACCTGGGCCGGATTGGTGACCGCCTCGACCTGCGCGGCGGACACGACGGGGGTGCGGGAAGCCTCGACGGCGTTGGCCATCGGGGCGGCGACACCGAGCGCGAGTGCTGCGGTGACAGTGGCAGCGGCAATGCGCAGCTTGCTGGTCACAGGAAAGACTCCTCAGTCGGGTGGTGCGAACCGGCTTTTGGCCTGCGGGCAGAGACACCACACCAGGCGCAGCCGACTCTTCGCAGAGATCGAATCGATCGCTTTGGAGTTTTCCGTGACAGGCCCTGGGGCTGGTATTGGATCTTTGGGCATGGGCCTTTTGGGCACATGCTGCGCATCCCAGGATCAAAAGGCGAACACGCCGATCCCGGCAGCGACCCCCACGGCAGCCACGTACAGCAGTAGAAGCGCGGGGCGCCGCGCATTCGGCACGGCACCTGCCTCCCACGCTTTCTTCTCGGCGAACCCCAGCTGGAATGCCCAGACGATTCCGGAGAGGAGAAGCAGCCCCGATAGTGCCCGGAACGGCCAGCCCTCCGCTGTCCAGGCCAAGGCCAAACCCGCCGATAGAAGCATCGCGTCCGCAAAGTACGTGGCAGTGGGCGGCCTGCGGGCGCTGCTCTTACTGCTCCTCCTATGGACAGTGTTCATACAGCTTCCCCTCGCGTTACTAGAACGGCAGGGCATCGCGGTGCAGGAGGGCAAGTATTCCGCCAGTCACTATCAGGAAGGTGCCGATCTGGCGGGCATCGCGCAGTTTGTCCGACCGATTGTTTCTCCGGCACCACACCACGCCGGCGATCACCGACAGCCATGCCGCGGGATACAGCATCCACGCGGCACGCTCTCCGGAAATGCCTCCAAAGTTGGCTAGCGCGAGTGCTCCTGCGCCCAGGATGACTGCTGCGATCCACCACCAGTCGGCAACGCTGGACTTCTCCCGTTTCTGTTCGGCCGTCAACTTTCCTCCCCGTGCGAACAATGGCCCCCGCTGCGGTGGCAACGGGGGCCAGTAAACCACTGAGCAATCAGCCGTGGTGCGCGATCCAGTTGATGAGGCTCCACAACTGGTCGCCCCAGCCGACAACGGCGAGGATGCTCTTCCACACCCACTTCTTCGGGCTCCACGAGGAGAGCTCGTTGACCTTCTTCTTGAAGTAGGCGATGCCCTTCGTCTTGCCCAGGGACCAGGCCTTCTTCAGGACGGTCTTGCTCCACTTCCAGGCACCCGGCACCCTCTTGAGTGCCTTGAGGACCCACGTCCAGCCAGCCTTAGTGCCGATCTGGCCGTCGACCGTGACTGCGGAACCGTTCCCGGCCACCTTGGCCGCGATGCCCTCGCTGGTCAGCGAGGCAGTTAGAGCGCGAGCCTGGGCGGCATTGTCGAGCTGGAAGGTCTGGGTAGAGGCAGCCCGGGACTGCGCCGGCGCCTCCCGGGTGACGGCACTGGCCGCCGGAGCGGCGATGCCCAGAGCGACCGCAGCGGCCACCGAAGCCGCCGTCATACGAATTTTGCGGTTCACGGGAAAATCCCCCAAGTCATCTGCGAGACATGAGTGTTGGCGAGCGAATGACGAGCGGTGCGCCGCCTGGTGCATCCTCGCGACTCTGGGATCATGTGTTCCATTGGATCTTCGGGCATCCGACGTTCGTGCGATGCCAGCAGGTCTCCCCGCCTTTGGGCGGAAGCCAGAGCAACCGGACATGACCAACCGGCGTCTTGCCGCCCGGAATCCGGCGCGAACTACTTCAACAACGAAAGAGGTGCTGGTGACAGACGTGGTTGTCCAGGTGCGCGACCTCAGGCGCGCCTTCGGAAAAAGGCGAGTACTGGACGGCATATCGATGGACCTGCGCGCCGGCTGTGTCACCGGCTTCGTCGGCTCCAACGGCGCAGGCAAGACAACGACCCTGCGCGCCATGCTCGGCCTCCTCCCGGCCGAAGGGCACACCCTCTACCTCGGCCGCCCCCTCACCGCCTGGCGGGCCCCATCCCGCATCGTAGGGGCAGCCTTCGGCGGGGTAGGAGGCCACCCGAAGCATCGCGTACGCCACCACCTGCACATGGTCGCCGCCGGAGCCGGCGTGCCCGGACAACGCGCGGACGAACTACTGGAACAGGTCGGCATGCGCGAAGCCGCTGATGTCCGGATTTCAGCTCTATCTCTGGGCATGTCACAACGCGTCGGCATCGCGCAAGCACTGATCGCCTCACCTCGCGTTCTTGTTCTGGACGAGCCCGCAAACGGCCTCGACCCCCATGCCATCCGCTGGCTCCGTGACTTCCTGCGCACCCTCGCCGGCGCCGGGACAGCAATCCTCATCTCCAGCCATCTCCTGGCCGAAATGCAGCAGATGGCCGACAGTGTCGCCGTGCTCTCACAGGGAAAGATCGTCGCCGAGGCAGCCATGAGCGACCTCCTCGCCTACGCCGACCGGCAATCCGTCGTACAGATCCAGTTCCAGCCCGACGACGCACGCACACTCGCCGACCTGGCCCGCCAACACGGGTTCGGGCTGCGTCGCACCGGCCCGGACACAGCCGACGTCACCGGCACCAGCCGGGAGAAGCTGGCACGCCTGTGCCTTGACCAACGTGTCCCGTTGTTCCAGTTGACGGAGAACAGGGCCAGCCTCGAAGACTTCTACATGACCATCGCGCACGAGGAGTTCAAGATCGCATGAGCAACACGGTGAGCACCGACGGCACCGCCGCTCTCGAACCGTCCAGAGCGACGGCTTGGTGGAGGGCCTGCCACTACGAGCTGCGCCACCTGGCTGCCCTGCGCTCCACTTGGTTCCTCGCAGCGATCGTCGTCCTCTTAGCTCTGTGGGTCCCCATAGCGGCCCCGTTCGTCATCGAGTCCTCCAAGGACACGACCGATCCGGAACTCATGAACTCCGTACAGTGGACCCCGGCCCTCATGCAGATTCCCGCGCTTGCCGTCTACCTCCTCGTACTGGGAACCGGGCCGGTATCGACGGAACTGCTGCGTGGCGCAAGCCGGACCACCTGGCTCACCGCGGCCTCCCGCAGCTACGCCTTCTGGGCCAAGTGCACGGTCGGCGCTGCAATCGGAATCCTGGTATCGGCCGTGACCGGTCTCCTGGAGATCGTCGGCCTCGCAGTGGTCGCCGCCGCCAAGAGCGTCCACCCTCCTCTCTGGGGGCAACTGAGCGGAGCCACTGCGAGACTCGCACTCTGGATGGCCTGCTGGATGCTCCTGTGCACGTCAATGTCGGCACTGCTGCGCAACCGGGTCGGCCCGGTCCTGGTGCTGCTCCTCGTACCGCCGCTGGGAGAGCGGGTTGTGAGTGCCCTCTCCGGGCAGATCCCTGGCGTTCATCTCGACACGGTGGCCAACTGGCTTCCCTTCGCTGCCGGCCAGCAGATGCTGTCTGCAGACACCGCACGGGACGCCGTGCTGGGCGGCGTGGTCTTTGTCGCTTTCACCGCAGCGGTTGCGATGGCCGGGCACGCGGTGTATGCACGTCGAGCGGGTTGACGTGCCTAGGGTGTGTATCGAAAGTAGATCTTGAACGTGAGATGATCTTAATTCGTGGCACGTGGAGATCTGACGGACACGCAATGGGCGGTGCTGGAACCGCTGTTGCCGAAGGGCAAGAAGCCCGGACGGCCGCCGACGTGGGCCAGGCGGCAGCTGATCGACGGCATACGGTTCCGGGTCCGCACCGGCATCCCGTGGCGGGACCTCCCCGCCGAGTACGGGCCGTGGGGCCGGGCGTACGACCTGTTCCGCCGCTGGCAGCGGGACGGCACCTGGCATCGGATCTTCACCGAGCTCCAATCCCAGGCTGACGCGAAAGAGCTGATCACCTGGGACATCAACGTCGACTCCACGGTGTGCCGGGCCCACCAGCACGCCGCCGGTGCGAGGAAAAGGGGGAGCTGCAGAAGGAGCCGCCCGGCGGCGTCACCGTCGAGCCGGACGACCATGGGCTCGGGCGCTCGCGCGGCGGCCTGACCACCAAGCTGCACCTGGCCGTCGAACAGGGCCAGAAGCCCATGTCTATCGTGATCACGGCCGGGCAGCGGGGCGATTCCCCGCAGTTTGAGCCGGTCCTGAACAAGGTCCGTGTCCCGCGTCGTGGGCCGGGCAGGCCGCGCACCCGGCCCGATCGCGTGCGCGCCGACAAGGCGTACGCCTCCCGGAAGAACCGCGCTTACTTGAGGCGACGCGGGATCCGCTGCACCATCCCCGACAAGGCCGACCAGGCCCGCAACCGCAGGAAGCGCGGCGCGCGCGGCGGACGGCCGCCGAAGTTCGACCCGCAGGACTACAAGGCTCGGCACGCGGTCGAGTGCGGCATCAACCGCCTCAAACGGCACCGGGCCGTGGCCACGCGGTACGACAAGCTCGCGGTCCGCTACGAGGCCACCGTCCTCGTCGCCGCCATCAACGAATGGTTGTAAACGGCCGTGTTGTGGTGGCGCGGCGTAAGCTTCTTCGAAGCCAAGCGTTCTGCTGTCGGCCAAGACAGTCGCGGCTCCGATGGCATGGGCGACAGGATCGTCACATGCAGCCGATCTTCGTTCTCGTGCACAGTCCCTCTGTGGGCCCCTCGACCTGGCACCCTGTGGCCGAACACCTGACGGCGGCGGGATACCAGGTACGGGTGCCGTCTCTGCTAAACGTAGGCGCCGGTGCTCCGCCCTTCTGGCCCCGCATGGTCAACGCCGTCCGCGACGACCTCCGACAGGTCCCGGCCGACAGCCCCCTCGCGTTGGTGGCACACAGCAACGCTGGCCTGTTTCTCCCGGCGATCCGCTCGGGCCTCGACCATCCGGTGACCAGCTCCACCTTCGTCGATGCCGCGCTGCCGGCCCGAACCGGACCCACCCCTGTCGCCTCACCCGAGTTGCTGGAGTTCCTCCGCCCGATGGCCGTGAACGGCAGGCTGCCGCGCTGGACCGACTGGTGGGACGAGGCAGACGTCGCACCCATGTTCACCGATCCGACGATGCGGCAGACAGTCATCGAGGAGCAGCCCACCCTGCCGCTGTCCTACTACGAGCAGCACATCCCGGTCCCCGACGGCTGGGACGACCATCCCTGCTCCTACTTGCTGTTCGGTCCTCCGTATGACGACCTTGCCGACGAGGCGCGCGAACGCGGCTGGCGTGTGGCACACCTTCCCGGCGCACACCTCCATCAGATCATCGATCCTGCTGGCACAGCCCGGCACCTCGTCGCACTGGCCACTACGACCTGATCCACTTCCGATACACGCCCTAGAGCGAGGGGCCCGCCGGAGAAGCCCCCAGCGCCTCGAGGAACCAAGAACGACCTTGGTGTCGGGCGCCGCATCCTGACGGAGTGTCTGGAGTGCCAGAGTTGCGGTGGTCGTCGCGCACGGCGCTGCTTGGAACAGCGGAAGGACTTCTCCTTTTCGCTGGCCACCCAGAGAAAGTCCCTGAGCTTGAGAAGAGCGGCTCCTCCTCACCAGGATCCCGCGATGGGGCAAGCCAGGGTGCCAACGACACGAGCCGCTGATGACCCTGTCCCTTAGGGCCATGCCCGAAAATCCCATGCCTAAATGACCAATACCGGCTTCCAGTCACCTGCCAGTAACGTCACTGACTGCCCCCCTTGTGATCTCAACAAACAGGAGCAGCCGTGCGTTCTGGTTCCACCTGGCAGCGTGTCAGAGCTGCAGCAGCTGCGGGCGCCGGCGTTGTTGCGGTTCTCGCCCCTGTCGCCTCAGCCGCCCCCGCAGTCGGTGACATACCGCATGCGCACGCCTCGGACGGCATCAGGGCATTGCCTGCCCGGCTCACCGAGCAGGCTTACGTAACGTGGCTGAAGAGCCAGCACACCGACGCCGCCCGCGCCACGCTCAAAGCGTTCACCAAGCTGTCCAACCTGAAGAAGTACATATTTGTCCAGCAGCTCCAGAACAGGTCCGCCTACGCCGCATTGCAGGCACAGCTCAAGGGTGGCCCCGAGGGGTTCCACAACACCGACCCCTACAACAAGGCCATCAGCATCACCCGTGATGTCAGGGTGGCCAAGACCGGAGGAAAGAAGCCGGTTACGACCATCACCTTTACGGTGACGGAGACCATCTACAACATCCCCGTCACCTCGCACACCGCGTGGGCCAGCTACCAGACGGCCAAGGGTAAGCAGCTGAAGGTCACCGGCAGCGGCGCCCGCGCCACCAACACAAACGCTGCCTACGCGCTCAGAGCCAAGAGCACCAGCAGCACCCACACCGGCGTCACCGCCGAATGGCATGCCGCTCCCCGCGTGGCCTCTGCTGGAAAGCCTGTCGACAAGCAGCAGAGCCTTGTCGCTACCGCGTCCATCTCGTGGAAGGCCAGCCTCACCACCACCTGAGTCGTTTCCCGCGCCTGGTGAGGTGGGCCGCCCGTCAGCACGGTGGAGAAGCCGTGGCCACCGCCACCCATCGCTGACCTTCGCCCGCCGCCTGGACAGGCCGCTGCCGCGCTGGCGCGCCGCCCTGGTCGACGCCGACATCTACCTGGCCGTGCTCCTGCTCATCTCAGGCACTGCCACGTGGGCGACCGGCGACGACGCACCCGCAGACACCGCGACCCGGAGGACTGGGTCGCTCCCGCTGACCCCGTTGCGCGTGATCACGATCCTGGGGATGGTGTCGGCCCAGGTCGCCCTGGTCTGTGTATGGCGGCTGGTGGCGATGGTGCGACGCGGAACCGTGTTCTCCCACGCCGCCTTCCGGTACGTGGACGGCGTGATCGGCGCGATCGTGGCGGCTGCCCTCGTGTGGTTCGCGGTCACGGCCATCAATGCGCCGGGCCAGCGGGACGACCCGGGCGTCACCGTCATCATGGGCGGGGTCGGCGTGGCCATCCTGGGGGTCGCGCTCATCGTGCTCGTGCTGCGGATGCTGCTCGCCCAGGCCGTCGCGCGCGACGTCGAAGCGGCGCAGATGCAGGCCGAGTTGGACGAGGTGATCTGATGCCGATCGCCGTCGACATCGACGTGTTGCTGGCCAGGCGGAAGATGTCCGTGGGCGAGCTCGCGGAACGTGTAGGGATCACGCCCGCCAACCTGGCGGTACTCAAGAACGGCCGCGCCAAGGCGGTGCGCTTCGCGACGCTCGCCGCGCTCTGCGAGGTGCTCGAGTGCCAGCCGGGCGACCTGCTGCGCTGGGAGGCCGAGGACGCCGCGGGCGAATGAACCGTGCCTGCCGATGCGTCATCGCCGATCCCGCCCGTCTTTGACCGACTCCGCGAGCATCCCGGGGCCGTACCCGAGGAGATCCCAGGCCTGCTGGAGCGGCTGGCTGATTTGCCCTGTCGCTGTACCCCGCCGGGTAGGGCGGTGACGTGGTAGGGCAGCATCTGCTCAGCTGTCCTCCTGCCTGTGAGGGGTCGTCATGCGCTCTGCTCGTCGCGCCGCGTCGTCCGTGGTGCTCTCCTGTCTCATGCTGGCGGGCTGTTCATCTGCATCGGTCGGCAGTTCGCCAGGGGCGGGGAGCGGGAGTGCGGCGGCGGGGCCGGGGGGTGTGTCTGGGCGGGCGATCGCGGTGGGGGCGGGGCCGCAGAAGCAGTACACGGTGCAGCAGCAGCCGGCCGCAGGCTCGTGCCACTACCGGTACGAGAAGGGCGAGCCGCTGGAGGACTCGGCGTGCACGCCCGGCGCCATCTCCCCTGCCGTCACCCAGACCAACCTGGCATCGACGATCTGCCGCAAGGGCGGCTACACCAAGGACATCCGCCCCTCCACCTACGTCACCGGCAAGGAGAAGGAACTGAACGCCGCCTCCTACGGTTACACGGGCCGGATGGGCGATGCCGAGTACGACCACCTCATCAGCTTGCAGCTCGGCGGCGACCCCAACGACCCCCGCAACCTCTGGGTGGAGCCGCCGGACCCAGGCCACAGGACGGGCGGCGGGGTCAACAACAAGAAGGACCCGGTGGAGACGAAGCTGCACACAGCGGTCTGCAACGGCAAGGTCGCCCTCGCGGCCGCGCAGCGCGCCATTGTCACCGACTGGACCACTGCCCTGAGCAGCCTCGGACTCGGCTGAACCCAGTCGGCTGCTGTGCCGCGATGCACGGTGCTCTTGGCGCGGCGAGCGTTTTGAGGGCACCGAGCATCGTCTTTGGCATCCGGTCAGGCGGGGGTGATGTTCTCCGCCTGCGGGCCCTTCTGGCCCTGGGTGATGTCGAAGGTGACGGCCTGGCCTTCCTGGAGTTCACGGAAGCCGCTTGCGTTGATGTTGGAGTAGTGCGCGAAGACGTCGGGGCCGCCCCCGTCCTGCGCAATGAAGCCGAAGCCCTTCTCGGCGTTGAACCACTTGACGGTGCCGCTGGCCATGTCGGTGCCTTCCATACGATGGCGGGTCCGCACCGCGCGGACCCGGAGGTGGTCGTCCTGGTCCTCGGGCACTGCACAGCAAAACGCCCGCGCTACAGCGCGGGCAGGGTACTGCGAACCACGACATTTGACAGCGACGTTTACACCGCGACTCCGCTCCGTCACCAGTGAGTAGGTGCCACCGGACCAGGCAGCGTCGCGACTTGGGCTGATCCGTGCGGCACGGACAGTGGACAGTCCCCAGCGCGGGTAGTTGAGCTTGTTCTCGTCCCACCAGCGGCCCGGCGCCGTCGGACCCGGGGCAGACCACCCGTCCGGCGCGGGCCGGCCGCGGGTGCCGGACCGGCAGGCCCTGTGCGGGATCCTGTTCGTGCTGTACACCAGCATTCGGTGGGAGTACCTGCCCCGGGAGCTGGGCTTCGGCTCGGGGATGACCTGATGGCGGCGCCTGGCTGCCTGGAACGCGGCCGGCGTGCGGGACCGGCTTCCCGCGGTGCTGCTGAAGAAGCTGCGGTCGAGGAACAGGCTGGACTGGTCGCGGCCGGTGATCGACTCCTCGTATGTGCGGGCGGCCCGCAGGGGCCCCAAAGCGGACCCAGCCCGGTCGACCGCGCACGGCCGGGCAGCAGGCACCACGTCATCACCGACGCCCAGGGGCAGAAGGGACCGCAGGCGGAGCCATCGTCCGCCGCTGAAAATGGGTTCTGCGCCGGCCGGTGCTGCTGTGTAGAGTGGCGGGACCGACGCGGGGTGGAGCAGCTCGGTAGCTTGCTGGGCTCATAACCCAGAGGCCGCAGGTTCAAATCCTGCTCCCGCTACGAGGCGAAGGGTCCGGCAACCGCCGGGCCCTTCGGCGTTCCCGCCCATCCACGCCTGCTCCCGGCCTGGCCCGTGGCAAGGTCGGCCTCGTACCGGCGGTCGGGGAGCACGGGTCGCGTCCCTTTCAACAGCACCGGTCAACGGGTGGGGAGGGTCGTCTTGGGCTGGTCATTGCCTGGTGTTGGCGCGGGTGTCCGTAACTGCGGATCGGGTTGTCGGTTGCCTGGGGTATGGATGACCTTGTGGCTGCCGAGTTTGACGTGCCGGAGTCGACGGAGCCGCGGCTGCCGTTGCTGACCCTGTCCGAGGCACACGAACTGCTGAGGGTGCTGCAGCACTTCGGGGCGATGGATCATGACTGGGGTGCGCAGGCCCGGCGTTTCGCTGCGGAGTTGGCTGCCCGGGTCCCGTCGCAGGACCTGTAGTACAGCGCGGGATGGCTCCGGGCTGATGGCGCCCAAGAACGGCAGCCCTGATGATGGGCGGCTATCGAGCGGCCCAAGAATCCTGGCGTCCGTGTGGAGCACGGAGCACCTCCGTTGCTTGCATGCGCTGACCACGAGCCTATGTGTTTATCGGAGGATCCCCGTCGCCAGGCCGATCCAGATAACGACGCCGAACAGGACCCAGCCGCCTGCCAAGACGAGGGAAGCGATCGCTAGCCCCAGGCCACGGGTGCCCTTGCGGGTTGCCACCCCACAGACGCCCAGAACGACGGCCGGTAGGGCTCCAATGAAGCTGGCCGCCAGCGTCAGCAGACTCAATACTCCCGAGGTCTCGTCGTGCACAGCATTCGCCTGAGACGCCAGCATCCGGGCGGCCAGGGCACACAGGGCGGCGATGACTGTGAAGACGAGGGCGGCCACGGCGGCCCCGTTAATCCGCGTGGACGGGGTAGCCACACCCTGCGGTCCGTACATGCCTGCTCTCCTTCATCAGTTGCCCTTCACGCTACGGACCAAGATCCGTTCCAGACCACCCGCTGCGAACCTCAACCAGCCTGAGCACGCGTACTCAGTCCTGGCCACAGGAGCAGTTTCCCCGGGGTGGCGGGCCGGTTGGTGTGCGGTCAGCGAGCGAGGGTGACGCTGATGGGGGAGTCGGGGCAGGCGGCGAGGCGTTCGGCAAGGGCGGTCTGCTCGCCTGCGGCGGGTCGCCTACACCGAATACCTGGTCACCGACCCGGTCGCGTTCTACAACGCGGCCGTGAGCATGGGGTGGCAGCCCCGCGGCCGCCTCGACGCGCAGACGCCCGGCGACCCCCTGCACCTGATGGAGGCGGCCGGCCAGCTCGCCCCGCCGGCATCCGACCTGCCCGGCGCGCAGGTCATCGGGGAAGGCGACAGCATCCGGGTCCTCGACCCCGACCGTGGTGACGAGCTCGCCGACTGGAGCGCCGACGGGTTCACGGCACAGTTCGGCCCCGGCTGGCGCATCGAAGACCACCCCCACGGGCCCGGCACAACCGCGGAGCAGTGGGAGCAGATCATCCCGCTGCCCGACTACGCGCCCGGTTCCCGCTGCAGCGCGCCCAGGGCGGCGTCTGGCAGTTCACCCCCCGCACCGCCTTCGCCCTCGACGAGGCTCTGGTGGTCCTGAGCGACGAGCTGCACCTGGTCGCCTGCTCCATCGGCGATGCCCCCTGCTCGAAGCACAAGCCCGCTACCTCGGCGCCTTCGACGACCTGGACCACGGCACCGCCTTCGGCGAGCTGCCGGAAGCCACCTGGTCACAGGGGTACGCCTGGCGGCGCGACGTCGCCCGTGCCGCCCACGACCTGTCCCAGGACATCGCCGCAGGCCACGTCCCCGCCCCGCGCTGCGTCGCCGAGCGCGTCGCACTGGACTTCGCCCTCGATACCGCCCGCACATACGCAACGTCACACATCGGCAACACCCCCGGCTATGACCGTCTCCCCAGGCACCGTGACGACGCCTGGAACCGGGTCGATGATGCCCTCCTGGACCCCGCCGAGCCGGACGAGGACGGACTGCCGGCGCTGTGGGGCACCCCGCCCGACCAGCGGTTCACCCCCTTCCCCGGCATCACGTCGCGCGATGCGGACTGCGGCTACCCGGCACACTGGAACGAGAGCACCGGCGAGGAACAGCGACCGGCTGCGCCTGCAGGGGATCCGCAACCCGCGCAGCGTTGAAGCCGCGACCTCGTGTACGGGGGCCCGGGCGACCGTCCTCCCGGTCCGAACGGGACGTGGTCAAGCTGAAGATGTCGCGCCCGCGGTGCGCGTCACCGCGATGAATACGGAAGACCGATGATGGAGGTCAGAGCGGTGCCGCTCTTCAGCGAGTTCACAAGTCATCGACAGGAAGACGGAATTGATGTTTTGCAGGGTCCGCACCACTGCCTTCGCTCCCTTCGCTCTCTCCATAGGTCTTGCCCTCGCCCTTACGGCGTGCGGCTCTGGCGGCAGCCCCAGTCCCCGGGCGAAGACGAGCGGCGCCGCACCATCCACGCGCACGGCACCGTCACCGACGTCGAGCACCGACGCGGACGGCACGCTCAAGGGGGGTGCCAAGGTGAAACTGGGGCAGCCGGCCCTGCTCACGTACGAAGGCGCCGACATGAAAGGCACCATCCAGGTCACGGTCACCCGCATTGAAAAGGGAAGCCAAGCAGACTTGAAAGATCTGTCCGGACTGAGCAAGGACCAGCTCAAGGCCACGCCCTACTATGTGCGCTCCGTCATCAAGAACGTCGGCACAACCGATCTCTCCCACGCCTCCATCGAGCCGCCAACGGGGCTCCTCAAGGACGGTACCGAGGCCAGGAAACTGCTGGTCATGGGCGATTTCGGCACATGCGATTCCCTGGCGAAGACCGACCACTTCCGGCCCGGCGCCTCGTACGAGTCCTGCGGGCCGGTCCTCGCTGACCCAGGCACCACCGTCACCGGCGCGGTCTGGACGGGCCAGGGCTACGCCGACTTCCCGCCGTCCGCCGGCGTGTCGTGGATGCCGTAGGGCAAGCTCGGACGCCCGGCTCGATGCCCGTAGCCGCCGCAGGCCAGCGCACAGTCAGCTGGCCTGTCAGGGCTCCCGGCTGAGCCGGTGCAAGATACGGCAGCGCCTTTGACGATCTGGACCACGGCAACGTCTTTGCCGAGCTGCCGGAAGCCACCTGGTCGCAGGGGTATGCCTGGCGGCGCGACCTCGCCCGTGCCGCCACCGACCTGTCGGAGACGGGTTTCTGTGTCCGCCTCCGGTGCGTTTACCGACGGCAGACGCGCCACGTCTTGGCCGGTAGCGCGTGGATCATTGCCATCGGGGCGTCGGCGTACCGTCCGGGTCCAGGCCATTCGGCCCCTGCTGAGCCCCAGAGCTCGGCGAGGATATGCGATCGACGAATGGAAGCTGTTGCGGCACTATCCGGGGCAAGGCCCGATGATGAGGAGCACGGTGATAACCCAGGGCGTAAAGATCACAACGCGATGCGAGGCCTGCGGCGGTGTGCTGACACTCGACACCGGCCAGTTCATCGAACGCGGACGCCTGTGGTGGGGAACCGAGGGGAACTGCCAGGCCTGCCCCGTCGCCTGGTGCGAGCAGGACAGCGGCGACGCGACTCCGGAGGGCATCCGACAGGCCCTCCTGGCAAAACACGGACCCGCCCGGCTCCGGCTGACAGAGCCCGAAGCGAGTGCAGTGCCCGTCCTTCGCGCTCTTCGAGAGGTGCACGGCCTGTCACAGCCACAAGCACGAGCAATGGCCGACGAGTTGAAGACAACAGGCCTCGTGGGCACGCTCGTCGAGATGGAACTCGTAGCGGGCCGGCTCCGACACCATTCCGTTAGCGCGATAGTCGAAACATCGCCCAGCTGACCATCGGGAGCGAGCGACACGCCGCACGACACAATCTCCGCAGCCGGAAAAATCTTCAGCCCTCTGTGTCGAGGACGCTGTCCGCATCGCATCGTTCCAGGTCAGGTTCATCCTCATCGCGATGGCTCAAGATAATCGACGCAAGCGGCACGCAGTGGTCGACACCCTCGGCCTGTTGCTGGGCGTGATGGTCACCGCCGCGGACACCGGCGACCGCGCCGCCGCCCTCGTCCTGCTGCACCAAGTCGCCGACGCCCACCGCCTGCTGGCCCTGGTCTGTGCCGACGGCGGCTACACCGGCAGCCTCGTCGAATACTGCCTGGCCAAGCTCACGCTGGTCCTGGTGATCGTCAAACGCAGCGACGACATGCACGGCTTCGGGGTGCTGCCCAAACGGTGGATCGTCGTGCGCCTCTTCGCCCACCTGATGCGAAGCCGCCGCCTGGTGCGCGACTTCGAGCGCCGCACCACAAGCGCCGAGGCGATGATCTACTGGTCGATGATCCTACTCATGACGCGTCGTCTGGCCCGCTCACGCCCTGCGCGAGCGTGAAGCGGCCCGGCGCCGGTTCGACCGCCCAGCCGCGGGCCACCAGCCGCTTCGCCTTCGACCGCAGTGCCTCCACCCGCGCCGGCACGAGATCCATGCCGAACCCTGCGGCCAGCTCCTGGCAGGTCAGCGGGCCCTGCCCGAGCCGGACCCGATCAGCGAGGGTATGCACAATACGCTGGTAGTCGACTGACAGGGCCGACCAGGCCAGCCCGTCACGCCATACCGGCACCTGCGATTTCTGCTTCGCTGCGGCCGTCGGCAGTACCAGAGCCTCGGCCGTAGTCTCGGCATCACCCGGCACGGACAGCAGCACACCGACCCGCTGGCGGGCGATCGTCCACTCCTGCCATTCCTGCTCGGCCACGGCGAGTTCGGCCTGGATGCGGTCGGCCTCCTCACGCAGCCCGTCGACTCGACGGCGAGCGGCGAGCTCGTGCTGTTCCAGCAGTCCGACGACCGATGGCATCCGCGACCTCCCAGGAAGCGACGAAACGACAGGTCACCACTCCCGCGGAATCACCGACCCCATGCCCGACCAGCGAAATCGCCGTCCTCAAGATCGGAAAGACAACAGCCACTTAGAGGTCATCTCATTTGGGACGTTCGATAGACTCCAGGTGTGGGGATCGTTGAGCGGCTGGTGCCGGATGAGCTGTGGGAGTTGTTCCAGCGAGTGGTGCCCAAGGCGCCGAGTCGGCCTCAGGGAGGCGGCCGGCGCCGGCACGGTGACCGGGAGGTGCTGGCTGCGATCGTGTTCGTGGCCACGTCGGGATGCACGTGGCAGCAGCTGCCGGCCGCCTCGTTCGGACCATCGGGACCCACGGCCCATCGGCGTTTCACCGAGTGGTCGAAAGCCCGGGTGTGGGCGAAGCTCCATCGCCTGGTCCTCGACGAACTCGGCTCCCGCGGTGAACTGGACTGGTCTCGCTGCGCGATCGACTCGGTGAACGTGCGAGCCCTGAAAAGGGGGACCTGACAGGTCCGAATCCGGTGGATCGGGGCAAGTACGGCTCGAAGATCCACTTGATCACCGAGCGGACCGGATTGCCCATCTCTATCGGCATCTCGGGCGCCAACCTGCACGACAGCCAGGCCCTCGAACCGCTCGTGCGAGGCATCCCGCCCATCCGCTCCCGGCGCGGACCACGTCGGCGACGGCCTGCCAAACTCCACGCCGACAAGGGCTACGACTACAACCACCTGCGCCGATGGTTACGCCAGCACGGCATCCGACACCGCATCGCCCGCAAAGGCATCGAGTCCTCCAAGAGGCTGGGACGCCACCGCTGGACCATCGAACGCACCACGTCCTGGCTCGCCGGATGCCGCCGACTCCACCGACGCTACGAACGCAAAGCCGAACACTTCCTGGCCTTCACCAGCATCGCCTGCACCCTCATCTGCTACCGCAGACTCACCAAATGAGATGACTTCTTAGTCAGCTGCTGGCGCAGCTCACCCTCACCGGTCAGCTGCAGGCCCTCGGCCTGGGCCCGGCAAGTGTTTGCGTACATGTGGTCAACTTGCCTGCCAGCCATGCCCTTTCGTGTAGCGAGGGCCACGTAGCCGGCCGCCATGGGCCTGAAGGGCGCTGATACGATTGTGAACATGGGACCTCTTGAGCCGAAGATCCTCGACCTCGTAGCTGCACTAATTTGTTTCTTGCCGGTATGGGCCATCCTCGCGAAGGTCCTGCTACCCCGCCTTGAGAAGGCCTTGGCTGCGCGCGAGGACGCGATCGAAGGTCGTCTTGAGCAGGCGGAGGAGGCTCGCCAAGAGTCCATGCGTATCTATGCCGAGTACCAGGCTGAGCTGAGCGCCGCTCGGCACGAGGCTGCGCAGACCCGTCAGGCAGCAACCGAGGAAGGCGCCGCCCTCATTGCCGAGCTGCGCGCCGAGGGGCAGCAGGTACGTGACGAATTGGTCGCCGAGTCGAAGGTGCAGTTGGAGGCCGACCGTATCCTTGCCGAGGCAGAGCTGCGCGAGGATGTCTTTAGTCTGGCCACCGAGCTGGCCAGCCGCATCGTCGGCGAGCCATTGGCGCATCTGCCGCGGGCCCGGGAGGCGGCCGACGAGTTCTTCGCCGAGGTCGACGCGAAGACGGCTTCCAAGGCTTGATCACCTGACAGCAGGGGCGTTCTCCCCGCCCCCAACCACCTTCTCAGGCGGGGCCCAGATCCATCAGGATCTGGGCCCCGCCTTTTGCATGCGCGGTGAAAGGACAGCCGACAGAGAAGCCACCGGATGCCTGGCAGGGCAGTGTGGCGAACATGGGCTGCCGGGAGCAGGCGTGTGGGGCTTCCAAGCCGCAGAGGGGGCGCTTGGTCTGGTGGTCAGAGCCTGTGGGTCAGGAGGGTGCAGGGACTGCGTGCCGCAGATGCTCCGTCGTAAGACCAGTCGCCCTCCCCCGCCCCCTTGGTGAGAGGCCCTCTTCCAGATCGCACCGGCAAAGCACCGGCAGTGCCGCTGCCTCCCGGCTCAAACCTTGCCGGTTGGACTGCCTGGCACCGTCTTCGCCACTGACAGAAGATCAACAACGCAACAGGTCAGCGGGATTGGCCCGCTGGCCATCACCCGAAGGGGGAGAACTCGTGGCTGACGAGTACTCGCTGGACGCAGCCAGCATCGAAATCACGTACCCGACCGGCGTCGTGACGCCGAACGACGCGGACAGGGGGGGCAAGGACTTCTCCCTGACCCACTGGAACGAGGACAAGGTCGACGACCGCGACTGGTAGTCGAACCGTCTCTGTGAGTCGTAGTTAGCACGCAAGAAGGAAGCCGCCGCCATGCACCCGACCGTCGTTCTGCTCCGTGTCGCGAGTCTGAGCGTCGATGAAGTGTCGCGGCGTGGCTTCAGGGCGGATCGCCTGCTTGATGACTATGTCAGGCAGGCGATCGGCCTCGCGGCCGGATCTGAGCTCGTTGACGCCACGGGGAGCAAGGCGCGAGAAGCGGTGGACCGCTATGTGGCACGCATGGCCGGTCGTGCCACCCCGTTCGGCTTGCTTGCAGGCACGGCATTCGCCGAGGTCGGCGAGGAGCGAGACCTGCAGCTGGCGGACCGCCGTGACCACCGAGCGGCTGTGCGTTTGGACGGGGCCGCGCTCGAGAGCATCCTGAGTGCGGTAACTGGGCGGGAAGCTCCGCGGTTGCTCCAGCCGGGACGCCCACCGCAGGAACTGGCCATCGAGTGGCTTCGCCGGCAAGGCGCGGCCAACGCCGCGGATGAGCTTGAGGAACTCATGGCTACAGCCTGCGGGGTTCAGCCCGTTGCATGTGCCACGCCGGAATCGTTGGCGCGTGCGTGGGCGCGGTGCTCGCTCCCCGGCATGACGGCGGTCAAGGAGAATGCCCGCTTTCACGTCGACCTCGACGTCTCGGTGGCGAAGGCCAGTGTTGAGCAGCGCCTCGTCGAGGACCTGGACCTGACTCTGCGGCGGCTGCAGACGCTGTTCCCTGCGCCTGATCCTCTTTATGACTTCCGCCTGGAATTCCAAAGCCGCTACGAAGATGCCGAAGTCTCGCTGAGTACGGTGCTGGACCCGGTGCAGGGGCTGCTGGAGAAGACCTTCACCGCGGCATCGGCGCTCGCGAACAGAGCCGGAGTGGAGACTGCCCGGACCGCTTCGTCCGAGTTGCAAGTCCCGGATATTGCGCTGCGTGCATACGATCACTGGCGTGCGACGGGACAGCCCTATGACTTGGCAGGACATGCGCCAGCCGAGGTGGCGGTGGCGCGTTCGGTCCAGGCAGCCTTGCTGGACAAGCATGAAGCTGCCTTCGACGCATTGTTGCTGAGCGGGCAACAGCGGTCTCCGCTGGCCTCACTGGCGCGGTTCGCCGTGGGGCGCCCTGACCGCGAACACGCGCTGCGGCAGTGGCTCGGCAGCGACAAGGATGATGGTGTCATCGTCGCCGAGCTTGTGCACACCCCTGGCGGCCGCATCGCAAACGTCTTGCAACGCCCTGCGCTGCACCGCCACACCGTCAGTCTGGACAGCGCCTTCCAGGGCAGCCTTGCCCTGGACTCCCTGCTGATCCGTCTCGTCGATGGTCAGTTTGTGCTGCGAGACCGCTCCACCGGACGACGGGTGCTGTTGGAGCTCAACTCAACGCATTCAGTGGACTTTCCGGGAAACGACCCGCGCTACCGGCTGCTGGCCCATCTCAGCGGAAGTGTCGGCGTGGGCTGGAAGTGGGGCGGGCTCGCGCGGATGTCGCATCTCCCCCGCGTGACGTGTGGCCGGATCATCGTTCGCCCTGAACACTGGCAGATGGGTTCCGACGAAACCCGCCGCCTGTTGGAGAACCGGGATCCCGCCTCGCACCTGCGGGGCTTGTTGCCGGGCATTGCACAGCGGCGCTGGATCGGCTGTGGCACAGGTGACCGGTTGCTGCCGCTCGACTTGCAGGAGACACGGTCCGCCAACGCCCTGCTCCGGCGCGCCGGCCGCCGAGGCCGACTGGAGTTCACCGAACTGCCGCACATGGAGAGTCCGGCCGTGACCGGTCCGCAAGGCGCCCACGTGGCTGAAGTCTGTATCCCCCTGCGTCACAGGGTGCCGGCTGAGCGACGGTCAGCCGTCCCCTCTGCTCCGGTGTCGGGAGGTGACTGGGTCTACTTTGCCTACCACTGCAGCGCCTTTGTCGCGGATCAAGTCATTGTCCGTGCGCAGGCCCTCTTCGAGGTGCTGCGTAGCCGCGGTTTGGCCGCCTCTTGGTTCTACGTCCGTTACGGCGAAGGCGGTCACCATGTGCGGGTTCGGATCAGACCGGCGCATGCACAGCACCGCGCGGGAGTTCTCGCGGAGCTGGACGGGTTTGGGAGTGAACTGCAGAGTAGCGGTCTGGTCAGCCGTGCCCGGTCAGATTGGTACGTTCCGGAGGTCTCCCGCTACGGGGGGCACCAGGGTCTCGCGGCAGCGGAGGAATTCTTCAGGGCAGACAGCGAACGCGTCGCAACGCTTTTGTCCTCCGCTCCCTCCGAGGAGGAGCGGCTGCTGACCGCGGTCGCCACTCTCCTGCACGGGGCACGTGCATTCTTCGGCGACGGCTTCAGCGACGACCAGCTCCTAGGCGTCCTGCGGCGCCGCATCAGCGTCCGCCAAGGAGCGGGTCGGCTGGGAAGCCGCTACGGAGACTTCTTTCGGGCACGCCGAGCGACTATCGAAGCATTTCTGGCCACCCACACCCCGTGCCAGAAGAGTATTGATGCTCTGCGCCACCTGGGCCGGAGCCTCCAGGGCGAGACTGCCACCGACGAGGGTGTGTTCCGGGCCGCCCTGCACATGCACATGAACCGGCTCTTCGCTTGGGACACTCAACGTCTCGAACGCCTCGCGTACGACATCGCCGCCCGCAAGGTCATTGAACGCCGCGCGCGGGCCCAAACATCTGATGGACACTCAACAGGAGTGAAGACACATGCACACTGATTCCGCCTTCGACCTCGCGCGGCTCATCGATCCGGTCACCCCCAAGGCATTCCTGCACGACTACTGGGAGCAGAAGCCCCTCCACATCCAGCGCGACGCCCCGGACTACTACGACGGGCTGCTCACACTGGACGACGTCGACCGCCTCCTGATGATGGCCGGCCCGGGCTTCGAGACGATACGAGTAGTGGTGGATGGTCAGGAGACGCCCATCGACCAGGTTGCCCAGCGGGGCCCGCAGGGACGCGCCAACACCCTGGAAGCCATCTACGATCACTACCGCCGGGGTTCCACAGTCGTGCTCAACTCGCTCGACGACCGCTGGGAGCCGCTGCAAGCCCTCACGCACGCGCTGGGCGCGGAGCTGAGCGCAGGATTCCAGGTCAACGTCTACCTCACCCCCGGAGGCAAGGCGCAGGGATTCAAGCCCCACTACGACACCCATGATGTGCTGGTCGCTCAGGTCCACGGCAGCAAGCGGTGGCGTCTGTACGGCGCACCCTACGAGCTGCCTCTGGCAGGCCGGCCCAAGACCGGGCCGTCCTTCGACGGGGAGTCCGTTCCAGAAGAGGAGCTCACCCTGACACGGGGGGACTTCCTGTACCTGCCGCGGGGTGTGGTGCACGCTGCCACCTCGAACGAGGAAGCGTCCATCCATCTCACCATCGGCGTCCACTCCCTGCGTTGGGCTTCGGTGCTCCAGACGGCCATGGAGAAGCTCTTCGACGAGGACGTACGGTTCCGCACCGGGCTCCCGGCCGGATTCGCCCGGGACGAAAATCTGCAGCGATCCGCTGCCAGGGCGCTCCGTCAGCTGGCTGCGATCTTGCAGGAAAGCCTGCCCTGCGAGCGTGTCATCGAGGAAACGGTGACCCAGGCGGTATCCGTCAACTCGCCTTCGCTGCGCGGACATCTAGGAGACCTCGAGCGCCTGCGGGCCTACACCGAGAGCACGCCGGTCCGGCGCCGGGCCAGCGTCTTGTGCCACGTCACGGTGACGGAGACCACGGTGACCGCGTCCTTCCATAACAAGGCGGTCACTCTGCCCCGCCAGGTCGAGCAGGAGGTCCGCTGGCTCGCGGCCGGGTTCGACGGCACCATCACCACGGGCGACCTTCCGGGGCGCCTCGACCAGGCCGGCCGGATCGTTCTGCTCCAGACGTTCCTGCGCGAGGGCCTGCTGGAGTTCTGACGCCCGGGCCACGCCAGCAGGAACCGACCCGGATCATGAGCCCTCCTCGCACGCCAAACGACAAATGCCATGGGTTCTCAATGAGATTTGTTGAGAATCTCACCCTTCCCTTCACCGAACGGAAGAGTGGCAATGCCAGCAGGAGTGACGGGGCAGGCCACTTCTCGGTCCGTGCAGGGTAGGCGCCTGTAACAGGACCTTCACGCCGGGTAGCGAATCGGCATCCGGTATGAGTGAAATTACCCATCCGTCCTGGCGTTTGCCCATTCTTTGCTTTGTCAAGGGGAGGGGTTCATGTAGATTGCACATTCATGGGGGACGTTGGAATGAGCGTCAGAGATCTGCGCGTAGTATCGGGGTTGACACAGGAACAGTTAGCTGAAAAGTCCGGAATGAGCGTCCGGGCGATCAGGGATATAGAACGCGGCTCCACACGCCGTCCATACCGCCAGTCCTTGCAAAGGGTCGCCGAGGCGATGGGGCTCACCGAACTGGAAACCGTCGACCTTATCGGCATGGTTTACATGCAGCCTCACGGCCGGCGGCGTTCACCGTGTGACTCGCCACGTAGTCCGGCAGCAAAGCATGACACCACACAGCAGGCCCTGGCTCATCTACCCCCTGGCCCCAAGGGATTCTTGTGGCGTACAGACGAATTGCGTTGGCTGGATCAGCTGCTGAACGATGCGGGAGATGGGTTTTCCACCGCAGTGCTGTCCGGTGCCCCAGGTGTGGGGAAGACCGTAATCGCACTGCGCTGGTCTCATCTCTCGAAAGAGCGATTCTCCGACGGAGTTCTGTACGCCGACCTCCTGGGCTTCGATGCGCGTCCTGCCGTCTCGCCCGAGTCCGTCCTGCGGAGATTCCTCCGCGCCCTGGGGATCGCCGACCACCGTATCCCCCTCTCGTTAGAAGAGTGCTCCGCCCTCTATCGAGCCGTGCTGGCCGACCGCAACGCACTCATCGTCCTTGACAACGCCGCGGACGTGGAACAGGTCCGCCCACTCCTGACCGACGCCTCCAGATGCCGCGTCATCATCACGAGCCGCAACGCGATGACCGGACTGGTGGTGCGCGACGGCGCGCACCGCTACCGAGTCGACTACCTCAGTGATGCCGAGGCTCTCGCCCTCTTCGAGTCCGTCGTAGGAGCCCAGAGCACTCGCCGCGAACCGGAGGCAGCCCTCAGCCTGCTGGCCCTGTGCGACCGCAGTCCACTCGCTGTTCGGCTTATGGCTGAACGCATCGCCAATCAGCGCTACATGAGCATGACCGACGCAGCCGACAGAATTTCGGCGGCAAAATTGCCGCTCAACACATTCGAAACGCCCGGAGATCCTCATTCCAGCATCCGGGACCTCATGTCCTGGTCGTACCGAGAGCTTCCTGCCGAAATCGCCGGAGTGTTCGACAGTATCGGTTTTCTGAATTCCGTGACTTTTCGGTTCGAAGACATAGCCGTAGCAGGGAGTGCTTCTCGAATGCCCGCCGAGGAGGTTGCGACGGCACTTGAATGGTTGCTGGAAGTCCATCTCCTGGAAGAAGAGATGCCGGGAACCTACAGGATCAACAAACTTCTCTGGTGGTACGCGCAGGAGATGACAGACCAGACGGGTGAGCGATGAGGAATTCCCCCTCCGGGCAGGAGCCCCCCAAAGTCCACCTCCGGCGAATAATACGGCTTTTCCGTCCTTACCGCGGCCGTCTCATGATGGTCGCGGCTCTCATAGCCGCCGCCACGTTCATCGCCCTGACGGTGCCGCTCATGGTCCGTGAGCTATTCGACGTCGCGCTGCCACAGGGGCGCACCGGCCTACTCTCGGCGCTGTCCTTGGGCATGTCCCTCGCCGCCATTACTGGAAGTGCAATCTCTGTACTCGAGTCGTACATCTCGACGTCTGTCGGACAGCGAGTCATGCATGACCTACGGACAGACATCTACACACATCTCCAAAAACAACCGCTCGAGTTTTTCACCAAGACGCGGACCGGCGAGGTACAGTCCCGCATCGCCAACGACATCGGCGCCATGCAGGCAACTGTCACTTCGACAGTGAGCTCCCTGGTATCCAGTGCCACGACCGTCATCGCCAGCGTCATAGCCCTCTTTATCATGGACTGGCGCCTGGCTCTCGTCTCGATCTCGGTTCTTCCCCTGTTCGTGCTGATCAGCCGCCGTGTCGGTGAGATGCGCCGACGATTCACCCGCCGACGGCAACGGCAGATGGCCTCGATGTCGTCGATGGTGGAAGAACGCCTCTCTGTGAGCGGCGTACTCCTGAGCCATACCATGGGCCGATCCCAGGAACTCTCGGCTGCATTCGCCGTCGAGTCGAAGGAACTCAGCGACCTGCACATCCAGTCCAACATGGCAGGCCGATGGCGTCAGTCGGTGATCCAAACAATCATGGCGCTCATGCCGGTAGTGATCTACTGGTCGAGCGGCATGACCGCAGCGAACGGGCATGCCGCCATCTCGCTTGGCACACTCATCGCCTATGTGTCCCTGCAGCAAGGGCTCTTCAATCCGACCCTGTCGCTGCTCGGCATCGGCGTTGCCCTGCAGGGATCCATCGCGCTCTTCGAGCGCATCTTTGAATACCTGGACCTGCCGATAGCCATCACCGAGCCGGACGTACCGGTCGCTCTGCCCCAAGTCCAAGGGCACGTACGGTTCGAGAGCGTCGACTTCGCCTATGCCGACGCCGACACCACGCTGAGCGGGATCAACATCGATGTACCGGCCGGGCACAGCCTTGCAGTGGTTGGGGAGACCGGAGCAGGCAAGACCACCATCGGCTACCTGATCGCAAGGCTCTACGACGTGACCGCCGGCCGGATCACCCTCGACGGAGTGGACCTGCGTGACCTGAGCTTCGACACCCTCACCCGAAGCATCGGTGTCGTGGCACAAGAGACTTACCTCTTTCACGCATCCATCGCAGACAACCTCCGCTTCGCCAAACCGGATGCCACCGACCAAGAACTTGTCGACGCGGCCAAGGCTGCGCAGATCCACCACCTGATCGAGGCCCAGCCCGCCGGATACCAAACCATCGTAGGAGAGCGCGGTCTGCGCATGTCGGGCGGCGAACGCCAACGCATCGCAATCGCACGCACACTGCTGCGCAACCCCCCCGTCCTGGTGCTCGACGAAGCAACCAGTGCCCTCGACAATCAGACCGAACGCTCCGTACAGCGGGCACTCGACACTCTCTCCGCCGGACGCACAGTGATCACCATCGCTCACCGGCTCTCCACCACTCAGCATGCCGACGAGATCATCGTCCTGGTGCAGGGCCAGATCGCCGAGCGCGGCACCCACAAGCAGCTGCTCGAGGCCAACGGGACATATGCCGGCATGTTCAGTCGCGGCACCCACGACGACGGACACCCGCACACGACCAGGGAGGCGCCGCAACATGCGTGAGCACTGGTGGAACAGAGCCCGCCTGGCTGCGGCCATCGCGCTGCCCATCCTCACCGGGACCCTCGTACTCGGCCCCGGAGGTCTGATCGGCGACGGCAACGATCTCGACCTTCCCGTCGCCCGGCCCGCCTGGGCGGCGGCCGACGCCGATCAAGGCATAGCCCCGCACGACACCCGCATCGAAGCACGTATGTGGCTCGCTGGTCGTGACCCCGAAGCGGCCACCCAGTACGCACAGGCCGTCTCAAGTCCCAAAGACCCGCTCTACCAGCACTACCTGTCACCAGCTGAGTTCCAGTCACGTTTCGGACCGTCAGCCAAGCAGTCCCAGGCAGTGGTCAGTTGGGCCCGCTCCAACGATTTGAAGGTCACCGAGGAGACCGCCCACTACATCACCGTCACTGGCACCGCCGACAAGGCAGGGAAAGCCTTCGGCGTGTCCTTTCACGACTATACCGGCGGCGGGAAGACCGGAATCGCACCCGCAGGCAACCCCAAACTCCCCCGTGATCTGGCCCCCTCGATCCTCACCGTAACGGGCCTCGATCACCTCACCACGCCGAACAGCCCATCTGCCACCACTGCTCCCCCCGCAAAAAACCATTGGTGGCCCGGTCCGTGCAGCCCCACGGGAACAGACATCGACAGCAAGCTGACTGGCGCAGACGGACGCACCGTTCCATGGGCCCCCTGCGGATACACACCCGAACAACTACGCACCGCCTACGGGGTAAACAAGCCGACACTGACGGGCAAGGGCGCCACGATCGCTATCGTCAATGCCTACAGTTCGCCCACCATGGCAACTGATCTTGCCCGGTACTCACGAGACCACGGGCGGCCGCTGCACCCTGGCCAGTACCGCGAGGTGAACAGTCCCGTCTGGGATCAACAGGACACCTGTAACGCCCCCTCGTGGTACGGCGAACAAGCCAAAGATGTCCAAGCCGTGCACGCCATGGCCCCCGAAGCCGACATCGTCTACCTCGGAGCCCGCAACTGCACGCCCAACGCATTCAACGAGGCCCTGCTGAAGGTCGTCGACCTGCACTTGGCAGACATAGTCAGTTGCTCATGGGGCGAGACCAGCGACGGTTACGGTGTGCAGGAAAGGACCATTTCCCACAGCGTCTTCGAACAGGGCGCGATCGAAGGCATCGGTTTCTACGTGGCCTCCGGTGACGCCGGCTATGAGAACCCTGCCACCAAGTCCGGCCGCGACAGTGGCTCGCAACGGCTCCAAGTCGACTACCCGGCGGCCGACCCCCTGGTCACTGCCGTGGGAGGTACCTCTCTCGTGGTCGACGCCGGTGGCAGCTACCGCTATGAGACCGGATGGGGCCAATACGGCATCCCTTTGGGCACCGACGGCAAGAACTGGCGAGCAGCACCTCCTGGCAGATACCCGAAGGACTGGTCCGGCGGAACAGGTGGCGGAACCAGCATCATGTACAAACAGCCCTGGTACCAGCAGTCAGTTGTTCCCGACACACTGAGCCGAACGCTGCCGGATGGCGCCGACGTCACCGAGCGCCGGCGCGTCGTCCCCGACATCTCCATGGACGGCGATCCCGTAACCGGCATGCTGATCGGCCAGACCGTGACTACCCCGAATAGCAAAGCAACGAAGTACCAGGAGAGCCGCTCAGGCGGCACCAGCCTGGCGTGTCCCCTCTTTGCAGGCATGCAGGCCCTCGTCCAGCAGTCCACGGACGGTAAGCCCCTGGGCTTCGCCAACCCAGCCTTGTACCTCCGCCACAACACACCGGCGATCAACGATGTGACCGATACTCCCGCTGGGCCTAACGCCCCCACCGCCTGGGCAATGAACAGACACCGGGACCCGGAGGACCCCATGAGTGAAACGAAGACATTCCTCCTAACAACGGGCCGCAACGGCGAAGGAGCAGCCAAGCTCGCAGCCGTTAGGGGATTCGACAACGCAACCGGCCTAGGCTCACCGGGCCCTGCCTATATCGACTCGTACAAGTAATGCTCGGAACATACCTTTCACCGGAGCCTGGCGGCAGTCATCATAGAGATAGCTGTCCTCGTCACGTGCACAGGTACGGCGATGAGGCTCAACCTCGGGAGTGGACACCGGGTTTCATGCGACGAGCGAAAGTGTCAATCCCCTCGCGTCGTGGAGATCTTTCAAGCGGCCAATTCCACGGCGGGGTCGGCCTGGTGTTCTCGTTCGTAGTCGATCGGGCTCCGGTACCCGCACACGCTGTGTAGCCGGCGGGTGTTGTAGAAGCCGGTGATCCAGGTGGCGATCTTCAGCCGCGCCTGGGTGCGGGTGGCGAAGGTGTGCCGGTGGACGTACTCGACTTTGAGGACGCTGTTGAACGCCTCGCTGACGGCATTATCGAAACAAGAGCCGACCCGGCCCGAAACGTCGCAGGCTCCGCGGTCACACGGCTCGTCTGATGCTGCCCCGTGCACCTGCCGTGGCTTGTCTGCAGTCGCGGCAGATGCCGTCGGGGTGCGCTGGACCAACCATGGGCCTGCCGCAGTCGAGGCATTCAGGCCGTCGCTGCATCTTGCTCTCGCGAATGGCAGCACTCGGCTGGAGGGCGTCTCCGTTGCGGTGATCGCGCCGGTGTTCGACGCATCGGGGGCATGCCTGACTGGTGTCGATGATGACACCGTCTTCACACCGGGGGTCAGGGCATTCGCGGCCGCACTTGCTGATGGGACATCGGTGGGAGGCTATGAGCCGTATAGCGGCGCCCACGGGATGGGCCAGTCCGGCTTCGCCGGTGGAGATGTCGGCGGTTGAGGCGAACCCCCAGGCGTACCAGCGGCGGTCGGCCCGTGCGATCAGCTCTTCAACAGTGCGGTGCTGGTATTCGCGCAGGATGGTGTCCCGCAGCGTCGTGGGGCGGAACGGGGGGAGCAGGGCGCGCAGTTCCTCTGGAAGACCAGCCTCGACGGCCTCGACGACCTGGGCTTGGGCCTGGGTCATGCGTTGCCGGACACCGCTTCGGGGTGGTCGTCCCTGCCGCGGTGCCGACAGTTCAGGTCGTCCGTTGTCGGTGTCGTTGTGAGGAGTCTTCCTACTACTTGCTGTATGAGGCCTTCGGCCGGAAGCGACGCTTCGCGCCGCAGGCGCGGATTCTTGGTGTTGTTCTTCTTGGTCTACTTCAACCCCTCCCCCGGGGGGTGCGAAGCGCTTTGCTGTGGGGGTACGTACCCCCACAGCAAGGGGTACGGTCTGGCCTGCTGATTTCGCGGAATTCCCAGCTCGCCCCGTGCCCCCTGCTGTGGGGGTACGGGAGTTCAGCCCCAGGAAGGGGACGGCCGGCGGCAGGGGAGAGCGGCTCTTGCGCGCCAGGGCTCGCGCTTGCGCGGTCTGCTGGCAGCATTCCTTGATCGTCTGGCGGGCGGCGGCGAGCCAGGCGTCGAGGGCCTCCTCGCGGGCGTCGCGCTCTTCGGGGGTCTCGTCGGGGACGGCTCGGTTAAGGGCGTACCAGTCGGCCATGGACCGGGGTCCGCAGTAGTCGACGGGTGGCGTCTGGTGCACGACGTAGCGGTTGCGGCGCACCAGGCCGGTGGTGGAGCGGATGACCTCGACGGCTCCGATCACTTCGAGCTGCAGCATGTACTTGGAGACGTTTTCGGGCTTCTTCAGCCCCAGGATGCGGGCGAGTGTGAGCAGGCCCGGCCAGACCTCGTTGTCGTCTCGCGACGTGTTGAGGTGGGCAGACAGCGCCCAGTACAGGGTTCGGGCGTCGGAGTCTGCCCCGGAGAGCAGGACCCAGTCGCCGACCTGGGTGAAGGGGGCACGCCGGCCGAGAGATACCTCGAGTGTGTGGTCGAGGGCTGTCGGGTCGTCGGGTACGTTTGTGCTCACTGCGCTGCACCTACTGGGTGGGCGGTGCGTCTGGTGCTGTGTCCGGTCCGCGGCGGCAGGGAAGTGGCCTGCTGTTCCTCGCTGGTCAGTCGAGGTGAGCAGGTTCTGGGCGTTGCCGTTTTCGGCTGGTGTCCCACAGGACGGGCGCGTGCTGCCATCACTCCCCCATTAACGTCAGTTCATGACTGCGGTTGATACTAGACACGAGATCCACTTCATGACCAGTAAACTTGCGTGGACTGAGCAAGAGTTGAGGTTCGTTCAGTACACTCAGGGCCGAGAGTCCATGAACTGGCAAGGAGTCGGGGGATGAGCAGCGCGACCGAGCATGGTGCCGGCGGCCAGGTGGGCCGCACGCTCGCACAGAAGCTCGATCATCTGTTCGAAACTGCGACACCGAAGGACCAGAAGGCGCCGTCTCATGAAGACGTCGCCACTGCCATCAACATCGCCGCGGGGGAACGGGCGATCAGCGGCGCCTACATCTGGCAGCTGCGTACCGGCAGGAAGACCAACCCGACCATGAAGCACCTCGAAGCTCTGGCCCGGTACTTCGGTGTCAGCCCTGCCTACTTCCTCGACAACGAGCAGGCACAGCGCATCGACGAGCAACTCGCCTTGCTGCAGGCGCTGAAGGAGAGCGATGTGCGCAACATCGCGCTTCGGGCACACGGCCTTTCCGATTCGAGCCGCCAGACCCTGGCCGGGGTCGTGAGCCATCTGCGGAAGCTGGAAGGGCTGGGAGAAGACCCGGACTCACAGAGCGGCGATGCCTGACCCGTCACGTCCGCCCACCCGCAGCACGACCACAGAGGCGCACCGGCCGTCTCGATCCGGGCCGTACACGTCCACGGGTGCCCGGCCGCAACGTTGCTGGCCCGGAGCCCTCTGACGGGGCCTTTTCCACCCCTGGCCAACCCTTCGCTAGTGTTCCGTCGCAGACGGTTTGTGAACGAGTCGTGTCGGGCCCTGACCAGGCCTGGTGCGATCCGGACTGCGGTGGCCAACCAGCACGGATGCCCCATTACACCCATGAGCCGTCGTCGCACGAAGGAAGTTCAACCTTGATCTAGGGGGAACGGTTGAAGGAGCGACAGCTTCGTCGCCGCTGCAAACGGGAGCTCCAAGCCCTGGACGTTCAACCGCCTCTGCAGGTGGAGGCCCTGTGCCGCGCACTGGGCGAGCGCCGAGGCCGGCCCATTCATGTGGTGCCCTACGCCCTGCCCGTGCCGGGCCCATTCGGGGTCTGGATTGCCACGGGTTCCAGCGACTTCATCGTCTACCAGAGCGAGACGACAAAAGCCCACCAGGATCACATCATCTTGCACGAGGTGGGCCACATCCTGGCCGATCACGACGGTGACGTCGGCGACGAGGAGCTGTGGGCCCTGATGATGCCCGACATCGCGCCCGAAGCGATCCGCCGGGCACTGCAGCGCACGTCCTACGACCAGGAGCACGAGCGGGAGGCGGAACTCGTCGCCACCATCATCCTGGAGTGGGCCTCGGTACTGAACAGGGTCGTACCACCGCAGCCAACGGACGCCTCAGTCCGGCGAGTCCAGACGGCGCTGGGCGACAGGCAGGGATGGCTGTGATCGTCTCGTTGGCCATGAGCCTGGCCTTCGTCGCAGCGCTGGGATGGAAGATATTTCAGCTGGCCAAGGCCCCCCGTGACGCGGCCTTGCGCGCGGTCACGCTGTGCCTGATCAGTGCTGCCTGCTCCTTTGTACTGGCCAGACAGCCCTTTGCCGGCTGGATCGTTTCTGTGGGCGGGCCGGGCGCCCCTCGGCTGGTGCAGAACCTGTTAGTGCTCAGCATGGTGTTTTGGCTGATGTGCTTCTACCTGTACTCGGCCGCCACTGATGCGGCTGAGGGCAACAGACGCGCCCGCCGGGAGGCACTCCTGCTGACCCTCGCCGCCATCGGCCTCATCACGGCGACCGTTGCGGCAGGCGCTGGCGACCACGGCGCGAACTTCCGGGGATCTGACCTGCGCGATCCGGCTCTGGTGAGTTTCTACCTCGTCGCGGACATCTATCTCGTCTACGCCCTGTCCATGGCCCTGCGGTGGACTTGTTCCTACGCCCGTGCTTCACAGCGGCCGCTGTCAACCGGCCTTTGGCTGGCGGCAGTGGGGATCGGCGCCATGGCCGGGTCCTGCACGATCCGTACCGTGTTGACCGTGATTCGCTGGCAAGGGGGCACCGTGCACCAGGCCGTCACCTGGGCTTCAAGTGTGATCATCGCGCTAGCGGTCCCGCTGTTCCTCATCGGAGTCAGCTACCCCGGAGCCGCCACCCGGCTGGCGGCAGTGCGGGTACGCCGCCAGCACCGCCGCATGTATCACCGCTTGGAACCGCTGTGGCAGATGCTTGATGAGGCGTACCCAGAGCACTCCCTCGACCGGATGCCGGCCAAACCATGGCGCGACCGCCTGCTCCCGCTCGGTCTGCACCGGCGCTATTACCGCAGAGTCATCGAGTGCCGTGACGGCCTGGTACGGATCAGCCCCCACCTGGCGCCAGTTGTAGGCCCGGTGGAGGACCAGCCGGGGTGGGCCGACGAGATGGCTGACCAGCTCTACGCCGCGCTGCACACCGATCAGCCACAAGCGCCCGCCCAGGCCGTCGCCGTCGCGATGCCGCTGACGCAAAGCCTGGAAGACGACGTGCGGCAGCTGGCCCAGCTGTCGGACGCGGTGAGACGACGACGCGTCCTCGCCGGGGCCAAGCACACCGACGGAGAAAGCGAGATGTCGTGAACCAGTTGCTCATCACCGCAGGGCGCATACTGCTCGGTCCCAGCAGCACACACATCGACGACGGCGCCGTCCTTGTCTCAGGCGACACCATCGTGGCAGCCGGGGCACGCAACGACGTGCTCGCTCACACAGAACCGGGCTGCCAGGTGATGGAGTTTCCCGATGCCACTGTGCTGCCCGGGCTGATCGACTGCCACGTCCACCTGGCTTTCGACGCAGGACCGGACCCGGTCACCACGCTGACCGACAGCGACGATGCGGCGCTTCTCCTGGGCATGGCAGGCCGAGCCCAGCAACTGCTCGACGCCGGCATCACCACGGCCCGTGACTTGGGTGACCGTGGCGGCCTGTCCGTCCGACTCCGGGATGCGATCAGCGAAGGCGCCGTGGCAGGGCCGCGGATTCTCGCCGCCACCGCGCCGCTGACAACCCCCAAGGGGCACTGCTGGTTCCTCGGCGGCGAGGTCGAGGGCGATAAAGAGATCCGGCATAAGGTGCGCCAAAACGCCGAGGGAGGCGCAGACGTCATCAAAGTGATGGCGACAGGAGGAGGTCTGACCCGCGGTGGCCCGTCGATCTGGCAGCCCCAGTTCACCACCGAAGAACTCACCGTCGTGGTGGAGGAAGCGCACCGGCTCGGTCTGCCGGTAGCCGCCCACGCGCACGGCGTGCAGGGCATCGCCGCCGCAATCACCGCAGGGGTCGACACGATCGAGCACTGCAGCTGGATGACCGAAGAGGGCACTTCCGATCTGCGCGAGGACCTCCTCGCGCAGATCATCGCCAAGCAGATTCACGTCTGCCTTGCCAACCACCCGAATTGGCGTGCCTTCGCCGACCGGGTCGGTCCCGAAAAGGCCGCTGAGCTGTTCGCGCCCACGCGCCGGATGGCAGAGAGCGGAGTCCAGCTCGTAGCAGGGACAGATGCCGGCATTCCACGAGCCTTCTTCGGCGGACTCATCTCCAGCCTGGAATTCTTCGAGCACTTGGGCGTTCCAAGGCACCGCATCATCGACATGGCCACCATCAACGCCGCCTCCGCACTCAGGCTGAGCATTCAGACCGGCCGCCTCGCCGCCGGGTGCCGCGCCGACATCCTGGTCGTAAACGGTGACCCTCTGGCCGGCCTGGATGCCCTGCGAGCCGTGCAGCTCGTGCTGGCTGGTGGCCGTCTCCATATCCCGGACTCCGCAGCTCTGTCATGGGCCCAGCAGCGGCCCGCCTCCGCGGAGCAGGCTGATTTCTGTGGATGAGGCGATGGGCCCGGCAGAACCGATGGACGAGCGCTGCCGCTTGAATTGAACGAAGCCTGATGGCTTTGTCCACGAGAGCGTCCGGAGTGAGAACGGGCGAGGGGGCCGGCGCGTCGTCGCTCGACGGTATTGCGCTTCTTGTACCGCTCCTTGTCGAAGCCGGGCGGCCAGCCACCGGCGCTGCCGCGCCTGTGGCGACCGGCCGCCTGGTCGGCCTTCTCCGGGATGACATGCCGAATGCCTCGTTTCCGCAGGTAGGCACGGGTACGGCGATTGCTGTAGCCCTTGTCCGCGCTGACGCTGTCCGGTGTGGTGCGGGGCCGACCGGCAGCCAGGCGCGGCACCCGGATCCGTTCCATGACCGGCTCGAAGTGGGTGCAGTCCGCCCGCTGCCCGGGAGTGACGAGCATCGACAGCGGGCGGCAGCGACCGTCGGCGCTCAGGTGGAGTTTGGTGGTGAAGCCGCCGCGTGAGCTGCCGAGCGCCTCACCTCCTGCACCACCTCCGCCAGGAGGTCGATCAGTTCCGCCCGGATCCGAGCGTTCCCGACCGCCTTGCCAAAGCCCCCTCTGGGACGCGGTGGCGGCGCCAGCCGGGCGCCGACCGCGTGCTGGTGGGCTCGCACGGAGGCCGAGTCCACGGACACATCCCAGTCGATGTCGCCGGCCGCGTCAGCCTCGGACTGGACCCGCTGGAGGAGCAACTCCCAGGTGCCGTCCGTTGACCAGCGGCGATGCCGCTCGTGCACCGTCTTCCACGGCCCGTAGCGTTCCGGCAGATCGCGCCACTGCACGCCTGTCCGGATCCGGTACAGCACTCCGTCGATTACCTGCCGATGGTCCCGCCATCGGCCACAGCGTCGGTTGCTCACTGGCAGGAGCGGCTCAAGTCGCTCCCACTGGGCGCCAGTCAGATCACCCCTATGTCCCACAGTCCTATCAACGACTCAACTGATCGGCATGACACTGCCTAACTCCTGATCCACAGTCAGGAGCGGAGCCGTCGGAGAAAGCCGGGAGCGAGCGTCGAAGATCGCTGGGTAGAGTGCAGGCGCTTTGCCCCGATGACCCCGTCGCCGAGGAGGCCGTCCCATGGAACCCGTCACGCTGATCACCGGTGGCTCGACCGGAATCGGCGCCGCCACCGCCCGCGCCCTGCTCAAGCAGGGCCACCGCGTGGCCGTCACCGGACGCGACGTGGGCAAGCTGGCCGCCTTCGCCACCACCGCGGGGGCGGGCGAGCGGCTGCTGACGATCACCGGCGACGCCGGCGAAGCAGATGACGTCGCCGCCGCCGTCCGCCACGTGCTGGACACCTGGGGCCAGCTGGACAACGTCATAGCCAACGCTGGTTTCTCCCTGCCCGGCAACCTGGAGACCCACTCCCCTGAGGACATGCGCGCCCTGATCCTCACCAACGTCCTGGGCCCCGCCCTGCTGATCCAGGAGACCCTGCCCCACCTGAGGACCTCCAAGGGCCGAATCGTGATCATCGGCTCGGTCGCCGGCGTCCGCCACACTCCCGGCAACCTCTACTCCGTCACCAAGTGGGCCGCCCACGCCCTCGCCGAGAACACCCGCCTCCTGGTCGGCCAGGACGGAGTCGGCGTCACCGTTGTCGCCCCCGGCATCGTGGACACCCCCTTCTGGCACGCCCGCGGTGGCACCCCCGAGGCAGCCGCCACGATGACCGCCGAGCAGATCGCGGACACCATTGTGTTCGCCGTCAACCAGCCCGCGGGCGTGGACATCAACCACATCACGGTGCGGCCGACGGGGCAGGTTGGCTGAGGTAGAGCTCCCAAGGGTCGTACGGGGAGGCGCCTTTGGCTCCGCCAAGCATGGTGTGGCGCGGGCCGGGGGCGCCTTCGGATCTGGGCCGCCACCCCGCGGCGTTCCTAAGCACCGTCACCGCCGTTGCCTTGATCATCGGGCTTTCGACTTGAGGTCATCTCACAACGCAAGGGGACGGTAGGCCAGAGCCTGATCGACCACCTCTACCGCTGTCGGATTCCGGCTCTTGGGCCAGAAGATCCGGCATCACGAGAACTGCCGTCCGCGTGCTGTCCCTGTCCGGTCATCCAGCTCGGCGGGCAGGGCACGCAGGCTGTGCAAGGAGCAGCTCCCCGGACGGGGGTGCCGGGGAGCTGCTGGTATAGGGGTGCTCTGGGTCAGATGGCCGGCACGGCGTCAGGCGCGATCGTTCTTGGCCTACGTGGGGGCGGCCTTCTCGACGATTTCAGAGCACCGGTATGCGAAAGTGCCATCACAGGTCAGGTGTCAGGCCGCCCCGTAGCGCATTGCGTTGACTTGTGTACGTCTGTCGGGGGACTCCAATGATGTGGCAGAACCTCGAAACGCTGAGCCCCCGCGCAGTGCGTACGGCCTCGAGGTCTGTGTAGGGACTGCCCGCGGGTCCAATGCTGCGCGTCCTGCCTTGAGCTGGAGGAATGCTTCGCCCAGCGCTGCCTTGAGTCTGTTGATTTCGTCGAGGAGTTGCTGCTCGCGCTGCGACTTCCCCGATCCGGCTTCCAGGCCGCGTTGTCCTGCGGCGATGAACTGGCGCCGCCAGTTGCCTATCGACTGCTCTGTGACATTGGCTTCCCGGGCTGCCTGGGACACCGTGGTTTGTCCAGACAGGACGGCGAGAACCAGCTGAACCTTCTCGTCTGGCGGCATGGCCGGTGGACGAGGCATGGGCGTCTTCCCCCTTATTAGCTCTTGTGGTCGCGGCGCTGATGCGGCGGGTGCAGCCGTGTGGCGAGCAAGGTTCCGAGGAGAGTGCAGCGCGTTGCTGCGGTCTCCATGCGTAGCCCCCGTGTGCTCTCGACCAGCCGACCGGCCTTGGTCAGCATCAGCGCTTCCTCTCAGCGATCACACCACATTCGCACGCTAGTTGAACACCCCATGATCTCTACGGCCGACAAAATCTTGCCATCGGCCATGTAGTTGC
This sequence comes from Streptomyces sp. NPDC086549, assembly GCF_044746205.1. Classification (NCBI taxonomy): domain Bacteria; kingdom Bacillati; phylum Actinomycetota; class Actinomycetes; order Kitasatosporales; family Streptomycetaceae; genus Streptomyces; species Streptomyces sp. NPDC086549. Next base: position 50,144 of record NZ_JBIVBS010000025.1, on the reverse strand, counting down.
CTGCCTGGAAACTATATGCCACTCTGACAGCAACGCTTCTGGTGGAGGATGAACGCGATGAACACGTACGACGACGCCCGTGCGGCGCTGGACGCGGCCGATACGGCACGAAGGGCCGCCCGCTCGCGTCCTGTCCCGGCGTGGCACCCGCCCTTCGTTGGACTCGGCTTTGCCATCGGGCTGTCTGCGCTTGGCCTGGCCGATGACGTGCACCCCTGGCAGTGGGTGATTCGCGCGGCCGCTCTCCTTCTGATCGTCGCGGCCGTCACCGTGCCTTTTGTGGCCGCCCGCCGTAGCGGTGTCATGGCCTGGTCGGCAGGTGCGGATAAGGCCGACCGCTGGAAGAACGGCGCATCCATGTCACTTGTCGTGGTGGTCGCGCTCCTCGTCGACGCGGCCGCCGGCGGGCCCTGGTTCTTCATCGCGCTGGGCTGTGGTCTCGGCGCTTCTGCTTGGATCCGCCTGGCTGGCGCACGCAAGGCGTGAGGACCGATGTCAGGAAAGCTGCATGAGCAGATCCACCACCCCACGCGTCTGGCCATCGTCGCCTTCCTCTCCGGCTGCATAGAGGCCGAATTCAAGGCGGTTCAGGAGTGCTGCGGGGCGTCAGCCGCTACGCTCTCAAAGCTGGTCACAGCGCTGGAGAGCGCCGGCTACGTACAGGTGCGCAAGGGGTACCTCGGCAGACGACCGCGTACATGGCTCGCTTTGACGCCCGACGGCAGGAAAGCTCTGGAGGAGCACCTCGCCGCACTGAACGCGCTGGTGAACACAAGTGTCGAACAGGGCCGACGGCACGACACGGCCGCCGGCCCCGACACCTAAAACGCCGGTAGGTGCCCGTCTTGCACACGGGCACCTACCGGTTCACCCGGCTCGCGGGCGGGAGAGTCACATCGGGGGATATGTGACGTGCTTCGTTCCGTCAGTCCGCGAAGACATCCACGAAGTGACCAGAGTCGGCGCAGCTTTCAGCAGCCACCGTGGATGGTCTTGGAGATGCTGTAGCCGATGGTCGCGCCGCAGGCCGCGGACGAGGTGTCGATCGACACCAGAATCGAAGGCGTGGTGGCCGGGGCGTCGCCCTCGGCCGTGACGCCGAACTCCTCGGCGGAGGTGTAGGCAGCGTAACCGGCGATGAGCTGGTCGGCAGTGTTCACGTGCACTCCTTCAAATCAATCCGCCCGATGGCGGGCGGAGTTGGCGTTAGTGAGGAAGATCAGCAGTGGCCGGACAGCGTGGTGCCGACGATGGAGGCGGTGAGGGAGACGCACTCGGTCGACGAGACCGTGGTCACGGTGACCGGCGTGGTGGCCGGGGCGTCGCCCTCGGCCGTGACGCCGAACTCCTCGGCGGAGGTGTAGGCGGTGTAACCGGCGATGAGCTGGTCAGCGGTGTTCACGTGAACTCCTTCGAATCGGTCCGCCCGGTGGCCGGGCGACGGAAAGCGATCCAGGGGGCCGACCGGCATCCGGCCGACGGCCTGGCCGAAAGAAGTTGACCACGCGCGGTGAGTCCGGGCGAGGAAGAAAGGAACCGGTGACTTGCCCCCGTCGTCACCTTCACCTGGGGTTCTTCGGTGCAAAGGGAAAAGAATACGAGCGGCCGGATGGATTCATTCCGCTTACCTACACCCGTGCAGCCAGACTCAGAACCTCGTTGAGCACGGCCAGGTCTTCGAGCGCTTCATCCAATGCCGACCGCAGCTGCTGCACCTGAGCGAGGGCCCGTTCCGAGCCCGGGGATACAGCCGTGCTGCCGGAGAGCCGGCGGCAGCCGGCGTGGACATAGCACTGGATCCAGGACTCGACGCACGCCTCGGGAACGCCCAACGTACGCGCAGCGGCACGGGCTCGTGCCTTTCCCCGCAGCACCCGCAGCACCGTATCCGCCTTGACCTCCTGCGGGATTGCGGTTGTCACGCCGGCGACAGGACGGGTATCGGGGGTGAGCTGAGGTTGCGCGCTGGATCCAGCGGGTCGATGGAGGCGTCGAGGAAAGCACTCGCGACCATCTCTGCTGCTACCGTCCGGTCCTCGTCCGAAAGCAGGGCGTGCTGGACGAGAGCCTCGGCAAGGATCGCGGTGCGGTGCTCGCCGAAGCTTTGACCCTTGTGGCCGGCCCGGCGGTCGGTGGGTTCCCAGGCCACACCGATACCGGGAGCCACCTCACGGGTGAAGGGAGAGGTCGACTCTCCCACGCCGTCCAGGCCTTTCAACCGCTCGGCCAGGGCGAAGACGGCGTGCTGGGCACGAGGACCGAGATAGACCACGAGTGCGTCGCGCCGGGGGTACAGATGCGGAGAAGAAGAAACCTTGGCGCGGTAGGGCAGGCCAGCCTGTTCAAGATGTGTCAGCACGGTGTGCCAGGCGTCAGGAGCCGCTTCGGGATGAGTGAGATGGACGTACAGGCGCAGCATGTCACCACTGCGCTCGTTACCCAGGCTGCCGTCGGCCAGGAAGAAGCCAGGGGAAAGGCCGGGGCGGGCGGCGGGAAGAGTCACCGTCACGGGTCCGGGCGGCGTTTCGGGAAGCGGCGTGATCACGGCCTCGGGTGGCATCCGCACCCGAAGACCGTCCAGCTCGACGATCGTCTCGTTGTGCTCCGGGGGGTAAGTGTGGATCAGGGCCTGCGTCCGGGTGCGCTCGTGCGGCATCGCACCGGCCAGGCGGTGATCCAAGTCCCGGTCGCGGAAGCTGCGGGGCCGGGAGGTCAGGGGCTCGCTGCGTCCCATGTGCAGGATCTGGTAGAGGCCGGCGGCCAGCTTCTTGGCCAGGGCGGGAGCGCTGTCGCCTTCGAAGGTTTCCGTGCCCGCTACGGCCTTGAGCCCTCCGGGCTCGACATGGATGTCAGTGAGGGTTGCGGCGACCCGCGGGGCGAGAGGGAAAGTAGTCATGCTGCGCCTTTGCCTTCAAGTCCGAGAGTGGCGGTGAAATCGCTGGGGGACAGCAGGATGGTGCGGCCGATGCCGGCGGCGGCCCGGTGAGCAGGGGAGAGCCGTACGGAGTGGACCGCATGGGCGATCATCCGGTCGATCATGTGCCAACCGGCGAAGGCGGCCGACCGGGTGGCGAGCCCCGAGACATGCCGGGCAGAGAGCCTGGTGGCGTGCAGATAGCTGTTCCAGAACGCGGACATCAACGGGCGCAGTCGGGCGAGTTCACTGACACCGTGGGCGAGGATCTCGTCGTGGGTGGCGGTGTGGCCGAAGTCGGCGCCGTCGCTGATGGACTTCGGGATGCCGTGAATGGCCCGGAACAGCCACTCCCCGATGAAGCCTCCGATGTCGCGGGCGGGGTCGCCAAGGCGGAATTCCTCGAAGTCGGTCAGGTACAGGGTGGAGCCGCTCACGAGGAACTGGTCCAGTCGTACGTCGGCGTGGATGGGGCAGAGGACGTCGGTGTGCTCGCTGTCGCGCAGGCTCTGGAGGGCTTCGATCACCTGCGAGTCGTTCTGGAGCAGTTGCCAGGTCTCGATCTCCGCGAAGCTGCGTTCGACGAAGTAGTCCAGGGACAGTCCTCGCAGTCCGCCCAAAGGCGGCAACGGGTGCGGCGAGGTGTCGATGGCTGTCTCGTCGGCGGGCAACTGGTGAATGACGGCGAGCGCCTGAGCCGCCTGCCGGCACAGCCCCTCGTCGAAGGCGTCGTCCGCGGCGAGTTCGGTTCCGGTGGTGACATCGGGCAGCAGTTCGAAGGCCACCAGATGGTGCTCGGGGTCGGCGCCCAGCAGGGCCGGGGTACGCAGGCGGCGCGATTGACGCTTGGCGGCTAGTTCTTCGAATACGGTGATGCGCTTGAAATTCTGTGCAGCGGTCACGTCTCCCAGTTTTTTGACGAATACTTGCGCACCCGTAGTGGTCGTTCCGGACCAGTTGTCGTTGCGGCCGATAAGTGAGGTCAGGGTGTCGGTTTGGTAGGTACCGAGCCCCAGCCTGCCCAAGAGGGCATCCACTTCGGGGAATCGCTCCAGCGAGACGGGGATGTATTCCGCTCTCTCGCCCGCCCTATCCGTATTGCTTTCGGATTGAGGTGTCATGGCGAGGAGTTTAAGCAGGCGGTGATATGTGGGCAATCCTGAAAGTTACGGTTTATTTTTTATGGAGCCTTCAGTGAAGGGGGTGAGCGGCCACCCTAGGCCCCTCACCTGTATTTTCTTCATCTCGAGGCAGGGGTTTGGGTACGCCCGACGGAAAAGAACTAGCTTCCCGGAGAGCCGCTGAACTCTACAGTGGTTCGCATGCCGAAAACGTCTCCGCAGCGTGCGGCCCTGCCCAACGGGCTCCGCGTGGTAGCTCAGTCCGTACCAGGTGTTCCCGCAGTCGGAGTAGCCGTTCACTATGACGTCGGATTTCGATCCGAGCCCTATGGGCGGTCTGGTTTCGCACACCTTTTTGAACACATGATGTTCCAGGGGAGTCGGAATGTCGCAAGAGGGGAGCACTTCGCCTTGGTTCAGGGAGCCGGCGGAGTGGTGAACGGAAGCACATATCCGGACTACACGGACTACCACCAAGTGGTGCCAGCGGCCGCTATGGAACGCGTTCTGTTCCTGGAAGCGGACCGTATGGCATCCCTGGACGTCACCGAGACGAACCTGAGGACGCAACGCGAGGTCGTCAAGGAAGAGATCAGGCTCAACGTCGCCAACCGCCCCTACGGCGGGTTCCCCTGGACGGTACTGCCCTCGGTGCTGTACGAAACGTGGGCGAACGCCCACAACGGCTACGGTGACTTCGGGGACCTGGACGAGGCGACGGTTGCCGAATGCGCCGAGTTCTTCACCACCCACTACGTGCCGGGCAACGCCGTTCTCACGCTCTGCGGAGACATCGATCCGGAGCAAGCGATCGACGCCGCGGCCAGGCAGTTCGACGCGGTGCCCAGCCGGCCGGTGCCCGCACCCGTGCCGCTGGCCGAGCCGCTACGTCCTGGACCCCTGCGCGGTACCGTCCAGGACCTCTTCGCACCCCACCCGGCGACCGCTCTCGGCTTCCGGCTGCCCGACCCCGGCGCGGACCTCGATGCCTACGTCGCACACATGGTGCTTTCGACCCTGCTGACCGCCAGTGAACATGCGCCCTTGAAGCGGGCGCTGGTCGCCATGTCCGTCGACGTCAGCTCCGGCTGCGGCCTGTTCGGCCCCCTGCAGGCTCGCGACCCGGACACCTTCATCATCGTCGCCACCCATCCGCCGCAGGTCTCCTCGCAGCAGGTCGCACAGAGCGTCGATGCCGCACTTGCCGACCTCGCGTTCGGCAAGGTGGACGAGCAGGACGTCGCCAGGGCCGTCGCGATCACCGTCAGCCGCCTCCTGCAGAAGCTGGACTCCCTGCTGGCCCGCACCCGTTACCTGGGCGCGCATGAACTGCTCTTCGGCCGGCCCGACCTGGGCGAAACGCTCCCCGATCTGGCAGCCGGCATCACTGCATCGCAGGTCATCGCTGCCGCAGCACAGCTGCGCGAACAGCAGCCCGCCCTGCTGTCCCTCCTGGCCGAAGGAGGCAGCCGGTGAACCCCACTCTGCCCCCACTGGGTGCTCCGCCAAGAGTCACGCTGCCGCCCGCCACCGACACGACACTCACCAGCGGGCTGCGGATCGTGGCCTGCCGACTGCCCTCGGTCCCCCTGGTCCAGGCCCACCTGGCGCTGCCGGTCCACCCGAAGGACGAGCGTGAACTCGCTGCACTGGAGGTGCTCACCGCCGCCCTGCCGCACCGGTCCCAGGCCGCCGAACGCCTCGAACACATCGGGGGGAGCCTGAGCTCCTCGAGGCGCGGGGCATGGCTGGGCCTCAGCGCCACCTGCCCGGCCTCCCGGCTGCCGCTGCTGGGGGACACCCTGGCGCAGAGTCTCACCCCCGCCGCACCCTCACCGGCCAGCATCGACGAAGCACGCGACAAGGTCATCCGGCAGGCGCAGCTTGCCGCATCCCAGCCAGGCCAGGTCTCGCAGCAGGCCCTGCTGAAGCACCTGTACGGTGCCGTCCCCGCGCCGCTGTTTCCGCTGGCCTCGCCCGCCCATCTGCGCGAGATCGATCGGCAGGAGGCCGCCGCTGTCCATCATCAGTTCGTGCGTCCGCGGGAGGCAATGCTGGTCGTCGTCGGCGACCTCGACCCCGAAACCGCCGTTCAGATGCTGCAGCGGCGGCTGAGCAGCTGGGAGCCGGGCGCCGGGGACAAGAACGCCGGGACGGCCGGCTGTCCCGCCCTGGCCACGCCAACGCTGCAGCACAAGCAGCAGTCCGGTTGGGTGCAATCCCATCTGCGGCTGGCAGCGCCGGGAGTGGACCGCGAGAACCCCCAGTTCCCGGCCCTTTCCGTCGCCTCGGTCGTCTTCGGCGGCTACTTCTCCTCGCGGCTGGTGTCCGTACTGCGTGAACAACTCGGGCTCGCCTACCGCGTGGAGTCGGCCTTCACCGACCACCTCGACCGCCTGCTCATCGGCGTAGAGGCAGACACGGCCACCGCTGCAACCGGCCCCGCCCTGCGGCAGCTCCTTCGTGAGCTGGACCGCTTCGCGCACGAGGGCCCGACCGGGGAGGAGACCGACGCGGCATTGCGCTACATGACGGGAGTCACGGTCCTGTCCCTGGCCTCCCAGAGCGGCCTGGCGTCCACCCTCCTGTCCCACCTCATGCTCGGCCAGCCCTTGGACTGGCTGGTCACCTTCACCCGGCGTCTGGAGGACGTCAGCGCAGCCGAGGTGAGGGAGGTGGCCGGCACGTTCTACACCCCCGCCCGATTCGGTGGCGTCGTCGTCGGCGACCTGAAGAACTTGGAGATGAGCGGCCCAGGATGGAAATGACTGAGAACACACAGGCCGATGCGGCCGTATCCGTCAGCGACCTGCGCATGTCCTACGGCGCACGCGATGTGCTGCACGGCATCGACCTGACGATCCGACAAGGCGAGCTCTTCGCGCTGCTGGGCCCCAACGGAGCCGGCAAAACCACCACCGTGGAGATCCTGGAGGGCTACCGCAAGCGCTCCGCCGGCGAGGTGCGGGTGCTGGGCGCTGATCCCTCTGCGGTCGACGACGCATGGCGCCGCCGGGTGGGCGTGGTGATGCAGTCCTGGCGCGACCATGCCCGCTGGCGGGTGCGGGAACTCATGGTGCACTTCGCCGGCTACTACCCGCGCGCCTACGCGCCGGATGAGTTGCTGGAGCTGGTGGGTCTGCAGGAGCAGGCGGACCAGGAACTGGGCAGGCTCTCCGGCGGCCAGCGCCGCCGGGTGGATGTCGCCCTGGGCATCATCGGCCGGCCTGAGCTGCTCTTCCTTGACGAGCCGACGACCGGCTTCGATCCCCAGGCCCGACGCACCTTCCACGAGCTCATCCTGAGCCTGAAGGACGCCGGAATGACGATCCTGCTCACCACGCACGACCTGGAAGAGGCCGAACGGCTCGCCGACCGCACCGCGATCCTTATCCGCGGCCGCCTCGTCGCCTGCGGCACCCCGACGGAGCTGGCACACAAGGTGCATGCGTTCGCACAGGTGCGGTGGACCGCCGAGGGCATCGCCCACAACCAGGCCACGCACGACCCCTCCCAACTGGTGTGGGAGCTCCATGAGAAATCCGGCGGCCCCATCCCCGACCTCGAGGTGATCCGGCCGTCCCTGGAGGACACCTACCTCGGTCTCGTACGCGCCGAAGGAGCGGAAGCGTGACGGAAGCAATCAGCAACGGAATCCGCCGCGGCACGATGGAGCTCCGGCACCTGGCGCGGTCCTCCAAGGACCTGTCCAGCTACCTCTTCAACGTCGTGGCGTTCGTGCTCCTCGCCAACTGGCAGGACCGGCAGGCACAGCTCATCGTCGCCGGTGGCATCGCCTCTCTGTCCGTCCTGACCACGCTGACGTCGCTCCCGCAGGCCCTGGCCAGCGACAAGACCGACGGAACCCTGCTGCGGGTACGCGGCCTGCCCAGCGGACTGCTCGCCTATGTCACCGGGAAGATCCTCTTCATCACGTGCGTCGCCCTCACCTCCTCCCTCCTCCTGCTCTTTCTGGGCGCGGCCATCAACCACAGCGGCCTGCCCAGCGCCGTGACCGCTTGGCTCACCCTGATCTGGGTCCTTGTCGCCGGCTTCGCCGCGACGGCGCCGCTGGGCCTGCTCATCGGCGCCGTGCTGCCCAACGCACGCGAGGCCCTGGCCATGGTCATGCTCCCCGTCTACGGGCTGCTGGCCATCTCCGGCGTCTTCTTCCCGCTGTCGCAGCTGCCCGGCTGGCTGCAGGGCGTGGCCGAAGCCTTCCCCCTGAAGTGGATGGCCCAAGGCGTACGAGAGGCCCTCACCTCTGGCGGGGACAGCAGCTGGCAGCTGCCGGCGCTGGGCGTCTTCCTCGCCTGGGCGGTCCTGGGCAGCCTCAGTGCCGCATGGCTGCTGCAGCGCACAACGCGCCGCGAGTCGGGAAGCACCCTGGCTCGCCGCCGTGAACTCTCCATCGACCCCGCGAAGTAGAGGCACCCATGTCTTCTCCCCAAGTGACCAGCGTGATGTTCCCCGTCCAGGCCGGGGACGTCGGCGCGGCCGTCCCGTTCGCCCGGCTGGTGCAGCAGCGCGGAAGCGGCCGGATGTGGATGGGCCAGTCCCTGCGCCTGGAGACCCATCATGTATTCGCCGCCCTCGCCGGGATGGGCCTGCGCATTCCCTTCGGTTCCAGCGTCGTCCTCTCGCCGTTGCAGCACCCCTTCCAGGCAGCCGTGTCCGCCCGGTCCGTGGCCGCCCTCTCCGGCCACCCCTACGTGGCCGGCTTCGGCCCCGGCAGCAGCGAATTCCAAAGCACCGTCTCCCCGGCTACCCGCACCCGGCCGGTCAGCAGCGTCCGGGAGTACGTCAGCACCGTGAGGACGCTGCTGGACGGACAGCCCGCGCATTCCACAGCCGGGACGTTCACCACCGACGGTGCGGGGCTCACGGAGTTCCCCCATCCCGGGGTGGAGGTCGGGCTCGGCGTACTACGCCCCGCCATGGCCCGTGCCGCCGGCCGGGCCGCGGATGTCGCGATCACCTGGCTTGCCCCGCCCACCTACATCCGGGACACCCTCATTCCGGAGATGTCCGCCAGCGCACAGGCCGCCGGCCGGACGCCGCCGCGGGTCGCCTCGGTCGTACACGTTGCGGTGGCGCGGCCCGATCGCGACCTCGTCCAGGCTGCGTACACCGCTGTCGGCCCGCACCTGGCCAGCCAGCACTACACCGACATGCTGCGTCAGGGCGGGGTGCCCGCCGATCCGGCCGAGCCACTTCAGGGCGCAGAGCAGCTAGTGAAGTCCGGCGTGTTCGTCTCCGGATCACCGCAGGAAATTGCGGCCCAGCTCGCCGACCTTCACCGCCACGGCGTGCACGAGGTCATCCTCAACGTATGCGGAGTGTGCCTCACCGAAGGCCCCGGAGCCGCCCTGCGCGATCTCACCGCCGTCCTTGCGGCCGTGGACGAGGCCGCCCATGTCTGAGACCACCGCGCCCGAGCAGGGCACACCACCAATCTTCGGCGGCCGCCGCCTCCTCTACATCGCCACGGGCAGCATCGGCACCATGTTCCTGCCCATGTGGCTGCACTGGCTGCGCGGGGCATACCCGCAGCTGGAAGTCCGCTGCGCCCTGACCCGGTCGGCAAACCAGTTCGTCGGATCCACCGCCGTAGCCGTCACCGGCGGCCGGCCCGCCATCCAGGACGTGTGGCCCGACAACCCCGAAAGCGCCACGCACGTGGAGCTGTCCCGCTGGGCCGACACCGTCCTGGTCCACCCCGCCACCTTCCACTTCACTGCCCGCTTCGCCCTCGGCCTTGCCGACACCCCTCTGCTCCTGGCGTTGGAGTGCACTTCCGCGGCGATCGCCGTCGCCCCAGCTCCGCCGCCAGGCGCCGAGGCATCTCCCGCCTACCGTCGCCACGTGCACCAACTGTCACAGCGGCCGAACGTGGTAGTGGTGCCGCCCCAGCCGGGCTTCAGCCTAACCACCGGCGAGCCCGGCCCCTCAGCGGCGACACTGCCCAACGCGCTCCAGGTCTTGGAGGACCTGCGCCGGTCGATGACCAGCCCAGAGCAGCCGAAGGAAACGGTGTGAGCGCCCCCGCCATGGGGCGGACGGAGCAGGAGTTCGGTACCGGATACCTGCAAACCCGGATCAGCCGTCTCTCGCCGGGGCGTTATGCCTGGCAGCGTCGCCCCGGGCCCGACCGGACGGCCCCGCTGCGCCGGCCCACCGCCGCCTTCCGGCGGCAGGCCGCGGCCGCTGCCCACGGCAGCGTGCAGTTCGCCACTCCCTTGCCCGGTACCGCCTCCGACGGCTCCCTCACCTACCTGGTGCCCGGCTCGACGACCGCCGCCGGCCTGCTGTCCCGTACCCCCACCGCGCAACAGCACGACCAGTTGCTGCGCACCATGAGCGACGCCGGGCACGCACTTCGCGCTCTCCACCGCCACGCCCACCCCAGCACCGCACCGGGCCCGGCGCCCGGCCCGGCCCGGCTCCTGGCCTGGCTGGACACCGGGACCGGCCCCCGGGCCGCCGCCGCCTTGCACCAGCGGATGACCCACCAACTAGGCGTCTCCCGCTGGGACGAGGTACGCCAGTGGTGTCGAGCTGCCGTGGAGCACCCCGGCACCGCCGCGGTCACCTTGCACGGCGCTTTCGGTCTCGGACAGATCGTCATGGCCGACTCCCCCGACGAGGGCGCCATGATCCTGGCCGGAGAGGACACCGTCGGCGGACATGGTGAGCTCGATGCCGGGTGGCTGCTCGGTGAGCTGGCTGAGCTCCAAATGATCAGTACCGTCGCGAAGAAGCCCCGCCCCCTGCTGGGCGAGGCCCGCGACCACTTCCTCACCGCCTACGGCCCGGTAGCGGACCGCACCGCCCTGGCACGCGCTGCGGTGCTACGGACCCTCACCCACGTCCACGACTTCGCCGCCTTCGTCGGCTGGCACCCCGAACTCCTGCTCTATACCCGTCACATCACCGACCTGATAGACGATCAGGGGGCCAGCACGCTCCATCCCTGGTAAACGCACAACGATCCGTTCCGCACGTCAGGAGTAGACATGTCTTCCCTCTTCAACCGCCGCCTCAACCTGACTGTCATCCGCGACGTCGACGTCGCCTGCACCCAACTCGAGCAGGCCCTGGCCGACGCCGACCCTGCGCTGGTGCCGGGGCTGCAGCACGCCTTGGACCTGCTTCGTAACCTCCCCTCCTCCGAGGAGGACCTGACGACGGAGTGGGCCCGGGGAGTCCTGGCGGCCGCCGGCGTCGACCCCAAGCACGAGGTGCGCGCCACCAAAGCCCTGCGCGAAGCCAAGCCGGAACTGTCGCTGGGGACCGCAGTGGAAATAGCCAAGAAGGTAGCCCGGTGACCACCTCTCACTCCGCTTCGCAGCAGGTCCGCATTGGCGCGGACCTGCTGCGGCGGAACCGACTTCAACTCGGTTCCGCCCTGATGTTCGCCCTCATCGCCACAGCCGGCACGCTCGCCGTACCACTGCTCGTAAAAGACATCATCAGCTCCTTCGGCCAAGACGAAACGATCACCCGGCCGGTGATCCTCATGGCCGTAGCCGCCCTGGGATCCGCCGGCGCCTCGGCGGCCTCCAGCTACCTGCTCTCCCGCATCGGCGAGTTCATGGTCCTGCGGCTGCGCCAGCGCGTCATGGAGCACAGCCTGCGTCTGCCCGTGAACACGGTCCGGGCGCAGGGGGCGGGCAATCTGGTCGCCCGCGTCACCTCCGACGCCATGCTGCTGCGCGCCGTCATCGACATCGGGGTCGTCCAATTGCCATTGGCCGCCCTCACCGTGATCTTCACCCTCGTCGTCATGGCGGTACTCGACTGGCTGCTGGTACTGATCACCGTGGGCTCCTTCGCCCTCGCCGGTGCGGCGATCGGCTGGGTGCTGATCCGCGTGCGCCGCAACATCGTCGACCAGCAGGACGCCGTGGGCGAGCTCGCCCAGCACTTCACCGCCTACCTCTCGGCCCTCCCCACCATCAAGGCATACCGGTCCGAGGGACGCTCTGCCGGCCGCCTCGGCGACACCGCGCAGCAGCTCACCGGGACCTCCCTGGTCGGAGCCCGCCTGCAGATGTGGATCACCCCCGTGATGCAGCTGGGCCAGCAGGTCGCTCTGGTCGGGGTCATCATCGGCGGCGGAGCCCGCATGGCCAGCGGCGATCTATCCGTCCCCAGCTTCGCGGCCTTCTTGCTCTACCTCCTTCAGCTGGTCTCCCCCGTCACCGTCGTCGCCACGGGTATCGGGCGCCTCCAGGCCGGTCTCGCTGCCCGCGCCCGCTTCAACGACTTCTTCGACCTCGCGCAGGAGACCGACGGCGCCCAGCCCGGTCTCACTGCGCCGCAGCCCCTCCCCGGCACAGCAGCCGTCGCCTTCGAAGGCGTCTCCTTCTCCTACACCGGCATTCCGGTTCTGGACCGCGTCACCTTCACCGCGCCGCGTACCGGTCTGACCGCCCTTGTCGGCCCCTCCGGCGCCGGAAAGTCGACGTGCCTGACGCTCATCGACCGCTTCATGCACGCCGATGACGGAAAGATCAACATACTGGGCCACGCGATCACCGACTGGCCGCTTGAAGAGCTGCGCAGCCGCATCGCCTACGTCGACCAGCAATTCACCCTGCTGGAGGGGACCATCCGCGACAACCTGCAGCTCGGCCGTGCCGAACCGGCCTCCGAAGAGGAGCTGGCCACCGCCCTGGAAGCGGTCGGACTGCTGCAAGACCTCACTTCCTTGCCCGAAGCGCTGGACACGACACTAGGGCGGGAAAACGACCTGTCCGGTGGGCAGCGGCAGCGCCTGGCTCTAGCACGGGCCCTGCTCTCGGACGCCGACATCGTGCTGCTGGACGAGCCCACCTCGCAGATGGACAGCATCAACGAGAAGCGGTTCCGGCGGGTCGTCGACCAGCTGGCGACCACCCGAGCCGTCATAGTTGTGGCCCACCGGCTGTCCACCGTGCAGCATGCCGACCACGTGGTGATGCTGACCAACGGCACCCTCACCGACGCCGGCACCCACCAGACTCTGATGGACCGCTGCTCTCCCTACCAGGACCTGGTCAACAGCCAGCGGACGCAGGCCGCGTGATGGTCGTATGACCGCCGTGCTCTCCTCTCCCGCCCGCGCCGCACGGATGACCGCTGACGTGCTGCGCGGGCGCTCCATCGACTGCCTGCAGTCCGGCACCGTCCAGGTCGTGGACGTCACCGCAGACGGAGCCAGCTGGCCCATCCGTATCCGGTTCACCACCCGTGCCGGCCGCTGGCCCGTTCAGCGCATCTGGGAGACCACCTTCGAGCTGGCCGACGTCACCGACGAAGACGAGCCCGTCACCGATGAGTTCGGTGACGACGACGCACAGGAACTGTCTGCGAACGCCCTCACTCGGCTCCTGGAGTATCTCGCCACCGGTGCCGGAGGCGGCATCCACGAAATCGACGCCTCGCCAGCCTGAACGTATGCCTTGGCGTCGATCAGCTTGTCAGCGCTTGGGCGTAGGGGTCGACGAGGTCGGTTCGGCAAGCAAGGCTGCCATCCCGGAGCCTCAGGGGCGCGACGACTGCACACCGCCGTCTGCAAGGGCCAGCTCACGCTCGCGGCCGCGCAGCAAGCCATCGTCACCGACTGGACCACCGCCCTGGCCACGCTTCACCGCTGGGAGGGCTGGTCGGCTGGGCAAGCCGCCGCGGTCTCCTGCCGCCGGCGCTTGCGATCCCACTGCCGTACCCACTTCCGTGCCCGGCACGAGCGCGGACCGCGTTTCCCCAGCACACCACGGCTTTTCGGTGCCTCGGGACGTCGTCACAGCCCTCTTCTCTCCTCCTCTCACTGACCAAGCTCTGGGAAATAGGTGGGGGTGGGGTGTCAGTGGTGGAGGCGATCATCGGGTTCAGGGCGCGCCTGGTGCCCTCTGCGGCCGGGCGGGGCCGGCGCCTGGCCGGTGGCCGGACGCGGACGACGGGAGGGCGGGGCTGATGGCGGGCAAGCGCAAGACGAACGGAGCGGGATCGACGAACAACCTGCGCGCCGATGTGCTGTGCGTGCTCGGGGTGCTCAAGGCCGCGACGGCGGACCAGATCCAGCGCCTGTCCACGCCGCACCTGACGTACCGGCACACGACGAAGAAGACGCCAGCTGCGCGGAAGGAGGCGCGCACCGCCTCCCATCGCGGCGCGCTCAACGATCTGCGCAGGCACGGCCTGGCCGTCGACGGCGGCCGCACCCGAGGGGGAGAGGAGGTGCGCCTGCGAGAAGCCCCACCGTAAGCGGATGGCCACACTGGCCTGCGTGTTCGACGCCACCCCGGCCCCGCGCCGTCCGCACGACGTGATCGCCCCGCCCGAGGGACGCAGCGGCGAGCGCCCACCGCGTCCCGGGCCGAAGGCCACCCGCAAGTGGCTGACCGCCTCCCTCGTCCACCCACCCGAGCATGTGATCGCCGATGCCTTCGACCAGGGCGAGGCCCGCGACCCGCACCACCGCAGGACCTGGCTCGCGCTCGTCGACGGCGCCCGCCATCAACTCGACCTCCTCAAACAGCAGGCCGCCGACCGACGCATCGACCTGCACGTCCTTCTCGACTTCGTGCACGTGGCGGAGTACTGCTGGGGCGCGGCGCAACGCTTCCACAAGCCCGGCACGGCCGAGGCCGAAGCGTGGGTTGCCGGCCACCTGACCACGATCCTGCACGGTCAGGCCGCCCGCGCCGTCGCCGAGATGACCGGCCAGGCCGACCGCGCACGGCTGGCGGGCAACAAGCGCGAGGGGGTGGACGCCTGCGTCCGCTATCTCACCGGCCACCTCGACCAGCTCCGTTACGACACCGCCCTCGAAAACGGCTGGCCGATCGCCACCGGCGCCATCGAAGGAGCGTGCCGCCACCTGATCGGCGACCGGCTCGAGATCACCGGTGCCCACTGGGGCCTGGACGGTGCCGAAGCCGTCCTCAAACTCCGTGCCCTCGTCGACAACGGCGACTTCGATTCGTACTGGGCGTTTCACCTCGAACGTGAGCACCGACGCCTATACCCCAGCCCTGACCAGCACCGCTACCAACTCACCGCTTGATCAGGAGCTTCCCTGGAAAGGAACTGCACCCATCTGCGACAGGCTCGGCTGAGGATGGAGAGTGCGCATAGAACGGCATCACGGCTGAGACTGACGATCATGGGCGGCGGCTGGTGGTCCGCAGCGGCCACCACCTGCCCCCGGACCGTGGTCACTGCGGCCAGGGTTCGGCGCACCGGTTTGGCCTTGCACCTCACCGGAGGAAACAGAATGTGGGGCTGCCAGCGTCTCGGACGTCAGTTGGCCTCATCGCCGATGGTGTAGGGGTATGTGGTGGTGTAGTCCTCCGCAGGCTTGGCCGTATCCGCGGCGTAGTCGGCTCGTGCCTGCCGGTCCGTTTCACTGATGTCGGGGTGTACAGGAGGCGTCTGGGGGGCCGGCCAGAGCTGGACCAGGTGCCTCTCCCCGTGGTCGCCGATGCCCGGCTCGGGGTCGTCGACGTGGCAGTAAAGGCGCATGCGGACCCAGCCACCGCTGTCGGCAGCCGGTGGCGGCGCCTCAAGGGGCGGCTGCTCTTCGGGCCATGCGTCCCAGAAGTCGCCCTGCCCGATGGTGGCAAGGTAGAGGGTGGGAGCGTCGGCGAGCAGGCTCATCTCCTCCGCCGGTTCCCATGCGCCACCGGGCTCGGGGCCGGGCGGGCTGTCGTGCACCTGAACGGTCATCTGCAAGGGGCCGGTGTCGGTGGTGGGCAGCACGACGGCAATGGCCTCCGTGGCCGGCCCGCAGCGCCACCCGAACGGCATCTCGGGCGGGAAGTCGTAGTCGTCGTCGAAGCCGATGAGGTAGCCGTGTTCGCCGAGGTCGACGGTGAACGTCGCTTCACGGATCAGCATGAGAACCCTCCTTCAACGGAGAGAGTGCCCCGCTCCCGAACACACCGGGATGCGGGGCACCTGTCTGGCGGTGAGTGTAGCGACGCTTAGACGATCACGTAGAAGGGATCGTGGTCCATGACGTGCAACTTGCCCCGCCACGCGGTGATGGTTCCGCCCTGGGCCTTGTTCTCGTTGACCTTCACCCAGGTGATTTCCCGCTGGTTGGCGGCAAGGTGGGTGCCGCCTTCGTAGGTGGAGGCGAAGGGGTACTCGTCGCACGAGGTACGGCCGGCGCGCTGCATGTCCGGCGGTGCGGTACGCGGGCACACCGCCTTCCGGTTCGCGTCCTCCTGCGTCTTGTTGATCATCCAGTGCAGCGGCTTGCCGCCGTAGGGGTCGCCGTAGTGGCCGCCGTTCGCGCGGAGCTTACGGATGCCCTCGTCGATGCGGGCCAGGCCGACCATGCTCACGCCGGTCGGGACTTCCGGGATGGCGCAGCCGGCCCGGCTGGCCCGCCTGCTGCCGTAGTAGTTGTCGCACCGGTAGACGGCCGAGTCGTAGGAGACGGTGCCGGGGGTGTAGCCGGACTTGGTGAAGGTGTAGGTGTACTTGGTCTTCGCCTTCGGGTTGATCTTCTTCGGAGCGATGCTGGTCGTGTAGCCGACGCTGCCGTCCGCCGCACCGCTGCTGAGGATGTGGCCCTGCGAGAAATGGACGGCGGCCTTGGTGCCGCCTCCAGAAGCAGCGGCGATGTCGGCGGCAACACCGCTGCCCGCACGTGTGGTCCGCGCCTTGGAGACGTGGAACTTCTCCGACCAGTTCCCGGAGTTCGCCTTGAGGGTCATCTGGTGCTTGACGTCGAAGTCGACGGTGCCCTCGATGACGGGTTCCCCGTTGATGACCTTGATGACGTCGACGTGGATGGTGACCCACTCGCACTCGCTGAACCGGTTGACCGTGATCTTGTTGATGGTGCAGGTGGCGTTGGATGCCGGACCGGCAGCGAGTCCATTCACCTGGGACTGGGCCGGTCCGATGGTGACACGCAGCCGTCCGGCACTGGGCTGATCGGCCACAGCCGACGGAGCCCCGGCTGTTCCCAGCAGCCCCAGCGTCACGGCCCCCGTTGTGAGCAGCGCTCTCAATTTCAACTTGTACCCCCTGTGTTGATCACGTCCGACAGGGGGCTCAGCAGTCAACTCCCGTACGCCCCCGTCGCGTTGGCTGCATGCAAACACGCACGAAACTCTGATCGCATCCTGTTTTGGTCGTTTTCGGCCAAGGATGGGCAGGGTGGCGCAGGGACAGTGACCGTGGTGACAGCGAGCAGCCAGCACGACAGAACACCCCGGACACACTCAATCCGCTGCAATCAGCCGGGAAACGCCGGTCAGCCGCTCCGGGCGGCGACATGCCTGGTCACAGGCGCGCATGAACCCGACCACGGCAGGCCAGTGCGCTGGCGTACCTCACCGATCGTTGGCGTGTCCGGTGTCCCTCGAGGATGCCATCTGTACGGGGTGCCTCCGCACCGCCATCCGTGCCGTGCCCTTCTTCACGGACGCGGCCGGCCCCGTCTCACCGCGTGCCGCGCGGGCCTAATGCCGGTGTGGACGCCACCGATTTCCCCAACGACCTGGTGCAGACACAGCACGCCTGGAACGCGACCTACGCCGCGCTCGCCACGCCCGCGCAGGCATGCCGGGACGCCCTCTCGGACTGAACCCCATCTTCCGGTACGTCCAGGGGCGGGGTTTTGTGCTGTCCGTGCTCTGACGGTGGGTCAGCGGCTGTTGCTCACTTTCGGGTGACTACGCGCAGCGCGGCGGGGTAGCGCGCCGGAGGCGGACCGGTGTCGGATTGCCGATGCTGGGCGGTGGCTGGGGCTGATGAGACGTCAATCTCGGGCTGCCCGGTGATGCAACAGCGGCCTATTTGATCGAGAGTAGATGGTCGTTGAGGGCTTCGGCGGGTGTCTGCCAACCGAGGCTCTTGCGGGGGCGACTGTTGAGCGTGGCAGCGACCGCCTCGATATCCTCCGGTCGACGGCGGAGCGGATGTTCTCGTCGTGGATCGGCTCGTACGGCAGCCTGCCGGGCGCGGCCGTCGTGCTCCGGGAGCAGGTTGCAGGTGGCGAGCGGGAGGTGGATACCTGGCAGGCTGATACGGGCGCTTGACCAGTCCCGTGACCTGCACTGGCAGGGTGCGTTTATCCCCGTGACGCGTGTGCGAGTCCGGTGCCCCGTAGACGGGACGCGTGCCGGTCGCGGCCCCGGTACCACCCGGCACCGGGACGCTTGCTGTCTGCAGCCAGTTCCGCGCTTCCGCACTGACCTGCCATGGTCGGGGGTTGCGGGCCTTGGGCGGGCCCGTGGTACGGCCGTCCGGCACCCGGGTCGGGGTTCCACACCGGCTGGGCAGGCCGACGAACGGGGGCTTGCCCAGCTCCGGACGGGCTTGCCCGGCCGGCACCGGGCACGGTCTCTTGGCGGGCCCTGTCCGGCCCCGGCGGGTTGCTTCCTTGGTGGGTCCCATAGGGGGCTGGAGGGTTGGGTCGAGCGGTGCACCGAGGGGTGCACCGAGGGTTGCAGCACCCCTCTCGCGCGGGCGCTCGTTTGTGCAGGTGGGGTGCTGTGGGTAAGTGCCTGTGTCACATCCTCTTTCCGCAGGTCAAGGTGTCCTGGAGCTGGATAGTGATCAGGGTTGCCGTTCGGTTGAGCGTCGATGGACGCCGAAGCGAACGGCAGGCGGAGGGAACGTCAGGCAGCTGTGGCGAGGGTAGTTGGGACCGCCTCGGTCCGGCGGTTTCGTCGGGTGAGGCGGCGGGTCATGAGGGTGATGAAGGCCCACTGGATGTGGGCTTCGGCGTGCGACATGAGGCGTTCGTAGTCCCGCGCGTTGCGGCGGGCCCGCATCGTCCACGAATTCGACCGCTCGACCACCCAGCGTTTGGGCAACAAGACGAAGCCCTTGGCGTCTTTGGGCCGGGAGACGACCTTGATGGTGATGCCGAGGCTGGTCTGGGCCCAAGTGCTGAACTCGTCTCCGCCGTATCCGTTGTCCGCCCAGACCAGGACGATTTCAGGGTGCTCGGCGTGAAGGCGGGCCAGCAGGACACGGGCCGCGTCCCGGTCCTGGACGTCGGCCGGCGTGACGAGCAGGTCGACGAGCAGGCCGTCCTGATCAACCAGGAGATGCCGCTTCCGCCCATTTATGTGCTTGTTCGCGTCATAGCCGCGCGTCGCCTTCGATACGGTCTCCGCGCCCTTGACGGACTGCGAGTCCACGATCACCCGGACCGGCCAGGGACACCGCCGACGGTCCAGCCGCAACCGCCGACGGAGCTGGTCGAGGATGTGCCGCAGGACGCCGCCCTTCGCCCAGCGGGCGAAATACCCGAACACCGTGCGCCACGGGATGCCGAAGTCGGCAGGCACCGCGCGCCACTTCGTCCCGTTGTCGGTGATGTAGCGAATGGCATCGACCACGCGCCGACGGGGCCACTTCTCAGGAGCACCGCCCTCGGGTGTCCGGCAGGCGGGGGTGGGCAGGAGCCGTTCCAGGAGCGCCCATTCGAGGTCGCTGGTGTCGGAGGGGTAGCGGTAGCTGGGCAGCGGCATGACGGGATGCCGGGCCGCGACCTGAAGATGGGGCCAACAGCGGGCGGTCGCGGCCCGTCGCCTTCCAGGGGTTCACTCCAGGTTGGCGAGGAGGTGCAGGGTGGACTCGATCGCGCCCATCTGCGCCATGACCGTGCGGATGTAGGGGTCGTCGGGCTTCTTCTTCTGGTGCGGCAGGAGGATCCCGGCGATGAAGTGCTCCACCCGGTGATGGACGGACTCGAAAAACGCCCGCTCGTAGCCGATCCAGACCTCCGGCGCATCCTCCAGCATCCGGTAGCCCCACGTCTTGTCCCAGGTCACCGGCGGAAGCCCCTTCGCCGCAGCCACCATGCGCAGGTGGGCGAGCCCGGTGTGGACCTGCGCACGGGTGCGTTCGGTGGCCGCCATCAGCTGGACGATCGTCAGGCCGGCGGGACGGGCCTCCAACAGGGCGGACAGGACCGCTTCGGCGTGAACGTGAGCGGGAACGCCCCGCCCCATCGCTACTCGCCCGAGCCCTTCAGCAGCTTCTGCAGCTGCTCGTCCAGGTCGACCTCGCCGCGGGTGACCGCGTTCTCGATCCAGTCCGCCGACGCCCTCACCCGTGCCAGGCCCCGCAGGACCGTCTCGCGTTCGGCGTCGTCGTAGGGCTCGCCGCGCAGGTTCGGCACGATCCTTCCGGCGGTGACGGTGAACTGCGTGCAGGCCGCGACCAGGTCCATGAACTGGGTGCTGTGCTCCATGCGGCGCAGCTGGTCCAGCTGCGGGGCGGCTTCCTCCCGCCCGTACTGGACCTGCTGGCGGAACTGGTCGAACTGCGCCTCGTTCACGGCGTGCCTGGCCGTGCCGTCGGCCATCGCCTTCGAGGCGACCGCCGGGCGGCGCAGAAAATCGGTGGCCACCCGCGCGGCCACCTGGTCGTCGGCGGCCAAGTCGTGGATCGCGTCTACCTTCTCCTGGACGCTCTCGGGGGTGTCGACCTTCCAGCCGACGATCCGCTTCGCGCTGTCGTGCGTCCAGCGCGCAGGTCCGCCGCGCGGACTGGGCGGGGGGTTGTCGACCGCCTCGAACCGTTCCTGCTCGTCGGGGATGGAGGCGAGGATCTTGTGGATGGTGTGGGAGACCCCCGTCCGCCGGTGTTCCTTCGGCCAGCGCGAGGCCACCCACCGGTAGTCCCGGACCGTCGAATACGCCAGGCCGACGTCCTCGGCGAACATCCGGATCGCCTCGCTGACCGTGAACAACTCCTCGCTCCCCGACGGGTTGGTGCCCCCATAGGAACGCATCGGCTCGATCTCCATGGCCGCGTCACCGAGCTGCCACTGGACGCTGCTCATCGCCTCGACCCAGTCCCGCCCCAGCTTGACCAGCTCGTCGTAGCGCTGCCGGGTCACACTGCCGACCATCCCGGTCATTCGGACACCACCCCCACGAGGCCCGGGGACAACACCCTCGCGTGCCGTCAACTCGCCCTGGAAGCCCGTCACCTCGCACGATCCGACCGCCTCGCCCGGCAGAGAAGGGCGTACGGCCCCGGCGGCCGAAGCGGCCCCGTCTCCATCGAACGCGCAGGCTCACGCCTCGCCGGAACGCGCGCGCCGCGCGTGCCAGGCCCGTTTGCGGCAGGCGGGAGAGCAGTACACCGCGGAGACTGAATGGTCGACACCGACCGTCCACGCCACTCCGCACTGCGGACACGAGGCCGTCACGCCGGCCTTCACCGCCTCGGTCCGAGCCCTCGCCCGCCGCATCCGCCGCCAGTGCCGCGAACGGCAGGCCGCCTCGCAGAACACCGCCGTCGACTTCGCCGACGGCATCAGCCGACCACCGCACCCCCGGCACAACCGCGGCCCGCAAGCGTCATCCGTGATCACGGTCAGCTTCAGCCGCGGCACCCCGTCCCTGCCCATGCAGCCACCGTACGAAGCAAGAGCAGTCACCGGGAGCCCCACCGTCGAAGTCTTGCTCAGCCGGGACGCGACCTGCCTACATATCCTCAATGATCTGGGCCAATGACTTCCTGAAGGCAGCCGGTTGACCACGACATCACACAGGCCCTAGTCGGCCTGCAGGACGAAGAACAGGAAGCACAGGAAACGCGGCGTGGCCGCGATGACTTCGGGGAACAGCTCGCGGGCTGCTGGATCAGGCTCTGGCTCGCTGATGACCATTATCCGAAAACCGGCACCGGTGAACGCCTCGATCATCGCGTGCAGCGGCCTGTGCCAGATACTCATCAGCGCGGTCTGGCCGCCCATGGTCCACTCTTCGGTCCAGTTGGTGGTGTCGAAATACTTGTAGTCGGCCTCGCGGCCGGCCTGGCGATGCATGAGGTTGATGGCAAAGGGATGGTCGACAGACGCGATCAGCCGACCGCCGGGCTTGAGCACGCGTCGCAGCTCGGCCAGCGCCGGCCCCCAGTCCTCCAGATAGTGCAGCACCAGGGACGCGACTACATCGTCGAACGTGTCGTCGGCGTAGGGAAGCGGGCTGCCCAGGTCGGCCACCTGCAGGTCCGTACCGTCGCCGAGCCGCCGGCGGGCCAGCTCCAGCATCCCGGCACTTGCGTCGAAGCCACTCACCAAGGCACCACGATCGCGTAATGCCGCGGACAGGGGCCCGGAGCCGCAGCCGGCGTCGAGGATCCGCCGGCCGGCTACGTCTCCGGCGAGGGCCAGCATCGCGGGCCGCTCGTAGTGGGCATTGATGAGGTTGGTTTCGTTTTCGGCCGTGTACGCCTCGGCGAAGCTGTTGTAGTCGTTGACCTTCGGCGGATCCACAGTCACCGCGGACGGCGAGGTAGGCCCAGTGGAACTCGCGTGCTCGTGGTGCTCGTTGGAGATCATGGTGCGGGAGACGTGTGCTGCATCAGTTCGGTTCCGGGCCGCTCCCGATCATTCTCACACTTGAAGATCCAACGAGCCGTTCGTTCAAGGTCATGTCATGTCAGCCTCAGGAACAGGCACTCAGGTGCAAATCAGCCTCGATGACGCCCGCGAAGCCCGGCCCGTGGCCGAGCGGGCCGTCGACCGGATCCGTTACCGGTTCGGCCCTGGCGTCATCGGCCCCGCCGCTGTCTACCGGCATGCGTCATGACCCACCCGGACACGCCTGCCCGCAGCGAGGTGCCGTGATGATGCTGGATCCTCCTGGGCTGACGCGGGGCAGTGCGCAGCGGCTGCCGCACTGGCCCTACCTGCGGGCCGTCGACGACGCCCTCACCCGCCGCGGCATCCCGCCGGGCAAGGTCCGCATCGAACGCATCGGCCGCGCGTACGGCGGGCGGACGAACAGGCAGCGGTCGAGCGTGAGGAGTTCGCGGCGCTCTCCAGGCCCAGTGCGACGGCCTGGAGGAGGCCCCCCTGCTCCTGGCGATCGGCAACGCCCGTGCCCGCAAGGATGCCGCCGACCGCGAGATCCGCCTCCTTGTCGCCTACGGCCGCGAGTTCCACGGGGAGCGCCCCTACAAGCTCGAACCCCTCGCCCAGGCCAGCGGCTACACCGTCTCCGGCCTCCGCACCGCCTATACCGACCAGGATGTCG
Source organism: Streptomyces sp. NPDC086549 (assembly GCF_044746205.1). Lineage (NCBI taxonomy): Bacteria > Bacillati > Actinomycetota > Actinomycetes > Kitasatosporales > Streptomycetaceae > Streptomyces > Streptomyces sp. NPDC086549. Next base: position 27,099 of record NZ_JBIVBS010000025.1, on the reverse strand, counting down.
ACGCCGTCACCCGGGGCATCGAACGCCAGCCCAACAGCCGCCGCTACCAGACCCGGGAGGACACCGACCGCACATGAACGACCCAGGCTGCACCTGCCCCACCCCGTGGCCCGCCCTGACCACGGTCATCGAGGAACACCGCTACGCCGTCGAACCCGCCCCCGTCCACACCCCAGCGTCCGCTCTCTACCTCGCCCACTGCACCGGCTGCGACGCCCGCTACACCGGGCCATGGAGGCGACTTGGCGCCCCGCCCCGCGCTGCCTGAACGGCCCGGCATCTGCGCCGACTGCGATCGAGCCCCATTTCCGGGTGTGTCCAGCCAACGGCCCTGTCTCACATCCGGTGGTAACGGAGCGTCATGTCTCTGAAGGCCGCCTGCGAGGACCTTCCCGCAGCTTGGGGGAGACGCTCCTGGCCTTCGGGACTATCTCTTTGAAAGCCGCATCCGAGGGCGCTGGTAGCGCGACCAGCAGCTATTACTCTGCGCATCCGACATTACTTGGTGTTACCACCGGTTGTGAGACAGGGCCCAGCCAACCGTACAGACCCCACACGGGCGTTTCCCCTTGAGCGTGGACACCCTGATCATTGGATCGTGATGATCCATAGGACAGGAGTTCCCGTTGGGGACGTCGAAGTACTCGCCTGAGCTCCGGGCCGATGCCGTTGCGCTGTATCACTCGAGCCCGGGTGGGACGTACGCGTCGGTGGCCAAGGACCTGGGCGTCAACCACGAGACACTCCGCACGTGGGTGCGGGATGCCGAGCAGGCCACCCGGCCCGGGGCGGTGGAGGCCACCGCGATGGAGAAGGAGAACCGGCAGCTGCGGGCGCGGGTGAAGGAACTCGAGCTCGAGCGGGAGATCCTGCGGAGGGCCGTGAAGTATTTTGCGGCGGAGACCAGTTGGTGAGCAGCCGCTTCCAGTTCGTCGAGGATCACCGTGGCGCCTTCGACGTCAAGCGGCTGTGCCGGATACTCGCGGTCTCGCGTTGCGGCTTCTACCGGTGGCTGGCCGGCGCGTCCGCGCGGGCCGGCCGGGCGAGGGCGGATGCCGAGCTCGCCGAGCACATCAACCGGATCCATCGGGAATCGGACGGCACCTATGGGGTTCCGCGCCTCACCGCCGAGTTGAAGGAGGCCGGGAAGCCGGTCAATCACAAGCGGGTCGAGCGCGTCATGCGCACGTTCCACATCGTCGGGCTGCACCTGCGCAAGAAGGTCCGCACCACCATTCCCGAGCCGTCGGCGACACCGGTGCCGGACCTGCTCCAGCGGGACTTCACTGCCCAGGAGCCGAACACCAGATACGTGGGAGACAGCGCCTGTCGCCCGGTCGGCAATGGCCAATTCCTTTATCCGGCAACGGTGTTGGCCTGTGCTCGAAACGCCTGACGGGCTGGTCGATCGCCGATCACATGCGGACCTCGCTGGTCACCGACGCGCTCAGGGCCGCAGCGAGGGCCCGTGGCGGGGACGGTCTGCGCGGGGCGATATTTCACAGCGACAACGGGGCGCAAGCAGCGCAGAGGGCTGCGGTATCTCCTGCTTCCCACCCTGCCGACCACCGCCCTGTGCCCCGCGACCAGGGCCTCCGCTGAGATCATCAGCAGCACCGGCAACATCTTCTCGTGCAGTGAGTACCCCCTGGTACCGGAGGCGGAGCGCTCGCTCCCGCTCGCCCACATCGACGACGCGGACCTGCCCGTGTTCCGCCCTGAAGGCCCCTTCGACGACTGGAACGACACGGTCGAGGCCGGAAAGACCTGGTGCCGCTCCTGCCCTCTGCTGCCCACCTGCGGCGGCAGCTGCCCCAAGCTGTGGTCCGAGGGGCAGCCGCCCTGCCCCAGCTACAAGCACAACTTTGAGGGTCGTTTCGACCTTGCCGCAGCGCGCCAGGGAATGACCGTTGCGGCCGAGCCGGTCGCCGCATGAGCATCGCACCAGACGTAGATGAGCGTTCCGCAGTCCCGGGCCGCGAGGGACTCAACCTGCTCGTGGCGGCTTGCGGTGCGGTGAATGTCGTGAACCTGCATCGGTACCTGGTCGCCTTTCGCTCCCTGCCATTCGCCCGCATTCGTGTCGTCCTCACGCCTGCGGCAAGCCGTCTGGTCGTGCCGAGCTCGATAGAATTGTTCTGCGACGAGGTTCTGCTGGACGACGATCCCGCGGTCAAGTTCGACCCGGGACACGTGGCACTCGCGGACTGGGCGGACGAATTCGTCGTCCTGCCGGCCACCGCGAACTTCCTGGCCCGCACGGCGGTCGGGCTGGCCGGAGACCTCATCAACACAGCGCTCCTGGCGTATTCCGGCCGTGCCGTCGTCTTCCCCAGCATGAACACGCGCATGTGGGAGAAACCCAGCGTTCAGCGCAACGTAGCCCAGCTGCGCGCGGACGGGTTCCACGTCATCGAGCCGCCGCGGGTGCCGGGCTACGAGACGTCCACCGGGACGGTCCGGACGCATCCCGGACTGCACACGCCGAACGGATCGTCCAACTCGTCAGCATGCTTCGGACGGCCGATCGGCTCGAGGCGGAGTTAGGGTGACGGGCGTCAACCTGCCTGGAACTGCTACCAGTTCACGACTTCCGGGGGAGCCGGCGTGCTGAGGTCCGAGTCCGAGTCCGGGGCGCAGCCCCTATGGCGCAACCGGGACTACAACCTGTGGTGGGGCGGTTCCGCCGTCTCTCAACTCGGCAGCAGCGTCAGCCAGCTCGCCTACCCGCTGCTCATTCTCGGCGCCACGGGGTCCGCGTCCTCGGCCGGCATCGTTGCGGCCTGCACCAACGCGGGCTACCTTTGCGCCTCTTTGCCGGCCGGGGTGGCGGCCGACCGCGCGTCGCGGCGCTCCCTGCTGATGGTTTCCACGGTGGTGCAACTGGTCTTCATGGCGGCGGTGGCCGGCGCCGTGGCCGACGGACATGTGTGGGTGTGGCAAATAGCCGTCACCGCACTGGTTCAGGGAGTCATGTCGGCGGCGCATGACGCGGCGGAGGCTCCGGCCTTGCGTCGGATCGTTCCGCCCGACCAACTCAAGGTGGCCTATGCAAGGGAACACGCGCGCGGCATGGGAGCGCAGCTCGTCGGCCCTCCCTTCGGCGGTCTGCTGTTCGCATTCAGCCGCTGGATCCCCTTCGCCTTCGACGCGGTGTCCTACTTCTTCGTCACGCTGGCCGCGGTGTTTATCCGCAGCCCGCTGGGACCCGACCGGCCGGAGGGAGAGGGAGGAGCATGGCCCTCGTCCGTGCGCCAGGACGTGAGCGAAGGGCTTCGGTTCCTGTGGCGGGACTCCTTCCTGCGGTTCGCACTGTTTTGGGCGGCGCTGTCGAACTGCGCGCTCGCCGGCCTCGTCTTCATGTTTGTGGTGGTGTTGCGGCACCACGGGGCCTCAGCGTCGGTCATCGGGTCCGCACAGGCAATCGTGGCGGCCTGCGGTCTGCTGGGCGCGCTGGTCGCGGGCTGGATCGTTCAGCGGGTGTCCGGCTTGCGGATCATCCTCACCATGTCCTGGCTCATGGCCGCGGGCACGGTCGGCGTCGCCATGCTTGCGTCCCAGCCCTGGCTGGCCGCGCTCTGCTTCGGCGGACTGCTGTTCTTCATGACTCCGCTCAACGTCACGTTCCAGGCGCGGATGGCGGGAATCGTCCCTGACCGGATGACCGGCCGGGTGATGACGGCGGTGTCGATGGCCGCTCAGTGTCTGAAGTGGCTCGCTCCGCTGGTCTGCGGAGCCCTGGCGGACCACTTCTCGCCGACCGTGCCCGTCCTTGGCCTTGCCGCCGTGTTCGTGCTGCTGGCTGTGGCGAACCAGATGAGCCCGGAGATCCGGGGATTCGACGACGCCGACTTCCGTGCCTCAGAGAAGCGATCCGGAGCCGGATCGCACGACGTACCGAGCGGCGAGATCACCACTGAGAATTAGGAGGCATGCGGGCCTGTCGGCACCTGACAGCCCAGGCAAGCCGAACTTTTACGAGGTCACCTGAAAGCGGTTCCGTTCCGCCGGCGATAGGAGTTGTGACGGCGGCCTGTGCGTTTAGAGAATGTTGTGAACCGTTCCGGGTTCGATAGGGACTCGATCATTTGAGAGGATCGAGTCATGCCACGTCCTTCCCAGTACCCGCTTGAGCTGCGTCGTCGTGCTGTGCGGATGGTCGCCGAGGTGCGGCCGGAGTACGACACCGAGTGGGCCGCGATGAAAGCGGTCGCCCAGAAACTGGGCATCGGTACGACCGAGACACTGCGCAAGTGGGTCCGGCAGGACCAGATCGACCACGGTGCCCGTCCGGGCACCACGACGGAGGAGTCCGCACAGATCAAGGCGATGAAGAAGGAGATCGCCGAGCTGAAGCGGGCGAACGAGATCCTGAAGGCGGCGGCAAGTTTCTTCGCGTCAATGACAGTCTCTGAGACACGGGCCTTCGGGTGGTGACACAGTGACAGGTACCGGCGGGGCTGGCTCGTTTCTTTGCTGCCCCGGTAACGGTGGCTTGTCGGCGATGTGCCGCCCCGCCGGCCCGGGCCTCTGCCCCGGAGTGGCCTGATAGGAGCGTGCCGCGCGAGCCCGATTGAGGCGTGCCCCCGCGGTGGAGGCGTCGATCAATGCCCCACCGGCCAGCGGAGGTTCCCTTGCACGTTGTCGGCATCGACGGTCACAAGAAGACGCATACGCTGGTTGCGGTCGACCAGCTGGGACGCAGGGCGGACGAGATCACCGTCAAGGCCACTCCGTCCGGTCATGTCCAGGCGCTCAAGTGGATTGCCCGGTTCGGGCAGGTCCTGCTGGCTATCGAGGACTGCCGCCATCTGACCCGGCGGTTCGAGGCGGATCTTCTGCTTGCCGGCCATGCGGTGGTGCGGGTGCATACGCGGCTCATGGCCGGGGCCCGACGCTCGGCCCGGGAGCGGGGCAAGTCCGACCCGATCGACGCCGAGGCGGTCGCACGGGTGGCCCTGCGAGAACCCGAGCTGCCGCGCGCCAGCCTCGCCGGACCCGCACGGGACGTCAAGCTGCTGGTCGACCATCGCCGGCGCCTGGTGCGGAGCCGGACCGCTGCGGCGAACAAGCTGCGCTGGTTCCTGCACGAGATCGACCCGGAGCTCCCGGTTCCTTCCCGGGGATTACGCCGCTTGTGTGTGTTCGACATGCTGGCTGCGGAGCTCGATGGCCGCGCGGGTGTCGTCGTGGAGATCGCCCGTGACCTTGTGGGTGAGTGCCGCAGGCTGACCGAGCAGATCAGCCATCTGGAGGCACGCCTGCGCAAGCTGGTGCAGACGCTGGCGCCCTCGCTGCTGGATATCCCCGGGTGCGGGGTGATCAGCGCGGCCGTCGTCATCGGCGAGACGGCCGGTGCCGCCCGGTTCAAGTCCAAGGACGCGTTCGCGCACTTCAGCGGCACGGCTCCCATTCCCGTGTGGTCGTCGAACAAGGTCCGGGTCCGCCTCAACCGGGGCGGGAACCGTTCGATCAACCATGCACTGCACATGATCGCGGTCACGCAGGTCCGACGCGGTGGAGAAGGCGCCGACTACTTCGCCAAGCAGCTGGCCCGCGGCAAGACCCCCAAGGAGGCCGTGCGCCTGCTGCGTCGCCGCGTCTCCGACCGCGTCTTCCGGGCCCTGCTCGCCGACGAGACCGTCAGCCAGCCCACCGCGGCGCACGCCGACCTGCCGGTTTCTGCCCGCGGCTTGACATAGGAGCATCGCCGAGCTCGACCGGCCACACACGCGCTCGTAACTTTCATCGACGAGCACCGGGGCCGCTTCGGCGGTGTCGAGCCGATCTGTCGCGTGCTGAGTGCGCACGACTGCCAGATCGCCCCCTCCACCTACTATGCCCACCACAAACGCCGGACCGCGCCGTCAGCCAGGTCCGTGCGGGACGTTGAGTTGAAGGAGCAGATCCGCGAGGTCTTCGAGGCCAACTACCGTGTCTACGGGGCGAGGAAGATCTGGCGTGAGCTGAACCGGCAGGGCCACCGTGTGGCCCGCTGCACCGTCGAACGCCTGATGCGCGAGCTCGGCATCGCCGGAGTGGTCCGTGGCAAACGCGTGATCACCACGCTGCCCGGCGGGCAGGTGGAGCGGGCCCCGGACCTGCTGGACCGCGACTTCGTCGCCGACGCCCCGAACCGCTGCTGGGTCGCGGACTTCACCCACGTGAAAACCTGGGCCGGTGTCGTCTACGTCGCCTTCGTCGTGGACACCTTCTCCCGCCGGATCGTCGGCTGGTCCGCAGCCACCGTGAAGGAGACGGTCTTCGTGCTGGACGCCCTGGAGATGGCGCTCTGGCAAAGCGACCGCGACCAACACCCCATCCGGTCAGGCGAGTTGATCCATCATTCCGACGCCGGGTCGCAGTACACGAGTTTTCGGCTCGCCGAGCATCTGGACGCTGCCGGCATAGCCGCCTCGATCGGGTCGGTCGGCGATGCCTACGACTGTCAGTCAGACGATGAGAACCCACCAGAACCAGTCCATCCGCTATCCCCTCCCCCTGTGATGCTGCGGATCAGCATAGATGGCTCATCGGAAGGGCGTTCGCATTGTCATGCAGGCCCCAGACGCAGCTTCTTACTCCGCCTGCTGGAGTCACTACGTTCAGCGGACGGCCTTGAAATGGTCCGCTCGGTGGCCGAGCGGATGCTCCAGGAACTCATCGAGGCCGAGGCCGCCACGAAGATCGGCGCGGAGTGGAACGAGCACGCCGAAACCCGCACCGCCTACCGCAGCGGCCACCGGGGCAAGACGCTGACCACCCACTCCGGCGACCTGGACCTGGCCATCCCCAAGCTGCGGTCGGGCAGTTTCTACCCGAGCCTGTTGGAACGCCGCCGCCGGATCGACCAGGCCCTGTAACGCGGTAATCATGGAGGCGTACGTCCACGGCGTGTCCACCCGCTCGGTAGACGACCTGGTCAAGGCCCTCGGCGCGGACACCGGGATCTCCAAGAGCGAGGTCTCCCGGATCTGCGCCGACCTGGACGGTCAGCTGACCGCATTCCGCAACCGGCCGCTCGAGCACGTCCGGTTCCCGTACATGTACCTGGACGCGACCTACTGCAAGGCCAGGGTCGAGCACCAGATCGTATTTCGCGCCGTGGTCATCGCCACCGGGATCACCGAGGACGGCGGCCGCGAGGTACTGGGGGTGATGGTCGGCGACAGCGAGACCGAGGTGTTCTGGACCCAGTTCCTGCGCTCCTTGCGCGAACGCGGCCTGACCGGGGTCCGCCTGGTGATCGGCGACCACCACACCGGCCTGGTCAAGGCGATCCGGAAGGTAATGATCGGGTCCGCGTACCAGCGCTGCAGGGTTCACTTCCTGCGCAATGTATTCGGCGTGATCAGCAAGGAGGCGGCGGAGATGGTGGCCGCGACGATCCGCACGATCTTCGCCCAGCCCACCGCCGACGCGGTCCGCGCCAGCTCGACACCGTCGCCGACATGCTCGGTGCACAGTTCCCGAAGGCCAAGGCGATGCTGCTGGAGGCGAAGGAGGACCTGACCGCGTTCGCGGTCTTCCCGGAACGCCACTGGAAGAAGATTCAATCCACGAATCCGCTGGAGCGGGTCAACCGCGAGATCAAGCGTCGCACCGACGTCGTCCAGGTCTTCCCGAACGACGACGCGCTTCTGCGGCTGGTCACGGCCGTGCTGTTCGAACTGCACGACGAATGGATCGCCTTCCCCCGTCGCTACCTGCCCGAGTGAAGCATGGATCAGATCTACCCCGCCGAGCCCCCCGAAAGCGCCCCCTCGCTACCGAACATCACGAATACGCCCGCAGCTTGATCGCCTGCACCAACCGACGGGACACCATCGAGGACGGCCAGGACGGCGATGCCGGCGGCCGCGGGCGCGCGGGCGGTCAGCACACGACGCCGAACGCCGGCGAGCCCGGCGTTCGGCTGCGCCGCTACCTGGACATGCACCAGCCGATCAGCGCGGCCGTACCGGCCGAAGGCCTGCCACGGGCCGGCGCAGCCGCACCTCGGTGATGAGCCTGCACTCGACGGACACCGGCCGCCTGCCGGCGTCCTCCCGTCCTCCCAGCAGGCGGCCCAGGCGGCCCAGGCGGCGCAGCTGCTGCGGTACAGCCACGCCGCCGCACGGCGCGAGCCCGGCCGCGCTGCGCGACCGGGCCCTGAAGTGGTCTGTGGTGTTCTCGGCTTTCTGCTGAGCGTCTCGCCGAACCGCCCGGCTGTCATCACCCACTCCGGTGGCGCCCGCTCACACCGCGGCGGCCTTCTTCTCCGGCTGCTTGGAGGGGTAGGTCCGCCCCGCTCCTTCGACACCACTGCACGGGCGACGGCGGCGACCAACCACGGCGATGACCGCGAGCGCGGCGAGCAGGACGTAGGCGGGCACTGCAGAAGGAAGTTCCGTCAGGCACCGGCGGATGGAGATGAGCCAAATCAGATGGCCGATTTCATTCGGATCGGAAAGCTCAAGTCTTGCTCAGGGATTTCCTCAAGTGTGGCAGGGGTGATCACTGCGAGTGTAGTTTCCTTTACGTGTCCACCGCCCATACGGGGCAGGTGGAAAATCTGTGGGGGATTTCTTTAAGTGAATCGGGGAATTACAGGAACAGTCGCTGCTGGCGTGCTGGCGTTGGCCTTTTTCGGGGCCGGCACGGCTCAGGCCGCGCCCGTGGATGACTCTGGCAGCACTGTGGCCGCGGCCGATGAGTTCGGCCTGTTCACGCCGACTGAGCACACCGTCGTGATGCGGGGCGGGGTCACCGCGGAGACGTCCGGCGCCGACGACGCTGACGGTATGGTGCAGCCGATGGCTGACTGGGCCAAGGTCACGGGCGCTACCTACCGGGGCGAGCAGTGCGGCACCAACGTCATCCAGAAGACCTCTGGTCACGGGAAGACCACCCTGACCATGTCGGTTCAGAAGTCCGTGGCCACCAAGTGGAGCGCGACCGCATCCATCTCGGCCGGCGCCGTGAGCGCAGGCATGGGCTGGGACGTGACCAAGACCTATACGGTCACCGACCAGACGGCCTTCTCTGTACCGAGCGGTAAATTCGGAACAATCGAGGCATACCCGCTCTACGACGTTTACAGCTTCAACGAAACCAGCAAGGTCGATGGCGGGAAGCTCGGCACCGGGCGGGCCCTGAAGCCCGTCGGCGTATGCTTCAACCAGTGGAACGAATAACCGCGGTGTAACGCGGCAAGGGGAGGGAAACGAGTGACGGCGATCCGTGCGACTCAATTCATTGTTGTAGGGACCGCTCTTTCGCTCGCCAGCGTCGCGTGCTCGGCGTCTTCGGGTGAGGCTACGCACCCCACCCGAAGCGCCTCGCCACAGGCCACCACTCTGAATTCCCTGCCCCAGGTCGATCTCACCGGAAAGATTTCCGACATCGCCACCCCGGTCTTGTCACAGACCGATGGCCATGCCATCGCCCAGACCCGCAGCGGACCTGACTACCTCGTCGCCTACACCACCGGCCACGCATGCGGACTCCTGGCGATCCGCCCTGACAACCCGCAGCCTGTCCAGATCAACATCACCGCCCACTGGCCTAAGAACGCCTCCGCGGAACCGGACAACCTGCCCGGCGGCCCCTACCTCATCGCGACCGCCACATCAGCCACGCCGGGCGGCTTCGCCTCCTTGCACTGCGGCACGCATAGCGAAGTCATTGAATACTCCTCCCGAGCCGCTGCCCCTAAACCTGAAACGCCTAGCACACTGGGCCCTGTGTCCGTGGTCAAGCCTGCCACCGCTAGAGAGCCGCTCATTGTCTCCATTGGCAGTGCCGACACCCGGCGCGACGTCATCACGCACTACCAGAGCGCCCAGCGGTGATACATCGTTGAGGCGCTCACCACCGTCTTCGACCGCGCCGAGCAGGTGCCAGAACGCTCCGGTGTCCATGGCGGGGAATCTGCCAGCACCCCGTCCCTTGCTGCCGCGAGGGCCGAAGGCCCGTTCCGCGCGGGAGTGTCATGAATCAGGCTCTGGCCCGTAGTCGGTGGTGACGCTGGGTGTCGTCAGGGCAGGAGGATGCGGTGGCGGAGGAGGTCGAATCCGGCGCGTCCGTGCATCTGTCTCATGATCCTCTTGGTGCGGGTGTTGACGCCTTCGGTGCGGCCGTTGTGGTAGGGCAGGGTGAGGCCGGCGTCCACGGTGGCCCGGTCGATTTCGAGTCCGCTGGTGAGACTGCGCAGGTGGGGCAGGTCGACGGCGCGTGCGGTGGTGATCCACTCGGTGAGTTTGACGTCGTTGCCCTCGGCAGGTTTCAGCAGGGCGGCGAAGCCGCGTGAGAGATCGGCGAGTGCGGTCATCTCCGGGCAGGCCGCGGCGATGTTCTCCAACAGGGTCGTTTCCTTCGGGCGCAGATTCTCGGGGTTGGTGAGCAGGAGGCGGCTGGCGTGGCGTGGCGCGGGGTGGTGACGGGGCGGTCGCCTTCGGCGCGGCCCTGGTTGAGGTAGCGAACCAACAAGTTGGCGCTGCCGGTGTAGCCCAACTCCCGTATCTCCCGCAGCAGTTGGGTGACGGGGATGGCGGGGTCGGCCTGGCGCCGTTCGCGCAGATGGTTGCGGTAGGGGTCGACGAGGGTGGGCCGGTAGGCGGGGGCGATGCGCAGGGCCTGCGGGCATGCGGGCGTAGCGTTGGACGGATCTACGACGACGACGGCACCCCGACCGGCGTCGAACTGTCCACCACCCGGCCCCGGCAGGTCGTGGTGATCGGGAGCCTGCGCGAGTTCACCCACAACGGCGCCGTGAACCCGGAGAAGATCAACTCCTTCGAGCTGTACCGGACATCGATCCAGGACGTCGAGATCATCACGTTCGACGAGCTCTACCAGCGGGCGTGCTTCATCGTCGAAGATCGCTAAGACTCCCAGCCACCGGTCTGGGTGGCCTGTGGGTGTGTCCAGTAGACGGCTGCTGCTCCAAGCGCATGCCGAGTGCGTCGAGTTCCGCGCGCCGCTCGGGGCCGAGCTTGTCGGCGCGGCGCCTGACAGTTGTGGACGAACAGCCTCAGTTGTCCGTCTACTGCCTCCACCTCCTCCACCTGCTCCGCGGTGAACTCCGCGACGCCACGCTCTGGGCCGACCAGGTCACACACGTCCAACGCGACCCCGGCCAGTACCGTCTCCGAGCAGACACCGTCCTGGACCTGCAGCCCTACAACACCTGCCCCCTGCGCGCCCACGAGGACACCGCACTGCGGCACACCATTGAGAACCTGACCGCAAGCTGCGACGACTACGGACTCGTGCCACAGCCGAACCCCATCCTGGCCGAGCAGCTCGAACAGCTCGTGACCACCTGATCGACGTACCGGCGGCGGCCGCCGGCTCCTGCGGCCTCGCGGCCTGGTCCACGCTGTGGTCCGCACGGCAGGCTGCGAGACGGCGGCCGACTGTGGTCACTGCGGCAGGCCGGCTTCGGCCGCCTGACGGAAGACGTCCCCGCACGTGGGGGTCGGCACCGGCGAGCGTTCGGCGAGGGTGACCAGCGCATGGCGTAGTTCCCTGCTCAGCTGGAAGAGCCTGCGGCTGGCCTGCCCGCCCTTGTAGGCGTACAGGCGGAAGAGGCTGACGGCCTGTTCGTCACGGCTGTCGGCGAAGGCATCCGGGAGCCCGGCGAGCAGTTCGATGTCGCGTTTGCCGGTTGCCGCGTCGGCCACGCCGCTGAGGGGCAGAGCGTCAAGTTCTGCGGCGGACATGGAAGCGTCCGCCGCGATGGCGTGGGCGGCCAGGGCCGCGAAGACCTCGATCAGCCGCTCGCCTTCCGTAATGTCGATGTCCCAGGTCTGCAGGTTCTCGTGGCGACGGGCCTGGCGCCACGGTTCCTGGTCCACCAGCGGCAGCAGGACACGGCCCAGGTGCGCGCAGCGACGCCACAGCATGTCGTGGTCCGAGGTCACGGTCGATCCTCTCTCCAGCGAGTCGAAGGCCTGCGGCCGAGAGCCAACCCGACCACCGCAGGCCCTCCAACTTCCCACTAGGCGCAGGGCACGTACAGGACGGGGCTGTCCGCCGTGCCCCCGCCCGCGGAGCCGCCTGAGCTCACGAGGGTCCCGACCGTAGTGGTACGCCAGGCCACCTTCGAGGTGCGTCGAACACCTGGGTGGTCAACGTGCCGTCGGGGTTGGCCCAGGAATGGCGAAGCTGGAGGAACTGAGAGAGTCGATGTGGCGGCGTCAGCCTGTGAGGGTGAGGTTGTGGAGGTGGGCACCGACGCGCTCAGGGCCGCAGCGAGGGCCCGTGGCGGGGACGGTCTGCGCGGGGCGATATTTCACAGCGACAACGGGGCGCAAGGTGGATTCAACCGGTCGTCGCAACACCCTGATCTCGGAGGTGTGCGGCGTGGCCACGGCGGACTGGAGTTTGAAGACCAGCGATGTTCCGGAGGGGCGGCGTCGGCAGTGGCGCGCTGATCGTGCGTTGCGGCCGGCGATGCGTTCGCCCGGGCGGCCTGATCCGTCTCGGGTCGTGCAGCGCCAGTTCTGGCGACTTATCGCCACGGGGGTCACGACGGTGGAGGCGTCGCTGGCGGTCGGCGTGTCGTGGCCGGTGGGTGCGAGGTGGTTTCGTCACGCTGGCGGCATGCCGCCGATCTCGTTGGCCGAGCCCTCGGGCCGGTACCTCACGTTCGAGGAGCGCGAGGAGATTGCGATCCTCAGGGCGACGAGCAAGGGCGTGCGCGAGATCGCCCGCGCCCTGGGGCGTGCCCCCGGGACAATCTCTCGCGAACTGCGCCGCAACGCCGCCACGCGCGGCGGCAAGCAGGAGTACCGCGCGACGGTCGCCCAGTGGAAGGCTCAGCAGGCGGCCAAGCGCCCGAAGAGCGCGAAGCTCCTGGGCAACGACCGGTTGCGCCAGTACGTGCAGGAGAGGCTTTCGGGGAACGTTCACCGGCCTGACGGGACGGTCGTCGCGGGACCGCAGACGCCTCCGTGGAAGGGGCTGAACAAGCCGCACCGGCAAGACAGGCGGTGGGCGACAGCATGGAGCCCGGAACAGATCTCGTACCGGTTGAAGGCCGACTTCCCCGAGGATGAGTCCATGCGCATCAGCCACGAGGCGATCTACCAGTCGCTGTTCATTGAGGGCCGTGGTGCGCTCAAGCGGGAGCTGGTCGCCTGCCTGCGCACCGGGCGGGCACTTCGAGAGCCTCGGTCGAGGTCACGGAACAAGCCGCAAGGGCATGTCACGGCGGATGTCGTCCTCAGTGAACGTCCTGCAGAGGCCGCGGACCGTGCGGTCCCGGGGCATTGGGAAGGCGATCTGATCATTGGGACGGGCCGGTCCGCTATCGGCACGCTCGTCGAGCGCAGCAGCCGATCTACACTCCTGGTGCATCTGCCGAGGATGGAGGGCTGGAGCGAGGTGCCGCCGGTGAAGAACGGCCCGCCGTTGGGCGGTTACGGCGCCGTCGCGATGAACACTGCCCTGACTGAGTCGATGACGAAGCTACCCGAGCAGCTCCGCAAGACCCTGACCTGGGACCGCGGGAAGGAACTCTCCGGGCATGCCCAGTTCGCGCTCGAGACCGGGACGAAGGTGTTTTTCGCCGATCCGCACTCGCCCTGGCAGCGACCCACGAACGAGAACACGAACGGGCTGCTGCGTCAGTACTTCCCGAAGGGCACCGACCTGTCCCGGTGGTCCGCCGAGGACCTCGAAGCCGTCGCCCTGGCCATCAATAACCGACCCCGCAAGATCCTCGGCTGGAAGACCCCGGCCGAGGTCTTCGAGGAACAGCTACGCTCACTACAACAACCCGGTGTTGCAACGACCGGTTGAACTCGCCCAATATGTGCCGAAGGAGTTCGCCCAGGTCTGCTCGGAGCTGGGTGTGACCAGATCACGCGGCGCGGTCGGCACGAGTGCGGACAACGCCGCCGCGGAGAGTCTGAACGCGACCATGAAGCGCGAGACGCTCCAGGGCCGCAAGCGGTGGAACGGGGCCAGTGAGGCCCGCCTCGCGGTCTTCCGCTGGGCGACCCGCTACAACACCCGTCGACGGCACTCCCGCCTCGGCCAGATCAGCCCGATCACCTACGAGCAACGATCAACTACGCTGGCCACCGCCGCATGACAACCGGTGTCCACGATCACGGGGAAGGGCCCGACTGAACCTTCCCCTTGATCGCGGACACCTGGAGACTGGGACGTGACGTTCCAGAGGAAGTAGCGCCGCTGCTGGCCGCTGTCCGAGAGGCGGGGAAGCTCCCGTTCGGGCCGCCGTGTCGGCGTACACCCGAACGTGGCCAGTGAGGTACAGCGATACGTCCCCATCCTGAAGGTGGCCGTGCGCATGTCGGGCAGCCAGAGCCACCCGGCTTCTCAGGCCCGCAGGGGTGCCAACCACCGTTCGACGCGGCCCTGCTTGTCGGAGTCTCCAGAGCGACGGGCGTGCGCCAGCAGTCGGGCGCGCAGTGGTTCGGGCAGGCCGGCGACGTCCCGCTTCTGGCGCGGGCGGGTCTTCCAGCCCACCAGATGCCGTACGGCCCCGGCGTCGTGCCGCTCCTCGGCCCGCGGGTCGGCCAGGGCGGCGAGGAGGTCGGCGATCGGCACCCTGCCGAGCAGTTCGCCAGGCACGCTCTCGTGGACGGGGTGGCCGGAGCAGCGCCCGCTGCCGGATCCGTACCAGTCGAGCAGGGCCAGCACCCGTTCTACCGAGTCGGGGAACGTCAGGTGCAGTCGGTCTGCGAGTTCCGCGAGCAATTCGGGGGAAGGACTGCTGCCGGTTCGGGAGAGATCGAGGATCCGGTCGACGGTCCCCTCCAGTCCGGCGGGCATCGCGGCCACCCAGCTGCGCTCCTCTTCGGCGCCTTCCTCCGTTCGCTGCCGGTCGGCCTCGAACTGCTGCAGGGGGTCGGGCATGCCGTGCCCGTCCAGCCAGGCCAGGAGCAAGCGGCCGTCGGCGAGGACGGCGTCACTCTCCCACTGCCCCCACCTCAGTGTCGCCCCGTGGTGCAGGACGACGACTGCGAGCCGCCCACCCTCTTGGTCGAACACCTCAAAGCGGACGTCCCCGAGGCACATGCAGCGGAACCCAGGCAGCGATTCCACGGCCATGGCCGTCCTGAACTGGACCGACTCCGCCGGATTGGAGAGGTCCACCCAGATCCCTCCGACCGCCCCGACCCCGCTCACCGAGCTGACCTGGACCACGTGCGCTTGCTGCAGCACGCTGTCCAGCACTGTCGACCTGTCCATGAACCGATCCCTCCCCGCCCGGGCCGCAACTGCACAGGCCGCCCGATTCCACCGCAGCTCCGACCGCCTCGCAACCTGGTTCTCCCGCGCCCGCAGTTCAGCGCATACGCCGACGGGCGGGCGTCACTGCACGATGGGGCTACGCCCCACTCTGGACCGACCGCCCTATGCCCGGGGCCGACTGGTCAGCGGCCGGCCCCGGGCATATGGCGGTCAGGCGGTCGAGGACGTTCGCTCGTACCGGGCTGGGGAGATAAGCCTGTACGCCGACAGCGGCCGCGTTGCGGGTGAGCGAGCGGTCGGTGGAGCGATGGCGCCGGGCCTGGCGGGAGCGTGGTGAGACGGGCGTGCTGTCCAAGGGATCGCCCGGCCGATCGAAGTGAGTGTGATGGCGGCCAGGGAACGTCGTTGGGCTGGAGGCCTGCCAGGAGTCGTCGGTTCCGCCGAATTGGTTAAGTTGTCTACCGCTCCGTCTGTGCGGTCGGAACCGACCTGGGTGCTCAGGCGGGCTGACGGAGCGCGCTGACCAGTGCGCGCGGGTCGTCGGCATGGAAGCGGATGGTGTGGGCCTCTTCCGTTGCGCCGAGCGGGCGGGTGAAGGGGAGTGGCCGGTTCAGCTCCAGGGTCACCGAGGTCTGGCTGCCCACGATCAGGTCGAGGACCCCGTCCTCGGAGAGGGTGATCAGACGGCCCTCGGGATAGCGCCGGTCGACCCGGACCGAGGCGACCGCGTCCGGCGGTACGGCGAGGTCGAAGAGGGCTCCGTAGCGGATCCGCAGAGAGCCATCGGGGCGCACGACGTGCGGCCGGGTCACGCAGGCGGCGTGCAGGGCCAGCACGAGGACGACGCCGTACAGGTCGAGTACCAGGATCACCCGGTGGACCGCCGGCCAAGGGATGAGGAAGGCCAGGCCCACTGTCTCGATCACCATCACGAAGAGCAGCCCGTACATCATCGCGGTCTGGGGCCCGGTGTACGCGGCAGCGAGGTCCCCGGGTCGCACCCCGTGCGTGCCGCGCCGGACCCACCGCCCCAGGGAGGCGAGGGCGCGCAGCTCGTGGAGGACCAGGCGGCGGGCCGTCACCGGCACCGCCTCCCGTACGGCAGCCCGCAGCGCTGCCCGGCGGTCCGCGCCGCGGGCGCGCGCGGCGGCGTACAGAGAGCGCAGCACCCAGGCTTCCAGCAGCAGCACTGCGAGCACCAGCGCTTCGGCGCCCGCCAGCGCCCACCCGGGTGGCCGGACCCCGGCCACCAGGCAGGCCGCCAGTGTCAGTTCCCCCGGCAGTACGGCGGCTACCGCGACGCGCGCCGCCCGTACGCCCCTTGCCCGGCCGCTCATCCCCGGCCCCTTTCCACGAGAGCCTCCATGAGCCGGCCCACGACTTCCGCCTGCGCTGGGGTGTACTCGGCGAGCAGCGCCTCCTTGAATCCGGTCACGACCACCCCGTCCTCGGGGATCGCGGCGAAAAGCTCCTCGGGGACGGCTGCCATCAGGTCAGCTGCCAGGGGTGCGATCCTCGGATCGTCGGTGGGGGCATCGGCGAGCGCGTCAAGGCGCTCATACAGTTCGACAACGGCGGGATCGGCGATCAGCGTTCCGAGCAGCGCGAAATTCTCTTGGTTACCGGTGCTGGTGGCGTCCAGCAGTGTGAGGTACTCGCGGTCCTTGGTCGCGCTCGGCGAGTCTGTTCGGGGGGCCTGTGCCAGCAGTGCGGCGAGGGCGGGTGAGACGGGCCCGGTCGCGCCGGGCGGCTCGGCAAGCAGGGCGCCGAGCCGGCAGCGGCGCTCCCTGATGTCGGCTTCCTGGCGGGCCAGGTCGGCATCGAGTTCTTCCAATATCTCGGTCAGTTCGCGCCCGGCATCGTCGGCGAGGGCGGCGCGCACTTCATCGAGGCTGAGGCCGAGTTCGGTGAGCCGGCGCACCCGGGCGAGCAGGACGGCGTCGCGGACGCTGTAGGCCCGGTAGCCGTTGGGGCGCCTCTCCGGTTCCGGAAGCAGCCCGACATGGTGGTAGTGCCGGATCGCCCGGGTGGTGAGCCCCACGAGCGCGGCGATCTCTCCGATTCGCATGCCGCCAGTAGAAACCCTGCCGTTGCGTCAAGGTCAAGCGGCGAAAGCATCATCGGGCGCAAAACGGTTCAAGCGCGTCTACACACCGGAGTGGTACGGCCTCGCCAGCGCACGTATCTGGCCAGAGTCCGCTCCCGCTACCCCTCGTCGTCCTCGTCGAGTTCCACTGTGTCCGGGTCACGAAGCGGGCGTAGGGCGCCGCCAGCCAGGGTAGAGGCGGTGAAGCTGTAACGGCCCAGGACGTTGAGGTTGCGGTGCTTGAGCGGGGCAGGCGGGCGATGTCCTCGTCCCGGATCTCGTGGCCCTCGGCACGGAGCCGGGCGACGGCGGCGTCGATGTACCGGGCGGTCCAGAGCACCACGGCGTTGAGGACCAGGCCCAGTGAGCCGAGCTGGTCCTCCATCCCGTCCCGGTACGCCTGGTGGATGGTGACGCGCTTGCCGTGGCACACGTCGCGGGCCAGCTTGTGCCGGGACTCCTGCACGGTGAGCTGGCGGTTCATCTGGCGCCGGTAGGTGTCGTCGACCGGGTCGACGACGCGGAGCAGGTGCTCGGTCTTGGCGATCCGGCCGTACTCGGCGAATGCCTGCCCCAGCGGGCGGGGCAGCACGAACGCACGAGGCTATGCGCGAAGTCCGCACGCCGAGCGATACGCTCACTGGCCGGACATGCTCCGGGTCGCCGGTTCCCTGGTCACCAACCAGGTTCGCGCCTACGACCTGCTGCGGATGTTCGGACGCGAAGGCCACCCGACCCCCGCTCTGACAGGACAGCGGGGTTCTTACGACCCCGTGCTCCGCTTCGCACGCCGCACGGGGCCACACCGATGCTCGCCCTGACATACGGCGGTGGGTCGCGGCGGCTCTGGCGGCGGCGCGGGTCGGGCAGGCGGGACAGCTGTGCCAGAGGGTCCGCGTTTCAGGTGCCCAATATCGGAAATGCCCACTGGGATACGAGGGGCTTCGGCGGGTGGACGCATCCGCCCGGTAGGGGCGAAGATCGGCCATCTTCGTGCGAGGGATCCACGCCACGGCATCACTTGTGCACACAGGAAGCACAGGGGTATCTCCTTGAAATGGCGGGCCTCGGGGACTTGGGCGGACTCGGACGGCAAGTTACTGAGCGGTAGGTGATTTCGCGCCAACGCCTCCTCGCGTGATGCGAACACCTTTTCGATCGATGTTGTGGCTGCGTAAGGTGTGGCCGTGCGTGACGGAGCCTGACCAGTTCCGCGTGCGCACACATCGACCAGCGACCGGGGGAACGCCGTCGCTCACGGGGAGAGGTTGCATTGCTATGCCGCGGTACCGGACGTAGGCGGCAAGCCATTCGTGAACCAGGGTTTCTGAGGGTTCATCAGCATCTCGGGGACCGTACTGGCACCGTCGCCCTGACTCTTCGGCCGCTCTTCCGGCACCCCCTCTGAAGGCAGAAAGGGATGCTTTCTTGCACCCCAGACCGTGGTTCCGGCTGCCCGGAACGCGAAGATCACAAAAGCTCACCTCCGCCGTCACCTCCGTCGCCGCGCTGGCCGTCCTGGCCGGTCTCGCGGTTCAGCCCGGCCTGACCAGCCTGGGCGCCGAGCCGGTGGGTGACTCTGACCCCTGGTACGAGGACACCGCCGCCGAGCAACTGCGGCAGGACCAGTGCCTGATGGCCGACGTGCTGCGGCTCGGCGGCCCGTCGATGGCCACGACCGCCCAGGACGGCCTCAACCAGCCCGCCGACAAGCTCCACGTCCTGGCCGACCGTAAGCACTGGGAGCAGACGCCGCTGGCCGTGGCGTTCAAGAAGGACCGGGACGCGGCCGACAAGGAGCTGGACGCGCTCTCCGCCCAGCGGGACGCGTGGGGCAAACCGCTCGACGGCCTCGCCACTCCCGACGGGTTCACGGTCACCGGGTTCCACTGGCCGCCCGACGGCGACCAGAGCTTCTACAACCAAACCGGTCTGTCGGCCTGGGTCGCCGACCGGTTCTGGAAGACCGACGACGACTTCTACAACGACGCCACCCCGAAGGCCGACGAGAAGACCCTCAAGGCCGTCGACGCTCTGGGCGGTCCGCTCTACGGCAAGGACCCCGACCCGACGGGCATGACGCAGGCGGAATGGAACCGTGCGCTCGACGAGCACAACGCCTTCGAGTGGATGCACAACGGTTCCTCCAGCCACGCCGGTGCCGACGACGCCCGTATCTTCCTGACCTCCGGTGGCTTCCCGCGTACCGCGCCGCAGCCGGGCACGCCGGAGTACCGCATCGCCGTGGAGGATGTGAAGTCCCGCTTCGCCGCGTGCGGTTGGCGCGAACCGCTCGACCCGGACAACGTCCTGGGTGACATCACCGCCACCGCGGCCGGTGAGTGGCAGCAGGAGGTCGCCTCCCAGGCCGCCCAGCGCAACCAGATCATCGACGCGAACGAGAATGCCGTCAGTGCCCTTTCCAAGGGCGCGAAGGCTCTCAGCGACATGCTGGGCCACTCCTGGGTCGCCGACCACCTCGCGCGCTGGCAGGACTACTGGCTGCCGGGCGGTCTGGGCTGGGTCGGCGACAGCCCGACGGTCATCGAGGTGCACGCCGACAAGGACAAGTGCCTGGACGTCCAGGGCGGCAAGAAGGACAACGGCACGCCGGTCCAGGTGTACACCTGCAACGGCAGTGCGGCCCAGCAGTGGGTGCTCTGGGGCGGCGAGGACAGCCTTCACCTGCAGAACGTCAACGCCCTCAAGTGCCTGGACGTGGCAGGCAACAACACGGCGAACGGCACGAAGATCCAGATCTCGTCGTGCAAGACCGCCGCGTCGCAGACCTGGACATCCGAACTGCGCGGCGCCACCAGCCTGAAGAACAACGGCACGGGCAAGTGCCTGGACCTGCACACCTTCGACAACGGCAACGACGCCCAGCTGTACACGTGCAACGGCAGTGACGCGCAGAAGTTCGACATCAAGCCGACCGGCCACAACGGCGACGACAAGCTCGGCTACCCGGACAAGGCCCAGTTCGACAAGGCGAAGGCCGGTGTCGCGGCCGCCCAGGCCGGCGCGAAGAAGCAGCTCGCCGTACTCAAGGCGCAGCTCACCGCCGCGCAGAAGGCCGCCACGACATCGGACGCGGCCATCCAGACCGCCTACGGCATCGCGGACACCAACGGCGCGCCCCGCGGCCGTGGTCTGCTGGTGGGCCAGCAGAAGGCACAGGTCACCCAGGGTGCGGTAGCCGCGCTCACGGCAATGGAGAAGGCCGGTGAGACCGCCGAGTCCGCCACCCGTGCCTCCGCCAGTGACAGCGCGACCATCGCGGAGCGCGCCCTGGCCCAGGCCGCCCAGTCGAAGGCCGAGTTCCGCAAGGAAGCCGCGAAGACCGCCGAGTTGCAGGCCAAGGCAGCCGCCGACGCCGCAAAGATCCACCGGGACAACGCCAAGAAGGACAAGGAGACCGCGCAGGCCAAGCTCGCCGACACGCTGACGGCCGAGGGTGACGCGAAGGCGGCCGCCGCCGACGCGCACGCCAAGCGGCTCGCCGCCGAGGCCGAGGAGAAGACGGCCAAGGCGGAGAAGGAGAACGCCGCGGTCAAGCGGGCCGAGGCCGCCGAGCACAGGAAGAACGCCGAGTCCCAGGCGACGAAGGCGAAGGACGCCAAGGACAAGGCGGAGGCCGCGGAGAAGACCGCCGGGGCCCGGCGGGACGACGCGGTCAACGCACGCGACCACGCCAAGTCCATGCGGGACGACGCCTGGGACGCGGAGCAGAAGGCCGACGCGGCGCGGGCGAAGGCCGACGCCAAAACCGCCTACGCCGACTCCCTCGACTCCGGGGCCGCAGCGGACGCGGCCCGCGCCGCGGCGAACGACGCCGACAAGGCCGCCGACGACGCCGAAACAGCGGCGACGAAGGCCCGCTCCGAGGCCGACGCCGCGACCAAGGCAGCGGCCGACGCGGACGCCGCGGCAACCCGCGCCGAGGCGGCCGCCAAGCGGGCCCGCGCCGCCGCGGACGCCGCCCAGGCGGACAAGCTGAAGGCGGACGCGGCCGTGAAGACCGCGACCAGCGCGGTCGCCGACGCCATCAAGGCCTCCCAGGACGCCTCCGCCGAGGCCAAGGCCGCGGTCAAGCTCGCCGACGAGGCCGAACAGCACGCCAAGGACGCCAAGACCCAGGCCGACGCCGCCAACGCCGAAGCAGCCAAGGCACTCGCCGCCTCGGCAAAGGCAGCCGGTTTCGCCCATGTCACCGCCCAGGCCGCCGTGGACGCCGGCAAGGCGGCTCAGCAGGTCGTCAACCCGGCCAACGACGCCATCCAGCTCGGCTCGCGCTATGTCGACACCGACTCGGCGGCCGGCCTGGTCGTGCTGACCGGACAGGCATCGAAGACGATCGCCGACCAGCAGCAGGCCGTCGCCGACGCCCACGCCAAGAACGCCGCCGCCGAGGCCCAGGCCGCCAAGAACCTCGCCGACCAGGCCAAGGGCGACGCCAAGGAGGCCTACCAGCACGCGGCCAACGCCGCCCAGTACGCCGCCGACGCCCGCACCTACTCCAAGGACGCCCTCAGCTACGCGGCCGACGCCGCCAAGGCCGCGGCAGCGGCGCAGGCATCACTGGCCCGCACCATCGAGTACGACAAACAGGCCGCCGACGACGCGGCAGCCGCCGACAAGGCGGCCGGAAACGCCGAGGGCTACGCCAAGGACGCCCGCGACTCCGCCGACACCGCCGAACTCGACGCCGAAGCCGCCCGCTCCGCAGCCGCTCAGGCCGAACAGGACGCCAAGGACGCCCGCTCCGCAGCCGACCGCGCCGACGCAGCGGCAACCGAAGCCGAACAGGCCGCCAAGGACGCCGACAAGTACGCCAAGGAAGCTCAGGACGCCGCCGACAGGGCGGAAAAGGCGGAGGCCAACAAGGAAGCATCACAGGGGTCTGGTACGGGCATTCCCGGTGTGTTCGCCGTTCCGGACGAGTCCACCGTCGAGATCGTCAGCTCCAAGCAGATCGGCACATGCCCGGGGATGCCGGAGGCGGCCTTCAAGGGCTGCGACGCGATGTACGACCTGGTCGTCACCTACGAGGCCGACTTCTACCTTTGCACCGACGACCAGGCCCAGGCCACGGCCGACGGGTGCCCGAAGCGGGCGTGGGAGTTCCTCCAGCGGACGACGCTGAAGAACATCAAGATCGACGGCTGGACGCACAAGTTCACCGGCAAACAGATCGTCGAAGCCGGATGGCAGAGCCTCTTCGGCGACGTGGCCGGATCGATCCTGTTCCACTTCTTCGCCGCAGACCTGATGGACTGCTGGCACGGCAGCAAGTCCGCCTGCGCCTGGAGCATCGCCACATACGTCCCGGTCGAAGACGCACTCGGCCCGATCGCGCGTGCCGTCAAGGCTCTCGACGCAGCTGCCAGGACCGGCATCGGCTTTACCGACGCGTGGAAAGCCCTTCGCACGCTCCACCTGTCTGACGAAGCCATCGCCGGCATCGCCGCCAAAGCCAGTGAGGCTATTGCCAAGGCTTGCGAGCGCAACAGCTTCCCCGGCACCACGCGAGTGCTGATGGCCGACGGCACAACCAAGAAGATTGAGGACGTCCGGACCGGCGATATGGTCCTGGCAACCGATCCTGAAAGCGGCCGCACCGAAAACCACACCGTCACCAGCACCATCTACACGCCCGACGACACCGACTTCGCCGACATCACGATCAACGTCGGCAAGGCACGGATCACCGCCACACAGCACCACCCCTTCTGGTCACCCAGCACCCGTCGCTGGACCGACGCCGGCGACCTCAAACCAGGCCAGACCCTGCGCACCAATAACGGTGAGACCGTCACCGTGGTCCGCGTCCACCACTTTCACCGTCTCCACTCCGCCTACAACCTCACGATCGACAACCTCCACACGTACTATGTGCTCGCCGGCGACACACCGGTGCTGGTCCATAACACGAACTGTACCGATGTGGCACTCGGTGCGCAGGATATGGGGACTGTCGAGTGGGCTCTTGACAATGGCTTCACCCACTACATGGGTAAGCTCCCGGACGGGAGAACTTGGCAAGAGTCGGTCATGGCGGCCATCGACAACCATGATATTCGCATTCACGTCAATACCAAGGGATTCGCTGGCGGCTTTACCGGTTCGGCACTGAGAGGTATGTCGACGGGATCGAAGGCGACCGAGCAGGAGATGGCATGGCTTGCAAAGTCGGTGGTTTCAGGGAAACGGTCATGGGGTTCGATAACCTTCTACGATGCAGCCGGAGACGTGCTGCCATTGGAGCAGCCAGCCTGGTCGACAGACCCCGCCCTTGCCAAGATGTGGCTATTGTGGGGTCCTGGTGAACCGTAACCAACAGCATGGAAGAGACCTGAGGGCCGTGGATATGCCGGTGGCTAGCTTCGCTGAAGCTCCAGACGCAAAGTACTACCCAGAGCTAGTGACGAATGGTGGTCTGTCTCAGGCGCTTCGTCGCCTTGCGGAAAACTGTGGTCTCGACCTTGGAGACGTACGACCTGCCTCGGATCGAGGGCTCAGCGTGTATCGCACTGCCGAGGTTGCTTCGAGTCGTGGACTCATCAGAATCAGCACGGTCCTGAACCGGAGAGCCTTTTCAATCTCCATGGACAGTGCCGAGGGTGATTTCGTCTGGGCAAACGGGAGCACGGCCGCCCTGGGAGACATTGCAGAAGTGATCGACGCATGGCGGAGCGGTGTGCTTCTTGCGCCTCTGCGTGAGCGCTTTCCGTTCATTGAGTTTTCCAAAATGGCTGAAGGCTACGAGCGCGGCGAACCCGCGGAAACAGCCTGGAGCATCCTTTTGGCGGATGATAACCACATCTCTCATCGTGAGATGCTGGCCGCGCTGCGGTCAAACTCTCGCTTGAGCGGCATGTTTCCGTTCTTCTCTCACGACGTCTTGCGGTTGGCTATTGATCCCTTTAAGAGGGATGCTGGTGAGATTTGCATCGAACCGCAGGGTAACGGTCGCTTTTCTGTGCAATCGTCGCCTGGTGGTGAGATTCTGGCTGATGTCGAATTGGCTGATCTTGCCGACATGGCTTCATCGTTTGTCGATTCCCGTGGTGAGCTGCGTTCGTAAACCTGCACAGCGCAGGGTGGGGTGACAGCGGGCGTTGGCGGTGCTGCTACATCCTCGTCATCAGGTACGCGGATGGCGGCGGCCTGGCACTGCGCCAGTTGGCACAACGCCACCGCATCCGGTATCGGCGCCAGCGACACACCGCCGGTAGCCTCAGACGCCATCCGCATATCGATCACGGGGCTGGTCTGGTCGAACAGAGTTCCTGATCGGGTGATCGCGCGAGAGCCGGCGCATGACAGCAGGGCCTCTTGGTAGTTCGGGGGTGCGAACCAATCCGAGTACCAGGAGGCCCTGTTGCTGCAGTCTTTCGCGCTCGCGTGCGTGGAGTCCAACTCGCCGTCCCTGTCGTGTGACTGCCTCGCGCACAGGTTCGGCAACGCGGCAGACCGGCCGGACCGCACTCGGAGCTATGTCTCCGACATGACGGAGGCGGAGTGGCAGGTCATCCGGGTCGTGCTGCCGTTCCGGCCTGGCTGGAGGGTCACGGCGGGCGGCCGGAGGGTTACTGCCACCGGCAGATGATCGACGCGGTCCGCTATGTAGTCGACAACGGAGTGAAGTGGGCCAACCTGCCCGCGGACTTCCCGCCGTATCGGCGCGTGCATGCTTTTGCCCGCCGCTGGCAGCTCAGGGGGCTGCTCGCCGAGCTCCACGACCGGCTGCGCGACAAGGTCCGTCAGAAGGAGGGTCGTTCGCCGGATCCGACGGCCGCGATCGTGGACTCGCAGTCGGTGCGGGCGGCTGCGAACATCCCGCGCTCAACGTCCGGCTGGGACGGCGGAAAGAAGGTGGGCGGGCGCAAGCGGCACCTGTTGGTGGACTGCCTCGGCCTGGTCCTGGCCGTCGCGGTGACCGCGGCGAGCGTGCAGGACCGTGACGCTGCAGTGCCGCTGCTTCAGCGGCTGCGACGGCAGTACTTCTCCATCCGCCTGGTGTGGGCGGACGGCGGCTATGCCGGCAGCCTGGTCGACTTCGCCCGCGAGAATCTCCGCCTCACCCTCGAGATCGTCAAACGCACCGACGACACGACGGGCTTCGTGGTGCTGCCGCGCAGGTGGGTGGTGGAGAGAACGCTGAGCTGGCTGATGCGTTCGCGCCGTCTGGTGCGTGACTACGAGACGCTGCCCGCCATGCACGAGGCCATGGTGCTGTGGTCCATGACCATGCTGATGACCGGCCGCCTGGCCGGACGCCTGGCCGGACGCCGCCCGGCTGCCTTCAGCCGGCCGGTCCCGCGAGTGCGGTGAACACCCCCGGCCGGACCTGCTGGGCCCACCCCCGCTCCACCAGGCGTTTCGCCTTCGACCGCAGCCCCTCGACCTTCGCCGGGACCGCCTCCATGCCCAGGGCCGCCGCCAGCTGCTGACAGCGCATGCTCTCCCGGCCCGCTTGCGACTCCAGCACCGACACGATCCGCTGGTAGTCCGGCGCCAAGACCTTCGCCGCCATGCCCTCGGCCCGTCGCGGCACCACCGCCCCCGCCACCGTGCTCCCCACCGGCTCCGCGACCACGGAAGACGGCTCGGCCAGCACCTCGGCCACCGTCACGCGGGCATCCGTAAGACGCTGAAGTGCGCGTTCCGCCTCACCGAGCGCGACCTGCACCCGCTCGGCCTCCTCCCGCAACCGCGCCACCTCTTCCCGGACCCTCTTCTCCCGGGCCTCCAGCAGACCAAGCACCGACGGCACCAGCCACCTCCACGAGCGACGCGAGCGGACGAACCGTCCCCATCTCTCCCGCCGTCACCGGGGGTTCATGCCCATCCAACCCGAACCAAACGATCACGTTCGGAAAGCGGATGGCGTCTGAGTGGACCGGGCCGCCGGCTGTCCAGCTGTCCCGTCTCAACCGATTTGGTCCCCGTCTCAAGTGATCTGGTCCGATTCGCTCGTCATCTCAGACGGTTTGGGCCCGCGGTGCCTTTCCGGGGCAGAGTCTGGTCGTCAGCGATGCTCCGGACGTGGCCGCCTTGCTGGAACCGTCGCGGCGACCCGGACAACGACCGGGGATCGACTGGGCGAGACTCTTCCCATGAAAGTCAGATGCCTGCAGATCATCCATCCCGCGGCCGACATCCCAGTCGCGGAGTACGACGGGATCCGGGTGGGCGGTGTCTACCCGGTTCTGGAGATGGTCGCCTACGACATCGATTGCCAGATCCGCGTGCTAGGCCCCGGCACACCAGACCCCGGACTGCTCTGGGACTCCGCCGACTTCGAGACAGTGGACACCCGAATACCCCCCGGCTGGACCCTGGTCATCGCCGACGGCCGCACCCGCCTTGCGGACGCCCGCTGGCAGCGCCCCGGATTCTGGACCGACTATCACCAAGGCGACCCGCAAGTCCTGGCCGACTACGAGCACGTGAAGCGCGAACTCCTCGCCGCCGCCCCACCACACGAGAACTGAACCTGCGTCCGGATGCCCTCTCGCGCGTCCGGACGGTCGGGTCAGCAGCCCGACGGAGAGGACCAGATCCACCGAGACAACAACCGACATCTGCGCTGGAAAGACCAGATCAACTGAGAAAACCTGCACCCTGGCTTCTCAACCAATCTGGTCGTCGCAGGTCACGGCCACAGGTAGGGACCAGATCATCTACGACGGGACACCAGCCTGAAGCTTCCCCGTGATCTTGGACACTCGATGCTTACGCTACGAGGGCGTGTTCTTGATCCAGACGCTGCCGGGTCTCCAGCGGGGTGAGGTAGC